>JBIQKC010000002.1:0-149371 GCA_044506885.1 Sphingomonadales bacterium
GGTTCATCGGCAGGCTGGCGATGTTGTCGATCGGCCAGGTGCCGCGCAGGTCCGGATCGCCCCACTCGGTCTTCGGCGGGTCGAAATCGGTCGGCACCGGCGGCATCACGGTCAGGTCGTCGGGCACCGGCTGGGCGACGGCTGGGGCGGTCAGCGCCGTGGCGGTCAGCAATGCCGCTCCGGCGATGTTACGAATGGTGTTGAAGCGGGTCATTGCGTCCTCTCCTGATCCTGCGCGCTGTCGGCGCGCGACGCGTTGATGTAGTTCCTGATCTGAACGTTGCCTTCGTGACAGGCATACTCGAAAATGCCGAAATCGTCATCACGTTGCCAGTCCAGGCGGGCGGTCCACGGTTGGGTGAAGATCGTCGGATCGTCCAGCGTGATTTCGTAAACAATTGTATCGGGCCCGGTCATCGTCAGCCGCTCGACGATCTTCGCTCCGGCGCTGATCGGCGTGTCGTTTTCCGGCGGCGAGCCGGTGGTGCCGATGTTGGTCGCCGAAGGGCCGGCCTTCAGGTTGGTGGTTTCGATCACCAGCGTATTGCCGTCTTCCCAATGCCCGCGGCTTTCGCCGAGCCAGTTGTGGATCTGCGAAGGGATCGGCGCACGGCCGTCGGTGGGGATGATGCGCGTTTCGTGGACCATCTCCATCTGCAACGCGACCACGCCGGGCGACTGGAAGATGCGCATCCCGTTGTTGTACATGAACGGGAACATCGAGGCGGGCAGGCCGCGCGTGATACAGCGGTCCCAGCTGTCGAAATCGTCGGTCCATTCGAACGCTTGCCCGCGCCGCCAGGTGGAACGCATCGCATCGGACAGGCGCTTGCCCTCGGGCGTGAAAGCCGGGAGGCGGCCGTCGGGCGGATCGATGATCCAGCTCGTGCGGCGATTGGCGGCTGCGACTTCGGCCCAGTGGCCGATGCCCATGGTGCCGCCTTCGTCCTCGTTCTCGTAGCGGCGGGCGAGCTGCTCGACCGCTTCGTCGCGCTCGGCGAATTCCTCGTCGGTCAGGAACACGCGGTTGCCGTGCTCCGGGTCGCGCTGCAACGGCGTGCGGCCGTTGAGGTGGTCGATCGGCCAGCCGCCGCGAAAGTCCGGCTCGCCCCAGGGCGTGGTTTCCGCCCGGAAGGTGCGAGGGACTTCCGGCGCCACGGTGAGATCGGCCTGCTGCGCCAGCGCCGGCATTCCCGGCAGCGCCAGCGCCGCCCATGCGGCGAGCGCCGGCAGCCGATGCCGCTTCACCGCGCGCCCGCCGGAAGCGCGAAGGTCATGTACTGGTTCGGGCCCGGTTCCGGCAGACCGAGGCCGTTGGCGAAATGGCCCACGCCGCCGACCGGGATCGTGACGTATTGCCGTCCGTCCACTTCGTAGACCGCCGGCACGCCTTCGGTCGCCGCCGGAAGCTCGTGTTCCCACAGCACTTTGCCGGTATCGGCATCGCGGGCGCGGAACTTGCGGTCGGTGGCGGTGCCGACGAACAGCAGGCCGGTGGCGGTGGCGACCGGGCCGCCGCGCGGGGCCTGGCTGCCGACGCCGGTGATGCCTTGCGCCTCAAGCGTCATGATCTCGCCGTTGGGCACCTGCCACATGATCTCGCCGGTGTTCATGTCGTAGGCGGTGAGGTTCGAGAACGGCGGCTTGATTGCCACCATGCCGTTGCTTTGCAGCAGGAAGTTGACCGGCGACTTGTACGGATTGAGGTCCGCGCTGCCGTTGGGCATCTTCTCAAGTTCTTCCGGCCGGTTGTCCGGGTTGAGCGTGATGAGCAACGGAATGTCGCGGCTGACGACGAAGAACCGCTGCCGCTCCGGATCGGCGGCCGTATTGCCCCAGTTTGCCCCGCCGTTGTGGCCCGGCATCGAGATCGAGCCTTGCAGGCTGGGCGGCGTGAACAGGCCTTCGTTGCGGCTGGTGCGCAGCAGTTCGCGCAGCTTCTCCTGATCCGCTTCGGGCAGATAGGGGTTGATGTCCTCCTCGTTGAACTCCAGCCGGGTGAACGGCTCGGGCCATGTCGGGAAGGGCTGTGTCGGGCTGGCCTTTTCGCCTGGCACGTCGGATGCCGGAACGGGGCGCTCCTCGATCGGCCACACCGGCTCGCCGGTGCGCCGGTCGAACACGAACACGAAGCCGTGCTTGACCGCGACGACCACTACGGGGATCTTCTTCCCGTCCTTCGTGATCGTCATGAGCTTGGGCGCATTGGGCAGGTCGAAATCCCACAGGTCGTGGTGGACCGTCTGGAAGTGCCAGAGGCGCTTTCCGGTGTTCACGTCGAGTGCGACGATAGAGTTGGCGAACAGGTTGTCGCCTTCGCGGTTGCCGCCGTAGAAATCGTACCGCGCGGTGCCTGTGGGAATGAAGGCGATGCCCAGTTCGGGATCGACGGTGAATTCCGACCAGTTGTGGACCCCGCCGAACCTCTCACGGTCTTTCTCCGGCCAGGTTTCGGACCCGAACTCGCCGATACGCGGGACGACGTGGAACACCCATTTCAGCGCACCGGTGCGGATGTCGTATGCCTGAATGTCGGCCGGCGACGAGGCGTAGTCGTAAGCGCCGGCCGGCAACGAGACGATATAGGTGTCCTTGTAGATGCGGCCGGGGTTGTTGGTCATCAGCGGGCGCGGCGTTTCGGCGTGGCCTTCCGGCAGGGCGGTGCGCAGGTCGATGCTGAAGCCGTCGATGTATTTGCCCGTCGTGGCGTCGATGGCCCTCACCAGCCCGTCGTTGAGGAACACCAGCCGGCGTTCGGACCCGTCGGCGCTCTGCCAGTGATTGATGCCGCGCGCGCTGATCCGCCCGGTCGTCTCGCTCTTCCACAGCTCGCGCCCGGTGGCGGGATCGAGCGCGGCGATCTTGCCGTCGCTGGCCAGGACATACATCGTCCCGCCCGCGACAATCGGGTTGAACTGCGGCGGCTGGCCCTCGCCGGCCTGATAAGTCCAGGCCACTTCGAGCTGGTTGACGTTGTCCTTCGTGATCTGGGCGAGCGCCGTATACTGCGACGATTCGCTGCCGCCGAGATAGGCGTCCCACCCGACGTAGTCGAACCGCTCATGCGGCAGGCTGGCCGCGGTCGGTTCCTGGTTCGTCGCCGTCGTTGCGCAAGCGGCGGAAAACAGCGCCAGCGATGCGGGTATCAGCGGTCGCGCGATACGGACCAGCGCCTTGCGGCGAAACGATACTGTGCGCGGCGAAAGGTTCACTCCCAAACCCCCATAGATGTCGGCCCGCCGGTTGTGGCGTCGCCAGGACCTCTGGCCCTAGCCGAGAAGGCGGCGCGACAACAAGGGTGGAAAGTGTCGCAATTTGACAAAATCCGTTTTCCCGCGCGCTGCTACTCGGGCGGAGCGAGTTCGCGCTCGGTCTGTCCGCCGCTCTGGAACACCGTGGAACCCTCGATCGATCCGGCGGCGCGGATCGTCACGGTCACGTCGGCCATGTTGCGGTTCTGCCAGTAGAAGCCGTGCAGGCCGGTGAAGGCCGCGACGTAGTGGCCCTGCATCCGCTCGCCCCTGTCGACGGCATAGCTTTCGGTCAGCTCGGTGCCGCCCTCGAACGGATGCGAGTGAAGATCGTACTCGACGGTGCCGGTCGCTTCCCATTCGAAGTCGATCGCGGCTCCTTCGTTGAGCGTGTACTTGAGTTCGATCCCTTCATAGGGGGCAAGCGTCACTTGCCATTCGTCGTCCCACTGCTCCCGTTCGAGCGGCGCATCCGACAGCGTGAGCACGCCGGTGCGCTTCGCGCCGCGGATCTGCTCCTCGTTCATCTCCGGCTCGGCGAGCTTGGTCAGGCCGAGCGCCTTGCCCGTGCCGAGCGGGTCGACGCCGAATTCCGCCGGAAGGACGATGGCGACGATCCCGATCGCGACGATCGCCAGGCCGGAGCCGATCAGCAGCTTGCGGCTGGAGGAGCGGGCGGGCGGGGCGCTTTCGGTATCGGTCATCAGGCAAAGTATCCTTTCAAATGGAACGCGGTCAGGGCGAGGCCCGCGGCGAGCAGCGCGACATTGGCATAGAATGCGCCGGCGGCAAACGACCTGCGCGCGCGCCAGGCGTTGAGCAGCGGCACGACCAGAGCCAGCACCAGCACCTGGCCCGCCTCGACCCCGACATTGAAGGCGATCAGGTTCGCCAGCAACCCGTTGTCCGACATTTGCAGGTCCTGCACCTTGGTCGCCAGGCCCAGCCCGTGGAACAGGCCGAAGACGAGCACTGCGAGCCGGGTATCGATTTTCCACCCGATCCGGCGCAGCCCACCGAGGTTCTCGGCCGCCTTGTAGACCACCGACAGACCGATGATCGCATCGACCAGAGAAGCGTTGGCCCCGGTTCCCAGCAGCACGCCGCCGAGCAGGGTCAGCGAATGGCCGATGGTGAACATCGAGACGTAGATAACCACGTCGCGCATCCGGCGCAGGAAGAACACCACGCCGATCAGGAACAGGATGTGGTCGATCCCGGTGACCATGTGCTTGGCCCCGAGGTAGAAGAACACGAACGGCGCCGGCCCCTCTATCTGCTGGACCGCGCTGCGGTTGGCTTCCGAAATATCGTGCGCGAGCGCGGCGGTGGCGGGCATCGCGGCGAGCGCGAGAAGCGCCAGCCAGCACAGCGCGGCGCGGAAGCGGATTTTGTCGGTCATCCGGGCGCCGCCGGCTTACCCTTCGGTCGGGTTGTCGGAGAAATCCGGCCGCTCCGCCGGTGCGCCGCCCTCCGCTTCCGCTGTCGACGGGTAGATCTGATGGCACGCGCTGCACACGTTGTAGATCGTGCCGCCGACCTCGAACACCCTATCGACGTCGCGGTCCACCGCCGCCTGCTCCGCAAGCTCGGCGACTTCGACCAGCGAGCCGGCGATCTGCGCCCAGTCCTCGCCGCGATCGTGCGCATAGGCCGGCTGTTGCAGCAGCACGCCCAGCTCCTGGATGCGGACAGCGGCCTGGCGCGTCTGTTCCCATTCCTCGTCGGTTCTGGGGAAGATCTCGTGCTGCCCGTCCTCGTCGCTGATGTACTGGACGGAGTCCCAGTAGATCTCGGTGGTCGGCTGGACCACGTCGGCCATCAGTTGCTGGACCGTCTGCTCGGGCGCCGGTGGTTTCGCGTCGCAGCCTGCGACAAGGGCCGTGGCCGCGAGTGCGAGAATAGCCTTGTTCATGTCCTTCCCCTTGATCTCGGGGCCTTCCTAACGCAACCGGAAGGGGCCGTCATCACATTCGGGCCGAAGCGTTGGAAGGGCGTTGAGATTGACAATGTCCAGATGCTGGCTAGGGCGTAAATCTACTGTAAAGCTTGCATCGGCTAGCCGGGTCGTTGACCGGGTTCCCGCCAATCGGGCTTCCCGCAAGCAATTGGAAAGGTGAGATCGGATGCTACGAGTCGCGGCGCAATTCCGCCACAAGGCAAAGCTTGTTCTGGGGACGCTGGCGCTCGGCGCCCTCGCGGCTCCGCTTGCCGGCGCTTTCGCCAGCGCCGAGGATCCGACTGTGGCCCCCGCGGCGCTGAGCGCCGAGGAAGTCGCCAAGGGCCGCGAACTGTTCAACGCCAATGCCTGCAATTCCTGCCACGCGCTGGCCGATGCGGGCGCGGGCGGGTCCATCGGTCCGGCCTTCGACGGCAACCCCGCGCTCGACAAGGCCCATGCGGTGGACGTGATCACCAACGGCCAGGGCGCAATGCCCAACTTCGGCTGGCTGGGCGAGGAGGACATAGACCTGCTCGCGGCCTACATCGTCCAGACCAGGAAATAGCCGGCTGCCCCGGAGCCCCGCCTTCGCGGGGCTCGCCAGGGGTCAGTTCCCGCCCGCGCGCGCCTGCTGCGCGGTGCGGCTGCCGGGGCCTACTTGCGCGAAATAGTTGGTCACGCCGTCGGGATCGTTGAGCCAGACGGTGACGAGATCGAACCCGCCGAGCTTGTTGAGCGGGGTTTCGACCGCGATGTCGCGCGATTTGGCCTTGGCGTCCACCATCGGCGCGTCGCGCACCACGTACTGGATGCCGGCGCTGCCGTTGTCGACCGCGTCGCCCTCGGCCTCGAACAGCATCAGCGTCGTTTCCTCGTGGCGATAGGGATAGAGCGTCGTGCCGAGCACCGGCGCATCCACCGGATCCAGTTCGTCCAGCCCGACGAACTCCCGATAGAACGCGCGGCTCTTCGCCAGGTCCGACACGCCGATCCCCACGCCGACGCCGTCGTTCGAGTGATCCTGCGCGCCAGACCGGATCAGTAGCACGATCGAGAACCCGCCGGGGTCGGTGACTATCGCCTGCTGAAGCCCGTCTTCCCGGCGGACGAAGTCCGGCGCGGGGAACCCGGCATCGGCGAAGCGTTGGCTGACGACCGCCGCGTCAGGGTAAGACAAGGCGAAGAAGCGGATGCCGGTGCCGCCGGCAAAACCGCCGGAAAGGTCGAATTTGCGGTTGCCCTGCTGCCCGGCCGACAGCTTGATCTGGCCCGAGCCGACGCCGGTGAGGATCATCTGCTGGGTGGAGGTAAGCTGGATCGGGCTGAGCGAGCGCAGCGCCAGCGCCTCGGTGTAGAACTTCACCATTTCCGCCGTCTTGTCGCGCGGGAAGCGGCGGAACACGTTCATCGAATCCTGCGCGAACAGGTCGCGCGTGGGGCTCGCCAGTTGCTCCGGCGTCAGTTCGCCCGGCTTGTAGGCAAGGTCCGCGCTGACCTGCATCTGCGCCCCTTCGGGCGTGGTCACCGTTTCGGACTGCGCGGCCGCGCACCCCGCGCTTGCCAGCGCCGCCGCGCCGAGCAGCATCGAAGCCATACTTTTCATCTCGAACTCTCCCACTTTCGTTCGCGTCCGGCTCATTCGGGAAGGGCGAACGCGATCACCGATTCCTCGTTCAGCGGCTTGCCGTCGGGCGTGCGCGGTCCGGGAGCGCCGAAGCCGGAGCCCACCGCCACCACCGCAACATACTGCTTTCCGTCCTTGCCGCGATAGGTGATCGGCACCGTCATCGGCGCGTATGGCAGTTTCTGCTCCCACAGGATGTCGCCGTCGGCGGCGTCGAAGGCGCGGAAATAGCCGTCGCCGGTCGCGCCGATGAACACCAGCCCGCCGGCGGTGACGATCGGGCCGCCGAAGGTGTTGTTCGCGCCGGTGTCCTGCTTGCCCTCGGGCAGTTCCTCGGTCACGCCGAGCCGGGTGGCCCAGGCGATCTCTCCGGTATTGGCGTCCACCGCCACCAGCCGGCCCCATGGCGGGCGGATGCAGGGCAGGTTCACCGTGCGCCCGTCTTCGGTCTTGAAGCTCGCCGCGAACGACGAATAGGCGCCCGGACCGACCAGGCTGCCGCGATCGTAGAGCTGGTTGGAATCGGCGGTGCCGCGGCCGTAGTCGCCGCCGGGATCGCGCTTTTCGATCCAGCCGATGCTGCCGCTTTCGCTGACGTTGACGAAGACGAGCGCCCTGGTCGGATCGACCGCGCTGCCGCCCCAGTTGGAGCCGCCGTTGTGCGGCAGGTTGATCGAGGCCTTGGGCTCGTCGCCTTCTTCGTGAAGGAAGAACGGCGTGAACGTCCCCTGGTTGAAGAACGTGCCGCCGTAGGAATCGAGCAGCGCGCGGCAGGCGGCGGCGTGTTCGGGCGTCGTGTCGGCCGCGGTGACCACGTCGTCGGGCGTCCAGACGCCGCGGTTGAGCTGTTCCGGCTTGACCGGGAACGGCTGCGTCGGGCTGTACCATTCGCCGGGCACGTCGGCCGCGGCCACCGGGCGCTCCTCGACCCCGTGGATCGGCTCGCCGGTCTCGCGATTGAGGATGTACATCAGGCCGGGCTTGCCGGTCAGCGCCAGCGCCGGAATGGTCTCGCCGTCCTTGTTCACATCGAACAGCACCGGCGGCGCGGGCAGGTCCCAGTCCCACAGATCGTGATGGATGGTCTGGAAGTGCCATTTGTACGCGCCCGTATGCGCGTCCACCGCGACCAGCGAGTTGCCGAACAGGTTGTCGCCCGGCCGGTCGCCGCCATAGTAGTTGGGCGAAGGGCTGCCGAGCGTCATGTAGAAGGTGTCCGTCGCCGCGTCGGCGGTGGTGTACCAGATCCACATGTTGGTGCCGGAACGTTCCTTCCAGCCGTCGTCCAGCCAGGTTTCGTGGCCGACTTCGCCCGGTTGCGGGACCGAGTTGAACTCCCACAGCTTTTCGCCCGTGCGGGCGTCATAGGCGCGGCTGTTGCCTGAGGGGCCGCGCGGCATTTCGGCCGTATTGGCGCCGATCAGCATCACGTTGCCATAGATGGTCGGCGGATAGGACGCGGGCGTGCCTTCGATCGCGACGGAACCGTTGTCGCCGAACGAGGTATCCGTCTCTCCCGTGGCCGGATTGATTGCGACGAGGGCGCTGCCGGTCGCATAGAAGATTCGCGGGCCGAGCGCGCCGTCGCCGGCCCACCAGGTCACGCCCCGGCGCACCAGGCCCTGGACCGGATGCCGCCACAGCTCGCGCCCGGTATGCGCCTCGAGCGCCACCACGGCGTTGCCGACCGGCAGGTACATCGTGCCGTCGATCACGATCGGCACCGTGCCGCCGAGCAGGCCCGCCCCGCCTTCGGGGCGCAGGACGAACGACCATGCGGTATCGAGATTCTCGACATTTCCCGTGTCGATCTGGTCGAGCGGGGAATAGCGCGTACCGCCGAGGTCGCGGGCGTAGCGCGGCCAGTCGGCGGGATCGGGCGCAGAGTCGCCGGACTGCGCATGCGCCCCCGGAACCAGGACAGCGGCACAGAGCAATGCGGTCAACGTCTTTCGCATGATCGTAAATCCCTCCTCAATGCAGGCGGGCGCGTCATGCCCGGCAAGTTGATTGTGTCCTAGGGTCAGGCCCCATTAACTCCACGCTCGAGGCGTCGAAATGGCGAAGATCTCGGGTTCGGGTGGCCGCCGCGGGTAGCATCGCTACCTGCAAGGCCGCGCGGACACGAGATCGAAGCCATTTCGGCGTCCCTGCGGGATTTGACCGATTTTGCCCAGGCCAGCGTCGGCAGGACTTGAAATATCGACATATTCCTGCGCCCTGCCTCCTTACCCTGAACAAAATCGCCTCAAACCTCGGGCGTGCAGTTAATGGGGCCTGGCCCTAGACCCTCGGCGATCTTAGTTCAAATTGAAATGATTCTCTGATACAACTAATTACTCCTCCGCTTTCAGCCGCGCCGCCTCGCTCAGCACGTAGGCGCGCACCGCTTCGGCCTGCTCGGCGGTGATCCACCGGCTGAAACCGATCATGCCGTTGCCCGCCAGCGCCCCGTCGATCACCACCGCACGCCAGGCCTGGGCGTCGCTCGCCATCTGCGATCGCATCAGGTCGGGATTGACCGGGCCGCCGTGGCAGATGGTGCAGAACGCGAAGTATTGGCTTGCCCCTTCCGCAAGCTGGGCGGGGGTGAAGCTCTCCTCGCTGGTCACATAAGGCAGGGGTTCGACCGGCGGCAATTTCGCCAGCGTGCCGGCGCCGCCGATCTTGAACGCCAGCAACACCCCGTTGGGCGGCGGGCGGCGCATCCACGCCGTTGCCGTCGCCATGCCCATCGAACCGCCGTACCCGGCCAGCACCGCCACGTATTGCTCGCCGCCGGCGCGAAAGCTGATCGGTCCGGCCATTACGCCGCGCTGCGCGTCGAAGCTCCACACTTCCCTGCCGGTATCCGCGGCGCGGGCGCGGAACACGCCGTAAGGATCGCCCTGGAACACCAGGTTGCCCGCGGTCGCCAGCGTGCCGCCGTTCCACGGCCACGGCTGCTCCACGGTCCAGCGCGCCTTCCGCGCCACGGGGTCCCATGCGATCAGCATGCCCTTGTTCATGGCCGCCAGCGCCGCGCGCCGTTCCACCGCGGTCGCGCCGGGGACCGAGCCCTCGGGCGGCTCGAGGAAGCTGACGCCCGTGTTCCAGCGGCCGATGGTCCATTCGAAAGTCGGCGTATCCCCATAGGCCAGCGGGACATGCATCGCCGGGATATAGACCAGCCCGGTCAGCGGCGAATAGCTCATCGGCTGCCAGGCATGGGCGCCGATGCCGGACGGGTAGATCAGTTCGGCCCTATCGGCATAGCGCGCGCTTTCGCGTTCGACCGGACGCCCGCTGACGAGGTCTATCCGTTCGGCCCAGTTCTGCGGCGCGTAAGGTTCGGCGCTGACGAGCTTTCCGTCGGCGCGGTCGATGACGTAGAAGAACCCGTTCTTCGGCGCCTGGAGCAGGACCTTGCGTTCCTGCCCGTCGATGGTCAGGTCGGCGAGCGTGATCTGCTGCGTGGCGGTGAAGTCCCAGCTTTCGCCGGGGTTCTGCTGATAGTGCCACTTGTAGGCCCCGGTATCGGGATCGAGCGCGACGATCGAGCTGAGGAACAGGTTGTCGCCCTTGCCGTCCGACCGCGCCCGGTGGTTCCATGGCGAACCGTTGCCGACGCCGATCAGCAACTGGTCGAAATCGGGATCGTAGACGATCGAATCCCACACCGTGCCGCCGCCGCCCAGTTCCCACCACTTGCCGTTCCAGGTAGGGCGGGCGAGGCGTTCCAGCGGTTCGTCGGAAATCGTCCCGTCGGGCCCCTCGGCCGGATTGCCGGGCACGGTGTAGAACCGCCAGACCAGCTCGCCGCTGTCCGCGTCGTAGGCGCTGACATAGCCGCGCACGCCCAGCTCCGCGCCGCTGTTGCCGATCACGACCTTGCCGCGCACCACGCGCGGCGCGCCGGTGATGGTATAGGGCTTGTCCTGGTCTACGGTGAGCATGTCCCAGCGCTTCTTGCCGGTCGCCGCGTCGAGCGCCACCAGACGCCCGTCGATGGTGCCGACGAAGACCTTGCCGCCCCATACCGCAACCCCGCGGTTGACCACGTCGCAACAGGCGTCCGCGCCTTTCGCGCCGATCGGCTCGGGGTCGAAGCGCCACAGCACCTCGCCGCTCGCGGCATCGACCGCCATGACTTTCGACCAGGCGGTGGAGACATACATCACCCCGTCGACCACCACCGGCGTCGCTTCCTGCCCGCGGCTGGTGTCGAGCTCGACCGCCCAGGCGAGGCTGAGTTCGCCGACGTTGCCTTCGTCGATGTCGGCCAGCGGGCTGAAACGCTGTTCCGCGTAAGTGCGGCCATGGCTCAGCCAGTTGTCGGGATCGTCCTCGGCGGCGAGCAGGCGCGCTTCGTCGACGTTGCCGGCCCCGGACCCGGTCCCGGACCCGGCGACGCCGCACCCGGCGAGAGCCAGCGCAGCCGCCGCTATCGCCGCCTTCCGGGTTACACGAAACGGCCGAAAAATTTGCCGAATTTTCAGGATATATTCTTGTAATACAGAGGCTTTCTGGAAAACCCCTGTCACCTTCCACAACGCGTCGATCGCGCGTTTCGTACCCATCGCGATTCCCCTCTCAAGCCGGATTGTGGCATGGAGGAGCGGCTGTAGGAAAGTGAAATGCTTGCCGCGGCGGCGATCAGGCCGGCCGCTGATCCGGCCCGATTTCGATCAGCACATCGGCGCGCGCCGGCATCTCGGCGAACATGTGCAGCGTCAGCCGCTCGTACTGGTCGAGGAAGCGCTGGAGCGCGGCGGCATCCATCAGCCCCGGCGCATCGGGATTGCGCGCGCGCAGCTTGTCTTCCTGCAAGGCGCGATTGCGGCGCACGGTGGCGAAATCCGGGACCTTGAGCATGACGAGCATGTCCAGCTCGGCGAACAGCCTGGAGTAGTCTTCCCGCAGCGCGCGATTGACCCAGGCCCGCCAGGCGCAATCGGGATCTTCCACGGCCTCGAGCGTATTGACCGGCTCGGCCAGCGCCTCCTCGTCCTGGGGCGCGGCGCCCAGACACCAGCCTTCGAACAGCAGCACTTCCAGCGGTCCCCGGACTGTTTCCGCTTCCGGGGCGCGGTCGTCGACCGACTTGTCGAAGCGCGGCAGTTCGAGATCGCGGCCCGCCCGGAACGCCTCGATCACCGGGAGGCCCAGCGCGGGATCGTGCGTGCCGGGGACGCCGCGCGTGGCCAGCAGCGGATGGACCTCGCGCCCCAGCCGCTCGCGTTCTGCGCGGGTCAGGTAGAGATCGTCGATCGACAGCGTGGCCGCGCGCTGGTTGTGCTCGACCAGCAGCACTTCGAGGAACCGGCACAGCGTGGACTTGCCCGAACCCTGCGCGCCGTTGATCCCCACCACCAGCGGCCTGCCTCCGGGACTGTCGGCGTAGCGCTCGGCGATCGTTTCGCTGAGCGGCCGCCAGTGCGTATCGACGATCGCGCGATAGTCGGCCGGCAGCCGTTCCTCGGCGATCAGCCGCTCGACCGCGCTGCTCATCCAATGCGGTCCGGCAGCGGTTTGCCGCTGGCAAAGGCTTCGACGTTGGCCAGCGCCTTCATTCCCATGGCCACGCGGGTTTCGGCGTTGGCGCTGCCGAGGTGCGGCAGCAGCACCACGTTCTCCAGCGCCAGCAGCGCTTCGGGCACCCGCGGCTCGTGCGGATAGACGTCTAGTCCGGCCCCGGCCAGATGGCCGCTGCGCAGCGCTTCGGCCAGCGCTTCGTGATCGACCACGCCGCCGCGCGCGGTATTTATCAGGTAACTGCCCGGCTTCATCGCCGCGAGCGCCGCGGAGTCGATCAGGTTGGCCGTCTCCGCGCCGCCGGGGACATGGAGCGAGACGAAGTCAGAGGCCGCCAGCAACGCGTGCAGGTCGGGGACGAACTCCGCCTCCAGTTCCGCCGCCACGGCCGGGTCGCAGGGGCGGCGGCCGTAATAGGCGATGCGCATGCCGAAGCCGTGCTTCGCCCGTCGCGCGGTGGCGATGGCGATGCGGCCCATGGCGACGAGGCCGAGCGTCTTGCCCTTCAGCGCGCTCCCGATCAGGTGCGTCGGCCGCCAGCCGGTCCAGTGGCCCGCGCGCAATTCGCGTTCGCCTTCGCCGGCGCGGCGCGCGGCCATCAGCAGCAGCGTCATCGCGATGTCGGCGGTGGCGTCGGTCAGCACGCCGGGGGTGTTGCTGACCGCCACGCCCTTCGCCTGCGCGGCCGCGAGATCGATATGGTCGAAACCGACGCCATAGTTGGCGATCAGCTTCACCCGCTCGCCGCCGCCGATCACCGCCGCATCGATGCGGTCGGACACTGTCGGGCACAGCACGTCGTACGCGCCCATCGCCGCCGCCAGTTCCGCCTGCGTCAGCGGCCGGTCGGTTTCGTTGAGCGTGACATCGAACCGCTCGCGCAGCGCCAGCTCGACGGGTTCGGGCCAGCGCCGCGTTACGAGGACGCGCATCAGGCTTTCGCCATCCCTTCGGTGATGCGCTTCGTTTCGGCGCTGGTCGATTCAGGCCCGGTGTTGCGCTTGTGGATGCCCCCTTGGCCGGCCGGCATGAACAGCGGCGGATCGCCTTCGCGCTGCTTCAGGCCGAACAGCGGAAACAGGCCCGGATGGCGGCCGAGCCCGCCGTACATGTCGAGCAGGCTGTCGATCCACGGCCGCAGCGGATCGTCGTCCGCCAGCACGGGCGAAGTCTTGCACACCGAGGCGGTGAACAGGATCGAGCCGAGAATGCGGTAGTCGGCGTAGTTGGGCGTATCGCCGCCGAGGTACTTCACCTCGCGCAGCGCAATGCGCAGCGGTTCGATCGCGGCGGATATGCCGGCCAGGCGGTCTTCCCATCCGGCCTGCATTTCCTCCAGCGTTCTGCCCAGCATCTTCTCGCGCGAATGGGTGATGTACTCGTGATCCTCGGGGTTGGAGAGATCGCGGTAGTTGACGCAGAAGCAGCGCATCCATGGGCCTGTCGCCGCGCCCCAGAACCATGCGTCGAGCGCGCGCGTCACTGCCGCCACGCTCGGGTGCGGGATCAACGCCGGCCGGTCGGGATAAGTCTCGTCGAGGTATTCGACGATGCCCCACGAATCGAGCACCCACTTGCCGTCGTCGACGATGGCCGGCAGCCGCTCGGTCTTGCCGCCGGTGCGCTCGGGGATCTTCGTGAATCCGCCGGGCACCACGTCGAGATCGAACCCCTTGTGCTTCAGCGCATACTTGGTCGCCCAGACGAACGGGCTGATCGTCGCGCCGGTGCTGAGCGCGAGGTCGTAGAAGGTGATCGTGTTGTTCTGCGCCATCGGGGCGGTGCCTCTCCACAAGGTTGATCTTGTCCGGCCCTGCTATGGCGCGCGCCGAGAAAAGGGAAGGGGGCCGTGCTCTCTCCCCTTCATGAGAGAGGGCTGCAATCAGCCCAGCTTCGCTTCTTCCAGCTTCACCAGCCGCCACAGCGTTTCCAGCACCGGGGCGGCGACGCCCGCCTGCCGCCCCGCCTCTACGATGGCGCCGTTGATGGCGTCGACTTCGGTGCGGCGGCCGGCCTTCACGTCTTGCAGCATCGAGGCTTCGTGATCGGCGTGGTCGGTCATCGACACTTCGGTCAGGTCGTGGATCGGCTGCGCGGGAACCGGCGCCCCGCAGGCGTTCGCCACCGCGACGCCTTCCTCCACCGCGGCGGTTATCATCGCCCGGCTTTCCGGGTTCGCGCCCAGGAAGCCCGGCGTGCGGCGGGTGAGGGCGCAGAGCGGGTTCATCGTCGCATTGAAGATCGCCTTCGACCAGATGGCGACATGAATTGCCGGCTCGATCGCGGCGGGAAGGCCGCCCGTCGTGAGCAGCGCGGCGGCCCGTTCCGCGAACGCCGGATCGTCGCCGAACGCCGGATAGAGCTTCGACCATCCTTCACCATGGCTGCGCACCTTGCCCGGCCTCACCATATCCGAAGGCAAGGCGCTGGTGCCCACGAGCACTCGGCTCTCGCCGGCATGCGCGGCCAGCCGCCGATCGTTGCCGAGGCCGTTCTGGAGGCTGAGCAAGTGGGTGTCCGGCCCGATGGCGGCGGCTATGCCGGCGAGCGCGGCGTCGGTGTGGAAGGTCTTGGTGAACACCACCACCAGGTCCACCGGCTCCGTTACCTGTTCCGGCAGGCAGGCGGGAATGGGCAGGCGCTCGATTCCCGCGCGGGTATCGAGCTCCAGCCCATGGGCGTTGATGGCGTCGACATGCGCGCGGTTGACGTCCACCAGCGCCACCTCGCACCCCGCCCGGTGAAAGGCCGCGCCATAAAGGCAGCCCATCGCGCCAGCCCCGAGAATCAGAACCTTCACTGTGCGCCGTCCTCCAGAATGCCGGGGCCGAGCAGCATCAGCAGCTTGGCGTCGATGACGTGGCCGCGCGCGCGATGCCCGGCGATCGCCTGGCCGATGCGGGCGAGCGGCACGCGGTGGACCACGATCTCCTCCCCGTCCACGCCGCCGCCTTCACCCACGCGCGTCAGCCCGGTGGCCTTCAGCAGAGTGAAGGTTTCGGACAACATGCCGGGGGAAGAGCAGAACTCTCCAAGGTCTTCCCACTGCGCCGCGCGATAGCCGGTTTCTTCCTCCAGCTCGCGCCGCGCGCTTTCGAGCGTATCCTCGCCGTCCTTCTCGTCGCCGATCAGGCCGGCGGGGAGTTCGAGGCACGGTTTGCCGAGCGGCACGCGGAACTGCTCCACCAGCAGCACCTCGCCGGCGTCGATGGCCAGGATCACCGCCGCGCGAATCCCGCGCGCGCGCCCGGCGTATTCCCACCGCCCGCGCCGCTTGGCGAGGACGAACCGGCCGGCCCATTCGACCTGCTCGGGCTCGGTGGCGTCGGGGGGAAGGGGGCGTTCTTTCACGGCGATGGCCCTAAGCGGCAACACCCCGCCATGTCGAGCGTCGTTGAGGCAGCATGTTCCTCCCCATCGCTTCGCGACAGGGACGATTGTTGGCAATGGGAGCCTGCGGCGCAATCCCGCTACGATTGCCTCACAACTCGATCAGCCGGTCCGGCAGTTCGTTGACGTCGTGCTCGTCACGCGGGAAGTGCTCGGCCAGCACCGCGCTGGCTTTCTCCACCGCCGCGATCATGCCGTCGGCCAGCCGCCCGTCCCCGACGTGGACGAGGAGCGCCGCCATCGCCTCGCCCCAGGTCTCCGGCGCGACTTTCGAGGCGATGGCTTCGTCGGCGATGATTTCCGCCCGATGCTCGCGCATCGACAGGTAGATGAGGATGCCGGTGCGCCCGTGAGTGCGCCGTTCCGCGCCGACCTTGAACAGGTCCACCGCATGGCCAAGCGCGCGGGCGGTCTTGATCGGGCCGGGCACCAGCGCGAAGCGCAAGGGCTGCCATTGCAGCAGCAGCCACATGGCGAAGAACTTCACGATGGCGATGGCGGTGGCGATGCCGAGGATCTCGCGGTCGGTCCACTCGTGGTTCCAGCCGCCCAGCACGCTTTCGATGATCCCGAGGTAGAATTGCGGGAACAGCGCGAAGACCGCCAGCGCGGTGAAGGCGACCAGCGCACACCATGCGAACACGACATCGCTGTAGCCGTCCGAACGGTCGGCGATGACGGTGACGATTTCGCCCGAAGTGTGCGATTCCGCGGCCGCCACCGCGTCGCTCACGCGCTGGTGATCGTCGAGGGAGATGTAGCGCCCCATTACCAGCTCCCGCTCGCACCGCCGCCGCCGAAGCTGCCGCCCCCGCCGGAGAAACCGCCCCCGAAGCTTCCGAAGCCGCCGCCGCTGCCGCCGCCCCAACTGCCGCCGCCTGAGCCCTTGCCGCTGTTCAGCGCGGCATTGACCGCGGTCCACAGGATCACGTCGCCGATCGCGCCCGCCGTGCTGTCGCGATAGCGCCGGCCGCCGGCGATACGGCCGAGCAGGGGCACGAGGACGAAGAAGAACACTGCGGCGAGCCAGAACAGCACGCCGATCGGAAAGCCGCCGCTTTCGCGCGGGGCGGAGGCTTGCGCGGCAATGGCGGCCGCTTCCTCCGGCGGCAGTTCGAGTTGGCGGATGATCGCGTCCGTTCCGGCCATGATGCCGCCCGCCATGTCGCCCGCCTTGAAGCGCGGGGTGATGTCGCGATTGATGATGTCGTAGGCAAGGCCGTCGGGGATGATGTGCTCCAGCCCGTAGCCGACCTCGATCCGCAGCTTGCGCTCGTTGGGTGCGACCAGCAGGATGATGCCGTCATCGTTCTCGGCATCGCCCAGGCCCCAGTATCGGCCGAGCTGATAGCCGTAATCGGCGATGTCGTAGCCATCGAGACTCGGCACCGTGGCGACCACGAATTGCCGTTGGCTGCGCTCCTCGAACTCTTCCAGCTTCTGCGTCAGCAAGGCCTCGCTCGCCGGATCGACGATGTCGGCCAGATCGACCACCGGCGCGGTCCCCCGCTCGGGGAACTGGGGTTGCGCCTGGACTACGCCGGCAAGCGCGAGCCAGCATAGCGCGATGAGAGCAACGAAACGCCTCACCATCACGCAGCCTCGCGGACAATGGTCGGCGCATTGTCGTTGGCCGGTATGGTGGGATGCTTACGCATCTGCGCGATCAGGGCTTCGACGCCTGCGACAACACCGCTTTCCAGATCGCCTTCCCTGAAACGGGGTAATACTATCTGGTCGAGAATATCCTTGCAGAACAAGTCCGTAAACGTGTTCTCGATGCCTTTACCAACCTCGATCCGCACTTGCCGTTCGTTGGGCGCAACAAGCATCAGCAATCCGTCGTTCCTTTCGCTGTCGCCAAGACCCCACGACCGGGCATAAAGTAACGAGAAGTCAGCCACGTCGTATCCGTGAAGGGAATCGACCGTTACCACCGCCATCTGCGGCCCGTGGGCTGCCTCGGCTGCGTCGAGCGCCACAGCAAGCTCGCGCTCCGTCCCGACCGACAGGATACCGGCGCCATCGCGAACCCGTCCGCCTTCCGCCTCGAAATAGGGAAAGGCGGACGGTTCGGCCTCGGCAGAGCAGGCAGCCATCATGGCCGCGGCCAACAGTGCGACCAGGGCTTTCACTCTCCTGCGCGCATATCCAGCGTCGGCGCGACTTCGGCGCCTTCGGTGGCGGCTTCGTAGGGCGTCAGCGGCTCGGCCCCGTGGACGATCTTGGCGCCGATGATGTCGGGGAAGGTGCGGATCGTGGTGTTATACTGGCGCACCGCCTCGTTGTAATCGCGCAGGGCCACCCGGATACGGTTCTCGCTGCCTTCGAACTGGGTCATGAAGCGGCCGAAGTTCTCCTGGCTGCGCAGTTCGGGATAGGCTTCGACCGACACGAGCAGCCGGCTGAGCGCGCCGCCAAGCTCGTTCTGCGCCTGCTGGTAGGCCTGCATCTTGGCCGGATCGCCCAGGTCGTCGCCGTCGATCTGCACTTCCGGCCGGGTGGCGGAAGCGCGCGCGGAAACCACCGCGTCGAGCGTCGTGCGTTCCTGTTCGGCGGAGGAAAGGACGATTTCCTGCAAGTTGGGAATCAGGTTGGCGCGTTCCTGGAACGCGGCTTCCACATCGGCCCACTTGGCCTTGGCGTTTTCTTCCGCCGTCGGCACGGAATTGATGCCGCACGACGCCAGCGACAACGCGGCGAGGGCGACCAGGGCGGGACGGAACACACGCTGGAACATTCTCGGTTACTCCCCCGAAAGAAGTGCCGCGAACCCGCGCGGCCGGCAAACTGTGTTATTTAGATAGCACACGCGTTCCGCCATTCAAGAACAACCGGCGCGCTTGTCGTGGCCGCGCCGTCGTGGCAGCAGGGAAATAGTCCGGGTGCGAGAAGGAGAGCCGCAGTGCTGAAGGAATTCCGCGAGTTCATCGCCAGGGGGAACGTGCTCGATCTGGCCGTCGCCGTGATTATCGGCGGGGCGTTCGGGACGATCGTCACCTCGTTGACCGAAGACCTTATCATGCCGATCGTCGGGGCGATCTTCGGCGGGTTCGATTTCTCCAGCAAGTTCATCCTGCTGAGCGCGCCGGCGGGCTACGAAGGCTCGCCGACCGACTATGCCGCGCTGAAGGAAGCGGGCGCGGCAATGATCGGCTATGGCGCGTTCATCACCGCCGTGATCAACTTCCTGATCCTCGCCTTCGTAATCTTTCTGCTGGTGCGCACCGCGAACAAGGCGATGAAGAGGCAGGAAGAGGTCGCCGGCCCGACCGAAGTCGAGCTGCTGACCGAAATCAGGGATGCGCTGAAGAAGTGAGTTTGGGGTGGTTAGGCAGCAGGCAGTAGGCAGTAGAGCCTTCGATACCGGCGGAGCCTCTGGTTTCCCGCCCCTACTGCCTACTGCCTGATACCCCGCTCACTTCACATTCATCCGCGAACGCCTATATGAACCCCGCCGGTCTTGGCCGGCTATGGCGATAAACTGCGGTGTGCAATAGGCGCAGCGGACCCGGGGGCAGTACCCGGCGGCTCCACCACAAAGCACGGGAAACCGCGCTTCCTGACGGGGCCGAACCAGGATCGACGTGTGTTGAAAAGCATTGTTTTCGCCCGGGCTGAGTAACCCGTTAAAGGCTCAAAACACACAAGTGCCAACGACAACGAAGCACTTGCTCTCGCTGCGTAACCTGACGGCCTAACGGCCTGATCTTACAAAGCTTTGAGCACGGTTCGGACCGAACCGGGTAACAGAATCGGAAACCGGGGGCTCGGGGCGGGCCTAGCAACAGAACCGCCCCACCTTCCGACAGGGTGAGTGGACTGCCGCCCAGCTATGCGCAACGGTCCTCGCCCCGGAATCTCGGATTTATGGCGGGGGTACGTAGCAACAGAAACCCCCACTTTCCTCGACGATCAGGTTTCCTCGCGCGCCGCTTTGGCTTCGCGCTCGGCGCGTTCGTAGCGCAGGCAATCGAGAATCTTCACGCCGGCGAGCAGGACCGCAACCAGGCACGCCCCGAACAGCGCCTTGCCGCCCCAGCCCGGATAGTCGTTCAGGTAGTGCGCCCCGCGGCTCGCCGCGCCGAGCGCCAGGGCGTAGATGATGACGAACGCTTCCACTCTGGTCTTGATGACGAACAGTCTCTTGACCTTGCGAAGCATCGAAACCCTTTCTCCACCATAACCCAGCAACGAGCGTGCCAATGGCCGATTTCCGCCACTCAACGTGGTGAACGGATCGTTTACTGTAAAGCAGCCCGACGCAAGTGTCTCAACTCAGGGCGAAAAGCCCGAGCGCGCTGAGCAGTGCATCGTGTGCGGCGGACACTGTGCGGGCGAGCGCAGGGTGGCCGAGGTCCGCCGGGTCGATCTGTTCGGGCCAGTGCTGCGCGATGATTCGCGCGATCGCATCGGCCTTGCCGTCGTCGAGCAGAAAGCGCGGGTCGATCGTGTTCGGATCGGCGACCACGCGCAGCCGCAGGCACGCGGGCCCGCCGCCATTGGCCATCGACTGGCGCACGTCGACCGGAATTACCCGCCGGATCGGGCCGTTGCCGGCCAGCATGGCGTCGAGGTACGCGCGGACCGTGGTGCTCTCCCACGCCTCGTTCGGTATCACAAGCGCCTGTTCGCCTTCGGGCAGGGTCACGAGCTGGGCGTTGAACAGGTATGACCGCACGGCTTCGGCAAGGCTTACCGCGCTGCCCGGCACTTCGACGATCTCGACTTCGGGGAAGCGTTCGCGGATGGCGGCATAAGTCGCGGCGGGATCGGCGAATGCGTTTGCATGGGTGAACAGCACCCATTCGTTGGCCACCGCGACCACATCGTTGTGGAACGCGCCGGCGGCGATGGCCTCTTCCGACTGCTGGACGAACAGCGCCCGCGCCGGATCGAGCCCGTGGCGGCGGGCGACCAAACGGCTCGCCTGCTCGTGCTGGCGCGCGGGGAAGGGGCCGCCTCCCTTGCCGTAGACGAACACTTCCAGCCCCGGCGCATCGTGGGTGGTGCACAGCCGCATGTGGTTGGCCGCGCCTTCGTCGCCGAAGCACGGCGGCGCCGGGCCATGGACCGCGAAGTGGCGCTCGTCGGCGAACGCGAGGCGCAGCTGCGCCAGCGTATCGGGCCATTCGTGCGCGCGGTGCGGCATGGTGACGAGATTGGCGACGGTCAGGTGGCAGCGCCCGTCCGCCGTGTCCGGCGCGGGGGAGACGGTGGCGGCGTTGGCGGTCCACATCGAGGATGCCGACCATGCGCCCGCCAGCAGCGCGCGCTCCATCGAAGCATCGGCGGCCAGTTCGTCCAGCCAGCGCCTGTCCGGGCGGGGCAGGGGCGCGAAGAACCCTTGCGCCAGCCCCAGCGCCATGTTCCCGCGCATCTTCTCCAGCCCCTGAAGTGCGGCGGCCCGCGGGTAGGAGATATCGCCCGCGTGCGCGGCGGCGGCAAGGTTGCCGAGGCTGAGCCCGGCATAGTTGTGGCTCGGGCCGACGATGCCGTCGAAGTTGATTTCGCGAAGGGACATTCACCTGTCTCCGTTCGTGTCGAGCGAAGTCGAGACACGGGGTGCGGCGTGTCTCGACTTCGCTCGATACGAACGGAACGCGGTCGGCAAGATCACCGCCCCACGCTCCACACCGTGTCGCCCGACTCGATGTCGAGCATGTCGGCGGCTGCGGAGTCGATCGCGAGTCCCTCGCCGGTGTCCTCGCAGGCGCCGTAGCAGCAGCGGAAACCCGACAGCCGCCCGGTCGCCAGCAGCGCCTTCTCGCCCTTGATGCAGTCCGTCTGCGCGACGGCGCTTTGCCGCGCCCCGGCGATACTGCGCACGCTGTCGGTGCGGGCGGTCATGGTCGGGCCGCCGTCGAAGATGTCGATGTAGCCTTCGTAGGCGTAGCCTTCCTCTTCCAGCATCCGCATCGCCGCCCGGCCGGAAGGGTGGGGAACGCCGATGGCGCTGCGCGCGCCGTCGCTCAGCATCGCGACATAGACCGGGTGCCTGGGCATCAGGTCGGCGATGAACTGGTTGCCGTTGATAGCGTTGAAGTAATCCGCTTCCTGAAAGCTCATGCCGAAGAAGCGCCCGGCTATGCCGTCCCAGAATGGCGATCCGCCGCGCTCGTCGATCACTCCGCGCAGTTCGGCAAGGATGCGGTCGGCGAAGCGCGCGCGATGCATGGCGATGAACAGATAGCGGCTGCGCGCCAGCAGCAGGCCAAGGCCGCCGGCGCGCTCGTTCGGGTGCAGGAACAGTCCGCCGACTTCGCTCGATCCTTCGAGATCGGTGACCAGGTTGAGCATCTCGCACCGCACCGTGCGTTGCAGTTCCTCCGAATGCTGGGTCAGCGTGGCGAGGCGGTAGGAGTAGAACGGCCACTGCTGGCCGACCTGCGTCATCATCTGGCAGGTGCCGCGCAGCGCGCCGCTCTGCGCATGTTCGAGCACCAGCACGAACTGTTCGTCCGCCAGCGTGTCGTCGTCGCGGCCATAGGCGGCTTCGGCCCGTTCCAGCTTGTGCGCCAGCGCCTTGCGGTCGGCGGGCAGGTTGGTGAAGCCGCCGCCGGTCAGCTTGGCCATTTCGTACAGCGATTCGAGATCGCCGGGATGCGCGGCGCGCAGGCGGAATGTCATGGCAGGCCCTCCGTGGCGAGGCGATGCAGCACCAGCGCCGAAAGCGCGGCGCGTTCGGCCAGCGAAGGCGCGATCAGGTATTCGTCGGGCGAATGGATCGCGCCGCCGCGCACCCCCATCGTATCGACCACCGGTACGCCGCAAGCGGCGATGTTGTTGCCGTCGCACACCCCGCCGCTGGGCCGCCAGCCGATGGTCTGGCCAAGATCGGCGCCGCTGCGGCGGACGAGATCGAACAGCGCCTGCGCGCGGGCGTCGATCGGCTTGGGCGGGCGGGTGATGCCGCCATGGACAGCGATACCGACTTCGTGTTCTGCTTCAGTCTTGCACAGCAAATCCTTGAGATTTTTCTCGAATGACTTTGCCGCGTCGATGCTCGCCGGGCGAATGTTGAAGCGCAGAACGGCGTGATCGGGCACGACGTTGTTGGCCGCGCCGCCGTCGATCCGCGCCGGGTTCACGCCAAGGCTGTCGTCACGCATCGCGGCCAGCGCTACCGCCAGCGCGGCGGCGGCGACAAGGGCGTTGCGCCCGTCCGCCGGGTTGCGGCCGGCATGGGCCGAACGCCCGGTCACGACCAGGCTGTAGTTCCCGCTCCCGCCGCGCGCATGGGCGAGCGTGCCGTCGGGAAGGGCGGAAGGTTCGTAGGTCAGCGCCGCCGCCTTGCCGCGCGCCAACTCCGCGATCAGCGGAGCGGAGGAGAGCGATCCGGTTTCCTCGTCCGAATTGATCAGCACGTCGTAGCCCATCGCTCCGGCCGCGCCGCTCGTCTCCAACGCTTCGAGCGCCGCGAGCATCACCGCGAGGCCGCCTTTCATATCCGCCGCGCCGGGGGCGTTGTAGGTTTCGCTGTCGAGCCACTTGCCGTGCTGGAAGGGATGATCGGCCGGATAGACGGTGTCCATGTGCCCGGTCAGCAGGAACCGCCGCGCTGCGGCGGGGCGAACGCGCAGCACCAGATGCTCGCCGTGCGCCTGCTCGATCTCGCGCCCTTCGGCATCGACTGTCGTCACCGGGGCAGGCGCTTGCAGCGTCAGCTCTCCCGGCAGCGCGGAGAAGGCGTCCGCCAGTTCCCCGGCCTGCCGCGCCAGGCCGGCAAGATTGCCTGTGCCGCTGTTGATCGCGCTCCAGCGCTCGGTCCGCCGCAGCATCGCCGCCTGGTCGATTGGCGCGACCAGCGTCCTTTCGTCGTCGGTCAATCGTCTCATCCGTAACCGGGCTTAGCTGCTTGCCCGCCTCTGTCAAACCGGGCCGCCGGCGCCTATGGACATCCGCGGAAGGAGCATGACGTGGACGAACGGGTCGAACGGAGCGGGCTGCGGGCCGACGCGGCGCTGACGGCGTTTCTCGAAAGCGAGGTCCTGAAGCCGCTCGGCCGCGATGCGGAGGCGTTCTGGAGCGGTTTTGCCGACCTGCTGCGCCGGTTCGTCCCGCGCAACGCCGCGCTGCTCGATCGGCGCGACGCGCTTCAGGCAGAGATCGACCGCTGGCACCGCGAACGGCGCGGGCAAGCGCATGACGTGGCCGCCTATAGGGCGTTCCTCGAGGAAATCGGCTACCTCGTGCCGGAGCCCGAGCCGTTCGAGATCGACGTCGCGAATGTCGATTGCGAGATTGCCGAGCTTGCCGGGCCGCAACTCGTGGTCCCGGCGCTCAACGCGCGTTTCGTGCTCAACGCCGCCAACGCGCGCTGGGGCAGCCTCTACGACGCCTATTATGGCTCCGACGCCTTGCCCCACGCGCCGCCGGCTCGGGGAAGCGGATACGATCCTGCGCGCGGGGCGGCGGTGATCGCGGCGGCGCGGGCCTTCCTCGATATTGCCGTGCCGCTGGAAAACATGAGCTGGTCGGACATCGAGGGGGCCGAGGGCCTTCCGCTGTGCGATCCGGACCAGTTCGTCGGGCGCACGGCGAAGGGGCTCGTGTTCTGCAACAATGGCCTGCATGTCGAAGTCGTGTTCGATCCTGCTCACCCGATCGGGAGCGGGGATCGCGCCGGCATCGCCGACGTGCGGCTGGAAGCGGCGCTGACCACGATTGTCGACCTCGAGGATTCGGTCGCCGCGGTTGATGCCGAAGACAAGCTCGCCGGCTATCGCAACTGGCTCGGCGTCCTGCGCGGCGATCTGGAAGCCAGTTTCGAGAAGGGTGGCAAGCGCCAGACCCGCTCGCTGAGCGAGGACATCCCGGTCAGGCGGGCGGATGGCGGCGAGGCGCTCCTGCCCGCGCGCAGCCTGCTGTTCGTGCGCAATGTCGGCCACCTGATGACCAGCCCCGCGATCCTCCTGCCCGGCGGCGGCGAAATTCCGGAGGGTATCCTCGACGCTGTGGTCACCGGCGCCATCGGCGCGCTCGACGTCGAAGGGCGGTTTCCCCGGCGCAACAGCGCCAACGGCAGCATCTACATCGTCAAGCCGAAGATGCACGGGCCCGAAGAGTGCGCCTTCACCAACGACCTGTTCGATGCGGTGGAGGACCTGCTCGGCCTGCCGCGCCACACCATGAAAGTGGGCGTAATGGACGAGGAGCGGCGGACGAGCGCAAACCTTGCCGCCTGCATCCATGCGGTGAAGGACCGGATCGTGTTCATCAACACCGGCTTTCTCGACCGCACGGGAGACGAGATCCACACCTCGATGCAGGCCGGCCCGATGATCCGCAAGGGGGCGATGAAGCAGGCAGCGTGGATCGACGCCTACGAGAAGCGCAACGTCGCCATCGGCCTCGCCTGCGGGCTCTCGGGCAAGGCGCAGATCGGCAAGGGTATGTGGGCCGCGCCCGACCGGATGCACGCGATGCTGGAGGAGAAGGGCGCGCATCTCGCGGCCGGGGCCAATACGGCCTGGGTGCCGTCGCCCACCGCCGCGATACTGCACGCGCTGCACTACCATGCGACCGACGTGTTCGAAGAGCGGCGGCGGCTCGGCGATGCGCCCGGCCTCGACGCGTTGCTCGCCATTCCGCTCGCCGATGGCGTCAACTGGAGCGAGGCGGAGATCGCCGAGGAGATCGACAACAATTGCCAGGGCCTGCTCGGCTATGTCGTGCGCTGGGTGGACCAGGGCGTCGGCTGCTCGAAGGTGCCGGACATTTCCGACGTCGGCCTGATGGAGGACCGCGCCACGCTGCGCATTTCCAGCCAGCATCTCGCCAACTGGCTGCTCCACGGCGTGGCGAACGAGGACCAGGTGATGGATGCGCTGAGGCGCATGGCGGCGAAAGTGGATACGCAGAACGCGGGCGATCCCGCCTATCGCCCGATGGCCGGGCAATGGGATAGACACCCCGCGTTCCTCGCAGCGGTGGACCTGGTGTTCAAAGGTGTGGAGCAACCGAACGGCTACACCGAGCCGCTGCTGCACCGGTGGCGGACGGAGGTGAAAAGCTCGGCGGCGTGACGAGTGCGTGAGCCGGTCGGCCGCGAGCCGTCAGCCCTCGTCCTCGAAAAGCAGGCGCGAACGCTTCCTGCCCAGCGGGATATTGCGGACCTTGGCCACCGGGCCGGTGCGGCGTTCTTCCTCTTCGAGCGTATCCTCGAACATCGTCGGCGAGAGCGGACGGTGGAAGGCAAGGCCGCACATGCCATCGGCCGACCATGCGACGCGGCAGAACACTTCGTGCGACTGCCATTTGAGCAAGGCCTCTACCCCCACTCGCGGCGGATCCCGCGCCTCGAAGCGCGCGCCGCCGGTGCTGAGGTCCCACAATGCGCCGACGCGAATTCCGGAGGTCAGGTGCAACTGGGCGGGAGTGCTGACACGGCTGCGATCCGCGCTGCGGCGCTCGATCGAAACAGGCGGCCGGGCCAGGGTCTGCGTGAGCATGGGTTGATGAATCAACCGTTAAAGTTACCAAAGGGTTAAGAGCCGGGCCACTGCGACAAATTCGGCCACGCGGAGGGTTTCCGCGCGGCGTTGCGGGTCGATGCCAAGCGTTTCCAGCGCCGCAAGGGCTCCAGGCAGCGCCTTCAGGCTCTGACGCAGCATCTTGCGGCGCTGGCCGAACGCGGCCTCGGTCAGTTTCTCCATTGCCCGCGCCGAGACGCCTTGCGGCGCTTCGTCCGGCGTCAGGTGGACGATGGCGCTCATCACCTTGGGCGGCGGGGTGAAGGCGCTGCGGTGGACCTTCATCGCCAGTCGCGGCGTCGCGCGCCATTGCGCCAGAACGGCGAGGCGGCCGTAGGCGCTGCCATCCGGCGCGGCGACGATCCGCTGGGCGACTTCCTGCTGGAACATCAGCGTGAGCGAGGTCCAGCGCGGCGGCCATGCCCCCCCGTTCTTTACCCCCCCGTTCTTCGGGCCGCCCAGCCAGCGCACCAGCAAGGCCGTGCCGACGTTGTAAGGAAGGTTGGCGACGACGGCGTAGGGCTCGCCCATCAACGCGTCGTGATCGAGTTTCAGCGCGTCGCCTTCGATCACTCGCAGCCGGCCGGGAAAGGCCTCTCCCAGTTCCGCTAGCGCGGGCAGGCAGCGGCGGTCCATCTCGATCGCGGTGACCCGCGCCCCGGCGCGCAGCAACGCGCGCGTCAGGCCGCCGGGGCCGGGGCCGATCTCCAGCACGGCCTTGTCGGTCAGATCGCCCGGAATCGCGGCGATGCGACCGAGCAATTGCTCGTCGAGCAGGAAGTTCTGCCCAAGCGCCTTCGACGCGCTGAGCCCGTACGCGGCGATGACTTCGCGCAGCGGGGGGAGAACGGGATTCAATTCGTCGCTGCGCTCCTCGCCGTGACGAATCATAAGGCGCCCGACCGTCGCGCCGCCATTTCGCCCGCCATGCGGATGGCCGCGATCATCGCGCCCGGATCGGCGACGCCCTTGCCGGCGATGTCGAATGCGGTGCCGTGATCGGGCGAGGTGCGGATGATCGGCAGGCCGAGCGTGACGTTCACTCCCCGGTCGAAATCGAGCGTCTTGAGCGGCACCAGCGCCTGATCGTGGTACATCGCAATGGCCACGTCGTAGGTATCGCGCCTGTGCGGTGCGAACAATGTATCCGCCGGATGCGGGCCGGTGGCGTCGATGCCCTCGGCGCGCAGGGTCCCGATGGCCGGGGCGATGATTTCGATCTCCTCGCGCCCCATGCGCCCGTTTTCGCCCGCGTGGGGGTTGAGCCCGCATACCGCCAGACGCGGCGCGGCGATGCCGAAGTCCTGCCGCAACGCCCGCGCCACGATAGCCGTGCGCCGGTGGATCAACTCCACCGAGAGCCGCCCCGGCACTTCCGCCAGCGCGCAATGCACCGTCATCGGCACCGTGCGCAATCGCGGGCCGGCAAGCATCATCACCGCATCCTGCGCCGCGACGCCGCAGGCGGCGGCGACGAACTCGGTTTGTCCGGGGAAGGGATAGCCGATCTTCGCCAGCTCGGCCTTCGACACCGGACCGGTCACCAATGCGGCCGCCTTTTCCGCCACGACCAGCGAGGCAGCCGCTTCGAGCGAAGCCAGCGCCAGCCGCGCCCCGTCGCTGTCGGGCCGTCCGGGCGCATAGCTGCCTTCGGCGTCACCGAATACCGGCAGGCAATCGCCGAACCGCGTCGCAGCCTCTTCGGGGCCGGCGACGATAGCGAGAGGCAGGTCCATACCGCGCCGCGCCGCCGCTTCACGCAACAGGCCCGCGCCGCCGCAAACGAAGAACGGCGGCAAGGCTTCGGCTTCGCGCCGCGCCCATGCCGCAGCGATAAGTTCGGGGCCGACGCCGGCCGGATCGCCCAGCGAAACGGCGAGCGGGCGGATCATCGCCTCAGTTATATTCGATCACCGCGTCGCGGCGCAGGTCGCGCAGATAGCGCTGGGCGCGCTTGCCGATGCGGTCGTCTTCGATCTGAGCCAGGATCTGGTCGCGGTCGAGTCCGCTGTCGACGGCGGGATCGTCGCGCCCGCACAGCATCAGCACGCGAACGCCTTCGTCCAGCGCGCCGAACGGCGGGGTCGCTTGTCCGACATTGAGCGCCAGCAAGGTCGATTGCAGCGCTTCCGGCAGGTCGCGCACCCGAAGGTCGCTCGACACCACCTCGGCGCCTATCGCCACGCTCGCGCTGTCAGCCTCGCCGCATCCCCGGATGCCGCCGACGGCCTCGGCGAAGGCGTTGGCCCGCTGACTCGCCTCGTCCTGCGCCAGGCCTGGCGGGAACTCGATCGAAATCTGCTTCAGGCTGAGAATTGCATCGCGAGGGTCGGCTACGCCGATCTGGCGCTTGTCGATGAGGTAGAGGATCGAAAAACCGCCGGGAATCTCGATCGGGCCGACAAGCTGGCCGGGTGCGAGCTGGGCGGCAACCTGCTCGAGCTGGGGATTCTGCAACTGCTCGATCCGGATCCACCCCAGGTCGCCGCCGACTGCCGCGGTCGAAGCCTCGGAAAACTGGCGCGCGTAGGCGACGAAGTTGCCGCCCTGGCGGATCTGCTCGACGATCCGGCGCGCGTTCTCCGCCACCGCATCGCGCGTGGCGGGAGTGGAGGAGAGGAATATCTCGCCGATCCGGTATTCTTCGGTCCCGCGCGAGGATTGCAGGCGGTTGTAGAGTTCGTTGACCTCTTCGGCCGATACATTGACGAATGGGGAGACATTGCGCTGCAACAGCCGGTCCCATGCCAGTTCGCCTTCTATCTGCCGCTTGAGAGACCCCGCGGAGGAACCGGTCGAGAGCAGATACTGGTCCATCTGCTGGGGCGTCATGTTATAGCGCTGGGAGGCGACGCGGCGGTACGTTTCATCGACTTCCTGCGGGGTAACCCCCATGTCGAGCGCCGTCGCTTCCTGGATTTGCAGCGTTTCGTCGATCAGGTTGCGCAGAACCTGGAGCCGCAGCCGCTGCACTTCCTCCTCCGGAACGTCGGTGGCCTCGTTCGCGGCGAGGATCAGGGCGACCCGGTCCTCGATGTCGGTGCCGGTGATGATCGCGCCGTTGACGATCGCCGTCGCGGAGCGGTTGTTCGGGTCGCGGGTCCCGAGCAGGACGACGTCCTCGGGGATGTCGAACGCGTCGAGCGATGCGGTTTCCGCCGGTGTGCCGGCCGGTTCGTCCATCGGGGCTGCTTCCGCTTCCACGGTGGGTTCGGAATCCTGCCCATACGCGCCGATGGCGCAAACGCCAGCCAGCAAAGCCGCGGCGCAGATGCCTCCAAATGTCCTACCGAATTCGATCACGCGCGAAATCCTGTCGACGGCGCCGATCGCGCCTGAATTGCCGGTTCCATAGGCCGGAAACGGCTTAACCGTTGCTGAGTGCGCCGCGGATAGCGTTTTTGTCCCGGCGTGCCAATCGCGATGCGGTCTAGCCTAGCGGAAACTGAGATTGCGCAGCGCAAAGTGGATGCGGAAGCTGTTGCCGAGTTCTGCGTCCGCCACCGCGACATAGTCGCGCCGCCAGGTGAAGCCGAATTCGAGGCAATCGTCGGCATAGGCGATGCCGAGCCGCGTGCGCAGCGGCTCGAACCCGTCGGAGGTGAAGCTCGGATCCTCCGCGCGATTGGTCAGGTTGACCACCGCCGAACCGAACAGCGACCAGTGCCGCGCGAACGCCACCCGGCCCGCGGCGCGCAGTTCCTCGCGATCCTGCAAGTCCTCGAAGGTCAGGTCGACGTCGCGGTTGAGGCGCAGATAGCCCACTTCGACATATGTCCGGTCGGAGCCGACGGCGGCGTCGATCTCGTTGCGACGGACGGCGAAGTTGTCCTTGTCCACGCGGTAGCGGTGGGTGAACTTGAGGAAATCCTTGTAGCGGACCTCGGTCCGTCCGACCCAGTCGGAGAACTCCTCGGTCAGCCCGGTGCCGTTGGGAAACAGCGTCGGCTTGTCGCTGAGGCGATAGGACTGGCCGATCGTCGCCTTGATCCGCCAGTCGGGGAAGTCGAATTGCCAGTCCACGCCGTAGGTGATCCGCGCGCCGTCCTCGATCCGGTCGTATCCAGGGAAGCGGTTGAGCGCGAACAGGTTGCTGTCTTCCAGATCGATCGCGCGGGCATCCTCGTTGGGGATGGCGAGGTTGCGGATCCCCGGCGCCGCAACGAGCTGGACCCGCGGGGTCAGGACTTGCGTTCCGCCCATGAACGAGCCGACGAACGGCCACTTCACGTCGATCGCGCCGATCGCCACGCCGCGCGTCTGCCAGCCCGGATTGCCGCGATAGGCTGCGGTGACGGTGCTCAGGTTTTCGTCCGAATGATAGACGTCGCCGCGCACGAGCCCGGTGAAGGTCACTTCCTGCCCGAGCCCGGTGAGGCGGCGCAGGCTCCATTCGGCGCGGGCGAAGGCGCGCTGGGTGTCCTGCCCGTCGGTGCGGGTGACAGCGAGCGTGTTCGCCTGCAATTCCAGTTGTCCGCCCAGCACCGGCTCGTCGATGCGTCGGCGGTAGTCGACCATCGGCAGCGCGATCGGCACCAGGCCCTGAGGCGTGGGCACCAGCAGGGCCTGTGTCGCCCATCCGGCGATGGAGAGATAGCTGCTCTCGTCGATCCGCTCTAGGTCGAACATCGACCGCAGCCGGTCGTCGCGGGTGATGTCGTAACGGCGCAGGAAAGTGCGGTCGGATGCGAAGCGCGCCGATGCGGTGAAGCTCCAGTTGGGATCGAACTGCCAGCGGCCGTTGGCGAAAATGTATCCGCGCACGTCGTCCTCGGGGACGGGCGTGGTCGAATTCAGCGGGATGCGGTTGCCGTAAGTCGCATAGCCGGTGATCTGGTAGGCGCCGTTTTGCTCCAGCGAGCGATATTGCACCGAAGCCATCGGCGCCGCTTCGGTGAAGATGTGCGCGCCGAGGGTGAGATCGCGATTCTCCGCCAGCCGCGCGTAGTAGCGCCCGATCAGTTCGAGGCCGTTCGATGCCGTCAATCCGATGTCCGGCACCAGGAAGCCCGAATTGGCATTGTTGTCCGACCGGATCGCCAGACCCGGAAGCGGCAGCACGCGCGCTCCGAAGAGTTCCAGATAAGCGCCGTCGAAACGAATGCGGTTGGCGTCGGCATCGTAGAACACGCGCCGCGCGGTGACGCGCCAGCTCGGCGTCTTGGGGCAGCCGTGCTCGTCCTCCACCGCGCAGCCGGAGTAGACCGCGCGTTCGAGGATCACGTCGCCGTCGTCGCTCCGCCGCGCTTCGACCGCCGCCAGGCGGCCGCCTTCGCGGAAAGCGAGCAGCAGGTTTTCCATCGCCCCCGCCTTGAGCTCTTCGGTCAGTTCCAGCCGGTCCGTGAAGAGCTGGTTGCCGTCCTCGTCGACGAAGCGGATGTTGCCGGTGGCGACGATCTGGCCGGTCGTCCTGTTCCAGCTCACGTCGTCGGCGCGGACCGACTGATCGCCGGATCGCAGCAGGACGTCGCCCGATGCCGAGATCACGTCGGCGTCGCTGTCGTAGCTCAGCGCGTTCGCCTCGAAGTCGATCTCGCGCTCGCCGGCGGTGCTGACGTCGGGAACCTCGACCGGTGGTTGCGGCGCAGCATCCTGCGCCCACGCGGAGCATGGGACGAGCAAGAGTGCGACGGCCGACGCCGTCGGGCGGATGCGCTGCGAGCGGCGGACGCGGTCTGGCGCTCGGGACGTCTGGCCGGGGGGCATGGCTTGCCTATCGCACCGGCCGCTTCTAACTGCAACGGCAGCATTTTCGCGACGCGGCGCGCGCGTCGCAAGCCTCACACGGTCGAGCGGAGACAGCATGGAGATCACCTTTCACGGCGGCGCCGGAGCGGACGGGCGGCGCCTGGTCGCCCTGATCGTCGAGCAGGACAAGCTGCCGGCGGACCTCGAACGCGTGCTGGGCGAGGGCGCGCGGGCGGCGCGCTTCACCGGCAAGAGCGGGCAGGTGTTTGAAGGCTTCGTCGAGCGCGCCGGGCAGGTCGTCCGGCTGGCGCTGGTCGGTGCGGGCGCGAACGGCAACGGCAACGGCTCTCGCCCCGCCGCGCTCGAGCGCGCCGGAGCGGCGCTGGCGGCGAAGTACCTGACCTCGGGCGAGGAAGAACTGGCGCTCGATGCCGGGGCCAGCGGACTCGATGCCGAAGCGCTGGCCTCCGTGCTGCTCGGGCTGGAGCTGCGCGGCTGGCGGCACGACGCGTACCGCACGCGGCTGAAGGACGAACAGAAGGTTTCGCTGAAGCGGGTGGCGGTGCTGGGCGCGCCGAAGGGCGCGGAAGCGGTCTGGAAGGTCGAGCGGGCGCTCGCCGATGGCGTCGAGTTCACCCGCGAACTGGTGTCGGAGCCCGCCAACATCATCTACCCCGAAAGCTTCGTCGAGCGCTGTCTCGAGCGCTTCGAAGGCTCCGGGGCGGAACTCTCGTTCCTCGGCGAGGACGAAATGCGCGAACTCGGCATGGGCGCGTTGCTCGGTGTCTCGCAAGGCTCGACCCGCGACGCGCGGCTGCTGGTCATCAAATGGCTCGGCGGGAGCAGGAACGGCAAGCCGACGGTGTTCGTCGGCAAGGGGGTGACCTTCGACACCGGCGGCATCTCGATCAAGCCCGCCGCCGGCATGGAGGACATGAAGTGGGATATGGGCGGCGCGGGCGCGGTCGCCGGGGCCATGCTCGCGCTTGCCGGGCGCAAGGCGAAGGCCAACGTCATCGGCGTCTGCGGACTGGTGGAGAACATGCCCGACGGCGGCGCGCAGCGGCCGGGCGACGTGGTTGCCACGATGTCGGGCCAGACGGTCGAAGTCATCAATACCGATGCCGAAGGGCGGCTGGTGCTGTGCGACGCATTGACCTGGGCGCAGCGCGAGTTCGAGCCGGCGGCGCTGATAGATCTCGCCACGCTGACGGGGGCGATGATCATCTCGCTCGGCCATGAACACGGCGGCCTGTTTTCCAACAGCGACGCGCTGGCGGACGACCTGCTGGCGGCAGGCAAGGCGAGCGGGGACAAGCTGTGGCGCTTCCCGCTCTCGCCGGCTTACGACAAGCTGATCGATTCCCCGATCGCCGACATCCGCAACGTCGGCCCGCGCTGGGCCGGGTCGATCACCGCCGCGCAATATCTCCAGCGGTTCGTCGAAAACGATACGCCCTGGGCGCATCTCGACATCGCCGGGATGGTCTGGGCCGACAAGCCCGGAGCGACCTGGGACAAAGGCGCAACCGGCTACGGCGTGCGGCTGATCGACCGCTACGTGCGCGACAGGCTGGAAAGCCGATAACGGGTAGCGATATATGCGCCTCGACTTCTGGCAGCTCTCACGCGACCCGCTGGAGCGCGTCGTGGCGTTGATCGCCGAGCGGACGCGCGGCGAGGGCGAGAAGCTGCTGGTCGTCGCGCAAGACGCGGAGCGACGCGCGGCGATGAGCGGCGCGCTGTGGGAGGCGAAGCCGGAGGCGTTTCTGGCCAATGGCGATGCTGGGGAGCCTCATGCCGCGCGGCAGCCGATCCTGCTTTCCGCCGGATGCGAAGCCGAAAACGGCGCGCGCTACCTGGTGCTTGCCGATGGCGACTGGCGCGACGGCGCGGAGCGGTTCGAGCGCGTGTTCCTGCTGTTCGGCGAGGCGGGCGCGGAAGCAGCGCGCGGCGTGTGGCGCAAGTTCGATGGCCGCGAAGACGTCCAGCGCGGCTACTTCGCGCAGGAAGACGGCAAGTGGGTGAAGAAGGCATGAGTCTTGCGCGCCGGTGAGCCCCTCGCTACGGGCGCGCGCAATTCTCCGCATCCAGCAAGGAACAACCGATGGCGGTCACCCGCACTTTTTCGATCATCAAGCCAGACGCCACCCGCCGCAACCTGACGGGCGCGGTCACCAAGATGCTGGAGGACGCCGGGCTGCGCGTCGTCGCCAGCAAGCGCATTCACATGAGCCGCGAGCAGGCCGAAGGCTTCTATGCCGTGCACAAGGAACGCCCGTTCTTCGGCGAGCTGTGCGATTTCATGACCAGCGGCCCGGTCGTGGTGCAGGTGCTCGAGGGTGAGGATGCGGTGAAGCGCAACCGCGAAGTCATGGGCGCGACCAACCCCGCCGATGCCGCCGAAGGCACGATCCGCAAGACCTTTGCCGAAAGCATCGAGGCGAACTCGGTCCATGGTTCGGACAGCGACGAGAATGCGGCGATCGAGATCGCCTTCTTCTTCAAGCCGGAAGAAATCGTCGGCTGACGGCTTTCAGGCGCGAAATCCCAAGGGCCGCCGGAGCGATCGGGCGGCCCTTTTCATATCGGTTTCAGGCCAGCGCGATCCATCCGCGCCAGGTAAAGGCGGCATAGAACAGCTCTACGCCGTGGAAGCCCGCCTCCCGCATCAGCTCGGCATCCTGTTCCGGGCTCAGCAGCGCAAGGTTTTCGCCCACGGCCTTGTGCGCCTGTTCGGCCTGCTGCGGGTCGATCCCTTTGGTTACCCCAAAGGCGGCATAGCGGCGCAGCCAGACCTCGCGTGCGCCCGGCTCCTGCGGAAAGCTCGAATGCGCCGCCACGAATGGCGCGCCGGGTTTCAGCCGGGCATGGATTTCGCGCAGCGTGCGCAGACGTTCCTCGCGCGCGAGGAAATGCAGCGTCAGCAGGCAGGCGGCGGCATCGAACGGGCCGGGCGGGGCATCGTCGATATAGCCCTCGACCCAATCGACCGTGCCGGCCAGCGGCCCAAGCGTCGCCGCAGCCAGCTTCAGCATTTCGCCCGCCGGGTCCACTCCGGTCATCCGCCAGCCCGGCTGCAACCCGGCAAAGGCCTTCAATTCCAGCCCGCCGCCCGCGCCCAGCACCAGGACGCTGGCATCCGGACCGGCATATTCCGCCAGCAGCACGGCCGCCATCGTCTGCACATCGGCATAGCCGGGCATGAAGCGGGGCGGATTTTCCGCGTAGCGGCGCACCGCCTCGGGATCCTTGAACATTTCCAGGAAGGCGCTCATGCCGCAAGCATGAACTATGATATAATGTTACACAAGGGCTGTGTCAGAATTCGTCCGCTGCGTCCATCAGCTTTGTCAGGCGGGCGGGCGCGACCGTGCGCCAGCTTCGTTCCAGCCATTCGCCGATATGGTCCCAGTCGACGCCGGACCGGTTGAGGACGATGCCGACCCAGCCGCTGGCGCCGTAATAGGCCGGGCGGTAGTAGGTATCGGGATCGCGTTCGATCAGCGCGGCCAGTTCGTCCGGCCCGCTGGTCTTGACCAGCACGGCGATTTCCTCGGCGCCGTGGTGCCGGTCGGCGAAATAGGCGAAGAACTTCCCGCTCTTGCCGCCGGTGCGCCATCCGGGCGAGCCATGGCTGTCGCGCTCTTCCGCTTCGGGCAGGGCCAGCGCCCGCTCGCGCACCTGCCCCAGCAGCCATTCGGCGCGGAACGGGCGGCTGACGTAGTCGGCGAGGATGCGCGGATAGAGCTGGTATTCGGCCATCAGCACCCTGGCAGACAGGCCCTCCGCCGTGTCGTCGGGCAGGATGCGCACCGGGATCTGCCCCAGCAGCGGCCCGCCGTCGAGTTCGGGCGTCACCACGTGGACCGAGCAGCCTCCGTGCGTGTCGCCCGCCTCGATTGCCCGCTCGTGCGTGTGCAGGCCCTTGTATTTGGGCAGCAGCGAAGGGTGGGTGTTGAGCATGCGGCCGGCCCACTTGTCGACGAACCCGGCGGTCAGCACCCGCATGTAGCCGCACAGCGCGATATATTCCGCGCCCGCCTTGCGCAGCGCGGCGTCCATCGCCGCCTCGTGCGCCTCGCGTTCCATGCCCCGGTGCGAATGGGCGAAAGTGGCGATCCCTTCCGCTTCCGCGATCTTCAGCCCGCGCGCTTCGGGCGCGTTGCTGGCGACGAGCACGATTTCGTACGGACAGTCCGGCAGCCGGGAGTGGAACAGCAGCGAGGACATCGTCGTCCCATTGCCGGAAAGCATGACCGCGATGCGGGCCTTCACATCTCCCCTCCCGCTTGCGGGAGGGATAGGTGGTGGGCCAGTTTGGGAGTGGCGCGCAGACCTACCCCTGATCCCTCCCGCAAGCGGGAGGGGAATCTTTCGCGCTCACGCCTCATGCATCGCGCTCCAGTCCGCCTTCGCGCTCCAGGTCCCGGCCGCGCCGCGCACGGTGCAGCCGCGCGGGCCCTCGATCACCTCGCCGATCCGCGTCACCGCTTCGCCCTCGGCTTCGAGTTCCGCCGCTACTTCGCGAGCCAGTTCCGCCTGCACCGCCAGCACCATCCCGATGCCGCAATTGAAAGTGCGCGCCATCTCGCCCGGCTCGATGTTCCCTTGCGCCTGAAGGAACGCCATCAACCGCGGCTGTTCCCAGGCGTCGGCATCGATCACGGCATGCGCGCCTTCCGGCAGCACGCGCGGCACGTTCTCCAGCAATCCGCCGCCGGTCACATGAGCCAGCGCGTCGATCTTGCCCGTGCGGATCGTGGGCAGCAGCGGCTTTACGTAGATCCGGGTCGGTTCGAGCAGGGCGTCCACCAGCATCCGTTCGGGATCGAACAGGGCGGGGCGGTCCAGCCGCCAGCCCTTGTCTTCCGCCAGCCGCCGCACCAGCGAATAGCCGTTGGAATGCACGCCCGAGCTGGCGAGCCCCAGCAACACATGCCCCGGTGCGACCTTCTCGCCGGTCAACTGCTCTCCGCGTTCGACCGCACCGACGCAGAAGCCCGCCAGATCATAGTCCCCGGCGGCGTACATGCCCGGCATTTCGGCCGTCTCGCCGCCGATGAGCGCGCATCCGGCGATGCGGCAGCCTTCGGCAATGCCGGCGATCACCCGTTCGGCGACGCCGTTCTCCAGCTTGCCGGTGGCGAAGTAGTCGAGAAAGAACAGCGGCTCCGCGCCCTGCACGATCAGGTCGTTGGCGCACATGGCGACGAGATCGATGCCGACCGTGTCGTGCCTGCCGCTGTCGATCGCAAGCTTGAGCTTGGTTCCCACGCCGTCGTTCGCGGCCACCAGCAACGGGTCCGCATAGCCCGCCGCCCTCGGATCGAAGAACCCGCCGAAGCCGCCGATCTCGGCATCGGCGCCGGGGCGGCGGGTCGCTTTCACCAGCGGGCCGATGGCCTTCACCAACGCGTTGCCCGCGTCGATGGAAACGCCGGCATCGGCGTAGGTATAACGGTCGGGCGGCGGGTTGTTCGAAGCCATAACAAAGGCGCTTTATCCATTCGCGCTTGGATTTCCACTCGCCATTGGGCAAAAGGCCGCCGATTTCCCCGCAGATCGTTGATGTCGAGCCCTTCAGTCATCCTGGCACTCCCGCAAATTCCGCGCCCGCGATCATATCGAGCCTGGTTGGTCGTTGCGGCGGCGATTGCGCTTGCGCTGGCGGGCGCGGGCCTGATCGCACAGGTTTCGGGCGATCGCGGCATCGCGCCGGTGGCGAGCAGTTCCGATATCGAAGTGCACGGGATCGAGGTGGACGTCGCCGGACGCAATCCCGAAGACGCGCGCCGCAACGGCTGGCGCGAGGCGCAGCGCAAGGCGTGGGAGAAGGTCGGCGGCCCGGCTATGTCGGATTCGGCGATCGAGGCGATGGTGTCGGCGATTATCGTCGAGCGCGAACGGCTCGGCCCGCGGCGCTATATCGCCACGCTCGGTGTGATCTTCGATCGCGCGCGGGCCGGCGGATCGATCGGCGGCGGCGGAGAACGGGCGCGCTCGGCGCCGATGCTCACGCTTCCCGTGCTCGTCAGCGGCGGCAGCGCGACGATGTTCGAAGTCCGCAACCCGTGGCAACGCGCCTGGGCCGAGAGCCAGTTCGGGGCCAGTGCGATCGACTACGTCCGCCCTTCGGGCGCGGGGGCCGAATCGCTGCTGCTGACCTATGGGCAGACCGGGCGGCGCAGCCGCGCCTGGTGGAACGGCGTCCTCGGCCAGTTCGGCGCGGCCGATGTGCTGATTCCGATCGCCAACCTGCACTATTCCTATCCGGGCGGGCCGGTCGAAGGCCGCTTTACTGCGCGTTACGGCCCCGACAGCCGCTGGCTCGGCCAGTTCACGCTGAGGGTGCAGAGCGCCGATCAGGTGCCGCAGATGTTCGACCGGGCGGTGCAGCGGTTCGACGAACTCTTCACCCGCGCACTCGCGGCCGGGATGCTTGCGCCCGATCCCACGCTCGAACTCGACGATCTCGATCTTTCGCCCGAAGTCCGCGCCCTGATCGACGCCGCCCGCCGCGCAGAGGAGGCCGAAGCCGCCGGCGCGATCGAAGTGGTCCCCGAAGAAGTGGACGCCGATGCGATCGGCGCGGCGCCCACCGCCCCGGAGGGGACGCAGGCGGTCGCGACATTCACCGTGCAGGTCGCCACGCCCGATGCGGCGGCGGTCGATGCGGCGCTTGCCGCCATCCGTGACGTTCCCGGCGTGCGCGGCGTTTCGACCAGCAGCGTCGCAATCGGCGGCACTTCGGTGACGCGCGTCAGCTTCGCGGGCGACCTCGCCGCGCTTGCGGCGGCGCTGCGCAGCCGCGGATGGCAGGTCAACGAGGGCAACAACGCGCTCGGCATCTCGCGCTGAGCAGGCTGCGTGAGGCGCGCATGTCGCAGATCGCCCTGCCGTTTCCCGCCGGTTCCGCCAATCCTTCGCGCATAGTCGTCGGCAGCGCCAACGCCCATGTCGCCGAAGCGCTCACTTCGCCCGAGCGCTGGCCCTTCCGCACCGCTGTGCTCACCGGCGCGCCGCGTTCCGGCAAGTCGCTTATCGCCCGGTGGTTTGCCGAAAGCGGCAAGGGGCAGACGGTGGACGATGCCCGGTCGCTCGACGAAGCGGAGCTGTTCCACCACTGGAACCGCGCGCAGGAAGCTGGAATGCCGCTGCTGATCGTGGGGGGCGAGCCGCCATGGAGCATAACCTTGCCGGACTTGCGCTCGCGCCTGGGGGCGGCGCTGCAACTCGAGATCGGTCTGCCCGACGACGCCATGGCGGCCGACCTGCTGCTGGCGCTGGCCGAGCAACGCGGGCTGGCGCTGGGGGAAGGGGCGGCGGCCTATCTCGTCCCGCGCGCCGGTCGCTCGTTCGCCGATCTCGAACGGCTGATACAGACGATCGACCGGCTCAGCCTTGAACGCAAGGCCGCTGCTACCCAGACTATATGGCGCGCCGCGCTGGAGGCGGTTCACGGGCCGGACGAGCCGCGGCTGCTTTAGGCGATTCACGGAAAATCCGTGAGTTCTTGCCAAAGACCGCGAATTAGGGAAGAAGATTCATGCTATGTTCGAACGGCTGGCCGCCTATCTCGACTCCATCCGCGCCCGCGACCCCGCGCCGCGCTCGCGGGGGGAGATCATGCTCTATCCCGGCGTCTGGGCGCTCGGCTTCCATCGCGTGGCGCACTGGCTCTACGACGGGAAGCTGTTCTTCCTGGCCCGCCTGGTCAATCACCTGTCGCGCTGGCTGACCGCGATAGACATCCATCCGGGGGCCCGGATCGGCCGGAACTTCTTCATCGACCACGGCTTCACCGTGATCGGGGAGACGGCCGAGATCGGCGACAACGTGACGATCTACCAGTGTGTCACGCTCGGCGGCACCAACCCGACCAACGGCAAGGCGGGCAAGCGCCACCCGACTCTGGAAGACAACGTCATCATCGGTTCGGGCGCGCAGATCATCGGTCCGATCGTGGTCGGGGAACGGGCGCGAGTGGGCGCCAATGCGGTCGTTACCGACGATGTGCCGGAAGGCGCAACGATGATTGGGCTCAAGGCCCGTTCGACGCTGATCGACGCCGAAACATGGCGGCGCGAATTCATTCCCTACGGCACCCCGTGCGACGAAGCCTGCGAGCAGGCGATTGCGAACGGCAATGGGGCGAACGGCAACGCGGAGCGCATGGCAGTCCTCGAAGGCGAGATCGCCGAGCTGCGCGCCGAGCTTGCGGCGCTTCGCTTGGAACGGGCGGTCGATCCCGGACAGCCCGCCGGGCGCGCGCGCAAGAGCGGATCCAAGGCCTGATGCGGCCGGAAGGCGGCTTCGGGACAATCGTTCCCTTCCCCGGCCGCGCATCGCCCCAGCAAGTCGGTTTCGAGCGCGCCGAACTCGGCCGCATCCTCGATCTCTACGGCCGCATGGTCGCCGCCGGCGAATGGCGCGACTACGCGATGAACTTCACCCGCGACGCCGCCACATTCGCCGCTTTCCGCCGCACCGCCGAAGTGCCGCAGATGCGGCTCGAGAAACGCCCGGCGCTGCGCGGGCGGCAAGGCATGTGGGCGCTGTTCGGCGAACAGGGCCAGATCCTCAAGCGCGGGCACGAACTGGCCGGCGTGCTCGCGCCGGTGGAGCGGAGGCTGCTAAAGGTTGTGAGCGGGTAGGAGTGCTGATGCGAAGGGAATATTCCCCTGGAGCCTTCTGTCTCGAAATTTCCCGCTTGGTTTCCAGCCTGGAAGAATAAGACCGTCCCCAGGCTACGCGAAGGTCCACCGGTGACAGCATACTGATTTTGTTTCTCACCCCTCTTCCCGCTCCCACTCCACCAGTTCCAGCCCTGGCACATCGCGGAAGTCGCGCCCGTTCAGCGTGACCAGCGTGAGGCCGTGCGCCAGCGCTGTCGCCGCAATCATGCGATCGGCGATCTTGCGGCGGGAAAAACCCGCTTGCTCGACAATCGCTCCGTATATTCCGGCAATCTCGTTGGTGAGATCGAGTACGATGAATTCCCGCAGAAGGACATCGACCGCCCGGCGACGCTTCTCGGCCAGAGCGGCATTGGCATATACACCGCCTTCCAGTTCGACGCGGGTAATTGCCGAAATCGCCGGGATTTGGTCGAGCGTCGTCAGCTTCGACCGGAACGTTCGGTCCCCGTCCCGAAGCTCAATGGCAATGCTGGTGTCGAGCAGATAAGCCAACGGTCAGTAAAGGCCGGGACGGTCGGGAAAGTCTATGGGTTCCCGCTTCTCGATCTCCCCGATGGGGCCGATGGCTTCCAGTTCTTCGATCAGTTTGCGCATCCGGTTCCTGACTTGCGTCGGATCACGCGCAAGGCGGATGGTCACCGTGTCCCCTGCTTTGTCCAGTTCCACCTCGACGCCTTCGGGGATGGCGAATCCTTTTGGCAGGCGCACAGCCACACTGTTGCCGGATTTGAAAGTCTTGGTGTGAACGGGCTTGTTCATACACCTCTGTATATACCGGATATACGAACGAATAAAGGACTTTTCTGCATTTGCGCTCCTGTGGTTCGCACCGTTCACAGTCGCTCAAGCATCTCAACCAGCTCGCCGTAATGCCCTATGACCTCGTCCGCGCCGAGTTCGTCCGCCGGCACGTCGTTGTAGCCGAAGCTCAGCGCCACCACCGGCACGCCCGCATTGCGCGCTGCCAGCACGTCGAACGAGGAATCGCCCACCATCGCGAACGTCCCGCCACCGCATCGCCGGATTGCTTCCTCGATCATGTCCGGCGCGGGCTTCGAACGGCCTGGGCCAAGCGTGTCGCCGCCGATCACGCATTCGAAGCGCCCGGTCATGTCCAGCGCGTCGAGCAGCTTGCGCGAATAGGCTTCGATCTTGTTGGTCACCACCGCCAGCATACAGCCGCGCTCGGCCAGGGCGTCGAGCGCCGCCAGGCAGCCGGGGTAGGGCACGGTATTGTCGGCGATGTGCGCCTCGTAGTGCGCGAGCAGGGTGGCGTAAGCGGCCTCGAAGCTGTCGTCGGACGGCATGCCCCCGGTCAGTTCCAGCCCCCGCTCCAGCATCCGCCGCGCGCCGCCGCCGATCAGTTGCCGGGTGGCGTCTTCCGGGATCGCGTCGCGGCCCATCGAAATCAGCGCATGGTTGAGAGCGGGGGCGAGGTCGCGGTTGGAATCGACGAGAGTGCCGTCGAGATCGAACCCGACGATGCGGAACGGGAAATCGGTCATGCGCGGGGCCTTGGGGCAGGCGTATGGAAACCGCAACCGAATGGTGGCATTGCCGCGTCCATGAGTGAAACCGCCCGCCCGCTAGCCGCCGTCGTCCTCGCCGCAGGCAAGGGCACCCGTATGAAAAGCGCGACCCATAAGGTGCTCCATCCGGTGGCCGGGCGGCCGATGATAGAGCACCTGCTGGCGTCTCTCGCGGAGCTTGCGCCGCAACGGACGGTGGTCGTGGTCGGGGAATGGCGCGAGCAGCTCGAAGCGGCGTTGGCCGGCCGCGCCGACTTCGCGGTGCAGGAACAGCAGCTCGGCACCGGACACGCGGTCCGCCAGGCGCAAGCCGCGCTGGCGGGCTTCGACGGCGATGTGCTGGTGCTCTACGGCGATGTGCCTTTCATCGGCGCCGCCACGATGCGGGCGATGATCGAGCGGCTCCACGCCCCGGATGCGCCGGAGGTCGTCGTGCTTGGCTTCGAGCCGGAAGATCCGCTGCAATACGGCCGCGTGATCGTGGATGGCGACCGGGTCATGTGGATGGTCGAGCACAAGGACGCGGACGAGAGTCAGCGTACCTGTCGGCTGTGCAACTCCGGACTCCTCGCGGCGCGGTCCGGAAGCCTGTTCGAACTGCTCGGCAAAGTCGGCAACGACAACAGCCAGGGCGAATACTACCTGCCCGACGCGGTCAACATCGCCGTCAGCGAGGGCCGCAACTGCGCGGTGATCGTTACCGCCGATCCGGACGAGGTGGCCGGCATCAATTCGCGCGCGGAGCTGGCGGCGGCCGAGGCGCGATGGCAGGCATCACGCCGCGCCAGGGCGATGGCCGATGGGGCGACGCTGGTGGCGCCGGAAACGGTGTTCTTCAGCTGGGACACTTCGCTCGGCCGCGATGTCGTCGTCGAACCGAACGTGGTCTTCGGTCCGGGAGTGGACATCGCCGATGGGGTGACGGTTCACGCCTTTTCCCACCTCGAAGGGGCGGCGCTGGGCAGCGGCTCCTCGGTCGGCCCCTTTGCTCGCCTGCGTCCGGGCGCCGTGCTTGAGGAAGGGGCGAAGGTCGGCAATTTCGTGGAGATCAAGAACGCCATGCTCGGCGCGGGGGCCAAGGCCAATCACCTGACATATCTCGGCGACGCCACGGTCGGCGCAGAGGCCAACATCGGCGCCGGCACCATTACCTGCAATTACGACGGATACTTCAAGCACCGCACCGAGATCGGCCCGCGCGCCTTCATCGGCTCCAACAGCGCGCTGATTGCCCCGGTCCGCGTGGGGGCCGACGCGATCGTCGCCGCCGGCAGCGCAGTCAGCCGCGACGTCGCCGACGGAGAACTGCGCATGGTCCGCGCCGAGCAACTGGTGAAGCCGGGCTGGGCCGACCGCTTCCATGACGCGATGAAGAAGAAAAAGGCGGAGGCGAAGCGCTGACGGCTTGATTTGATATCATGATATGATATCAATATATCACTATGACCCGGATCCTGGCAGACTTGCCCGATGACGACATCAGATGGCTCGATCGCGTGGCGGAAGAGCAGGGCAAGTCGCGGGCTTCGGTACTGCGTGAGGCCGTGGCGGCCTATCGGGCGGACGCGCCCCAGGATTGGCTGGAGATCGGGTTCGGCGCGTGGAAGGGACGTACAGACATTGGCGATGCGGTAGAGTGGCAGCGGCGAGAGCGCGCCTCCTGGACCCGCCCGTGGGACGACGATTACGAAGAAGTCAGGGCCGAGTTTCCAGACCTGTTCGATGAAGAGGACGACCGCCAAAGGCAAATCTATCTCGATATGCTGGCCGGAAAGTACCCAACGCCCAAGAAGTCCCAAGCCAAGTGAGCGGATTTTCCTTCGATGCCAATATCGTAGTCGATGCGCTCGCTGGCTATGAGCTGGCGCGTTCGGAAATCCGCCGCGCGACCGAAGGAGGCGCGCGCGCCTGGGTCAGCAGAATGGTTTGGGTTGAAGTGTTGTCCAAAGGAGCGGGGGAGCCGCTTCGGCGGGCGCAAGTTCTGCTTTCCGGCTTCGGCGTGGATGAAATCGACGCCGAAATTGCCGATCGCGCCGCGAGCCTTCGTCGTGACAGGCCGGGATTGAAATCGCCAGACGCGATAATCCTCGCAACAGCCATGTTGCGTGGCCGCGTCCTCGTGACCCGGAACACCAAGGATTTTCCCGCGCAGATGCCGGGCGTCCGCATCCCCTACGTACTCTAGGAGCCCAGATATGTGCGGCATCATCGGCATCGTCGGCAAGCAACCCGTGGCGGAGCGCCTGGTCGAAGGGCTGCGGCGGATGGAATATCGCGGTTACGACAGCGCCGGCGTTTGCACCCTGCACGAAGGCGAACTGGTCCGCCGCCGCGCGCCGGGCAAGTTGCTCAACCTCGTCGCCGAGCTGGAACGGAATCCCGCTCCGGGAGAAGTCGGGATCGCACACACCCGCTGGGCGACGCATGGCGCGCCGACTGCGCACAACGCACATCCCCATGCGACATCGGAAGTGGCGCTGGTCCACAACGGCATCATCGAGAATTTCAAGCCGCTGCGCGACGAACTGATCGCGCGCGGCCGCACCTTCGAAAGCGAAACCGATACCGAGATCGTCGCTCACCTGATTTCGGAACGGGTCGAGGCAGGCGCGTCGCCGGAGGATGCCGTGCGGGCCGTTCTGCCAAGTCTGCGGGGAGCGTTCGCGCTGGCGATCGCTTTCCGGACCCATCCGGACATGCTGATCGGGGCCCGGCTCGGTTCCCCGCTGGTGCTCGGCTATGGCGAGGGCGAGATGTATCTCGGCTCGGACGCACTCGCGCTCGCGCCGCTGACCCAGAAGATCGCTTATCTCGAAGAAGGCGACTGGGTCGTCGTCACGCGCGAACGCGCACAAATCTTCGACAAGGATAACAATCCGGTAGAGCGCGAAGTTACCACCTCGGGCGCATCCGCTGCGGCGATCGAGAAGGGCAATTACCGCCACTTCATGCAGAAGGAGATTTTCGAACAGCCGACCGTGGTCGCGCAGACCCTGCGCAGCTATCTGCGGCCCGTTGAGCAGCAGGTCGCGCTGCCGCAGATGGATTTCGACATCTCGGCCATCGAGCGCGTCACCATCGTCGCTTGCGGCACCAGCTATTATGCCGGGATGGTCGCCAAATACTGGTTTGAACAATTCGCGCGCGTGCCGGTGGACATCGATTTCGCCAGCGAGTTCCGGTATCGCGATCCGGTGCTGCGCCCCGGTGGGCTGGCGCTGTTTATCTCGCAGAGCGGTGAGACGGCGGATACGCTTGCGGCGCTCCGACACTGCAAGGCGGCGGGGCAGGTGATCGCCGTGGTGGTCAATGTCCCGACCAGTTCGATGGCGCGCGAGGCGGACCTGCTGCTGCCCACGCACGCGGGGCCGGAGATCGGCGTCGCCTCGACCAAGGCGTTCACCTGCCAGCTCGCGGTGCTGGCGGCGCTCGCCGCCCACCTCGCGGTCCGGAAAAGCAGGATCGATCGCGACGAAGAGGCGGCGATCGTCCGCCATCTGCTCGAAGCGCCGGCCGCGCTCAATGCCGCGCTCGATCACGACGAGGAAATCGCCGCCATGGCGCCGCTCATCGCGCCGGCTCGCGACGTGCTTTACCTGGGGCGCGGGGCGGACTTTCCGCTCGCACTGGAGGGTGCTCTCAAGCTTAAGGAAATCAGTTATATACATGCCGAAGGTTATGCTTCGGGTGAAATGAAGCACGGTCCCATCGCGCTGATCGACGAATCGGTTCCGGTAATCGTACTCGCGCCCTCGGGTCCGTTGTTCGAGAAGACCGTCTCGAACATGGAGGAAGTGCGCGCTCGCGGCGGGAAAGTGGTGTTCATTTCCGACCGCGAAGGGCTCGACGCGGCGGGCGAGGATTGCCTCGCCACGATCGAGATGCCGCGCGTGCACCCGTTGATCGCGCCGTTGGTCTATGCGGTGCCGGTGCAGTTGCTGGCCTATCATACCGCCTGCGTGAAGGGCACCGATGTCGATCAGCCGCGCAACCTGGCGAAGTCCGTAACCGTGGAATAGGCCGGCCCGAACCGATATTCCGCAAGCTTTACCGCGCTATAACCTTTGTCGCGCTACGCCGCGCGCGTGACGGGCGAACATTCCAGTCTGCCGACCTTGCCGCTGCGCCTTTCGGCGTTGCAGATTCTCGGCCTGCGCGATCCGCCCGACGGCGATTGGTCGCGCCTGCGGGCGCTGCAATACTCCGAGATACGCAAGGTCTGTCTTTCCCGGATCGTGTCGCATAGCCTTGCCGCCACGATGGCTGTCCTGCTGTTCGCGGACAGCGTTCCGGGATGGGTGCTGGGGACCTGGATACTGCTCCTCGTCGCGGCCGTCTGGAACACGACGCGGATCGATCGCAGCTTTGTCGACATCGATCGCCGTTCGGTGACCAGACAGGAATACAACAGGCAATTGCTGGGCGTCGTGGGCACCGCGGTCGTCTGGTCGTTCGCGCTGGCCGTGTTCGTGCCGATGGGATCGCGGGCCGATCATTTTGCGCTCTGGGCGCTGGTCGCCATGCTCATCGCCGGGGCGGCGTCGCTGCTTCCCGCTGCGCCGATCGCGCGGGTAACGTTCGCGCTGATTACCGGGGGGACGGCGGTCGCCGCCTTCATCGCATGGAACGAATACGCCTTCGCCGCGGTCACCTCGGCGTTCATCGTCGTCGCCATTTCCGCGACGATCGATTCGGCGCGAACCTATCTTTCGGCGCGCATCGCCGAAGCCGGTGTTGCCGAAAAGGACGAGGTCGTCTCGCTGCTGCTGCGCGAGTTCGAGGAGAACGAGGCTGACTGGCTGTGGCAGATCGACACCAACCGGCGCGTGCGCGCGGCCAGTCCGCGTTTTGCCTATGCTCTGGGCAAGGAAGCGGCCGCCATCGAAGGGCAATCCTTCATCCAGCTCGTTGCCGGCAGTTCGTGGGACAACGGCCAGTTCCCGCCAAGCCTTCACGACCTTGCCGAGCGGTTCAAGCGGCGCGAAAGCTTCTCCAACCTGCTGGTGCAGGTCGAGGTCGCCGCGGGGCGCCGCTGGTGGGAGCTTTCGGGCACGCCGATGCTCGACGACGACGGCAATTACCTCGGCTTCCGCGGCGTCGGCTCGGACGTGACCGAGCAGCGCGAATCCGACGAGAAGATCGCCTATCTGGCGCGCTACGATACGCTCACCGGGTTGCCCAACAGGCTGATGCTGACCGAAGCGCTGGGCGAGGCGATGCGCTATGCCGAGCAATGGAGGACGCGCTGCGCATTCCTGATGATCGACCTCGACCGGTTCAAGTCGGTCAACGATTCGCTCGGACATCAGGTGGGCGACCGGCTGCTGGCGCAAGTGTCGGAGCGGCTGCGCAGGGTTATCGGTGAGAACGAGCGCTGTGGCCGGCTCGGCGGCGACGAGTTCGCGATCGTCATCCGCGACGCTTCCGCGCCGGGCTGCGTCGAACGGGTTGCCGATGCGGTAATCGACGCGCTGGCGCAGCCTTACGCGGTCGACCATCACACTCTCTATGTCGGCGCCAGCGTCGGCTCGGCGATCGGCCCGCGCGACGGGGATACGGTCGAGACGCTGATGCGCAACGCCGACCTCGCCCTCTACCGCGCCAAGGACGAGGGCGGCGGCGAGCACTGCCGCTACGAACCCGCGCTCCACGCCGATGCGGAGGAGCGCCGCAAGCTGGAGCAGTCGCTGCGGCAGGCGATCGGCAAGGAGGAACTGAGACTCAACTTTCAGCCGGTCGTCGATGCGCGGGAAGAGAGCGTGGTCAGCTTCGAGGCGCTGCTGCGCTGGCACAGCGCCGAGCACGGCTTCGTCAGCCCAGGCAAGTTCATCCCCCTGGCCGAGGATACCCGGCTGATCGTGCCGATCGGCGAATGGGTGCTGCGCGAGGCGTGCCGGCAGGCGGCGCATTGGCCGGGGAACGTCAAGGTGGCGGTAAACGTCTCGGGCGAGCAATTGCTTGAGCCGGGGTTCTCGAACAGCGTGGTGCGCGCGCTGGCCGACAGCCGGCTTCCGGCGCGCCGGCTGGAGATCGAGGTCACCGAGAGCATCTTCGTCCGCGACGGGCGCACCGCGCGGCAGACGCTCGAAGAAATCATGGCGCTCGGCTGCTCGATCGCGCTCGACGACTTCGGCACCGGGTACTCCTCGCTCGGGTACCTGAGGACGCTGCACTTCTCGACCATCAAGGTCGATCGCAGCTTCGTCCAGGGCGCGGCGCAAGGGAGCCGCGAGAGCCTGGCGATCATCCGCGCCGTGGTGGCGATGGCGCAGAGCCTCGACATGACCACCACCGCCGAGGGCGCGGAGACCGAGGACGAGGTCAAGCTGATCCGCGAACTCGGCTGCAACAAGATCCAGGGCTACTATTTCGGCCGGCCGATGGAGCCCGCCGAAGCGCTCAAGCTCGCCTGCCGCAGCGACCGGACTGCCGTCGCGTAGTTTGTGGGGCGCCCTCAGGCGCCGGGCGCGGTCCGCTGGTCGCGGACCGGGCCAGAGCTGGCCGGACCAGAGCTGACCGGCCCACCCCCGGCTTCTCCCGCAAGCGGGAGGGGAGGGTTACGCCGCCACCAACCCCCTCACCGCGCTTTCGAACAGGGCGCGGCCGTCGCTGCCGCCGTGGGCCCGTTCGATGGCGCGTTCGGGATGGGGCATCATGCCGAGCACGTTGCCGGCCTGGTTCAGCACCCCGGCGATGCGGCGCTGCGAGCCGTTGACTTCCTGGGCATAACGGAAGGCCACCCGGCCTTCGCCCTCCAGCCGGTCGAGCGTCGCTTCGTCGGCGAAATAGTTGCCCTCGTGATGCGCCACCGGCAGGCCGATCCGCTGTCCGGCCTCGTACCCGGCGGTGAACAGCGACTGGCTGTTTTCGACGATCAGCGGCGCGACGCGGCAGGTGAACGTGAGCTGGGCATTGCGCATCAGCGCGCCCGGCAGCAGGCCGGCTTCGGTCAGCACCTGGAAGCCGTTGCACACGCCGAGCACCGGCACCCCGCGGCCCGCCTGCTCCACCACCGCGCGCATGATGGGGGAACGCGAGGCGATCGCGCCGCAGCGCAGGTAGTCGCCATAGGAAAAGCCGCCCGGAACGGCGATGAAATCGAGCGCATCCGGAAGCTCCGAATCACCATGCCACACGCGCAGCGCCGGAGCGCCCGAAACGGCCTCCAGCGCCACCGCCATGTCGCGGTCGCAGTTGGAACCGGGAAAGGTGATGACCGCGCCGCGGAAGGCCATCACGCGGTCTCCAGCTTCTCTATGCGATAATTCTCGATCACCATGTTGGCGAGCAGCTTGCGGCACATCTCGTCGAGCACGGCGTCGCTCGTGCCGTCCGCCACCTCCAGCTCGATCAGCCGGCCGACCCGCACGTCCTCGACCCCGGTGAAGCCAAGCCCTTCGAGCGCATGATGCACCGCGCGCCCCTGCGGATCGAGCACGCCGGGCTTGAGGCTGACGTGAATGCGGACCTTCATGGGATATGGCCTTTACCGGGATGGACTCGCCGCAGCCTATGGCGATTGCGGGCGGGGGGGACAAGGGGCGGAACGGCGATGTTGACACGGTTGACACGGTTCGAGCGAAAACCGGCCATTACCGTCACCTTCGCCGGATATTGCGTCACCTTCGCGGACGGAAAGCGTCACCTTGCGGACGATCCATCGCTTTCCGGGGGGCGGAGCCGTCACTTTGCGATCCCGAAAACGTCGCGTTCGGGCGGGAGTGTCGCCTTGTGCGGGGCGCACGCGAGGGCGCACGCGGCGCTCCTCACGGCCTCTCGCCAGCGCTTCGTCCCACGCGCGGCGAAGCTGCCGCCTTCGCCGAGCCGCGCGCGCCTGACCATGCCGAACTCCGCCAGCGCTCCACGATACCAGCGCCTTGCGCGTGGTCCATTGCCAGGACGGATCGGGAAAGGCGGACTTGTCGATGCGAGGCGTGCTCATCCGAAATGACAAGCCATAGGTGGCAGGCTGTAGGAAAGGGGAAACTGGAGGGAGGTAACCGGTGCTCTTCGTCCCGCTATCTCACCCCTCCTCCGGCAGCACCACGATTTCCAGCCTCTCCTCCGGCGCGAGATAGCGCGCTGCCGCATCGCGCAGGTCTTCGGGCGTCACCGCCGCCAGCCGCTGCTTGCCGCTGGTGAAGCGGCCGATGCGTTCGGGTTTGCGCTGGGCGCGCTGGACGAGGTTCATCCAGCCGGGGTTGGTCTTGAGCGCGTTGTCGTAGGCTTCGAGCATCGGGGCGCGGGCGCGGAGGACTTCGTCTTCGGTGGGCGGGGCGGCGAGGATGTCGGCCACCGCGTCGAGTATCGCGGCGCGGGTGGCGTCGACTTCCGCCACTTCGACCTCGGCGGCGATGGTGAAGGTGCCCCAGCCGGGCCAGACGTCCGACTGGCCGGCGTTGACCGAGGGCGAGTAGGTCTTGCCCAGTTCCTCGCGCAGGGAATCGATCATCCTGAGGCGCATGACCCGTTCGAGCAGTTCGAGCCGCAGTTCCTCGTCGAAATCGCTGTCGTCGCGGGTCGGCCAGGTCATGCGCACGATGGCCTGGTCGGCGGCGCCCTGGTGGCGCACGGTGCGCGGCGAGCGGTCGGCGGTGAACGTGCGCTGGCGGTTTTCGGCATAGTCGCCGAATGCGGCCTCGCGCGCCGGCAGCGCGCCGAGCGTGCGGGCGACGAGGTCGATCGCCTGCTGCTCGTCGAAATCGCCGACCAGCGCCAGTTCGAGCGCGCCGCGTTCCAGGCGGTTGCCGATCGCGGCGCGCAGCGCGGCGAAATCCTGCGCGTCGTAGGTCTCGCGCGGCTGGACGGTGAAGCGCGGGTCGTTGTCCGAAAGGATGCCGCCGAGCGCGTTCGACAGCGCGTTGCCCGGCGTCGCGTCCTTGCGGGCGAAGAAGTTGTCGATCGAGCGACGGTACTGGATCTCGCCTTCCGGGCGATAGCCGGGATCGGTCAGCGCGGCGGCGAAGAGTTGCAGTTGCAGCTCCAGATCGCGCGGAGTGGTGGTGGCGGTGGCGGCGAAAGTCTCGTCGTCGGCGCGCAAGGTGAAATCGACGCTGCGGCCGGCGAGGATCGATTGCAGGTCGTCGGTCGAAAGGCGGCCAAGGCCGCCGGCCGGCAGCACGCTGACCAGCGAGGTGGCGAGCGGGCTGTCGCGGGTGTTGACGAGGCGGCCGCCGTCGATGTTGAGCTGCGCGCGGATGCGGTCGCGCTGGAGCTCGGTGCGCTTGAGGCTGAGCATCGCGCCGTTGTCGAACACGATCTTGCGCACGCCCAGCAGCGGCTCGACCGTGTCCGAGACGACCGCGCCGGACGGGCCGAAATCGGTGTAGTCCCACGCGCCGAGCGCGGCGGAATCGAGCGCGCCGAGCGGGGCGGCTGCGCCTTCGTCCCATGCGGCGCGCAGCGCTTCGGCCCCGCCTTCCGGTTCGGCGCGGCCCTGGAAACGGATCAGGGGGTTGTCGAGCGGGACCAGCTCTTCCTTCAGCGCTTCGAGCACGGATTCGGGGGTGATGCGCGGCAGGTAGTCGAGGAACCGTTCCATCGCGCTGGCGGGCGTGGTCGGCACCTGCCCGTCCTGCAACAGCGTGATCGCGGCGGTGATGAAGGCGGCGTTGGAACGTGTGTCGGCCCCGGCAAGGTTGTTTTCGAGCGCGGTGCGCAAGTTGGCGACCTGTTCGGCGACTTCCGCCTCGGTGAAGCCGAGTTCCATCGCGCGGCGGTATTCGGCTTGGGCGGCGGCGAGGCCGCGACGCCACTGGCCGTCATCCGTTTCGACGACGAGATTGGTGGTGCGCCCGGCGTCGAACACTTCGGCGGTGCCCAGCCCGGCGCCGCGGAAGGGCGGATCCTCGGCCCGCGACAGGCGCTGCAAGCGGCGGTTGACGATCTGGTAGCCGAGCTGGCGGCGGACGTTCCGCTCCCGGAACGCGGTGGTGTCGGTGCGGTCGAGCGCGGGGCCGTTGCGCCCGATGGTGACCTGCTCCGCAAGCGCGGGATCGATGTGGATGTCGGTTTCGCCAGCGTGCTCGAACGGGATCGGGCCGGGATCGGCGACCGGCACGACCGGGGCGGCGGGCCAACTGGCGAAATGTTTGCGGATCGTGGCCTCGACCTCTGCCGGATCGAAGTCGCCGATCACGATCAGCGCGGTGTTCTCCGGCCGGTAGTGGCGCCGATAGAATGCGCGCAGGCCTTCGGCCGTGGCGGCCCGCAGCGTTTCCACCGTGCCGATCGGCAGGCGGCGGACGAGCTTTGCGCCGGGGTAGAAGAATTCGAGGCTGTCGACCGAGTTGCGCAGCGCATAGGTATCGCGCACGCGCATTTCGGACAGGACCACGCCGCGCTCGCGCTCGACCGCCTCGGGCGCGATGGTCAGTTCGCTGGCGGTTTCGCGCATCAGCATGATCGCGGTGTCGAGCAGCGCCGGATCGTTGCGCGGCAGATCGAGGCGGTAGATCGTGACGTCGAAGTTGGTCGATGCGTTGGTGTCGGCCCCGAAGGCCAGCCCTTCGCGTTCGAGCAGGCGGACCATCTCGCCTTCGGGCACGCGGGTCGAGCCGTTGAAGGCCATGTGCTCCAGGAAATGGGCATAGCCGCGCTCTTCCTCGGTCTCGGCGACCGAGCCGGCGTCGACCCAGAACTGCACCAGCCCTTGGCCGGCGGGGGTGCCGTTGGGGCGGATGAGGTAGCGCATGCCGTTGTCGAGCCGGCCGAACCGCCACGCCGGATCGGGCGGCAGGTCGCTTTCGGCGAACGGCCATTCATGCGTCTCCCCGACCGGCGCGGGCGCTGCCTCGCCCTGCCCGAGAGCGGGACCGGCGAAGGCAAGGGGGAGGGCGAGGGAAAGGGCGAGCAGGAACCGGCGGATCATCCGGGCCTGTGTGGCCGATGTTCCGCAGCCACGCAACGACCGACGCTGGATTTCGGCCCGACCGCGATGCAGCACGGCTTGTCGCAACTGCAACAAAACCCTGATTTGATTCGGTTATGAAGGGTGCGGATGGGGCCTAATCTCGGGGGCAAGCGAGGTGCGGGCCATGGAAACACGGCAACTGGTCGCATACCTGCTGATCGCGGCCTTGATGGCGTCAGCGGTATTCGTTGCCTGGCGGCTGCGTGAGCGGCGGCGCGAACGCAGGCGTCGGCGGCGCAATTTCTATTACAAGTAGGGTCTACCGCAAGCAGTCCCGCTCCGAAATAAGGGCGAATGCCTACTTCTTCGGCTTGGGTCCGGTGCGCAGCTTGGCGCGGTGGGCGGACATGTCGAAGACTTCGCCGGGGCCGGCGTCCTCGTTGAGCAGGCCGAGGCGGCGGGCGACTTCCTGGTAGGCCTCTTCCTCTCCGCCGAGGTCGCGGCGGAAGCGGTCCTTGTCGAGCTTTTCGCCGCTCGACATGTCCCACAACCGGCAGTTGTCCGGGCTGATCTCGTCGGCCAGGATCACGCGGCTGTAGTTGTCCTGATCCCAGATGCGGCCGAATTCGAGCTTGAAGTCGATCAGGCGGATGCCGATGGCGGCGAACATCCCGCACATGAAATCGTTCACCCGTATAGCCATCGAGGCGATGTCCTGCATCTCCTCGTGGCTGGCCCAGCCGAAGCAGGCGATGTGCTCTTCGGCCACCATCGGGTCCTGCAACTCGTCGGACTTGAGGTAGTATTCGATCAGCGTGTGGGGCAGCGGCTCCCCTTCCTCAAGCCCGAGGCGCTTGGCGATCGAGCCGGCGGCGACGTTGCGCACCACCACTTCGAGCGGGATGATCTCGACCTGGCGCACGAGCTGTTCGCGCATGTTGAGCCGGCGGATGAAGTGCGTCGGGATGCCGATGTGCGCCAGCCGCAGGAAGACATGCTCCGAAATGCGGTTGTTGATCACGCCCTTGCCGTTGATCGTGCCCTTCTTCTGGGCGTTGAAGGCGGTGGCGTCATCCTTGAAATACTGGATGATCGTGCCGGGTTCCGGCCCTTCGTAGAGGATCTTGGCCTTGCCTTCGTAGATCTGGCGGCGGCGGGACATGGGCGTACCTTCGCTGGGAAAAAACGAGCGCCCCGGCGGAGCGTCTTCGCTCGGGCCGGGGCGCGGGCATGGCTATACACCGGCGCGACGGGCAAGGCAATTGCGGCGGCGCGACAGGGCGGCTAGGCGGCGGCGCTCTATGAGACGGGAACACAAACCGGGCACAAGGCTGGCGGCGATCCCGATCGCGGCCCTGGCCGCGCTGGCGGCGTCGCCGGCCTTGGCGCAGGAGGGGGCGGGCGTCATCGTCGTCACCTCGGCGCGGGACGGGGAACGGCCGCTGCTCGACTATCCCGGCGGCGTGACGGTGATCGGCGAGGAAGAGCTGGATGCGCGCGCGTTCCGCGACCTTTCGGCGCTCAGCTACGCCAGCCCCAACGTTTCGCTCGACGCCATCGGCACGTTCAAGGGGGTGGCGAACCTTTCCATTCGCGGGCTGGGCATCAACAGCTCGATACCCTCGATCGACCCGGCGGTGGGGCTGTTCGTCGACGGCGTCTACATGGGCGTCAACGCGGGGACGATGTTCGACATGCTCGATGTCGAGCGGGTCGAGGTGCTGCGCGGCCCGCAGGGCGCGGCGTTCGGGCGCAACACCACCGGCGGCGCGGTCTTGCTGCGCACGGCGGACCCGAGCGAGACGTGGGAAGGGCGCGCGCGCCTGTCCTATGAAGGGCGGGTGGACCGGGGGCGCGGCAAGGGGACGTTCTCGGGGCAGGGCGTGATCTCCGGCCCGGTTTCCGAGACGCTCTCGTTCCGCATCGGCGCGCTGCACAGCGACGACGGCGGTTATTTCACCAACCTCGTCGACGGGGCCGCTTATGGCGGCGGGACGACGACGATCCTGCGCGCCGGGCTGGCGCTGCGCACGGACCGGCTGCGGCTGGTGGCCAAGGGCGAATGGAGCGGCAGCGAGGGTGACGGCGCGCCCGGCCACAACAACGGGCTGTTCGCGCGCGATACGTTCGAGATTGCGCTGAACCAGCGCGGCTTCCACGACAGCGAGACCGGCTTCGCCACCCTGCGCGCCGAATACGATCTGGGCGGCGGGACGCTGGCCAACGTGTTCGGCTGGCGGCGCTACGACCTGTCGACCCGCAACGACATCGATTCGACCCCCGATCCGATCTTTGAATCCGATACGGCGACCGCGCAGGAGCAATGGTCGAACGAGCTGACCTACAGCCGCGATGCCGGCCCGGTGCGGTTCGTGGGCGGGCTCTACCTGTTCACGCAGGACGTGGGGTACGACGAGACGCGCGACCTGTCGTTCTTCGGTTCGCCCACCCACTACGGCGGCGGGCGGCAGGAGCACGACGCGGTGGGGCTGTTCGGGCAGGGGGAGTTCGACCTCGCGCCGGCGCTGTCGCTGCGGGCGGGGCTGCGCTGGTCCTACGAGCGGAAACGGGCGGCGATCACTTATGTCCGGCCGCGCGGGGGGTGTTCGGCGGTGGCCGGGACATGCCCGACCGGCGGCGAGCTGGTTCCGGGCGAGAACAACGGCTTCACCGACGCGCGGAGCTGGGACGCGCTTTCGCCGAGCCTGGTGGCGACCTGGCGCGCGAGCGATACCGTGCGCATCCACGCCGGCTGGTCGCGCGGCCATCGCTCCGGCGGCTACAACCTGCGCGTGACGCAGCCGGCCGCGTTCGAGGAAGTGGCCGCCGCGCTCGGATCGCCGGCGTTCGACGCCGAGCGGGTCGATACGTTCGAGCTGGGCGGCAACTGGCAATCGGCCGACGGACTGCTGCATGCGCGGGCGGCGGCGTTCTGGACCGAAGTGGACGGCATGCAGCGCGAGGTGAACGTGCCCAGCGTCGCCTCCGGGCTGGCGCAATCGGTCTACAACACCGCCGACGCGCGCATCCGGGGCGGAGAGCTGGAGCTTTCTGCGCGTCCCGCGCCGGGCCTGTCGCTGTCGGCCCACGCCGGAGCGACCGACGCGGCGTATCGCCGGGTGTTCTTCGACCTGACGGGCGACGGCGCGATCGATGCGGCGGACCTCGCGCTGGCGCTGCCGCGCGCCCCGGAATGGACCGTTGGCGGAAGCATCGGGTACGAAGCGACGGTTGCCGGAAGGGACGCGCTGCGCGCCGACGTGTTTTTCCAGCACCGCAGCCGCTACGCCTATACCGACAACAACTGGGGCTATAATTCCGCCTCCGACCGGCTCGACGCCTCGATCGCCTACACGCTCGCCGGGCCGGGCGTGACGGTGCGGCTGTTCGGGCGCAACCTGCTGGACGAAGTGCAGTTCGGCGGGGACACGCAACTCGCGTTCGCCGCCGGGCCCTTCTCCGACGGCGACAACCGCCCGTTCGATCCGCGTCCGGCGGCGGGGACGTTCTCGCCTTTGCACAAAGGCCGCACGTTGGGCGTGGAAATGGCCGCGGGGTTCTGACGGGTTTGCGAAAAAGTTAACGTTTTGTTAACAGATTTCCCAACCTTCGCTGGCGCGATTCGCCACGCGGATGGCGTGTGCGGATCGCTCGCTTCGCTCACCTTCGACCTGGCTTGTGGGGGAGCGAGCGCGAGGAGGCACGATATGGGGGCAATACGGACACTGGCGGTCGCGGCCATCGCGGCGGCGACCATCCCGATCGCGGCAGAAGCGGCGACGATTACGCAGGTCTACAACTACGAAATGCCGCTTCGCGCGGTCGGGGCGGGCGCATTCAATCAGGATTACCTTGGCAACCAGTCGATCCAGCCATTCGACACCGGCCTGGGTGAACTGACAGGGGTCCGCATTACCAGCACCGGACTGGCGCACGTGTCACTGAGTTTGGGACCATCGCCGGACTTTTGCCTCCAGGGTTTGTGCTTTTCCTTTGATGCGGAGGGCAATTCGACGAACGCGCTACAATCCGCGTTCATGATCGGAGGATCAACGCTGTGGTCGGCGGGGGATGGGGCGAACCTGCATGTCTCAAAACCCGGACAGTTGGATGCCGATGCTGCGCTGGAGTATTCCTTTGATCAGAATTTTACAGATCCAGCCGTTCTGGGGTGGTTCGGCGGAGGTTCGGGCATTCTCGGGATGCAGTACAAGGTATCCATGATTGGTTTGTTCGACGACTACTTCGATCGCTTTGAGCACATCGCCACTTCGTCTGCGTGGTTTGCCACGACAGTCACATACGAATACACCAAGCCCGGAGGGACAACGCCCGGAGCCGTGCCCGAACCATCCACCTGGGCGATGATGGTCCTCGGCTTCGGTCTTGTCGGCGGCGGATTGCGCCGGCGGCGCGGGGTGAGGAGGGCGTTCGCGGTCTGACGCCGGTTTCTCAACCGTCGGACTTGTGAAAGGCGGCTGGCGGGGCCATTGAACGGCCATGCTGTCGCAGAAGACCCGCTATGCCATCCGGGCGATGCAACACCTGGCCGACCGTTACGGCCAGGGCCCCGTGCCGCTGACCGAGATCGTCGAGGCGCAGAAGATTCCGGCCGGGTTCCTGACCACGATCCTGTCCGAACTCGGGCGGTTCGGCATCGTCGATTCCCGGCGGGGCAAGGACGGCGGCTATTGGCTGGCGCTGTCCCCGATCGACATAACCTATGGCGACCTGATCCGCGTGATGCGGGGATCGCTGGCGCTGGTGCCCTGCGCCAGCCGCTTCGCGCACGAGAAGTGCGCCAATTGCGTGGCGGAAGGCGAATGCCGGACCCGCGCGCTGATGCTCCAGGTGCGCGACCGTACGGCGGACCTGCTCGATTCGATCCGTCTTTCCGATCCGATCGAACTGGCCCCGGTCGACCAGGACGGGGCTGAAGCTGAGCTTGGAACGGCCCAGCATTAATTTTTCGTCCGCTCGTCGCTTTCCTATTGTCAACTGTATCACTTGAGAATATTCGGAATGCGCACGGCCGATCTGTCGTGCGCGAAACGGAGACGCCCCATGGGTGCCAACCTCGGACGACCCGAACCCGATCATGCTCAACTCCCGGAGCACTTGCGCCACGTGGCGGAAGCGCTCGAGAAGCTGCGTTATGGCGTGATCCAGCTTACCGTGCATGACGGAAAGCTGATGCAGGTCGATGTGACCGAACGCCGCCGCTTCACCTGATCCCGACGCCGGGGTCCGTACGGATCCCAGGCCCGCTCAATCCATAATCAAAAAAGCAGACCGGACCTCCGGATGCATTCTCCAGCCTGCGTTGGCGCGCGCGCGTCTTTCCCGCCGGCTGGTCCAGCAAACGTGAGGGAACCGAAATGCGTATAGAGAAGATCATCCTGCTGACCGGGGCGGCGAGCGCCGCCCTGTTCGCCGCGCCAGCTCTGGCGCAGGACGGCGGTGAAAGCGCGCCGCCGGCGGCCGAAAGCCGAACCCCGCAGGCGGAAGCCGGGCCGCTGCCCGAAAACGTCATCATCATCACCGCCCGCCGCCGCGCCGAAGCGGCGCAGGACGTGCCGCTGGCGATTTCCACGCTGGATGCACGCACGATCAACGATACCGGCAATTTCAGCGTGCAGAAGTTGCAGCAGCTTGCGCCGACCTTGCAGGTCTATTCGTCCAACCCGCGCAACACTGCGGTCAACATTCGCGGCATCGGTGTGCCCTTCGGCCTGACCAACGACGGGTTCGAGCAGGGCGTCGGCATCTATATCGACGACGTGTACAATGCCCGCGTCGCTTCGGCCGTGTTCGATTTCCTCGATGTGCAGCAGGTGGAAGTGCTGCGTGGCCCGCAGGGCACGCTCTATGGCAAGAACACCACGGCGGGCGCGGTCAACATTCGCACCAACCAGCCGACCTTCCATTTCGAAGGCAGCGCCGAACTGACGCTGGGCAACTATAATTTCAAGCAGGCCAAGGCGGCGGTATCGGGGCCGCTGTCGGACACCGTTGCCGCGCGGCTGGCGATTTCATCGACCCATCGCCAAGGGACGGTGTTCAACGTCGCCACCAACAACTGGATCAACGAGCAGGATAACCTCGGCCTGCGCGGGCAAGTGCTGTTCCGGCCCGCTGATAGCCTGGACATCACACTGGCCGGCGATTTCAGTTCGCAGAACCCGGAATGCTGCGGCGGCGTCTATGTCGGTTACGGCCCGACGCAACGCGCGGAGGGGCGCCAGTATCCGGCGCTGACCGCGCTGTTCCCCGGCTACGAAGTGCCCAGCACCGATCCGTTCGACCGGCTGGCAAACCTCGATTCCAGCCTCAACGCCGGCAACAAGATCGGCGGCGTGTCGCTGCGGGGCGAATGGGACATCGGCGGCGGCAGTTCGCTGACATCGATCACCGCATGGCGGTTCTGGGACTGGAAGCCAGAGAATGATCGCGACTACACCGGGCTCAACATCGTCAGCAAGAACAATAATCCTTCGCAGCACGAGCAGTATTCGCAGGAAATCCGATACAACTACACCGGCGACCGGCTGAACCTCGTGCTTGGCGCGTTCGCCTTCAAGCAGCGTGTCGATACCCAGGGCATCTCGCAGACGGGATCCGACGCCAGCCTGTGGAACTTCACCGGTGGCCAGTACGATGAACTGGCCGACAACCCCGAAGTTCTCGACGGGCTGACAGCAATCAACACGCAGTTTGTCAAGGCCACCAGCTTGGCGCTGTTCGGGCAGGTCGATTTCAAGGTGACCGATCGCCTGACCATCCAGCCGGGCGTGCGGCTCAACTACGACAAGAAGAACGGACACTATCGGCGCGAGGTGTTCGACGCAGACGGCAATGCGATACCCGCGACGGGGGGCACGCTCTTGCAACGTGCGCAGCGCAGCATCTATACGCCGCTGTTCTACGAGCCGGAGTTCAAGGACTGGAACTTCAGCTACGACCTGACGCTGAGCTACGAGCTGGCCGACGACGTGCTGGCCTATGCGACCTATGCCAAGTCTTTCAAGACCGGCGGCATCAACCAGAACGGCGTGCCGACCGACGCCAACGCGCAGCCGATCGAGGCGGCCTATACCATCAGGCCGGAATCGGTGCAGCACTGGGAAGCCGGCCTCAAGACCCAGTTCTGGGATCGCCGCGCGACCTTGAACCTCGCGGCGTTCCGCACTTCGATCAAGGACTTCCAGGCCAACGTCAGCAACGGCCAGCTTGGGGTGGTGCGCGGCTATCTCGCCAATGCCGAGAAGGTGCGTTCGCAGGGCGTGGAGGTTGATTTCTCGGTCCGCCCGAGCGAGCGCTTCACCGCCTACGTCAACGGCGCCTATACCGACGCGACGTACGTCAGGTTCATCGACGCGCCGTGCCCGCCGGAACTGGCCGGCGGCAGCGACAGCCCGGCGAACTGCGACATTTCGGGGCAGGTTCTGCCGGGCGTGTCGAAGTGGGCCTTCTCCTACGGAGTGGAAGCGAACGCGCCGGTCAGTTTGCTGGGCAAGGACGGCGAGATCTATGCCGGGTACGACGGAAGCTACCGCTCGCGGTTTTCCTCGAACCCTTCGGCGTCGATCTATACTTATGTCGACGCCTACGAGCTGAGCAACTTCCGCATCGGGTTCCGCACCGAAGACGGATTCAACATCTACGGCTGGGTCCGCAACGCCTTCGATTCCGAATATTTCGACCAGCTCAACTTCGGGCCGAGCAATACCGGCCTGATCGCCGGCGTTCCCGGCGATCCGCGGACCTGGGGCGGAACCGTCCGCTTCGAATTCTGATAGACGCTCCGGCGGCAATAGAACACAAAAACACAGAGAGGACGACCTCATGTTCGACTTCGCAAGCCTGACGTTCGCCGACATCGCGCCGTTCATCGCCATCGGCTTTGCCGCGCAGCTGATCGACGGCGCGTTGGGGATGGCCTTCGGGGTCATCTCGCAGACGTTGCTGGTCAGCATCGGGGTTTCCCCGGCGGCGGCATCGGCGAGCGTGCATCTGGTGGAAGTGTTCACCACCGGCGCATCGGGCGCGAGCCATATCGTGCATCGCAATGTGGACTGGGGGCTGTTCAGGCGCCTGGTCCCGTTCGGTGTCGCGGGCGGGGTGCTGGGGGCTTATGTGCTGTCCAACATCGACGCTTCGGTCGCCCGGCCGTTCGTGATGGCCTATCTGGCCGCGATCGGCGTGTACCTGCTCTACAAGGCGGTGTGCATGCGGATGGAGCCGAAGTTCGAGGACCCGAAGACCACCCGCCCGCTGGCGGTGATCGGCGGGTTCCTCGACGCGGCGGGCGGCGGCGGGTGGGGCCCCGTCGTCACCTCCAACCTGCTGGTGCAGGGCGGGGAGCCGCGCAAGATCGTCGGCACGGTCAATTCGGCCGAGTTCCTGCTGGCGCTGTCGGTGTCGGTCGCCTTCATCCTGCATCTGGGGCTGGAGGCGTTCACGCTGGCGACCGTAGGCCTGATCGTCGGCGGCGTGGCGGCGGCGCCATTCGGGGCGATCGTGGCGCGCAAGGTGAAGCCGCGCATGCTGCTGGGCGCGGTGTCGATCGTGCTGATCGTGACCAGCCTCTATTCCATCTGGCGCGCCTGGCCGGTGTTCTGAGCGGCGGCGGCGGTCAGGCGGTGAGCCTGGCCGCCGTTTCCGCGACCTTGCGGCCGAGGTAGCGCGCGCCGTCGAGGTCGATCGCGCTCGGCTGGCGCGAACCGTCGCTGTTGGCGATCGTGCTGGCGCCGTAGGGAGATCCGCCCTTGACCTCTTCCGAGCCGTTCTGCGCCGCGAAATTGTAGTCGAGGCCGACGATCGTGCAGCCCATGTGCAGCAGGTTGGTGAGGATCGAGAACAGCGTCGTTTCCTGCCCGCCGTGCTGCGCGGCGGTGGAGGTGAAGGCCGCGCCGACCTTGCCGACCAGCGCCCCGCGCATCCACAGCCCGCCGGTCTGGTCCCAGAAGCTCGCCATCTGGCTCGACATGCGGCCATAGCGGGTCGGGCTGCCGACCACGAGGCCGTCGTAGTCGGCAAGCGCGTCGGGGCCTTCGATCTCGGCATGGCTTTCGTCGGGGCGGAAGCCGGCGGCGATGGCCACTTCGGACGGCGCGGTTTCGGGGACGCGGCGGATGTCGCACTCGTGCCCCGCCTCGCGCACGCCCTCGGCCACCGCCTCGGCCATCTGCGCCACGTGGCCGTAGGAGGAATAGTAGAGCACGATGATGCGGGCCATGACCTGTCCTTTCGCGTGAGAATGCTGTTCGGGCGAAAGTCCTAGAGCAGCGTCAGCAGGTGCGCCAGTTCCGCCTTGCCGCGCGTTTCGGTCTTGGCGAGGATTGCCTTTACGTGGCTGCGCACCGTTGAAAGGCGGCGGCCGGTGCGGTGGGCGATCGCCTCGTCGGGCAGGCCCAGCCGCAGCAGCGCGGCGACCTGACATTCCGCCGGGGTGAGCCCGAACAGGTCGGCCAGTTCAGCCGCGCCATCGCGGATCCCGGTATCGACGGGGTCGATCACCTGGACGATCGCGGCGGGGCGGAACATCTCGAACGGGCTGGGCGGGCGCGGCAGCGGCGATACGCGCATGAACCGGCGTCCCCCCACATCCCCCGCCCCCGACATGCGCAGGACGTGCATCGCGCCGCCCACGGCCCCGCTCTCGACCGCCGCGAGCGCCCCGCGCAGCAGCGCGCCGAACCGGCGGTCGGCGGCGGCGTCGGTCAGTTCCAGCCGCCCGCCCTTGAGCGCGATCCCGTCGCCCTGCGTCAGCAGCGCGGCGGCCGCCTCGCTGGTCGCGCAGACCCGGCCCGCGCCGTCGATCAGGAACAGCGCCTCGGTGCGGCTGGCGAGGTCTGGCGGGCGCGCGGCGATCCGCATCGCCCGCTCCATGTGCTCGAACAGCATCAGGAACAGCCGCTGTTCCTCGTCCGTCTGCACCGGCTGGTCGGCCGGCGTGTTGATCGAGACGGCGAAAGTGAGGCCGTCCATCGGCGCGGTGTAGCGCACCAGGCATCCGCCCGAGCCGAGCGTATCGCGCAGCCAGCGCGAGAACGGGTGCGCCGCATAGTCGCGCCCGCCGGCCACCATCGGGAGCGAGACGAGCCCCGCGCGCGGGTTGGCGAGCGCATAGCTCAGCGTCGGATCGGCGCGGTTCTGGAACGCGAAGTAGTCCTTCATCCCGTCCATGAACCGGCCGTCCATGGGGCCGTGGATCTCGCCCTTGCTCAGCCGGTTGTCCTGCGTGTCCACCACGGACACCATGGCGAACCGCCCGCCGGTGCGCGCCAGCACGCCGTCGAGCGCCTCGCGCCACGCGGGCGCGCCGATCACCGCGCTGTCGTAGATGCGGCCGATCAGGCGCGAGACGCCTTCGTCGAGGCTCATGGCCCCGGCCTCGCCGCAGTCCCGCCTTGCGCGCCGCGCGCGCCGCCGTGCTCCCGACCCATCGCGCCTTGCCCCCCAGGTTGCGCCGCCTGTCCGTCCAACGGAGCGCGAAAGGTAAACCGGGCGCGGCCCCACGCGCAACCGCGAAGCGCCGCGCTTGTCCCGGAACGGCACGGACGCCCGAATTATTCGCCTATCTCCCCAGTATTGGGGACGCGGCGATCAGGCGAATCGGTCACAAACGCCGCGTTAACCATTTGTGGGCTTTCGACGGGGGATTTGACCATGAAACACCTGACCGTACTTGGCTCAGCGCTGGCGTTGTCCGTTATTGCCGCCGCACCTGCGGGAGCGGTGGAATGCGATCCAACAAACGGGGATTGCTATGGGGTTTGGGCTACGAGTGGCCTCAGCGGGTATCATGGCAGCGAAGGTGGCGGGAACGTGACCAGCGCTTCCTTCAGCTACGATGCGTCTGCCGACTGGGCGAATACCTATGGTTACGCCTCTGGAGATCTGGCGACTGGCGCGATGCATGCGTACGCAACGTCGTCCTATTGGGCAGGGAGCGTCAGCGTACAACTCTACGAACGTTTCGGCTTCGATTTGCCGGACGGAGTTACCAGCCTGGAAGTGCCTGTAACATGGACCATCGAGGGGACGACTAACTTCATCACGGGTTTTCCCAACGGATTCTGGGCGTATTTCGGGATCTCCGGATGGGATATGATGGGCAGCAGCGACCACGATACGGTCGAGTTCAACGATTTCCATTTCTATTCCGATTCGCCCAATCCACCCGCGATATGGGAAAACGGAATTCATAGTTACACATTCACCGACATGCTGACGATCAGCGAAGATTGGCTCTATCAACTCGACACGTATATTTCTCTCGGATTCAACGGCGGTGGGACGCTCGACTACGGCAACACCTCGTTCTTCAACATCGAGCTTCCGGAAGACGTCAAGCTGCTCTCCTCGTCAAACGTGCTGCTCTCGACGCCTTACCAGCCGGCCACCGGTGCTGTTCCCGAACCCGCGACCTGGGCAATGATGATCCTCGGTTTTGGCGCGGTGGGCGGTGTGATGCGCTCGCGGCGGCGCGCGGTGGCTGGCGGGGCGCTTGCCGGGGCCTAGGTTCCGGCCGAGCCCGCAGTATCAGCCGTCCTGTTATTGCCGGTTCTTCTTCGATGCTCACCCCCTTCGTCATCCCCGCGAAAGCGGGGACCCAGTGGGCTCTTGTGCGCGCGCAACTGCGACTGGGTTCCCGCTTTCGCGGGAATGACGAGAGGGTAGGGAAGTGGGAAGTTAGGATCGCGCACTTTCCCCTTGACATAACGAACCATATCGGTTATAAGCTATGCGTCAGCCATAGGTTGGCAACGCGACGGGTGCGGGCGTGAACGCGTCATGCCTTTGCTCCCGCACATGGAAGGCCGGCGCTCCTCGAAAGGGGCTGGCGCCCCTTTCAGGATGAGAGGACAGGCGCGGCGGACCTCAACGCCGCATCCCCTGACCCGGTAAGGCGGCCACTTGCGAGCCCTGCCCGCCAACCGCCTCTCACCGCAGGGCCGAGCAGGAGGTCCCGACGCAGGCCCCTCCCGCCGTTCGCACAGATCGCACGCAAGGCAACCCTGTGACGCCCAGGGCAAGCGCCGGCCCCGCCGTCCGCGCTCCACGGCTCAAACGTCCGGGCTCGCCGCCGGATAATTCCACACGCCCTATATCCTCCCCCGCAAGCGGGGGAGGATCATCCGTGCCCCGTCGCTTCGGCAGCGCTCCAGTTCTCCCTTTCTGCAAGCGGGAGAGGGAACACGTCTTCCTGACCCGATTTTTACCCGGCCTTTGGCTTCAATCCCCCCGCGCCTCGGCGGCCTCGATTGCGCGGGCGTAGGGCTTGAGCGAGAGCCAGGCGAGCAGCAGGCCCACCGGGGCAGAGACGATTGCCAGGGCGACCATCGAATATTCGATGCCGCTTTCGCCGAACACGTTGTCGTTGAGGCTGCCGACGATCAGCGGGCCGAGGCCGTAGCCGATGACGTTGAACAGCGCGATGTAGATCGCAGTGGTCGTGCCGCGCATCCGGCCCGGCGTGATCGACTGGATGGCCGCGTTGGCCGGGCCCGAGCCGAGCGAGCCGAGAAACAGCGAAGCGCCGACGAGGGCGAAGGCGAGCCACGCCTGATCCACCAGCGGGAAGGCGATGGCGACCGGGATGAGGGGGATGGTCACGAGGTAGACCATGCGCATGTTGGCGTCCTTGCGGCCCGCGGCATACATCCGCTCCGCCAGCCAGCCGCCGAGGATCAGGCCGATCGGCGAGACGATCAGCGCCATGATCCCCAGGATCGGCCCCGGCTCCCCCGGCGCGTAGGCGAACTTGCGCTCGAAGAACACCGGCGACCACACGGTCACCCCGAAGCTCAGCATCCCCTTGATGCCGTTGGCGAGGAACATCGGCGCGAACGCGGCCTTGTTGGCCCACAGGTAGCCGACCGTCGCCAGGAAGCTCGGCGCGCTCGCGCCCGAGGCGGCGCGGCGCGGCGGCTCGGGGACGGTGGCGACGAACAGCAGCGCCCACAGCACGCCCGGCAGGCCGACGATGACGAAAGTCATCTGCCACGGCTTCAGTTCGCCCACCACGGGGAAAGTCTGCGGCCCGATTCCGCTGAGCCACACGATCAGCCAGCCGCCCACCAGCAGCGCCATGCCGCTCCCGGCGACCTGGCCGATGCCGATCACCGAGATCGCCTTGGCCAGCTTCTCGCGCGGGAAGATGTCGCTGGTCATCGAATAGGTGCCCGGCGCGTTGCAGCTTTCGCCCACGCCCACCAGCATGCGCGCCAGCAGCAGCTGGCCGAAATTGCGCGCGAGGCCGCAGGCGATGGTCATCACGCTCCAGAAGGCGATCGCGCTGGCGACGATCCATTTGCGCGGCCCCCGGTCGATGAAGCGCGCCATGGGGATGCCGGCGAGGACGTAGAACAGCACGAAGGCGAAGCCGATCAGCAGGCTGATCTGGGTGTCGGAAAGGCCGAAGTCCGCCTTGATCGGGGTGATGAGCAGGGTCATCAACTGCCGGTCGAGGTAGTTGAACATCAGCGCGACCATGAAGATGAAGATCGCCCACCAGCTCCGCGCCGGCGACAGGGCTCTCGCTGCCGTCATGGATGTTCTCTCCCTCTCCCGTTTGCCGGGTTAGGCCCGAAAGCGCCCGCGCGCACAACCCTTTCCCGCTGCGGAATCGTTGGCAAACAAACCGTTTGGCGCGGCCGGCGTTCGCGTTACACTGCGCGGACAAGGGAGAGAGGCCCATGACCACCCAGCGATTTTCGCTGCTCGCCGCCGCGTGTCTGGCGGTGGCGGCGCCCGCCATGGCGCAACAGCCGGTGGGAACGCCGCCGCCGGCGGACGCCGGATGGAGCGTTCCGACAACCGAATGGGGCGATCCGGACTTGCGCGGCATGTACCCGCTCGATGTCGGCCGCACGCCGATGCAGCGCCGGCCCGAACACGGCGACCGGCTGCTGATGAACGACGAGGAATACGCGGAAGCCGTCGACGCCGCGGCCGATGTCGAGGCGGGGGCGGACAGGGAGGACGCCAACAACCAGCTCGGCGCGGGCAACTGGTTCGAATGGGGCAGGACGCTGCGCCAGACGGCGCTGATCGTCGAGCCGGCCGAAACCGGCCGCATCCCGCCGCTGACCGAGGAGGGCAAGCGGCTCCAGAAGGCGATGCGCAGCAGCTGGAACGGCGAGGTGTTCGAACGGATCGGGGATTTCAATTCGCTCGACCGCTGCATCACGCGCGGAATGCCGGCGACGATGGTGCCGTTTCCGTACAACAACGGCGTGCGCATCTTCCAGGCGCCGGGCTGGGTCGTCATCAATCACGAGATGATCCGCGAGCAGCGCTTCATCCCGCTCGACGGCCGGCCGCAGATCGACGGCGGGATGACAACCTGGCTCGGCAGTTCGCGCGGCCGCTGGGAAGGCAATGCGCTGGTGGTCGAGACGACCAACTTCAACGGCCTGTCGCCGATGGTGATCGTCGGCCCCAGCAACGGGACCTCGGGCATTCCGACCAGCCCGTCGATGAAGATCGTCGAGCGGTTCACCCCCTACGGCCCCGGCAAGCTCTATTACGAGGCGTGGGTGGAGGATCCGGCGGTGCTGACCGGCCCGTTCAAGATCGCCTATCCGTGGAATCGCGACGACAGCTATCTGCCGTTCGAATACGCCTGCCATGAAGGCAATACGCTGGTCATCGCCAACATCCGCTCGACCAGCCCGCGCTATGCCGAATGGCGCGAGCGGAATTTCCGGATCACGCCCGAAGGCACGCCCGAGCAGGTGCGGCGCGAGGACGATGGGGAGAGCGGCGGGTAGCCCTGCGCCTCTCCCCAGGGGAAGAGGCCGGGAAACATGCGCCAGCCTCAGCGATACGTGGCCGCGTGCAGATAGCGATGCTTGAGGCCCTGGAAGCTCGAAGGGGCGATGTCCGCGCCCGAGCTTTCGATCCGCGCGTGGAGCGCGTCGGTGATCCGCCGCGCCGTTTCGAGGAGCTTGGGATAGTAGAGTTCGATCGCGCGCTTTTCGGTCATCGCGACGCTGATCCAGGTCAGCCCGAGCGAGGCGATCACCCGGTCGTTGCTCATCACCGGGACCGCGAGCGTCGAGGAGCGCGGTTCGATCGTCCGGTCGCGCAAGGCGTAACCCTGCTCGCGGATCGTCTTGAGCAGGTTCGAGAACTCGCGCCGATCGTGCGCCCCGCGATCCTCCTCGTTGCCGCTCTGGCGGATGATCTCGAGAATGATCTTGCGTTCGTTGGCGGTGCAATGGGCGAGGTAGCAGCGGCCCAGCGCGCGCCTGGTCATGCTGAGGCGCATGTTGAGCGAGGAATGGAGCAGCGACAGCGAGGTATAGGGGATCGTGCTTGCCCGCACGATCATCGCATCGACGTCGAACAGTGCCAGCGCCAGCGGCCAGCCTTCGTTCTTCGTGAAGTCGACGAGGATCTCGTCGGCGACTTCGATGATGAGCGGTTCGTGATGGAAGCCGCAGCTCAGCGTCTTGACGTGGCTGAGCAACTGATAGGTGCCGTAGCTTGAGGATTGCGCGACCATGCCCTTTGCCGCCAGCGTCCGCAGCAGCCGGACGATCGAGGACTTGGGCAGCCCGGTTTCGCTGTGGAGGTTGTGAAGCGTCGAAATCGGCCGGCGGTTGAGCGCCTGGAGCAAGTCGATCGCGCGCTCCACCGCCCGAATCGAGCCTCGCTTGTCCTGCTCGGCCGCGGATATGGGCTCGCCAATCAATGCTTCCTCGAACATCGTTCCTCTCCACTCCTCTCGCGTTGGCTCCGAGCATCGTCGGATTGATTGCCTCATACACCATTTTCTGCGGCCAGTGTTCCGCGTAGCGAAAAGTATGCGCCAACCGATTGCCGTTGCGGCGGGGATGCAACACTTGCCCTGGCGGCAATCCGGGCAAGGGAGAACGCGATGAGCGTGGACGGTCTGTTCGACATCAGGGGCAAGGTGGCGCTGGTCACCGGGGGCACGAGCGGGATCGGCCGGATGATCGCGCGCGGGTTCGTCGCTCGCGGAGTGAAGACCTACATTACCTCGCGCGATCGGGGCCGCGCCGACGCCGACGCGGCCGAGCTTTCCGAACTCGGCGAGTGCCACGGGCTGAGCGCCGACCTGGCGCGCGAGGACGGGCCCGAAGCGCTGGCGAAAGCATTCGGCGAGCGCGAACGGACGCTCGACATCCTGGTCAACAACGCCGGGGCCAACGCGCGCGGGCGGATCGAGGATATGAGCGCCGCGGACTGGGACATGGTCATGGACGTGAACCTGCGCGCGGTGTTCTTCCTCATCCAGCAACTGCTGCCCAACCTGCGCGCTGCGGCGAGCGCGGATTCGCCGGCGCGGATCATCAACATCGGCTCGATCGGCGGGGCGCACATCCCGAACTGGGAGGCCTATCCCTATGGCGCGTCGAAAGCGGCGGTGCACCACCTGACCAGGGCGCTGGCCAAGCGGTTCGGGCCCGAGCACATCCTCGCCAATGCAATCGCGCCGGGGCCGTTCCATTCGCGGCTGACCGACACCACTTCGGACGCGGTCAAGAAGAGCGTCGCCACCTACATTCCCGCAGGCCGCCCCGGAACGCCCGAGGATGTCGAGGGTCTGTGCGTGTTCCTCGCCTCGCGCGCGGGCGCGTACGTCAACGGCTCGACGATCGCGCTCGACGGCGGTTACCTCGCCGCGCTGTAGGCGTCTATTCCGGCAACAGGTCGGGCGGGGCCCTTCCGCTCACCGGGTTGCGGTAATGGAACCATAGCCGGCCGATCGCGGGGAAGGGCGGGAAAGCGCGCCCTTCGAGCGGCCGGTCGGGCGGCATTTCCGCGAGCAGCCGGTCGGGCGTGCGCGACAGGCGCTCGCCGGCCCCTTCCTCCACCCGCGCCCATCCCCTGGAATAATCGGGGGTGCGCCAGATGTGGTCGATGTCGTCGAGCTCGAAGCGCCAGATGCCGTCTTCGAGCACCAGCCGGTCCTCGTACATGCCGCCGGTCATCGAACCTTCGCCCGCGCGGCTGCTGTTGAATTGCAGCAGGCGGGTGCGCAGCTTCGCCGTGCGGCCGTCGCCGGCGACGTGGATCACCGGCTGGATGCGCAAGTGCAGCGGAATGCCGGAACGGGGGCGGCGCATCGGCCCGTTGCGCGCAAACTGCATCCGCCAGATCCGGTCCCGCCCGCGATAGTAGCCGGCGGATGGCGACTTGCGCCAGCCGTCGCGCGCGAACAGCCGGCTCAGCTCGTACCATAGCGAATCGTTGAGATAGTTGCCGATCGAGCTGGAGATATTCTCGATCGCGTCGAAGGCGCCGGCGCGCGCCAGCGCGCGTTCGGCAGCCGCGAGGTCGCTCTCGTCGGGCGCGCTCGCATCGCCGGCGAACGGATGGGCAACCGGCTCCAGCCCGGTCGGATAGCGCACCGCAGCGCCCGTCGCCGGGTTGGAGCCGAACGCCGCGATCCGGCGCGTAGCCGTTTCCGCGTTCGGCGCGCCGGCGTCCCAGCCTCGATAGTAATCGGCCTTCATTTCAGGGTAGAGGCGCATTTCGGCGATCGTCCACACGCCGTCCGCGCGCCGGACGAAGCGGTTGTCGAAGGTCGTCAGCGTCCAGAACGCCTCGCCGCCGTTCATGCCGGTCATTCCCAGTTCCAGCCCACGCGCCCGCGCTTCGGCCCCCGATTCTGCGACCTCGACGGTCGTGTCGAGCTGCGGATGGTCGAACAGCTCGCCATGGCGCAGGCCCGCCGGCCCCTGGCGTTCGAGCGCGCGGCGGATCGCCGGTTTGCCCACGAAGCGTCCGACGCCCTCGATCGTCAGCACCCCGTCGGGCGCGAACAGATCCGCGAACAGGCCGGCCATTTCGCTCCACAGGCCGAATTGCGCATAGTGGGACCAGGCGCGCTGCAAATCCTTGACCGCGCGCAGCGATTCCAGGCGCGTCACGTCTCGCGCCAGTTCGTCGACGCCGTCGGCCGCTCGTTGCGCGGCGCTGGCGTGCGGCGTCGCCAGCATCAGCAGGCAGGCGAGGATTCCCATCAGTGCGCGCACCGTCATCGTGTTTCGCCCCGGCTTCCGATCGTCGATGTCGGAAATGTGCGATCCGCACGCGCGGCGCGCGACGACTTTCACGGCGCTTTCTGCCTCGCGGAAATCGGTGGCGGGTGACGGGCCGAAACCGGGGGTAATGGTGCCCAGGGGCGGAATCGAACCACCGACACTGCGATTTTCAGTCGCATGCTCTACCAACTGAGCTACCTGGGCAGGCGCCGGACGCGGCCCGGATGGGCGGTCCGCCGGTTGGAGCGAGCGCCTATGACGAAGGGGGGGGCGCTTGGCAAGGGGGTTCGGCCGCTCCCGCAAGCGGGCGGGCGGTCAATCCTCGCGGACCACGTCTTCCGGATCGGCCGGCGGGCCGGGAACCGCGTAGCCTTCGTTGAACCAGCGCGCGAGGTCGCGGTCGCGGCAGCGCGCGGAACAGAACGGGGTGAATTGCTTGCGGCGCGGCTTCTTGCAGATCGGGCAGGGGCGGGTGGTCATCGCGCTACGAGTTGGGCCTGCGGAGCCTCGATGGCAAGGGCAGACCGCGCCTCCCAGCGCACTTCGCGGCCCGTCCGGCGGGCCAGTTCCGCCATCCATTCGGGCTCGATCTGCGCCTCCAGCGCGGGGTGCCCGGAAAGCAGCATTGCTCCGGCGCCCTCGAGCCTTTCCGCGCGGCGCAGCAGCAGGCGAGCGGCTAGGGCCGCGCGCTGGAATGCGGCGCGGTGGAGCAGCGAGGGGCGTTCGAGCCGGGCCACCAGCTGGACGAAGCCGAACCCGTTCATCGCGGTGCGTTCGTGCGGCCAGTCCGCAAGCGCGTCGGCCAGCGCTTCGTCCACGGCGCGGCGGTCGGCCTTGTCGGGCAAGGTGGGGAAATCGACCCCGATAGAGCCGCCGGCGTCGAACCGCCTGAGCGCCCCGGCCAGCGGCGCGATGGCCGCCTGCGCGAGCGCGCGGGGGGCGAGAACGCCGTCGATGTCGACCAGCAGCATCGCCGGCGTGGGACCGAAGACGAGACTGCCGCCGGCAAACGCGACTTCGCCGGCGAAAGCCTCCGCCACCAGTTCGTCCCAGTCGATGCCTGCGGGGAACCGGCGCGCCGGACGGACGCCGCAGAGTTCGGCCAGCGTCGGCGCGGGGCGCGGCGGAGCGTCGGTCGGCCGCGTTCGCGCCAGCTTGCGGCGGCCGTGTTCGGCAAGCGCGGGGCGGATGACTTCGACGCGCAGCACGGCGCCCTCGCCGGCGGACGCGGGCAGGTTCTCCACCAGCGCGTCTTCGCCCGTGGCGAAACGAACGATCCCGCGCGGGCTGCCTCCGACGCGCTGCGCAAGGGTCGCGTCCGCCACCAGCCCCGCCGCCAGTTCGCCCGGCCAGGCGACGCGCGCGGCCGCGATCCGTTCGCCGTCGAGCAGGATCGCGCGATGCTCGCCAATTCCTTCCTCGACCAGCCAGGTCATGCGATCCCTTCGCGCTTGCGGAGGATGCCTGTGCGTGGAGTGGGCACGCCCGCTCCGTCCGCTTTGCGGACACCTCCCCCGCAGGCGGGGGAGGATGAGGCTTGCCTAAACATCGAACCCCGCGCCTTTGAGCAGCGCCCGCGTCTCGAACAGCGGCAGGCCGACGACGCCCGAATGGCTGCCGGCGATCCACGCCACCAGCCCTTCGGCGCTGCCCTGGATGGCGTAGCCGCCTGCCTTGCCGCGCCATTCGCCGCCGGCGAGATAGGCGCGGATTTCCTCCTCGGAGAGTCGCTTGAAGCGCACCTGCGTTTCGCTCAGCCGTTCGCGCAGCAGGCCGTCCGGGCCGAGCAGGGCCACGGCCGAAAGCACGCGGTGGCGGCGGCCCGAGAGCAGCTCGAGACAGCGGCGCGCGGTCGCCTCGTCCTCGGCCTTGGGCAGGATGCGGCGGCCGGCCGCGACGACGGTGTCGCCGGCCAGAACATACGCGGAAGGGCAGGCGGCCGCGAGCGCCTTCTCGCGCGCCATACGGCGGGCGTAATCGCGCGGCGGCTCGGCCTTCAACGGGGTTTCGTCGATGTCGGCTGGGACCACGCGCGCCGGCTCGATACCCAGCCGCGCGATCAGTTCGCGCCTGCGCGGGCTGGCCGATGCGAGGACAAGGGACGGGGCCTGCACGCCCGCCGCGCTTACTGCGGGCCCGGACCGCCCCGGCCGGGCATGAAGCGATAGGTGATGCGGGCCTTGGTCAGGTCGTAGGGCGTCAGTTCGCACAACACTTCGTCGCCCACCAGCACGCGGATGCGGTTCTTGCGCATCCGCCCGGCGGTATGGCCCAGCACTTCATGGCCGTTTTCAAGCTCTACCCGGAACATCGCGTTGGGCAGCAGTTCCACCACCTTGCCGCGCATTTCGAGGAGTTCTTCTTTGGCCATGCAGTTCCTTAACCCGTTTGCCAGAGTTCGTTCAGGCGGCGGCCCATAGACCCGCCGGTGCGAAAAGGGAAGCCTGCGGCGTCGAGCCGCCCGCAGACCGATTCGTTAACCGAACCCGAGCCAGAGCCCGCGACAGCTGCGACACTTTATTACCCTTCGCGTCTTTGCTTCGTTTTGGGCCCGCAGCATAGGCGCGCCTTGGGACACAGCGGCGATATTCGAGGAAGAGCAGATTTGAAACTGACCCCCGCCACAAGTCTCGCCGCGCTTGCCGTGGCGCTTGCCGCTTCCGCGGTGTCGCCCGCTTGGGCGCAGGATGTTCTCGCGCAATCCACGCCGCCCGCGAACGACGGTGGGATGGACGACGATCCGACTGCTGGCGAGGAGATCGTGGTCCTTGCGGAGCGGCTGTACGGGCAACTCGATACGCCGCAGCCGCCGGTGCTGGAACTGAATGCGGAGGATATCGCCGCCTATGGCTCGGGCTCGATCGCCGATCTCATCGACGCGCTCGGCCCGCAGACCGGCGGCGGCAGCGGCCGTGGCGGCGGGTTTCCGGCGATCCTGGTGAACGGCGTGCGCATCTCCAGCTTCCGCGAGATGCGTTCCTATCCGCCCGAAGCGATCGAAAAGGTCGAAGTGTTTCCCGAGGACGTGGCCCAGCGTTACGGTTTTTCCGCCGACCAGCGCGTGATCAACATCGTGCTGAAGCGCAACTATTCGAGCCGCGAGATCGAGCTTGAATACGGGCAGCCGTGGGACGGCGGCAATTCGACCAAGGAAGCCGAGGCGACCTATCTCCAGCTCATCGGGGATTCGCGCCTCAACCTGAATCTCAGCGTCGAGGGGACAAGCCTGCTGACCGAGGCGGAACGCGGCGTGATCCAGACGACCGTGCCCGATCTCGCGACCGACCCCGATCCGGCGCTTTATCGCAGCCTGGCCAGCGATTCGACCTCGTACGAGGCGACCGGAAACTTCACCACCAGGCTGGGCGACGGCCCGACCTCGCTGAGCCTCAACGCGACCTTCGAACGCGACGACAGCCTGCGCCTGCAAGGGCTCGATACCGTGGTCCTGTCGGACGGAACCGACAGCGTGCTGAGGACGTTCGGCGCGGACGATCCGCTGACGGTCGATTCCCGCACCAGCACTTATGCGCTCGGCAGCACGCTCAATTCCTCGATCGGCGACTGGCAGATCACCGGCACGGTGGACGCCAACCGGGCGGATTCGCGCAGCGTGATCGATCGGCGCGCGGATACCAGCGCGCTCGTGGCCGCCGCGGCGGACGGGTCGCTGGCGCTCGATGCGGATCTCGATCCGCTGGTGGCCGACGCGGGATTCGATGTCTCCGAAAGCACCACCGACACCGCGCGCGGCCTCGTGACCGCGGTCGGCCGCCCGATCTGGCTTCCAGCGGGCGAAGTCTCCGTGACGTTCGACGCCGGATACGACTGGACCGGCATCCGCAGCGAGGACACCCGCAATCCGGGCCTCGAAACGCGCCTCAAGCGCGGCAACCTCTCGACGGGCGTCAATATCGGCGTGCCCATCGCCAGCCGCCGCGAAGGCCACTGGGCCGCTATCGGCGACCTCAACCTCAGCGCATCGGCGGGCATCGACGAACTGTCGGATTTCGGCACGCTTACCGACTGGTCGGCCGGGTTGAACTGGGGGCCGTTCGAAACCCTCAATTTCACCGTCAACTACACCGTTCGCGATGCGGCGCCGTCGCTCGGGCAGCTCGGCAATCCCGAGATCAGCACGCCGAACGTGCCGGTGTTCGACCTGTCGACCGGCGAGACCGTGCTGGCGACGATCGTCACCGGCGGCAATCCGTTCCTGCCGGCGCAGAAACAGCGCGACTGGCGCATCGGGCTCAATTGGGAACTGCCCGAAGTGCCGTTCCTCCAGCAGGGCCGCGTGAACGTCGAATACTTCAACAACCGCTCCGACGACGTGGCTACCGGCTTCCCGCTGCTGACCCCGACGATCGAGGCGGCGTTCCCTGGCCGCGTGACGCGCGATCCGGTGAGCGGCATGATCACCGAGATCGACCAGCGGCCGGTGACTTTCGCGCAGCAGAAATCGCAGCGCGTGCGGGTCGGCATCAACCTGTCGGGCCCGTTCGGCAAGGCGCGCCCGGATGCGGGGCAGCAGAACAACAACCCGATGGCCGCCGTATTCCGCGCGGCCGGCGGACCGCAGGGACAGGGCGGCGCGCCGGGGCAGGCCGGCGGCCCGCCCGCCGGCGGACAGTTCGATCCGTCGCAGTTCCAGGCGATGCGCGATCGGTTCTGCGCCACGCCCGAAGGCGAGACCCCGGACGTCTCGGCGCTGCCGCCGATGATGCAGGACCGGCTGCGCGGCGAGGACGGGCAGATCGATCCCGAGCGCCTGAAGGAAATGCGCACCCGCATGTGCAGCGGCGACGGTCCGCCGCAGGGCGGGCTGTTCAACCCCGAGCAGTTCCAGCAGATCCGCCAGAGCCTGTGCGGCGGCCCTGCCGATCAGGCGCCGGACCTGACCGGCCTGCCCGAGGAATTCCTCCAGCGCCTGCGCGGGCCCGACGGGCAGATCGACCAGGCGCGGCTCGACGAACTGCGCACACGCATTTGCGCCATGCCCGCCGGTCCGGAAGGACAGGGGCAAGGGCGGCGGAGCGGTCAGGGCAACGAGGGCGGCGGCTTCGCCGGCGGCCCGCCTCCGGCTGGACCCGGCGGACCCGGTGGACCGGGGGGCGGATTCCGCGGTCCCGGCGGACCGGGAGGCAGCGCGGACGGGCGCGGGCGCTGGTTCGTGAACTTCAACTACACCTACGAGATCGAGAACGAGGTGCTGGTCGCCCCCGGCGGCCCGGTGCTCGACCTGCTCGACGGCGACGCCACTTCGGGAGGCGGGCAGCCGCGCCACTCGCTGTTCTTCAACGGCGGCCTGTTCTACGGCGGCTTTGGATCGTTCCTCAACGTCCGCTACAGCGGCAGTTCGCGGGTGGACGGCTCCGGCCTGCCGGGCAGCACGGACCTGTTCTTTGACGACTACGCGACCGTGAACTGGCGCGTCTTCGCCGATCTCAACCAGCGCACAAGGCTGATCGAACAGGTTCCGCTGCTGGAAAACACGCGCATCACATTCTCCGTCGACAACCTGTTCGATGCCCGGCAAACGGTCACCGACAGCGCCGGCCAGGTGCCGCTGCGCTATCAGCCGTTCCTGATCGATCCGGTGGGCCGCAAGTTCGAGATTGAGCTGCGCAAACTGTTCTGACGAGAGGTCAGCCCCCGCTGGCGCGGCTGGGCATCATCGCCGAGACGGCGTCGCGATAGGTCTTCGCGGCGCGTTCCGGCACCGGGGCGCTGGTCCTGACCGCCGGTGCGCGCACGCGCGGCCCAGCGGTCATGCTCGGCAGGCGCAGCGCCTCGATCAGCGCGCGCAGTTCGCGCATGTTGGTCGAGCGCGCCGACCCGAGGCCGGGGATCAGCCTGAGGTCGAACTGCGTCAGCCCGAACGGCAGCAGCTCGCGATACCCGACCCGTTCGGTCAGGCCCTCGATCGTGCGGAAGTCGAGGTTCCTCGCCATCGTCGCCAGGTGGGCGTCGACGGCTGAAATCATTCGCTGTTCGCAGTGGCGCACGCGGTTCTTGGCCACGATCCAGTCGAACGCGGGCCTGCCGCGCGCGGCCAGCTCGGCGCGCAGCGCGACGACCACTTCGGCGAAAGGCCCCGCCTGGCCGAACTGGTGCGAAACGGGATTGATCTGGCCCAGCGCCGCGAGATCGGTCGGCGAACAGTTGATCGGGGTGACGACCGTATCGGCAAGCGCGATGGCGCGCCGCGCGGTCGGCGAATCCTGGCCCGCGAGATCGACGATGACGAATTCGCACCCGGCCCCGGCGCGCTCTATCTCCTGCAACAGCAGCGCGCCGCTCTGGTTCTCCAGCACCAGGTGGTTGGGCCGGGGCAGCGCCGCCTTGAGCGTGCGGGCGGTGCCGTCGCGCGCTTCGAGAAAGCGATGCAGCGAACGCTGCCGCCGATCGCAATCGACCACCAGCACGCGCATGCCGAAATGCGACAGCGCCACCGCGCAATGGAAGGCGAGCGTGGACTTGCCGACGCCGCCCTTCTCGTTGGCGAAGACGATCACGTGGCCTTGCGGCTGCCGGCGGCGTTCGAGGTCGCGCACGACGACCGAGGGGTGCTCGTCGCGCGGCGGCTCGTCGTTCGCCGCTTCGCCGGCAATCCCGTTGTAACTGCCCGTCAGCGTCATCGTTCACCCCCTGGGAACCGCGAATCGCCGGTAAATACCCTGTGGAAAGGTAGTGGATAAATTGCGATTAACCAAGACGCCGCGCAGTCGGGGCGGCGCACGGGATGACGGGAGGGGCGCGACGCACTACGTCATCGCCATGGCCCGATCCCCCGCCGGTTCTCCGCCGCATCCCGCCGGCGCCGAGCGCTTCAACGAGGAGCGCGCGACCTATACCGTGCGCGGATCGGCGCAGCCGGACCTTGCCGCCGGCGTCGATGCGATCCGCACAGTGGTGCGGACGCTCAGGCCCAAGCCCGGCGTCTACCGGATGCTCGATGCGCGCGGCGACGTGCTCTATGTGGGCAAGGCGCGGGCGCTGAAGAACCGGGTGGCCAACTACACCCAGGTCGCCACCCTGTCGGGGCGGTTGCAGCGCATGGTGGCGCAGACGCGGGCGATGGAGATCGTCACCACCAACAGCGAGGCCGAGGCGCTGCTGCTCGAAGCGCAGCTCATCAAGAGATTTCGCCCGCCTTACAATGTCTTGCTGCGCGACGATAAGAGCTTTCCTTTTATCCTGCTGCGCGCCGGGCACGATTTTCCCCGGATCATGAAGCACCGCGGCGCGCGCAAGGCCAAAGGGGACTACTACGGCCCGTTCGCCAGCGCCGGCTCGGTCAACACCACGATTAACGCATTGCAGAAACTGTTCCTGCTAAGATCCTGCACCGACAGCTTTTTCACCCGGCGCGACCGGCCGTGCCTGCTGTACCAGATCAAGCGCTGCTCGGCCCCGTGCGTCGGCCGCATCGACGCCGAAGGCTATGCCGAGCTGGTGCGCGAGGCGAAGGAATTCCTCGGCGGCCGATCGGGCGCGGTGCAGAAGAAGATCGAGGCGCAGATGGCCAGGGCGGCCGAAGCGCTCGATTTCGAGACCGCGGCCACGCTGCGCGACCGGCTGCGCGCGGCGACCTTCATTCAGGGCGCCCAGGCGGTCAACGCCGAGGGGGTCGGCAATGCCGACGTCTTCGCGCTCGCGGCCAAGGGCGGGCAGGTCGGCATCCAGGCGTTCTTCGTGCGCGGAGGGCAGAACTGGGGCCACCGGGCGATCTTCCCGACCCATACGCAGGACGTGGCCGAGGACGAGGTGCTCGCGCGCGTGCTGGCGCAGTTCTACGAGGAAGTGCCGCCGCCGCGCACGATCCTGGTCGATCGGCAACTGCCCGAGCGCGAGCTGCTGGAACAGGCGCTGTGCACGGCGGCCGGGCATCGGGTCGAGATCAGCGTGCCCCGGCGCGGCGATCGCCGGCGCTTGATGGAACAGGCCGTGCGCAACGCCGCCGAAGCGCTCGACCGCCGCCTCGCCGAAAGCGGCACGCAGGCGAAGATCCTGCGCGAAATGACCGAATTCCTCGAACTGTCGGAAGAGCCCAGGCGGATCGAGGTCTACGACAACAGCCATATCCAGGGGGACAAGGCGGTCGGCGCCATGATCGTCGCCGGGCCCGACGGATTCATCAAGAATCAGTACCGCAAGTTCAACATCCGTCAGGCGCAAACCAACGACGACTTCGGCATGATGCGCGAAGTCATGCAGCGGCGCTTCGCGCGCGCGCAGGAAGACGATCCCGACCGCGACGGCGGGCTGTGGCCCGATCTCGTGCTGATCGACGGCGGCAAGGGGCAGATGTCGAGCGTGCGGGACGCGCTGGAGGAACTGGGCATCGAGGACGTGCCGCTGATCGGCGTCGCCAAGGGGCCGCACCATGGGCGCGAGGGGCGCGAGGTGTTCCATTTCCCCGACGGGCGCGAGAAGACGCTGCCGGTCAATTCGCCGGTGCTGTTCCACCTCCAGCGGCTGCGCGACGAGGCGCACCGCTACGCCATCGGCGCGCACCGGCAGAAGCGCAGCCGGGCGATCTCGGCCTCTCCGCTCGACGAGATTCCTGGCATCGGCCCGGCTCGCAAGCGCGCCTTGCTGCTGCATTTCGGCACGGCGGGGAAGGTGCGCGCCGCCGCGCTGGACGATCTCAAGCGCGCGCCCGGCGTGAGCGAGGGCGTGGCGCGCGCCGTGTATGACTTCTATCATCCGAGCGGCTAGGGTCAGGTTCCGCAAGGGGGAAAGCGATGACGGGACGCGGGAATCGGCTGGAGAACGGCACCTTCCTGCTGGTCGTCGTGCTCGTCACGGCACTGTTCGCGTGGCTGACGCTGCCCTATTTCGGCGCGGTTCTGTGGGGCGTGGTGGCGGCGATCCTGTTTACCCCGCTCTATCGCAAGCTGGCGGCGATGTTTCGCGGGCGGCGCAACCTCGCCGCCGGCGTTACGCTGGTCATCCTGCTGTGCCTCGTCATCGTGCCCGCGATCCTGCTGGCCATCGCGCTGGTGCAGGAAGCGACCTCGATCTACCTGCGCATCCAGGCGGGAAACCTCGACCTGGCGGAAGTGGTGGGGCGGCTGCGCGCGGCGATGCCGGGCTGGCTGCGCGATTCGGTCGGCGGCGACTTCACCGACGTCGACCGGCTGCGGGAAATGATCGGCAACGCGCTTTCGGCCGGGGCGCGGAACATCGCCGGGCAGGCGCTGATGTTCGGGCAAGGCGCGCTCGGGTTCCTCGCCGCTCTCGGCGTGATGCTCTACCTGACCTATTTCCTGCTGCGCGACGGCGATCTCTACGGCCGCCGGATCAAGGCCGCGATTCCGCTGGAGCCGGGGCTGCGCGACCGGCTGTTGCAGGATTTCGTCACCGTGGTGCGCGCCACGATGAAGGGTTCGGTCGTCGTCGCGATCATCCAGGGCATTCTGGGCGGAACCATATTCTGGCTGCTGGGCATCGAGGCGGCGCTGCTGTGGGGCCTGCTGATGGGCTTCTTCTCGCTGGTGCCGGCCGTCGGCACCGGGATCGTCTGGGTGCCGGTGGCCATCTACCTGCTGGCGACGGGGTCCGTCTTCGAAGGCGGCGTGCTGGTGTTCTGCGGCGTGTTCATCATCGGCATGGTGGACAACCTGCTGCGCCCGATCCTGGTCGGCAAGGATACCAAGCTGCCCGACTTCGTGGTGCTGATTTCCACCGTGGCGGGGCTGGAGCTGTTCGGCATCTCGGGCTTCATCATCGGCCCGGTGATCGCCGCGCTGTTCGTGTCCGTATGGCGCACCTTCACCGAAATCCGCCTGGCGGAGCAAGGCGCGCCGGCGGAGGAGGCCTGAGCCCTCGGGCTTGACCCGCATCAATGGCAAGCGGGCCGCGCGGCGCTATCGAGGAAACGGACGGTCAGGAGGCCCGACATGCGCTCGCTTCTGCTTCACGCCAATGGGGACGATGGCTTCGAAGGGCGGCTTCAGGCCGCGCTCGACCTGGCTCGCCAGTTCGATGCCCACATCACCTGCCTCCAGCCGGTGTCGTTCGAGATCGCGTTTCCGGGCGACACATACGGCACGATGCTGGCCCAGATGCTGCCGGTGGTGCGCGAGGCGGCGGCGCGGTTTCGCGGGGAAACGGAAGCGCGGCTGGCGAAGGAAGACGTGCGCTGGGAATGGATCGAGGAAGACGGGATCGATGACAGTTGCGTGATCGCCTATGCCGCGCTGAGCGACCTCGTCGTGATAAGCGCGGCTCCGCGCGATGCGGGCAGGGGCGGGCCGTCGCCGCTGGTGGGGCAAGTGGCGATCCATGGCCGCGCGCCCTTGCTGGTCATGCCGAAGGAATGGACCGGGCTCGATACCGCCGGGCCGGCTTTCGTGGCGTGGAACGGGTCCGCCGAAGCGTCGCGCGCGTTGCGCGCGGCGATGCCTTTCCTCAAGCGCGCGTCTGGCGTCGTCCTGGGGACGGTGGCCGAAGGCGATACGCGCGACCGCTTCGACATGCCGCCGCTACGCGGAGCGGGATACCTCGCGCGACATGGAATAGAATGCGAAGTGGTCGAGCTTCCGCGCGCATCCGCCGGCGTGGCGGCGACGCTGGAGGACGCGGCGCGGGCGCGCGGCGCCCGCTACATGGTCATGGGCGCATACGGGCACTCGCGCCTGATGCAGACCCTGTTCGGCGGCGTTACGCGCCACGCGCTGTCGACACCGTCGATGCCGCTGCTGATGGCGCATTGAACGCGTCCTTCAGCGGACGGGCCGCATCATCCCTTCCTGCGCCACGCTGGCGACCAGCCGCCCGTCGCGGGTGAAGATCTGCCCGCGCCCGAAGCCGCGCGCGAGGCCGGACCAGGGGCTGTCGGTTACGTAGAGCAGCCATTCGTCGGCGCGGAAGGGGCCGTGGAACCACAGCGCATGGTCGAGGCTGGCGGCCTTGATCTCGCCCTTGTGGAAGCTGAGCCCGTGCGGCTGGATCGCCGTCGAGAGCAGCTGGAAATCGCTGGCGTAGGCGAGCACCGCGCGGTGGATCGGCGGATCGTCGGGGAGCTGGGCCACGGTGCGAAACCAGCAATGCGCCACGGGCTCGCGCTTGCCGGGCGATTGCCAGTTGCGCGGCTCGACCGAGCGGATGTCTATCGGCCGCGCGCGGAGCATCAGGTCCTTCAGCGGGCCGTCGGGCATGGTTTCGGCGTAGCGGCGGCGCAGCGCCATATCGGGCTCCAGCTCCTCGGGCGGAGGAACCTGCGGCATCTGCGCGTGCTGGTGATGCAGGCCCTCCTGCGGCTTCTGGAACGAAGCGATCAGGTTCAGGATCGGCTGTCCCTTCTGGCTGGCCACGACCCTGCGGTTGGAAAAGCTGGCTCCGTCGAGATCGCGCTTGACCCGGAATTCGATCGGCAGCTCGTCGCTGCCGCCGCGCAGGAAATAGGCGTGGAGCGAATGGGTGTGGCGATCGTCCGCGACCGTGCGCCGCGCGGCCCCGAGCGCCTGGGCGATCGCCTGACCGCCGAATACGCGTCCGGCGCCGCCCGCCAGCCTGCGGCCGACGAAGCGGTCGCCACCGCGCGGTTCCAGATCGAGCAGCAGCACCAGCTCTGCGACAAGCTGCTCCGGTGTGGGGGTGTTCGCGGGGGGCTTCGCCATGACTCCTGCGCCTTGCGCCGCCATCGGCCTCCAAGTCAACGGATGCCCGGCGCCCTTCGCAGCACGCGCCAGGCGAATGCCTTGCCCCTGTTGCGGACAGGCCACCGGCCAGGCGCGCGCGGATCGACGCCGAACTTGCGCAGCCACCCGTTGAATGCCCGCGCGTCGGCCTCGGCAAAGCTCCATTCACTGCGCCAGGTGATCGAGAGCGAGATCGACGGGGCGGGGCCGTTCTTCACGTAGTGCGGCGCCATGACCGGCACATAGATCGCCTCGCCCGGCGCAAGACGGAAGGTCATGCCGTGGCGGGCGAGATCGTCGTTCCAGCGCAGCTCGCGCCCGCCGCCGGTGTGGTAGGCCTCATGAACCCGGTCGGGGGCGCATTCGGCGTTGCCGGCTGGAAACACCGTCATCGCCTTGTCCCCGACCAGTTGCATCAGGATGTTGTGCTCGGGGTCGAAGTGGTAAGGCGTCACCGCGTCGGGGCTGGAGACGAACACGAAGCCCTGGGTCTTCATCATTCGTCCGGTCTTGGCGACGATCTGCCGTTCGATCTCGCCCAGCAGCTCTCCAAGAAGCGCGGCATAGGCGGGGTGCTGCTCGATATTCTTGAGCACCGCCCAGCTGCGGACGCGCTCGATGCCGCGGATCGTCTCGCCGATGGTCAGGCCGTTGGCCGCCGGCTTGCCGTCGACTCCGATCGGGAGATCGCCGCGGTTGTATTCGATCGAGCGGGCGGGAAGCGTTTCGGCAAGCTGCGCCAGCGCCTCAAGTTCGAGCAGCGGATGCGCGCCGAGATTGTGGCGCAGCTTGTGCGGGCCTTCCGGATACGAAGCGGCGAAGTTCGCGCGCGCCAGCGGCGGGAACACCGCTTCTGGCTCGGCGGCTGCGGCGTATGCTTGGAAATGCCGGGTCATGCCGTTCCTATCGGGCCGAGCCCTCTTTCGCAGGCGGACATGGCGCGGAACAGCGTGCGCCGCGCGCTGCCGCCGATGGCGATGTTGTGGCGCGCGACGGCGCGGCGCTCGCGCCAGAAATGGTCGATCATCGCGTGGTGGGGCGCGGCGCAACTGTCCACCCATTCGATGTCGCCGCGCGCCAGCAGGGCGAGGTTTTCGCGCTGGAGCAGCACGCCCGGAGAGTAGCGGGCGAAGCGTTCGTCGAACGTCGTCTTGAACGAGAACGCGCCCGGCGGGCAGATGAAGTTGGCGAGCATCGCCAGCGGCCGGCCGTCGAGGCGAACCGCGAGCCGCTCCAGCCTGCCGCGCCGGACGGCTCCGGCCAGCGCCTCGCGAAACAGCGCGACGGTGCGCGGGTCCGAAGCGAGCGCGGATCCCTGCCGGCCTTTCCACCCGGATTGTTCGAGCGCGAGGAACTCGTCGATCCACGCGTCCAGCCCTTCGCGATCGGTCGAACGTTCGACGGCGAGCTTGCCTTCTTCCGCCAGCCGCCGATGCTGTCGGCGCAGTTCCTTGCGCTTCTTGCCCGAGAGCGATTCATCGAGATAGGCTTCGGGAGTCAGGCTGGAGCGAAGCATGGCCCGTTCTTCGCGCATGACGGTAAGGCTGGGCCGTCGCCGTTCCGCAAGGATCTGGACCAGCGCCTGGTGCAGCGGCCCCTCGGCCGGCAACTGCGACAAGTGCAGGAATAGCCCTGCGCCGGGACGCGTGTCGCACCATGCCAGCAATTCGCGCCAGAAGGCGCGCTCGAAGCCCCTGGCGACCAACGGCGTTCCGACAAAGGCGTTGCCGTGGAGCCAGTTGGCGAGATGGGGCACGGGCCGGCCATAGTAGCGCGCGGTTCGCGCCAGCGGGATCATGCCGCAGAGCTGGCCTTCCGCTTCGAGGCACAGCAGCCTGACCCTTGCGCGCGGATCGAAGGCGCGCAGCGCCGGCAGCAGGCACCAGCTTTCGTGGAAGGGGTTCGGCTCGGCCGCCCATTGCGCCAGGGCATCCCACCGCGCCACCTCCTCGGATTGCTCGAAAGCGCGCCAGTCCCGCTCGACGATGGCGATCCCGAGCGAACCGGGAATCGCGCCCGGCGACCGCCGGGACGGCAGCAGTTCGAGAGCGAGCGTGGTCACGCGGACGTTAACCTTCGTCGAGGGCGGCGTCATTGCCGCTTCGACCGGTCTAGCCCACGCGCGCGAAGGAAAGCCTAACCCGAAAGGTAAAGAAAGCCCCACCCGGCGGATGCCGGATGGGGCTTACGATTGCGAATGAGGCCGAGGCGATCAGCCCGCCGCCAGCGCCGCCAGCAGCAGCAAGGCCACGATATTCGTGATCTTGATCATCGGGTTCACTGCCGGGCCGGCGGTGTCCTTGTAGGGATCGCCGACCGTGTCGCCGGTCACCGCGGCCTTGTGGGCTTCGCTGCCCTTGCCGCCGTGGTTGCCGTCCTCGATGTATTTCTTGGCGTTGTCCCACGCGCCGCCGCCGGCGGTCATCGAGATCGCCAGGAACAGGCCGCCGACGATCACGCCCAGCAGCAGCGCGCCGAGCGCGGCGAAGCCGTTCTCCTGCCCCGCGACCAGCGCGATGACGAAATAGACCACGATCGGCGCCAGCACCGGCAGCAGGCTGGGCACGATCATTTCCTTGATCGCCGCCTTGGTCACGAGGTCCACCGTCTTGGCGTAGTTCGGCTTGCTGGTCCCGGCCATGATGCCCGGATCGTTGCGGAACTGGTCGCGCACGTCGATCACCACGTCGCCCGCCGCGCGGCCGACGGCCGTCATGCCCATCGATCCGAACAGGTAGGGCAGCAGCGCGCCGAGCAGCAGGCCGACGATGACGTAGGGATTCTCCAGGCTGAAGTTCACCGTCAGGTCGGGGAAGAAATGCCGCAGGTCGGTGGTGTAGGCGGCGAACAGCACCAGCGCGGCAAGGCCGGCCGATCCGATGGCGTAACCCTTGGTCACCGCCTTGGTGGTGTTGCCCACGGCATCGAGCAGGTCGGTCTTCTCGCGCACGGAGTCGTCCAGCCCTGCCATTTCGGCGATGCCGCCGGCGTTGTCGGTGACGGGGCCATAGGCGTCGAGCGCCACGACCATCCCCGCCAGCGCCAGCATCGCCGTCGCCGCATAGGCGATGCCGATCAGTCCGGCGATCTGGTAGGAGATGATGATGCCGGCGACGATCACGATCGTCGGCAGCGCGGTCGCCTCCAGGCTGATGGCCAGGCCCTGGATCACGTTGGTGCCGTGGCCGGTTTCCGAAGCCTTGGCGATCGACTTGACCGGGCGGAAGCCGGTGCCGGTGTAGTATTCGGTGATCCAGATGATGAGGCCGGTGATGACGAGGCCGAGCAGCGCGCAATAGAACAGCTCGCGCCCGTTAAAGTCGGTGCCCGGAATGTCCGCCGCCATGCCGCCAAGGGCATGGCTGATCGCCCACCAGATGGCCGGGACGGCCAGCACGGCGGAAACGAGGAAGCCCTTGTACATCGCGCCCATGACGTTGTTCGATCCGCCGAGGCGGACGAAGTAGGTGCCGATGATCGAGGTGACGATGCACACGCCGCCGATCAGCAGCGGCAGCGCCATCAGGTTGCCGAGCAGTTCGCCCGCGCCGGTGAGCAGCAGGGCGGTCAGCACCATGGTCGCGCCCACGGTGACGACGTAAGTCTCGAACAGGTCGGCCGCCATGCCGGCGCAGTCGCCCACGTTGTCGCCCACGTTGTCGGCGATCACCGCCGGGTTGCGCGGGTCGTCCTCGGGAATGCCGGCCTCGACCTTGCCGACGAGGTCGGCGCCGACGTCGGCCGCCTTGGTGAAGATGCCGCCGCCGAGCCGGGCGAAGATCGAGATCAGCGAAGCGCCGAAGGCGAGGGCGACGAGCCCGTCGACCACCGTGCGGTCTTCACCGCCGACGGTGTAGCCGCCGGGGCCGGTGAGATACCAGTAGAACACCGCTATCGCGAGCAGCGCGAGGCCCGCCACCAGCATCCCGGTGATCGCGCCGGCGCGGAAGGCGAGGGTCAGGCCCTGTTGCAGGCCGGTCTGCGCGGCGGCGGCGGTGCGCACGTTGGAGCGGACCGAAATGTTCATGCCGATGAACCCGGCGACGCCCGAGAGGATCGCGCCGAGCACGAAGCCCGCCGCGCTGATCGGTCCGAGGAATACCGCGACCACGATCGCCACGACCACGCCGACAATGCCGATGGTGGTGTACTGCCGCTTCAGGTAGGCTTGCGCGCCTTCCTGGATGGCCCCGGCGATCTGCTGCATCTTTTCCGTGCCGGCGGACGAGCCGAGCACCTGGCGGCTGGTGACGAAGCCGTAGACCACGGCGAGCAGCCCCAGCGCGATAGCAATCACTGTCAGATCCATGACGCGATCGTTCCCCCTCTCTTCCAACGAAAAACGCGGCCCGATCCTGCGCCGGGTCCGCGCACGGCATGATGGCTAATGCGCGGGGCGAGGGCGCGCAACCCCAAACACCGGATTTCCCTTGGATAAGGCCGGCCGCCCTCGCGAGGTCGAGCGGGACGGGCGAGAACAGCGGATTCTTGCCCGATGCGACGGTATATGCGAAATTAACCATAGTCTTGCGCGCGCGTCGCGAAGAACCGGGTGGCAATTGCAGTGACCGACGGACCGATGCTGGACGAAGTTTCGCTCGCGCGCGACCGCGCCGGAGGCGGCGCGTCCGCCTTCCCGCTGCCCCCCGGCGACGGGCTCGACCGCCATGTGCGGCGCGACTTGCGCAAGCAGGAACAGGCCATCGCAAGGCGGTACATGGGCGGAAGGATGTGGCCCTATGTCGTCGCGGCGTGGGGCGGGTTCGCGCTGTGGCTCAGCCTGTTTCCGCTGACGATGCTGAACATCGTGCCGTTGCCGGTGGCGTTCGTGATCAGCTGCGTGCTGGCCACCGGCGGCTACGTCACCAGCCACGAGGCGATGCATTCCAACATCGCCCGGCCCGGATCGAAGCATCGCTGGGTCAACGAATGGGTCGGCAAGGTCTCGACCATCCCGATCGTGTTTCCGTTCTCGATGGCGCGGCTGATGCACCTGGAGCATCACTACCACTGCAACGATCCCGAGAAGGACCCGGACTACACCGACGAGGCGCCCAATGCGCTGATGGCGTGGTACAAGACCTGGTACAACCGCCAGCCGGGCGTCGACGGGTCGATCCACCACTACAAGCGCATCCTCGCCGAAATGGGCACGCCGGAGGCGAAGAAGGCGCTGAAGGACACGATGGTCCTCCAACTGGCGTTCATGGCGGTGCTCTTCGCCATGGCCTGGACCGGCTACGCGATAGAGGCGGCGCTGGTGTGGTGGCTGCCGCGCCATATCGGGCTCAGCTACATCCGCTTCTACCTCAGTTGGGCGCCGCACCATCCGCGCGCCGGGCGCACCGGGCGTTACGAGAACACCTATGTGTTCAAGAGCCGGCTGGGCCACGTGCTGTCGATGTGCATGGAAACGCACCTCGTCCACCACCTCTATCCCAACATTCCCAACCACCGCACGCGTGCCGCCTACCACGCGCTCAAGCCGGTGCTGGAGGCGCGCGGCGTGGACATCGGCAAGCTATGAGCAAGGAACTGATCCTCAAGCAGGTGTTCCGCTGGATGCCGTTCCTGTTCGGCATCGGCTTCATCGCCCCGCTGATCGCGCAGACGATGGCGGCGTGGGACTGGAACGCGCCGCTGGGCATGAGCCGCATCGCGTTCGGGTTGGCGATCGGGGCCCCGTGGGGGCTCTACGCCGTGCTTCGCGGGCGATGGGTTTAGGGGCGGCCGGAACCAACGCCTTCCATCCCCCACCCTCGTCATTCCCGCGAAAGCGGGAACCCAGTCGGCTCTCGCGGTGGAAAGCCCAGATCCCCGACTCAAGGTCGCGTCAGCCGATGTAATCGCGTTCGCGCGGAGGCAAAGCTGCGCTCGATGCCAAGAGCTTACTGGGTTCCCGCTTTCGCGGGAATGACGAAGGGGTGGAGCATGACGTCTGCTCGCCCGCATCTAATGCTCCCAGCCAAGCCCTTCGCGGTTGGCAACGGGTTCTCCGTCCAGGAACAGCGGGACGAAGCCGCGCGGCTCCACCCGGCCGATGCGGGCGGCCGCGACGGGCGGCTCCACGCCGGCGGGCAGGGTAAACAGCAACTCATAGTCGTCGCCCCAGCGCAGCGCATCGAAACGGCGGCTTTCCGGCGCGGCGATGGGTATGGAACCACTATCAATCGCCAGCGATGCCTCGCTCGCTTCCGCCATCCGCCATGCATCGAGCAGCAGCCCATCGGACAAGTCCATCATCGCCGTGACCAATGGCGCGAGCGCCTGTCCTTCGGCGAGACGCGCCAGCGGGCGGCGATAGGCGGCGCTGTCCGCGCCCGTGTCGTCGCGCAGCGCCTCGCACCCCATCATCGCCGCGCCCAGCCGGCCGGTCACCCATAGCCCGTCCCCCACTTCCGCGCCCGAGCGGGAAGGGACCGGCCGGTGCGTGGCGCGGCCGATGGCGGTCAACCCCATTGCCCGCGGCGGACCGCCGCCTACCGTATCGCCGCCGAGCAGGGACACGCCGTAGTGGTCGAGCGCTTCGGCCATCCCCGCGGCAAAGCGCTCGTCGCTGTCGCCGAGCATGTAGCCGAGCAGCACGCCCAGCGGCTCCGCGCCCTTGGCGGCAAGGTCGGACAGGTTGCTGGCCACCAGCTTCCACGCGACGTCTGCCGCGTCCTGATCGGGCAGGAAGTGCACGCCTTCGACCATCATGTCGTGCGTGAGGATCAGCGTTTCGCCGCCGATCTCGAGCACCGCCGCATCGTCGAGCAGGCCGCGTGCCGCGGGGTGACGGGCCAGCGACCGCAAGTGTTCGACGAATGCCGTCTCGCGGCTCAACGCACCGCCTTTGCCACCGCGTCGAGCACGCCGTTGACGAACTTCGCCTCGCGGTCGTCGAAGAAGGCGTGGGCGACGTCGACATATTCGCTGATCGCGGCCCCGGTCGGCACGTCGGCGCGGGCGAGCAGTTCCCAGGCTCCGGCGCGCAGGATTTGCAGCATCGTGCGGTCCAGCCGCTGGAGGCTCCAGCCTTCGGCCAGCCGCTCGGTCAGCAGGGCGTCGATCTCTTCCTTGCGCGCCGCGACGCCCCGCACCACGTCATCGAAGAACGCGACCTCGGCGTCGGCGTAATGCACGTCCTCGATCTCGCGGCCGAGGCGGTGCTGGTGGAATTCGTCGAGCAGGCGGGCGAGCGGGACCTGCTCCATCTGCCGCTGGTAGAGCGCCTGCACGGCGGCGAGGCGGGCGGCCGAACGGGCCTTGGAGCGGGCGGGCGTGTTCATTTCAGCCGCAGCTCCACCGATTTGGCGTGCGCCGGCAGCCCTTCGGCTTCGGCCAGCGCCACTGCCGCCGGGCCGATTGTCGCCAGCGCCTCCGCGTCCATCGCAATGAAGCTGGTGCGCTTCATGAAATCGAGCACCGAAAGCCCGCTGGAAAAGCGCGCGCGGCGGCCGGTCGGCAGCACGTGGTTGGGCCCGGCGACATAGTCGCCGACGGCCTCCGGCGTGTGCCGGCCGAGGAACACGCTGCCTGCGTGGCGCAATTCGGCGAACAGCGCTTCGGGGTTATCGACCGCCAACTCGACGTGCTCCGCCGCGAGGCGATTGGCGAGCGCGGGGGCTTCGGCCAGATCCGACACCACCAGCAGGACGCCGTTGTCGTCCCAGCTCTTGCGCGCGGTCTTCTCGGTCGCCAGCATCGCGCACTGGACGTCGATCCGGTCCTCCACCTGCTCGGCGAAGTCGGCGTCGTCGGTGATGAGGATCGATTGCGACGACGGATCGTGCTCGGCCTGGCTCAGCAGGTCGGCGGCGATCCAGTCGGGATCGTTGTCGCCATCGGCGATCACGAGGATCTCGCTCGGCCCGGCGACCATGTCGATGCCGACTACGCCATAGAGCTGGCGCTTGGCTTCGGCGACGTAGTCGTTGCCGGGGCCGGTCACGACATCGACCGGGCGGATACGCTCCGTGCCATAGGCCAGCGCGCCGAGCGCTTGCGCGCCGCCGATGCGCCAGACCTCGTCCACACCCGCGAGGTGCGCGGCGGCGAGGACCAACGGATTGGTCTCCCCGCGCGGGGTGGGGGTGGTGACGACCAGCCGCTCCACGCCGGCCACGCGCGCGGGGATCGCGTTCATCAGCAGCGAGGAAGGGTACGACGCCCGCCCGCCGGGGACGTAAAGCCCGGCCGCGTCCACCGCGCGCCACTTCGCGCCGAGGCGCACGCCGGCCTCGTCGGTGAAGTCGCGGTCGCGCGGCAACTGGTCGCGGTGATAGGCGGTGATGCGTTCGGCGGCGAGTTCCAGCGCCGCGCGCAGCTTCGGATCGAGCGCGGCGAAGGCGGCGGCGCAGGTTTCCGGCGCAATTCGCCAGTCGCTGTCCGCGGTCAGCGCGTGCTTGTCGAAGCGCTGCGTGTATTCGACCAGCGCCGCATCGCCGCGCGCGCGCACTTGCGCGAGAATGTCGGCGACGGCGTACGAGACATCTTCCCTGCTTTCGCGCCGATCGTCGACCAGCCGGGCGAACTTGCGCTGGAAATCCGGATCGGCAGTGGCGAGGCGTAGCATCAGGCGGCGTCCTTCGCGGCGACGGCGCGGAAGCGCTCGACCAGCGCGGGCACGCGCGGATCGGTCTTGAGCGCGGCGCGGTTGACGATCAGCCGGGCGGAAACCGGCATGATGGTGTCGGTCTCGACCAGCCCGTTCTCCGCCAGCGTGCGTCCGGACGAGACGAGGTCGACGATCCGCAGCGACAGGCCGAGCGACGGGGCCAGTTCCATCGCGCCGTTGAGCTTGACGCATTCGGCCTGGATGCCCTGCCGTTCGAACCAGCGGCCGGTGAGGTTGGGATACTTGGTCGCGACGCGCAGGTGGCTGGCGTTGCCGGGATTGTAGAACCGCGCGTCCTTCGGCTCCGCCACCGACAGCCGGCAGTGGCCGATGCCCAGATCGACCGGCGCGTAGAGTTCCGTGTAGCCGAATTCCTCGATCACGTCGGAACCGACGATCCCCACCTGCGCCGCGCCGAAGGCGACGAAAGTCGCCACATCGAAGGCGCGCACGCGGATGATGCGCATGTCGCCGCTCTCGCTGGCGAAGCTGAGCGCGCGGTTGCCCTTGTCGTCGAAGGCGCTTTCCGGCACCACGCCCGCGCGCGCCATGACGGGCAACGCCTCGTCGAGGATGCGGCCCTTGGGGACGGCGAAAGTCAGTTCCGGGGTGATCGCGGATGCCATGGCGCGCGCATCTAGGGTTATGCCGGGGAAAGGGCAACGGCGTTGGCTGACCAGCCGATCATGGAAATTACCGATGTGCGCCAGGCCATCGCCTGGCAGGCCGACCATGCGGAGCGCGCGTTCGCGCCCAATACCGCGCGCGTGATCCGCGCCGAGCTGGCGATCCTCGATACCGATACCGGGCTCGCGCGGCGGATGAACAACTGGGCCGGGCTGAGCCTGGAGGACGCGATGCCGCTGCGCGTGGCGGGCGGCCTGCATTGGCTCTACCTCAGCGGCAAGGACCGGCGGCTGGAGCCGGTCTATGCCGGGCTGATGACCGAGCAGGCGTCCGTCGACGCCATCGTGGCCGATCTGGCGCGGCAATACGATGCGCCGCTGATGCCGTGGCTCGACGGCCCGCCGCAGACCAACGAGGCGGGACGGTCGGCCAGCCTGATGGCTGGACTGCTGTGGCTGTCGCGGCGGCTGGGGCCTCGTTTCGAGATGAACGAGATCGGCGCCAGCGCGGGCGTCAACACGATGATGGAGCGCTATTTCTACGATCTTGGCGGCGTCTGCGTGGGGCCGGAGGATTCGCCGATGCGGATCGCTCCCGAATGGCGCGGATCGCCGCCGCCCGTCGGGACGGTGGAGATCGTGGCGATCCGCGGCTGCGATGTCGCGCCGGTGGATCTGGCCGATCCGGCGCAGGCGCTGCGGCTCAAGGCCTATGTCTGGTCCGACGCGCTCGAACGCATGGCGCGGATCGATGCCGCCATCGCGCTCGCGGCGGAACGGCGGCCCGATGTGGCGCGGCGGGATGCCGGCGCGTTCGTGGCCGAACGGCTGGCCGCGCCGCAGGATGAAGGCGTCACGCGGGTGCTCTGTCATTCGGTCATGTGGCAGTACCTGCCGCAACCGACGCGCGATGCGATCGCCGCGGCGATGGAACAGGCGGGGGCGGCAGCGACGGCGGAGCGGCCGCTTGCCTGGTTGCGGCTGGAAACCAACCGGCGCACCTTTCGGCACGAACTGACCGCGCGCTACTGGCCGGGCGGCACGGAACCGGTCATGCTGGCCGAAGCGCATCCGCACGGCGCGTGGGTCGAGTGGCGGGGGTCGAATGGCGCGGGCAGGGGGAGTAGGTGACGATGATCGACATCCTGTCTTCGGCCAGCTTCGCGGGCGAGCTGATCCAGCGCACGTCGAGCACCGCGCGGGTGCAGGAAATGGTGCAGCTTTCGCTGACCCCGGCGTTCCTGCTCGCGGCGATCGGCGCGTTCCTCAACGTGATGAACCAGCGGCTGACGTGGATCGTCGACCGGGTCCATGCGCTGGAGCGGCTGGAGGAAAGCGACATGGCCAGCCGCGAGGTCGAAGGGCTGCCGGTGCTGCGCCGGCGGCGCACCTTCGCCCATGCGGCGATCAACTTCGGCACCGCCGCCGGGCTGGTGATCTGCGTGGTCGTGGCGCTGACTTTCATTGCGGCCTTCGTGCGCCCGCCGCTGGGCTCCATCGTGGCGCTGTGCTGGATCACCGCGATGGCGCTGGTGTTCGGCGCGCTGCTGAGCTTCCTGCTCGAAACCCGGCTGGCGACCAAATCGACCGTCGATACGCGGCGCATTTCCCGCAAGCTCGCGGAACGGGAAAGGGTCGCCGACGAGGACGCGCCCGCTACGGATAGCTGACGGTGGTCGGCTTCTCCGGCAGCGGAATGAACTCCACCTCGTCGCCCGGCACCTTGGGGAAGCGGCCTGCCTGCCAGTCTTCCTTCGCCTGGTTGATCCGGTCGCGGCTGGAACTGACGAAGTTCCACCACACGTGGCGGCGGGTGGCGAAGGCTTCGCCGCCCAGCAGCATGATCTTGCCGCCGCGCGCGGAGGTCAGCGTCATCGGTGCGCCCGGCTCAAGGACCGTGAGCGCGTAGAGTTCCAGCGGGATGCCGTCGATGCTCGCTCCGCCGCCGACCAGCATCACCGCGCGCTCGTCCGCCTCGGCGTCGATCGGGATCGCCCCCGCCGGGCCGAGGTCGATTTCGGCATAGATCGTTTCCGCATAGGTCGTCACCGGCGCGCGCCGGCCCCACAGCTCGCCCATGACGATCCGCGCCCTGACGCAATCGTCCTCCAGCAGCGGCAGCCCGTCCACCGCCTCGAACGCGGGGGCGATCTCCTCCTGCCCGTCGGGCAGGGCAAGCCAGGTCTGCATGCCGTACATGCTCGGCCCGGCGATGCGTTCGCTCTGCGGGCTGCGTTCCGAATGGACGATGCCGCTGCCCGCGGTCATCAGGTTCACCGTGCCGGGATGGATGGTGGAATGGGTGCCCAGGCTGTCGCGGTGGTCGATCGCCCCTTCGAACAGCCAGGTCACGGTGGCCAGGTTGATGTGCGGGTGCGGGCGCACGTCCATCGCCTGACCGGGTTCGAGCTTCGCCGGGCCGAACTGGTCGACGAAGATGAACGGGCCGACCATGCGGCAGTTCGGGCTCGGCACCGCGCGGCGAACCTTGAAGCCGCCGAGGTCGTGGGTGACGGGCGTGACGGTCTGGACGATGCTCATTGCGGTGGTTCTCCGGGTGCGAAGGCGCGGATGGCGAGGGCGTGGACGCGCTGGCCGGGAATATCGCCCAGCGCGCGGTTGACCATGCGCTGGCGCTCCAGCCGGTTCCTGCCGGCGAAGGCCACGCTTTCGATGACGACTGTGAAGTGCGATTCGCCGCTGCCGTCGTCGCCGGAATGGCCGTGGTGGCGGGCGCTGTCGTTGATGACGTCGAGCCGGGTGGGCAGGAACGCCTCCTGCAACAGGGTTTCGATCTCTTGGGCGACGGAACCGCTCATTTCACGCCTTTCGGGGTTTTCATATCGGGTCGTTAGCACCATTCTTGGCCGAATGCGCCCCGACAGGTTCCATGGACGATACGACAGCGGCGGGCGGCAATGCGCCGCGCCGGGATGCGCGCAGGCGGGCGAATTCCGCGCGCCGGGCGCGCATGGCCCCAGCTTCGACGGGCCGGGCGACTGGCGCTGGCTGTGCCTCGACCATGTGCGCGAATTCAACGCCGGGTACGACTGGTTCGAGGGGATGAGCGCGGAGGAGATCTTTGCCGCGCAATCGCCGGTGGCGGGCTGGGCGCGCGAAACGCGCGCCTTTCGCGCCGATGCCGGAACGGGCGCGCCGCGTTGGGCGGACTTCGACGATCCGCTCGACGCCATCGGTGCGCGGGCGGCCGACATCCGCCATCGCGCGGCGGGGCGGCAGGACATGGCCCGGTTCACGCCCCGCGAGCGCGAGGCGCTCGGCGTGATGGGGCTCGGTCCGCAGACCGACCGGCAGGCGCTGCGCAAGCGCTATTCGGAACTGGTTCGCCGCTACCACCCCGACCGCAACGGCGGCGACCGCACCCACGAGGCGCGGCTGCAACGCGTGGTCGACGCCTACCAGCTCCTGCGCGCGGCGGCGGCTTTCGTGTGAAGCCCAGGATCCTCCCCCGCTTGCGGACAGGGCAAGCGCATATGACAATGCCGTCCGTCCTGAGCTTGTCGAAGGACCGTCCTTTTCTTCGAGCCGGGCGTTTGGGGCGAAGAAAAGCAGTCCTTCGACAAGCTCAGGACAGGCAAAGATTTGGCGATCATATCTGTTGCAAACACGGGCGCCCTCGCTCCGGGACTTGCCTTACCCTCATTCGTCACCCTGAACTCGTTTCAGGGTCCATCGGGCCGCTCATCCCGAAGCGTTCGGATCCACCGCGATGGTGCGGCACGGCCGCGTATGGGGCGAGAGCTCCGCGCAGGTGGAAAGATGGATCCCGAAACAGGTTCGGGATGACGAAAGCGGAAGCAGTTCCCCGTGTTTGCAATCGATACAATTGCCAAAGATTTTGCCGGGATCGTTTCCGAACCGGAGGATATTCGGCTCAGAACGACGCCCCATCCACCTGGTGGATTTCCAGCGCGTCGAGATCGCATTCGGGCACGCAGCGCAGGTTGATGGCGACCATTTCGCTGCCATCGGGGGCCTTGCCTGCGGCGAAGGGAGAACAGCCGCAGGTCTGGCAGAACCGGTGCGCGATCGCGCCCTTGTTGAAGGTGTAGCTGCCTGTATCCGTCTCGGGCGCGGCGAGGGTGACGTTGGCGGCGGGTTCGAAGTGCAGCAGGTGGCCCTTACGGCGGCAGATCGAGCAGTTGCAGCTCATCCCCTGCGCGGGAAGGTCGCCTTCGACGGTGGCGGAAACCGTGCCGCAGTGGCAGCTTGCGGTGTAGCTCATCGGATCAGTCCTCCTGCCCCGCCTGCATCTGCGCAATCAGCGCGTTGTCGATCGCCTTGCCCGCCTGATAGGCGTCGCGCGCGCGGACCCGCTCGGCATAGGCGGTGAGGTTTTCGCTCGCCGGAATCGTGCCGAACTGCATTCCCCAGTCGACCGCGCTGCCGACATAGACGTCGGCCATCGTGAAGCGCGGGCCGCAGACATGCTCGTGCGCGCCGAACCATCCGTCGAGCGCGGCCACGGTCCGCTCGAAGCTGCCGAAGCCGACGGCCATTTCCTGCTTCTCGTCCGGGTTCCAGCCATAGGCCCTGCCGGTCACCGCCTGTTCCAGCGGTCCGGCGGCGAAGAACAGCCAGCGGAAATAGTCCGCTTTCTCCTCCGGCCGGGGCAGCAGGTCGGGCGCGGACATTTCCGCGAGGTAGTGGCACACGGCCGCCGCCTCGCTCACCACGTGGTCGTGCCCGCCGTGGTGGTGGACGATCGTCGGCAGCTTGCCCATCGGGTTGGCGTCGAGCAGCGCCTGCGGCTTGTCCGCCCAGTCGACCAGCACCGGCTCGTAATCCGCCTGCGCCTCGTGCAGCGCCCAGCGGGCGATCTGCGCGCGGGACATCGGATTGAAGAAGAACGTGTACTCGGCCATCTATCGCCTCCTTGCCCGGACCTCCGCCGCAGCGCCGTTCCGTGAGTCGTCAAGTTGAGAACAAATCAGAAACAAGTGCGATAGGAAAGCATTTTCTTCATGCCTCGCACAATGCCTTCAACTGGTCGGCGCAGGCGCCCCAGCCTTCCTCGAAGCCCATGTCGAGATGCTGCTGCCTCGCCTCGTCGGTCCAGTGGCGGGCGCGGGCGGTGTAGCGGGCGCCGCTCCCTTCGGGCTCGACTTCCCAGAAGCCGATCATGAACGGCCCGCTCGGCGCGAAATCGCCGGTCGCCGCGTCGCCGGTCGCCGCGTCGCCGGTCGCCGCGTCGCCGGTCACCGCGTCGGTGGTCACGAACCGGCGGCCCTCGTCATAGGCGAGGTAGATGCCGTTCTGCGGCATCTGCTCGCCGTCCGGGCCGTGGAAGGTCATGTCGCAGCGGCCGCCGGGGCGGCGATCCCGATGGTCGATCGCGGCGCGCCAGGGCGCCGGGCACCACCATTCCTCCTGCCGGTTGACCATCGCGTCCCATACCTTTTCCGGCGGGGCGTCGATGTAGCGGGTGACGCTGAGTTCCCTGGTGTCGGTCATCGAAGTATCCTCTCTGTGTCAGTCGCGGCGGTAGTCGACCTGGGGGAAGAAGTCCTCGCCGCCGCGGCCCTCCGGTGTCGTGTCGAGCAGCAACCAGAAGGGATCCATGAAATCGAGCCCGCGATTGTCCTGTTCGGGATCGGCGGGCGAGAAGACCATTTCGCTGCCCCAGAAGTGACGGATCGTGTCGCCGTCCTTGCGGAACACGTTGAGCATGGGTTCGTCCCAGTCCTCGCCATCCTTGTAGCCTCGCTCGGCGCGCATTGCAGGCGTCAGCGCCGAAGTGTGGCCGTAGTAGCGCGAGTTGTAGGCGTTGCCGGCGGTCGAGATCAGCTGGAGATGGTCCCAGCCGCGTTTGTGCGCCCATGCGGCAAGCCGGGCGATCGGTGAGCGCGAGACGACGTAGAACGCCGCGCGTTGGGGCAGGTGCCGCGCCGCGCCGTCGTTGCAGTCGAGCAGGTGGGTGCAGCCGGCGCACGGGCTGTCGCGCTCGGGCCCGAACATGAAGCTGTAGAGCAGCAGCGTCGAATGTTCGCCGAACAGCTCCGACAGGCGGACCTGCTCGACCCGCGAATGCGCGCCGATCCGTTCGAACACGAAGTCCTCGGGCGCCTCGCCGCCGGGGGGCAGCGCGCGGCGCTGGGCCGCCACCGCCTCGGTCTGGCGACGCAAGGCGATCTCGGCGTCGAGCAAGGCGTTGCGCGCCTCGCGATAGGCGGGGCTCTCGTTGGGGAATGCCATGCGGGCGAAGGTGTCGGTCACGGGGGCCTCCTGGGATTTCAGTCCCGGTCCGGCGTGCCGGGCGGGAAGTAGTGGCGGTATGGCCGGGCGTCGTCGACGCAGCGCGCGACCGCCGGCAGGGCGAGCACTTCGGCGCGCAGCGCGGCGAGGCGCGGGCAGTCTTCGGGTATCGGCTCGACCCAGTCGGCGTAGAACAGCGACGGGGCGGCGGCGCAGGTGACCAGCGAGACATGCGGGGGCGGGGCGTTGTCCGCCAGCCAGCCCTCCAGCCAGCGATAGGCGCGTTGCAGCCCTTCCTTGCCGGCCGCGACTTCGGCCGGATCGGGGCTCTCGCCGTCGGCGATGTAGGCGGCCACTACTCGCTGCATGTTGCTCATCACATAGTTGTCGAACACCCGGTCGAGCATCCGCGCGGTTGCCGCCGCGGCGGGATCGGCGGGGATGAGGCCGGATCCGGGATGCTTCGCCGCCAGGTATTCGACGATCGCCGTCGCCTCCACGATCGTCGCGTCCCCGTCTTCCAGCACCGGGAACTTGCCCGCCGGATGGGCCTTGCGCACGAACACCGCGTTGCGCGGGTGGTCGGGCGAGACCTCGCGGAACTCGACCGCCTCGCCCAGCGCATGGAACGCGATCAGCGCCTTCCAAGTGTAGGACGAGAACGGGTGGCCATAGAGTGCGGGCATCAACGGTTCTCCTGCAAGGCGGCCTCGAACACCTTGCGCTGGGCTTCGAAAGCCCGTTTGAAAGCGGGCCGCGCCTCGCCGCGGGCGACATACGCGGCAAGGTTCGGATAGTCGGTCAGGAAGGCCAGGCCCGCCGGCCGCCGCAGCACATTCACCATCAGCAGGTCCCCGGCGCTGAATGCGCCGTCGAGCCACTCGGCGGTGCCGAGCCGGTCGGAAAGCGGGCCCAGCCGGTCGCGGACGCGCTTCTCCAGCACGGGCAGCCGTTCCTCGTGCCACGGTCTGTCGCGTTCCAGCACAATGGCGGTCTCGCGTTCGACGATCGGCGACTGCACCGTCGTCAGCGCGGCGAACATCCACGCGATCGCGCGCGCTCGCGCGTCGGCGTCCTCCGGAAGCAGGCCCGAGTGACGGTTGGCGATGTGAAGCACGATTGCGCCGCTTTCGAACAGCGCCAGACCGCCTTCCTCATAGGTCGGGATCTGCCCGAAAGGCTGAAGCGCAAGGTGGGCGGGCTCCTTCATCTCCGCGAACGAGACCAGCCGGACCTCGTATCGCTGGCCGACCTCCTCGAGCGCCCAGCGAACCGCCATGTCGCGCGCCAGCCCGCGGCCGCGATCGGGTGAGGCCTCGAAGGCGGTGATGGTGGGTATGGAACGCAGCATGCATTGCTCCGGAAGTAGGCCCTCTCCCCTTCAGGGGAGAGGGTTGGGAAAGGGGGATTCCGGCGGCGTTCGGGCCTGCGGCCCCCTCTCCCTCCGCGCCCCTCCGGGGCGCTCCTCCCTCTCCCCTGAAGGGGAGAGGGTCTTGCCGCGTCTCAGGCCTCGGCAGGCGCCGCCTTTGCTACTGCTTCAAGCGCGGCGATGTCGATCTTCTTCATCGTCATCATCGCTTCGAACACGCGCCTGGCCGCCGCCTTGTCGGGGTTGCTCATGTTCTCGGCCAGCAGGCGCGGGGTGATCTGCCACGAAACGCCCCACTTGTCCTTGCACCAGCCGCACATCGATTCCTGCCCGCCGTTGCCGACGATGGCGTTCCAGTAGCGGTCGGTCTCTTCCTGGTCCTCGGTCACGACCTGGAACGAGAACGCTTCGCTCTGCTTGAAGTGCGGACCGCCGTTGAGGCCGAGGCAGGGGATGCCCAGCACGGTGAATTCCACCGTCAGCGGGTCGCCCTCCTTCGCGGAAGGATTGTCGGCGGGGGAGCGTTCGACCTTGCCCACCGAGCTGTCGGGGAAGGTTTCGGCATAGAAGCGCGCGGCTGCTTCCGCGTCGCTCTGGTACCACAGGCAGACGAGGGCCTTGTTGCCGGTCATGGTCATTCTCCCTTGGGGCCGACGAAGGCGACGTGCGCGCCCGCCGGGTCGGTTGCCATGAAGATGAAGCTCCCGCCGGGGACTTCGTGCACGTCATGGGTCACGGTCCCGCCGCTGGCTTCGGCCGCCCGCCTTGCAGCGCCGATCTCGGAGACGCCGAAATAGGGCAGCCAGCCGACGGTCATGTAATCCGCCAGCCACGGGTTGATCGCGCCGATCTGCTCGCCGCCGGCCTCGATGAAGCGATAGTCGCCGTGCTCGCCCATCGGCATCGCGTTGTCGGCGCTCCAGCCGAACAGCGCGGTGTAGAATGCGGTGGCCGCCGGCTCGTCGGTGGTCTCCAGCTCGTTCCACCACGCGTGGCCCGGCGCCTGCGCCTTGAACACGTCGCTTTGCGCATCCGGGTTGTCGGGCGGCGGGGTCGGATCCATGACGTAAAACGAGGCTCCTTGCGGATCGGCGAGCATGGCCATGCGCCCGACGCCGTCCATCGTCGTCGCCGGCATGTGCACCGCACCGCCGAGCGCGACTGCCTTGGCCACCGCCGCGTCGACATCCTCGACATCGAAGTAGGTGAACCACGCCGGATGCGCGCCGTGCGCGGCCATCCCGCCGCTCAGGGTCAGCGCGCCGCCGGCGAAACCGCCGCCGGAACGGGCGATCTCGCGATACTCGGACCCGTTGGGCATCGGATGCCCCTCGGCCGGTATCTCCCAGCCGAGCGCCGCGCGATAGAACGGCGCGACGGCGGCCGGATCGGGCGTCATCAGCTCGTACCAGATGGGCAGGCCGGTCACGACCGGCGTCCTTCGGCGACGATGGGCGAGAAGCCGCCCCAGAACATCCGCTTGCCGTCGAACGGCATTTCCATCGCGCCGGACTGCAACCGCTCGTCGGCCATGACTTTCTCCCAGCCGGCGTTGCGGGTTTCCTCGTCGGGCCATTCGACGAACGAAAACACCACGCTCTCGCCTTCCTCGGCCTCGACCGAGCGCGGGAAGCTGGTCACTTCGCCCACCGGCGTATCGACGCCCCAGGCCTCGACGTCGCGCACCGCGCCGTGTTCGAGGAATATTCCGGCCGCCTTGGCCGCCATCTCGCGATAGGCGTCGCGCTTGCCGTTCGGCACCGGGGCGACGAAGCCGTCGATGTAGCCGCCGCCGGGCTTGCCTTCCTCGAGGATCGGCTCGAACCCGCCGTAGACCATGCGCTTGCCGTCGAACGGCATGTCCTTGCCGAACTCCTCCATGCGCGGGTCTTCCATCATCTTTTCGTTGTTGGCGTCGGCGGTGGCCTTGTCGGGCCAGACGACCCACGAAAAGACCACCTTCTCGCCTTCCTCCAGCGCCACGGCGCGGCGGAAATCGGTCTGCTTGCCGTCCGAAACGTCGGCTTCCCAGGCCTCGACGTGCTCGATCGCGCCGTTGTCGCGGGCGATCGGCCAGAACTTCTCCGCCACTTCGCGATAGGCGTCCTGCTTGTCGGCGGGCACCGGAACGATGAAACCCTGGATGTACATCGCATATCTCCTTGTCAGGCAGGTTCGGGGGTGAAATCGGCCAACTGCGCCTCGAGCGCGCGTTTATAGGCCGCACGTTCCTCGCCGCGCGCCTTGTAGGCGGCGAGCGGCGGGTGCTCGGATACCAGATCGGTGTGGCGCAGGTTGTTGAGCACGGTGATCATGGCAATGTCGGCAACCGAAAAACGGCCGGCGAGCCAGTCCTTCGGGCCGCGGCGCGCGGGCGTTAAGCAGGTCGGTGTCGTAGGGCCGGCCGATCTCTTCGAGCGCCCAGCGGACGCGCAAGTCGCGGACCAGCCCGCGGGCGAATTCGGGCACCCAGTCGAAGGCGGTGACTACGGGACGCGAGGACATGCTCATCGGTCGGTCCTTCCGGTGTCGAAGGGGAAGACGGAGCGGAGCGCCGGATGCCTCAGCCACAGCCCGCCCCACATGAACAGCGCGAGGTAGACCCCGAACAGCGTGTGGCTGAACAGCGGGCTGCCGACGCGGATATGCGTCGCCATCGCGCCGCCGAGCAGCGCCGTCATCAGCACCGCGCCCAGCACGCTGGTGCGCGGGATCAGGTAGAGGACCACGAACGCCAGCTCGAACAGCCCGATCATCAACGAATAATCGGGCCAGCCGAGATTCGTCAGCGTTTCCCCCGCCACGGGCATCCGCAGCAGCTTGGGCGCGATCGAGGCGCCGAGCATGAACAGCGCGAGCAGTCCCGTCAGCGCGTACCCCGTCAGCTCCATGCGTTTGGTCGGCATCGTTTCTCTCCCCCTTCGCTTCGCCGCTCAGCCGGTGGGCTGCTCGGCCACGGTTTCGCCTTCGGGAACCGCGCTCATGTCCATGAACACGTTCTCCCAGATGTGGCCGTCGGGATCCTCGAAGCTGCGGCCGTACATGAAGCCCATGTCCTGCTGCGGGGTCGGATCGGCCTTGCCGCCGGATGCCACCGCCTTGCCGACGATCGCCTCGACGCTGTCCTTGCTGTCGTGGCCCAGGCACAGCAGCACCTGCGCGGTCTTGTGCGCGTCGGGGATGTCCTTGCTGGTGAAGGTCTTCCAGAAATCGTGCGTCAGCAGCATGACGACGATCTCGTCGGACCACGCCATCGCCGCCGCCTGTTCGTTGGTGAACTGCGGGTTGTTCGTGAAGCCCACCGTCTCATAGAACGCCATCGAGCGCGGAAGGTCCGTCACCGGCAGATTCAGGAAAATCGTCTTGGTCATCATCGGCTCCTCTCAGGACTTCGCCGCGACTCGGCGCTTGCGATTCGTGGCCGATTGAGTTACTAAAAGCAACTATGAAGTTACAAAAAGAAACCGACTCGGTGGAAAAGCACGGCAAATGGTATCAGGACGCCTGCGGCACGGCCTTCGCCATGGAGCTGGTCGGCGAGCGCTGGTCGATGCTGATAATCCGCGAACTGATGCTCGGGGGCCGGCGCTTTTCGGACTTGCGGGCCAGCCTGCCCGGAATCTCGGCCAAAGTGCTGACCGAGCGGCTGGCGGGGCTGGAAGCGGCGGGCGTTCTGACGCGCGCGAAGCTGCCGCCGCCGGCTGCGGTGCAGGTCTACGAGCTGACCGAATGGGGATACCTTGCCGAACCGGCGATTCAGGAGCTGGGCCGCTGGGCGGCGCGCTCGCCCGATCACAATCCGCAACTGCCGCTCTCGCCGGTCAGCTTCATGCTCAGCCTGCGCACGATGATCGACCATGAGGCGGCGCGCGCCTTCGACGCGACGGTGGGCTTTACCGTGAGCGGCGAGAGCTTTCTGGCGGAACTGCGCGCGGGCAAAATGCCGGTGCGGCGTGCGGAGGCGGGGGCGCCGGCGGACGCATGGCTGTCCGCCGATGCGCCGCTGCCCCTGCTGCGCGTGATCTACGGCAAGCAGCCGCTGGACGAAACGCTGAGCGCCGGGGGAGTGCGGCTGGCGGGCGACAAGGCGCTCGCCGAACGCTTCGTCGCCCTGTTCTCGCTGCCGGAAAAGATCGGCTGACAGTCTGGGGAGGCAGCGGAGAGACCTGCCTTAGTGCGCTGCCCCGTCGAAGATCGCCTGTTCCTGCGCCGCAGCCGCCCGCCATCCCTCGCGCGCCTGCACCCGGTCGAACCACGCGGCGAGGCGGGGCCAGGCGGCGGCGTCGAGCCGCCAGCCGGCATAGCCGAGCGTGCGGATCGTCGAAGCCACGGCAATGTCGCCGACGCTGAAGGCGCCGGCAAGCCAGCCGTCGCCCACCACGCTTTCGAGATAGGTCAGCGGCCGCTTGAGCGCCTCCTCGGCCGCCACGGCCGCCGCCTCGTCGCCCTCGACGCCGAAGATGTTCGGCTTGAGGAAGCGGTTGAGCACGATCGGCGCGCCGGTGGGAATGAACACGGTGTCGGCCACTTCCTCGAACCAGATCGCGCGGGCGCGCGCTTCCGGCGATGCGGGGAGCAGCGCGGGATCCGGGTGCTTCGCTTCCAGATAGGTGACGATGGCGGTCGAATCCGCGATCGCGAAATCGCCGTCGCGAAAGGCGGGGATCTTGTGGAACGGGCTCACCGCCGCGAACTCGGCGTCGGGCGCTTGCGGATTGCTCGGCACGATCTCCACGTCGAGCCCCTTCTCCTTCGCCGCCACCAGCACCTTGCGCACGAACGGCGAAAGCGGAAATCCGTAAATCTTCATCGATGCATCTCCCCAGGGCTTCGACCCTCGCCCGCGGCTTTGCTTGTTGCAGGGCAATGTTACCGCGTCTAGGCACCGCCACGCGATGAACGAGATGAGCCCAGCCCACGCCACGCACGGCACCGCCATGGAAGCGCCCGACCGCGAGGTCGACGTGCGCGAAACCTTCGGCATCGATATCGACATGAAGGTTCCGGCCTTCTCCAGGGCCGACGAGCGCGTGCCCGACCTCGACGAAAGCTACGTGTTCGATCCGGACACCACGCTGGCGATCCTGGCCGGGTTCGCCTTCAACCGGCGCGTGATGGTGCAGGGCTATCACGGCACCGGCAAGTCGACGCATATCGAACAGGTGGCGGCACGCCTCAATTGGCCGTGCATCCGCATCAACCTCGACGCGCACATCAGCCGCATCGACCTGATCGGGCGCGACGCAATCGTGCTGCGCGACGGGTTGCAGGTGACCGAATTCCGCGAAGGGCTGCTGCCGTGGGCCTTGCAGCACCCGGTGGCGCTGGTGTTCGACGAATACGACGCCGGGCGGCCCGACGTGATGTTCGTGATTCAGCGCGTGCTGGAAACCGAAGGCAAGCTGACGCTGCTGGACCAGAACCGGGTGATCCGGCCGAACCCGTACTTCCGCCTGTTCGCCACGGCCAACACCGTGGGCCTCGGCGACACCAGCGGGCTCTATCACGGCACCCAGGCGATCAATCAGGGCCAGATGGACCGCTGGAACATTGTCAGCGTGCTCAACTACCTGCCCGAGGAAACCGAGCGCGAGATCGTGTCGGCCAAATCCACGGCCGACCCGAAGCTGATCGCCGACATGGTGCGCGTGGCGGACCTGACGCGGCAGGGCTTCATCAACGGCGACATCTCCACCGTGATGAGCCCGCGCACGGTCATCACCTGGGCGCAGAACGCCGAGATCTTCAAGGACCCCGGCTTCGCCTTCCGCCTGACCTTCCTCAACAAGTGCGACGAGGCGGAGCGAATGCTGGTGGCCGAATACTACCAGCGCGTGTTCGGCGTGGACCTGCCGGAAAGCGTGGTGGGGAAGGCTTGAGGAGAGTTCGCTCCACTACGGCCCTATCCTCTACCTTCGTCATCCCCGCGAACGCGGGGACCCAGTAGGCTCTAGCGGCGGGAACCCGAAGTCCTCGGCCAGATCGCGCCAGCCGAGATTCTCCCGCTCGATCAGTTCGAGCTTCCAGACGCGGAGCCATTTCTTGATCCGCTTCTCGCGAGTGATCGCGTGCTCCATCGTGCTGTGCTGCTCGAACCACACGAGACGTCTGACGCCATATTCACTCGTGAAGCCGGGTATCACACTTTCGCGATGCTCATGGATGCGCTGAAGCAGGTTCGATGTGACGCCGGTATAGAGCGTGCCATTGCGGCGCGAGGCCATGATGTAGACGCAAGGTCCAAAGTCGCGCTGCATCCGCAGAGCCTACTGGGTTCCCGCGTTCGCGGGAATGACGAGGGCGGGGAGATGGGTCCGTTCTGGGCGGATTGCTAATTCGCCCCCACCTTCGCCGGCTCCGACAAACTCTGCAAGCTCAGCCCCGCCGGGATCGCGCTCGCGTCCTCGCCCGCTTCGTTGATCGTTGCCCGGCGCATGTCGCGTTTGTGGTTGCGGTAATCGTATTCGGTGCCGCGGTGGAGGGTGCAGCGGTTGTCCCAGATGAGGATGTCGCCCGCGCGCCATGTGTGGGCGTAGATAAAGCGCGGCTGGGTGGCGAAGGCGATCAGTTCCTCGATCAGTTCCTTGCTCTCCCCCTCGTCCATGCCGACGATTTCCTGCGTATGCGCGCCGACGAACAGGGCGGGGCGGCCCGAGGCGCTGGGGCGCACCACCGGGTGCTCGGCGCGCATGAAGGGCGCGAGCGGGTTGTCGTCGTCCACTTCGGCCCCGGCCTTGCGGCGGCTGTGGAAGTAGTTGTGGCGGGCGGTGAGCCCCTCGAGCCGGTCCTTCGTCGCCTGTGGCAGCGCATCGTAGACCGCGCGCATGTCGATGGTCTCGGTCTCGCCGCGCTCGGGCGTGACGATCACCCCGCGCAGCATCGACCATTTGCTCGGCAGGTCGTTGAAGCTGCTGTCGGCGTGGAACAGTTCGTTGCCCTTCGAGATGCGGGCGCGGGGCGAGTCCGGATCCATGATCTCGCCATCGGGGCCGAGATTGGAAACATCGTAGAGCCCGAATGCGACCCGGCCGCCGTTGTGCGGCTTGTGTCCCGGCAGTTCCAGCGGCCCGAACTTCCGCGCGAAGGCGAGGTGCTGTTCATCGTCGATATGCCCCTGGCCGCGTATGCACAGCACGGCATGCTCGCGCATCAGCTCTTCGACCTTGTCCACCAGCGCGGCGTCGGGCCGGGCGGTGTCCACGCCGGACAGTTCCGCCGCGAACAGGGGGTGCAGCTTGCCGACTTCCATCGTCCTCTCCGTGCGCGCTGTTTCGTGCAGCCAATGCTTAGCTTGCTAATGAAATCGCCGCGCCAGCGCAAGAGAGATGCGGTAGATGCAAAACCGCTCGCCTTTGCTGTGTTGGCAGGTTAACACAGTGGCGATGGGCATCTTCGGGCGGATCGGAGCATGGGGCGGCAGGCGCAACGCCGCGCCCGAACCGCGCGGCCATTGGGAGGATGTCCCCTATTCGCCGCTCTACGACGAGGACGGGCCGGGCGATCCCGAGTTCGGGGCGTGGCTGGACGAGAAACTGGGGCTCGGCCCGACGGCCGGTTCGGCCACGGCAGGCGAGCCGACGGAGCCGGCGCAGCCGAAGCGGCGCACGCGCTGGTGGTGGATAAAGCGCGCCTTGGCCGGTTTCGCGCTCGCCTTTGCCCTGCTGCTGGCGTGGCTGGCGATCACCGCGCCGCTGTCCAAGTCGCTCCAGCCGATCGCGCCGCCGCAGATCACGCTGCTCGCCGCCGACGGCACGCCGATCGCGCGCAACGGGGCGAATGTGGACAACCCGGTCGTGGTGGCCGACCTGCCGCCGCACGTGGTGCAGGCGTTCCTCGCCATAGAAGACCGGCGGTTCTATTCGCACTGGGGCGTCGATCCGCGCGGCATCGCGCGCGCGGCGTGGAGCAACCTCGCTACCGGGCGCACTCAGGGCGGCAGCACGATCACCCAGCAGCTCGCCAAGTTCACCTTCCTCAATTCGGAACAGAGCCTGACGCGCAAGGCGCGCGAGGCGCTGATCGCCTTCTGGCTCGAAGCCTGGCTGACCAAGGACGAGATTCTCGAACGCTACCTGTCGAACGCCTATTTCGGCGACAACGCCTACGGGCTGCGCGCCGCCTCGCTGCACTATTTCTACCGCCAGCCGGAGAACCTCACTCCGGCGCAGGCGGCGATGCTGGCGGGCCTGTTGCAGGCGCCTTCGCGCTTCGCGCCGACGCGCAATTACGATCGCGCGGAGGAGCGGATGGAGCTGGTGGTGCGATCGATGGTCGATGCCGGATACCTGACGCAGGCCGAAGCTCGCGCCATGCGCCCCCCGGCGCTCGACGTGCGGACGAAGAACGACGTGCCCACCGGAACCTATTTCGCCGACTGGGCGCTACCCGAGGCGCGGCGGCTGACGCAGGCCAGCTATGCCCGGCAGACGATCGCCACCACGCTCGATTCGCGCTTGCAGAACATCGCCCGCCGGGTCGTCTCGCGCGCGCCGCTGGGCGGGGCGGAAGTGGCGCTGGTGGCGATGCGCCCGAACGGCGAGGTGGTGGCGATGATCGGCGGGCGCGATTACGCCACATCGCCGTTCAACCGCGCCACGCAGGCGCGCCGCCAGCCGGGCTCGACCTTCAAGCTGTTCGTCTGGCTCGCCGCGCTCAAGGCGGGGATGGACCCGAACGATACCATCGCCAACACGCCGATAGAGCAGGGGGCGTATCGTCCGCGCAACGCGGGCGGAGCCTATTCGGATACGATCACGCTCGCCGACGCCTTCGCCCGGTCGAGCAATGTCGCGGCGGTGCGGCTGTTCGGCGCGGTGGGCGACGAGGCGGTGATCGAGGCGGCGCGCGACCTTGGCGTCGTCTCGCCGCTGCCCGAAGGCGATCCGAGCATGGCGCTCGGCACCAGCACGATGACCTTGCTGGAGCTGACGGCCGCCTACGCCGGTATCGCCGCCAACGCCTTCCCGGTGGAGCCGACCGCTTTCGCGGCAAGCGAGCCGGGCTGGCTCGACTGGCTGTGGAACCGCAAGGGCAGCCTCTCCTCGCGCGAGCACGAGGCGATGGAGCGGATGCTGCGCCAGGCGATCAACAGCGGCACCGGCCGCGCGGCCACGCTGCGCGGGCCGAACTTCGGCAAGACCGGGACCACGCAGGACAACCGCGATGCGCTGTTCGTCGGCTATGCCGGCGATCTGGTGGTAGGCGTGTGGATCGGCAACGACGACAACTCGCCGCTGGCCGGCGTGTCCGGCGGCGGACTGCCGGCGCGGATCTGGAAGGACTTCATGCAGCAGGCCCTGGGCGAGCGCGCCGCGCCGGCGCGCCCGCAGCCCGCGCCCGATCCGTCCGGACCGGTCCAGCCGCTCGACATCCCCGACGTTCCCGCCGTCCCGCTGGGCGACAGCGGCGCGACCATCGGCGTGCGCGATGGCGGCGCGGTGATTTCCGGCGAGGTCGATGGCGTGCCGATCGACGTGCGCATCGACGGGCAAGGCATCCGCGTGGAACCGGGCGCGCGGGAGGCCGCTCCTGTGGAATAGATCCTCCCCCAGCTCGTTTCGGAGAGGATTTTGCTCACTCGTCCGGATACCGCGCCGCCACGAAATACAGCCCCTCGGCCGGCGCATTCAGCCCCAGCGCCGCGCGGTCGCGGGCGGCAAGCGCTTCGGCCACCTGCTCCTCGCGCCATTGGCCCAGCCCAACCAGCGCCAGCGTGCCGACCATCGAGCGCACCTGGTGGTGCAGGAAGCTGCGCGCCTCGGCCTCGATCAGCACCGCGTCTCCCTCGCGCCGGACATCGAGTCTGTCGAGCGTCTTGACCGGGCTTTGCGCCTGGCAGTGGGCGGAGCGGAAGGTGGTGAAATCGTGCCGCCCCACCAGCGCCCGCGCGGCGCGGCGCATCGCTTCGGCATCGAGCGGGCGCGCAACCTGCCACGCCCGCCCGCGTTCCAGCGTCAGCGGCGCGCGGCGGTTGCGGATGCGGTAGAGATAGCTGCGCCCGATGCACGAGAAGCGGGCGTGCCAGTCCTCCGGCTTCGCCTCGCAGGCGATCACCGCGATGGGCGCGGGGCGCAGGCGGGCGTTGAGCGCCTCCATCAGGCGAAACGGGGCGATGTCCCTGGCGATGTCCACGTGGCTGGCCATCGCCAGCGCATGCACGCCGCTGTCGGTGCGGCCGGCGCTGTGCATCGTTACCGTTTCGCCGGTGACGGCGTGGACAGCCTCCTCCACCGCCTGCTGGATCGACGGCCCGTGATCCTGCCGTTGCAGGCCCATGAACGGGCCGCCGTCGAATTCGAGCGTGAGGGCGAAGCGGGTCATCGGCGGCGCCCGCCAGTCCTGAACCCTTCCTTCGTCATTCCCGCGAAAGCGGGAACCCAGTTGGCTCCGCGATGCGGGCCGGCAGCCGCGACTGGGTCCCCGCTTTCGCGGGAATGACGACAAGGGGCAAAGTTCACCGCAGCACCGTTCCCGCCGCTACCGGCCTGCCGCGCAGGAAGTCTTCCGCGCTCATCGCCGGCTTGCCCGCGCGCTGGAGCAGCAGCGGCCGGAGCGCGGCATCGCCGCAAGCCACTGTGAACGCATCGTCCAGCACGGCTCCCGGCGCGCCGTTGACGCCGACCACCCGAGACCTCAGCAGCTTAACCCGCTCGCCGTCCAGCTCGAACCACGATCCGGGAAAGGGCGCGAAGGCGCGCACTTCGCGCTCGATCAGTTCGGCGGGCTTGCGCCAGTCGACGCGGGTTTCGGCCTTGTCGATCTTGGCGGCGTAAGTCGCGCCCAGTTCGGGTTGCGGTTCGGCCCGCAGCGTATCGATCCGCGCCAGCGTATCGACCATCAGCCGCGCACCGATCTCGCCCAGCTCCTCGTGCAGTTCGCCGCTGGTCTTGTCCTCGACCGGAACTCTGGCGGTCGCCAGCATCGGACCGGTATCGAGCCCGCGCTCCATCCGCATGATCGTCACACCGGTCACATGGTCGCCGGAAAGGATCGCGCGCTGGATCGGCGCTGCGCCGCGCCAGCGCGGCAGCAGGCTGGCATGGACGTTGAAGCAGCCGAGCCGGGGCCCGGCCAGGATCGGTTGCGGCAGCATCAGGCCATAGGCGACCACCACTGCGGCATCGGGCTCAAACGCCAGGAAATCGGCGTGCGCCTCCATGTCGCGCAGGGTTTCCGGGTGGCGCACGTCGATCCCCATCGCTTCGGCGGCGCGCTGGACGGGGGAGGGCTGCAACTGTTTGCCGCGCCCGGCGGGGCGTGGCGGCTGGGTATAGGCGGCGGCGATCGTGTGCCCGGCCTCGTGCAAGGCGGCGAGGGTCGGGACCGCGAACGCCGGTGTGCCCATGAAGACGATGCGCATGGGCTCCCTTCCTCTTCGCCCGGCTTGGCCCTATCTCCCGCCCCATGGCATCGCAAGAGATCGAAGCGCTCAGCGCCGCGCTGGCCCGCCTGCCTGGGCTCGGCCCGCGCTCGGCGCGGCGGGCGGTGCTGTGGCTGGTCAAGCGGCGCGAGACGGCGCTGGTGCAGCTTCTCGAAACGCTCGCCACGGTGCGCGAGACGCTGGTCGAATGCCGCACTTGCGGCAATGTCGATACCCGCGATCCCTGCGGCATCTGCGCCGACCCGCGTCGCGATGCGCGGTTGCTGTGCGTGGTGGAGGATGTCGCCGATCTCTGGGCGCTCGACCGCGCGCGGCTGTTCGGCGGCCGCTATCACGTGCTCGGGGGCCGGCTTTCGGCGCTCGAAGGGGTGCGGCCGGAGGACCTGACCATCGGCAAGCTGGTCGAGCGCGTGGCGGCCGGCGGGATCGACGAGGTCGTGCTGGCGATGAACGCCACGCTCGAAGGCCAGACCACGGCGCACTACATCGCCGAGCGGCTGGAAGGCTATCCAGTGCGGCTGACCCAGCTTGCCCACGGCGTGCCCGTCGGCGGCGAGCTCGACTATCTCGACGAAGGCACGCTGGCGCAGGCGCTGAGGGCGCGAAGACCGGTGGGATGAAGCGCGGCTGGATATTCGGCGGCTGGCTCATCGCGCTGCTGGCGTCCGCGCTCCTGCCCTTGTGGTCGCTCGCCGGCCGGATCGAGAGCAATCACCTCGGCCGCTATATCGACCCGGAGACGGGCGCGTGGACGCCGGAGGTCTACTGGCAATTCTTCCGCTGGTGGCTGCCCATCGCCGTCCCCGCCAGCCTTCTGGCGCTGGCCTGCATGGCGCTCAATCGTCGGAAGGATTGAACGGCGGCGCGCGGGCGCTTATCTGCGCATCATGGCTATCCGCGAGATTCTCGAAGTGCCGGACCCCCGGCTGAAGACCGTATCGACCCCCGTCGAAAAGTTCGACGAGGAGTTGAAGGCGCTCGTCGAGGATATGTTCGAGACGATGTACGCGGCCAACGGCATCGGCCTTGCCGCGATTCAGGTCGGCATTCCGCTGCGGCTGCTGGTGATCGACCTCCAGCCCGAAGACATGGATGCCGAGCCGGAGGAATGCGACGATCACGGCTGCGGCCACAGCCACCGGCCGCTGAAGAAGGAGCCGCGGGTGTTCGTGAACCCCGAAATCCTCGATCCGGCGGACGAAACCTCGACTTATCAAGAAGGGTGCCTGTCGGTGCCCGACATCTATGCCGACGTGGACCGTCCGAAGACCTGCCGCGTGCGCTGGCAGGACCTCGACGGCAACGTCCACGAGGAAGAGATGGACGGCTTGCTGGCCACCTGCATCCAGCACGAGATGGACCATCTCGAAGGCGTCCTGTTCATCGACCATCTCAGCCGGTTGAAGCGGCAGATGGCGCTCAAGAAGCTCGAAAAGCTGCGCAAGGCGGCCTGACCGGCGGTTGCCGGGGGCGTGACGGTATCCGGGAACCCTTCGCTCCCGTCGCCCGTTGGCTGTCGATGGCAAAGAGGGTCCTCGTCGTCGAAGACGACTTTCTCAATCGCATGCTCTTCTGCGCCTGGCTCGAAGCCGGGGACTTTGAGGTCGACCCCGTCGCCGACGGCAGCGACGTGCTCGAACGCGCGCACGCGTTCGACCCCGATCTGATCATCATGGACATCCAGTTGCCCAACGTTTCCGGCGTGGATCTGATCGAAGCGCTCCAGGCCGATCCCGCGCTCCACGAAGTGCCGGTGCTGGCGGTGACCGGCTATGTCGGCAAGGGCGAGGAACTGCGCGTGCGCACGGCGGGCGCGAGCGACTACCTGCCCAAGCCCGTCACCAACAAGGTCTTCGTCGCCGCCGTGGAGCGCCTCCTGCAATCGCCCCCGCTGCGACAGGCCGGCGGCGGACGGTAGAGCGTCGGGCCGGCGGCGTCATTCGGCCCTGCCCGCGCATTTGTCACTCGCCGGCAAGACGAGGAAAAGGCGATTGTATCGATTGCGAACACGGAGAGCTGCTTTTCGCCTTCGTCATCCGAACTTGTTTCGGGATCCATTTTTCCACCCGCACGGAGCTATCGTCCCATACGCGGCCGTGCTGCACCGTCGCGGAAAATCCGAACGCTTTGGGACGTGCGGCCCGATGGGCCCTGAAACGAGTTCAGGGTGACGAAGGCGGAAGCGAATCCCCCTGTTTGCAATCGATACAATCGCCAAGAAAAAGGGCCGCTCCCGCAGGAACGGCCCCCTCTCTCCCGTCCAAGGGAAAGTCCGTCAGAACAGCCCTTCGATCTGGCCGTTCTCCAGCCGGATGTTTTCCGCGCTCGGGACTTTGGGCAGGCCCGGCATGGTCATGATGTCGCCGCAGATGGCGACGATGAAGCCCGCGCCCGCCGCCAGCCGCACTTCGCGCACCGGCACCGTGTGGTGGCTCGGCGCGCCGAGCTTGGTCGGGTCGGTGGTGAAAGAATACTGCGTCTTGGCCATGCACACCGGCAGGTTGCCGAAGCCGGCCTCTTCCCACGCCTTGAGCTGATTGCGGACCGACTGGTCGGCGATCGCTTCGTCGGCGCGGTAGATGCGGGTGCAGATGGTGTTGATCTTCTCCCACAGCGGCATTTCCGCCGGATAGAGCGGAGAGAACTGCGCCGCGCCCGATTCCGCGATCTCGGCGATGCGGGTGGCGAGTTCTTCCGTGCCCGCGCCGCCGTTGGCCCAGTGGGTGCAGACGAACGCCTCGGTGTTGACCGCGGCGACTGCCTCCTTGATCACCGCGATCTCGGCGTCGGTGTCGGTGACGAAGTGGTTGACCGCCACCACCGCCGGGACGCCGAACTGGCGCACGTTCTCGATGTGGCGCAGCAGGTTGACGAGGCCCTTCTTCACCGCCTCGACGTTTTCGGTTCCGAGGTCGGACTTGGCCACGCCGCCGTTCATCTTGAGCGCGCGCACGGTGGCGACGATCGCGCAGGCCGCCGGCTTGAGCCCGGCCTTGCGGCACTTGATGTCGAAGAACTTCTCCGCCCCCAGATCGGCGCCGAAGCCGGCCTCGGTGACGACATAGTCGGCCAGCTTGAGCGCGGTCTGCGTCGCGGTGACCGAGTTGCAGCCGTGGGCGATGTTGGCGAACGGGCCGCCGTGGATGAACGCCGGATTGTTCTCCAGCGTCTGCACCAGGTTCGGCTGGATGGCCTGCTTCAGCAGCACCGTCATCGCGCCGTGGGCCTTGATGTCGCGCGCGGTGACCGCGCTCTTGTCGCGGCGATAGCCGATGATGATGTTGCCGATCGATTCCTCCAGATCCTCGATCGAGGTGGCGAGGCACAGGATCGCCATGATCTCGCTCGCCACGGTGATGTCGAACCCGGCCTCGCGCGGATAGCCGTTGGCCACGCCGCCCAACGAGGAGACGATCTGGCGCAGCGCGCGGTCGTTCATGTCGAGCACGCGGCGCCAGGTGATGCGGCGTGTGTCGAGTTCCTGCGCGTTGCCCCAATAGATGTGGTTGTCGATCATCGCGCTCAGCAGGTTGTGCGCGCTGGTGATGGCGTGGAAATCGCCGGTGAAGTGGAGGTTGATGTCCTCCATCGGCACGACCTGGGCATAGCCGCCGCCGGCCGCGCCGCCCTTCATCCCGAACGACGGGCCCAGCGAAGGCTCGCGCAGGCACACCGCCGCGTTCTTGCCGATACGGTTGAGGCCATCGGTCAGGCCGACCGAGGTGGTGGTCTTGCCTTCGCCGGCCGGGGTCGGGTTGATCGCCGTGACCAGGATCAGCTTGCCGTCGGGGCGGTCCTGCTGCTGGCGGATCCAGTCCATGGCGATCTTGGCCTTGGTCCGGCCAAAGGGTTCGAGCGCGTCTTCCGGAATGCCCAGCCTCGCGCCGATCTCGCCGATCGGCTTCATCTTGGCTGCGCGGGCGATCTCGATATCGGTGGCCATGGGCGTCCTCTTCCGGCTGGCCCGCGCCGCCGCGGGCGGTTGTCAGATTTTCGCGTTCCCGAAAACTTCACGACCGCGAAATTTGTAAGTGGCCCATACAATCTTGCGGGGCCGATACTCAAGCCCGATTCTCGGGGCTGTTAACGCGGCATTGGGGGAATGTCGCGGCGCGCTCCTTGTGCGGTGGGGAAAGGGCGGTTAAGTTCGCGCTTCGTTCTGCTTTTGGGAGGCTCCGTGGATCTGCTTGCCGTTGGATTGATTGTTGCGGCCCTGCTGGCCGGCCTCGCGCTCGGCTGGTTCCTCGGCTCACGCCCGGTTGCCGAATGGAAGGCGCGGCTGGCGGAAAGCGAAGCCGGGGCGAAGGAACGGGAAGGGCAGTTCAAGCAGGCGGCGGCGGAACTTGGCCAGGCGCGGATAGAGATCGCCACGCTGAAGGCGAATGCCGAGAACTTCGACAAGCAGATCGCGCAGCTAAACCAGGCGCGCGAGGACCTGATCGCGCAGTTCAAGGCGGCCGGCGGGGAAGTGCTGTCGAAGGCGCAGGACGAATTTCTCAAGACTGCCGCCGAACGGTTCGGCCATTCGGAAAAGGCGTCGGAGGAGAAGATCAAGGCGCTGCTCAAGCCGGTCGACGACCGGCTGAGGAGCTATGAGGAGCATGTTTCCCTCCTCGAGCAGAAGCGGGTGACGGCATTCGCCAGCCTTGGCGCGCAGATCGAGGAAATGCGAAAAGGGCAGGAACGCGTGAGCACGGAGGCCGCGCGCCTCGTGAACTCGCTCCGCAACGCTCCCAAGGCGCGGGGCCGTTGGGGAGAGCAGCAGCTTCGCAACGTGCTCGAAAGCTGCGGACTGTCCGAACATACCGATTTCGTCACCGAACGCTCCGTGGAGACCGAGGAGGGCAGGCTCAGGCCAGACGCCGTGGTCACGGTTCCGGGGGGCAGGTCGCTGGTGATCGACGCGAAAGTTTCGCTCAACGACTACCAGGACGCATTCGATGCGCCCGATGACGCCGGCAGGGAAGCGGCGCTCACGCGGCACTACGCCTCGATGAAGAACCACATAGATGGTCTCTCGCGCAAGGCTTACTGGGACCAGTTCGCCGAAGCGCCGGACTACGTGATAATGTTCGTTCCGGGCGAGCATTTCCTCACGGCGGCGCTGGATCATGATCCCAAACTGTGGGACCTGGCGTTCGACAAGCGCGTCCTTCTGGCCACGCCGACAAATCTCATCGCCATCGCCCGGACGGTCGCCGCCGTATGGCGACAGGAAAGAATGGCCGAAGAGGCCAAGGAAATCGGCCGGTTGGGCAAGGAGATGTACGACAGGCTGGCGGTGGTTGCCGAGAAGCTGGGCAAGACCGGCAAGCATCTCGATCAGGCCGTGCGCGCCTACAACGATAGCATGTCCAGCTTTAACTCGCGCCTCGTCGTTTCCGGGCGCAAGTTCGCCGAGCATAACATCGAGATCGGCAAGCGCGAGATCGAAGAGGTACCCCTCGTCGAAAGCGCCCCCCGCTACGGTTCGGCGGACGAGCCTGTCGCACCGCGCCTTGTTGACACCGCCGACGAAGAGGATGCACGGAACGCGGGATGAAAACCCGGCTTTCGATCGCGCTCCTGTTCCTCGCCTGCGCCGCCTGTAGCCAGCAGGATGCGCCGGCCGACGAGATCGTGGCCAAGGCGGAAGAGATCGTCGCGCCCTCGGGCGCGCCCGCGCCGCTGGCCAGGGGCCGCTATGCGCCGCGCGACACCTGCGCCGGAATCGACGGCGCGGCCGCGTTCCGCAGCCAGCTCGCACGCGCTGTGGAGGAGCGGAATATCGACCTGCTCGTCGGCCTCGCCGCCAGCGACATCAAGCTCGATTTCGGCGGCGCGTCCGGCGCGGCGGAGCTGGGCAAACGCCTCGCCGACGATTCGTGGAACCTCTGGGCCGAATTCGACCATTTGATGGCCATGGGCTGCGCGGCCAATTCGCAGGGCGGGATCACCATCCCCTGGGTGTTCGAACAGGACTTCGGCCGCAACGACCCGGCGATGACGATGCTGGTGACCGGCGAGGACGTGCCGGTGCGCGAAACCCCGGATGCGCAAGGGCCCCGCGTCGCCGCGCTGTCGTGGGATCTGGTGACGATCGACGGCTTGCAGCCCGATCAGCCGTTCCAGCGGGTAAAGTTCGCCGACGGCGAAACCGGCTTCATCGCCACCGACAAGCTGCGCAGCCTGCTCGACTATCGCCTGATCGCCTCCAGCCGCAACGGCCGCTGGCGCATCACCAGCTTCGTGGCGGGAGATTAGCGAGCGCCGGGCTTTGGCCCTCTCCCCTTGCGGGAGAGGGTTGGGAGAGGGGGCGGCCGCGTCGGCGGCCGCTTTGAGGAAACACCATCCGCCTAAGCTTCCAGCGCCGCCAGCACTTCGTAGGCCAGCACCGCGCCCGCCACCGCCGCGTTCAGGCTGTCGGCGCGGCCCTTCATCGGCATCGTCACGCGCAGGTCGCAGGCCATCTCGTATTCCTCCGGTAGCCCGCGCGATTCGTTGCCGACCAGGATGAAGCACGGCGCGGCGTAGGGCGCTTCGCGATAGGGCATGGCCTTGCGCAGGCTCGCAGCGACGAGCTGACCCGCGCCCCCGCGCAGCCACGGCAGGAACTCGTCCCACCGCGCCAGCGCCAGCCGCTGGGTGAATATCGCGCCCATGCTCGCCCGCACCGCTTCGGCCGAGAACGGATCGGCGCAGTCGTCGATCAGGATCAGCCCGCCGGCCCCCACCGCGTCTCCCGTGCGCAGCATCGTGCCCAGGTTGCCCGGATCGCGCAGCGCCTGCGCCACCAGCCAGATCGGCGCGGCATGGCGGTCGAGCGCGGCGAGCGAAGTTTCGAATTCGGCGAACACGCCGGCCACCGCCTGCGGGTTGTCCTTGCCGGTGATCTTGCCGAGGATGGCGGCGCTGGTTTCGACCACCTCGCCCCCCGAAGCGATCACGTCGGCTTCGAGCGCGTCGAGCAGCGGATGCGGCTCGCGCTCGTCCGCCATCACCAGCATGTCCGGCACGTGGCCGCTCTCCCGCGCGTCGGTCAGCAGTCGCAGGCCCTCGGCCAGGAACTTGCCTTCGCGCTTGCGGTGCTTCTTGTCGCGCAGCGAGCGCAGGTGCTTGACCGTCGGGTTGGAAAAGCCGGTGATCGTGCGGCGCATGGTTGGCCCTGTTTGCTGAATGGCCTGTCTGCTCTCTCCCCGATGGGGAGGGCTATCTCAATCCCCGCCGAATCAATCCTCGCCGAAGCCGCTTTCGACCAGCGCCGCCAGTTCGTCCAGCCGCGCTTCGGCATCTTCGCCGCTGACGACGATGCGGATGGTGTCGCCCTTCGCCGCGCCCAGCATCATCAATCCGAGGATCGATCCGCCCGCCGCCTCGTGTCCGTCCTTGGCCACGCTCACCCGGCAGGTGCCCATCTCCGCCACCGCGCCGACGAAGCGGGCGCTGGCGCGGGCATGCAACCCGCGTTTGTTTATGATTGTGACTTCGCGTTGCGCCTCTCCCAAAGCGGTCTCTCCCCCTGCCGTCACGCCTCCTGTCCCAGGAACTCGGACGCGATCGTTATGTAGTTGCGGCCCGCATCGCGCGCGGCGATGGCGGATGCGGTCAGATCCATGCTCTTGCGCGCGCCGGCCAGGCGGATCAGCATCGGCAGGTTGATGCCGGCGATCACTTCGGTCTTGCCCTTCTTCAGCAGCGAGATCGCCAGGTTGGACGGCGTGCCGCCGAACAGGTCGGTCAGGATCACCGCGCCGCTGCCCGAATCGACCTGCTTGATCGCGCGGGCGATTTCCTTGCGCCGCGCCTCCATGTCGTCGTGCGGGCCGATGCATACGGTGGCGATGGCTTCCTGCGCGCCCACCACATGCTCCATTGCATGGACGAATTCCTCGGCCAACCGGCCGTGGGTAACCAGGATCATGCCGATCATGCTGAGGAACGACTCATGATTGTGGGGCGGGAAAGGCGGGGGCGCATAAAGGCGGTTGGCGGGCAAGTCACGATTGATGCCGCCCTTCTATCAGTTCGGCGGTTCGCGAACCCAGGTTGCGGTGCAGCACAGTGGGCGAAAAGCCCCCTTCGCGCAAGGCCCCGGCCATCCTCTCAGCCGTGAAGACCGAACGGTGCCGGCCGCCGGTGCAGCCGAAGGCGATGTTGACGTACGTCTTTCCCTGCGCGGCATAGCGCGGAAGCAATTCCAGCAGCAGGTCGCGAATCCGGACGAAGGCCGAAGCGAACGCCGGATCGCGTTCGATATGCGCGCCGACCCCCTCGTCCATCCCCGTCAGCGGGCGCAATTCCGGGTCCCAGTGCGGGTTGTCGAGAAACCGCATGTCGAACACCAGGTCCGCCACCGGCGGCATCCCGCGCGCGAAGCCGAAGCTGGTGACGGTCACGGTCATCTGGCGCGGCGCATCGGCGGCGAACAGCTCGCGGATGCGCTGTTGCAGGTCGTTCGATGAAAGGTGGGTGGTGTCGATCAGCACGTCCGCCCAGCGGCGCAGCGGCGAAAGCAGCTCGCGCTCCGCCGCGATGCCGGTCGCGACCGGCATGTCGCGCGCCAGCGCATGCCGCCTGCGGGTTTCGTTGAAGCGGCGTTCGAGTTCGTGCCCGGCGCAATCGAGGAACACGGTCGTGAGCAGCAGGTCGTCGCGATCCTGCAACTTGCGCATCCGTTCGATCAGATCGTTGGGCACGAAGCCTCGGGTGCGGCAGTCGAAGCCGATGGCCAGCGAATGGTCGCCGTGATCTTCGCCCAGCAGGCGGCCGAGCAGGCGGACGGGGAAGTTGTCGATCGCTTCCCAGCCGAGATCTTCCAGCTCGCGCAAAGCCGTGCTCTTGCCGGCGCCGAGCATGCCGGTCACCAGCACGATGCGCTGCCGTCCTCGTTCAGACTCGTCAGCCATCGGCCCGATGTGCCCCCGCCGGATCGAAAAGGGAAGGGGGCGCGCTCACTCCGTCCCGTGGCGGGCCAGCGCCCACTCGGCGCGCAGCGCCAGCACCGGGCTGCCCGGCCACAACCGCACCAGCGGCACGGCGATTCCGGCAAGCGTCACGCGTTCGGCCTGTTCGATGTGGCGCGGCGCGGCGGGATCGAATCGCAGCGCCAGCGCCACCGGGGCGGGCGTCGCCGGAAGCGACACCAGCCCCACGTTGCGCACTTCCAGCAACCCCGCGATATTCGGCGGCGGCAGCGCCCACACGCGCTCGCCGCGCCGTTCCAGCAGCACCCCGTCATCGCCCACCAGCGTTGCGCCACGGTCGATCAGGGCCAGCGCCAGGCTCGATTTGCCGCTGCCCGGCTCGCCTTCGATCAGCACCCCGCGGCTTCCGACAGCGACGCAGCTCGCCTGATAGGGGATCGTGGTCACGCCGCCGGCAGCTCCAGCACCAGGCAGGCCCCCGGCGCGCCGTCGGGACGGTCGGCTACGATCAGCGATCCGTCGTGCGCCTTGGCGATCGTGCGCGCAATGGCGAGGCCGAGCCCGCTGTGATCGCCGAACCCTTCGGCTTCCGGCCGCACCGAATGGAACCGCCGGAACACCGCCTCGCGCTGTTCTTCGGGAATCCCCGGCCCCTCGTCGCAGATGCTCAGTTGCACCCTGTCGTCCTCCGTCCGCACGGTCGCGGCGATCGCGCCGTCGGCGGGGGAGAACGATACCGCGTTGTCGAGCAGGTTCTCGATCACCCGCTCGATCCGGAGCGGCACGCCCATGACCATGGCGGACCGGCCCTGCCGCTCAATGGCGATGCGCCGTCCGGCGTTGAGCCCGCGCTCCTCGCGCGCCTGCGCCACATTGGTCAGCAGCGCCGCCAGGTCGATCGGCTCGAACGTCGCCCGGCTTAGTTCGGCGTCGATCCGGCTGGCCTCGGCGATCTCGGTCACCAGCCGGTCGATACGGCGGACATCGTGGGCGGCGACGTCGATAAGCTGCCGCCGCAGCCCTTCGTCCTCGACCTTCTGCAACGATTCGATCGCGCTGCGCAGGCTGGCGAAGGGGTTCTTGATCTCGTGCGCGACATCGGCGCCGAACGCCTCGACCGCGTCGATCTGCTGGCGCAGCGCGGCGGTCATGTCGGAAACGGCCTGCCCCAGCACGCCGATCTCGTCGCGGCGCTCCTGCATGCGCGGCACTTCGACTTCGCGCTCGCGCCCCAGTCGCACCCGCACCGCCGCGCGCCCCAGCCGGCGCAGCGGATCGATGATCGTCCGCGCCAGATAGAGCGACAGCACGATGGATACGCCCAGCGCCAGCGCGATGATGCCCAGCAGCGATGTGCGCGCCTCGCGCACCGCCTCGGTGATGTCGACCGCGTTGCGCGTCGTCAGCAGCGTCGCGCCTTTCAGCCCCACCGGCGCGGCGGCGGTGATGACCGGGGTCAGGTCGGGCGCCTTGCGCAGCTCGATCTGGGTGCGCCCCTGCTCGCGGGCGCGGATCAGCTCCGGCCAGGCGTTGGCGTCGGCGTCGTCGTGCTCGACATAGTCGGGGGCGGCCGGCGCGCCGACCAGGAAATCTACCGTCCGGTCCATCCCCCGCGCCAGATCCTGCCGCCACGGCGCCGCCACCGGATCGCCGAATTCGAACGAGGGCTCGGCCAGGGCGAAGCTGTCGGCCCACAGGTTGCCTTCGGTATCGTACATCCTCAGGCGCATTCGCTGTTCCTTGCCGATCTGGATCAGCAGCGCTTCCTGCCGCGCGCGGCTCGCCCCGGCGAGCGCTTCGGCGGTGATCTGCGCCTCGATGCGGGCCAGGTTGTACCGTTCCGAAAGGAGCTGCCGGCGATAGGAATCGAGGAACAGCAGCGCGCCCGCCAGCAGCATCAGCGGAATCAGGTTCACAGCCAGGATACGGCCGGTCAGCGAGACCGAGGGCCGCAGCGCCAGCGGTCCCCGGCGCGCCTTACCGGCCATTGCGATCAGCCATCGGAGAAGCTGTAGCCTGCGCCGTAGAGCGTCTCGATTCCGCCGAATTGCGGATCGACGGCGCGGAACTTGCGGCGCAACCGCTTGATGTGGCTGTCCACCGTGCGGTCGTCGACGAACACGTCGTCGGGATAGGCGGCGTCCATCAGCTGGTTGCGGCTCTTGATCACGCCGGGCCGCTGGGCGAGCGCTTCGAGGATCAGGAACTCGGTCACCGTCAGCGCGACCTGGAGCCCGTCCCAGGTCACGCGGTGGCGCGCCGGGTCCATCGTCAGCCGCCCGCGCCGGATCACGGGCCCTTCGCCGCCGGCCTGGTCGTTGCTCTCGTCGGGCGCGTGGGGCGATCCGGTGCGGCGCAGGATCGCGCGGATCCGGGCCAGCAGCAGCCGCTGGCTGAACGGCTTGGCGATATAGTCGTCGGCGCCCATCGCCAGCCCGGCTTCCTCGTCCTCCTCGTGGTCCTTGCTGGTCAGGAAGATCACCGGCATGTCGGAATGCGCGCGCAGCCGGCGCAGCAGCTCCATCCCGTCCATCCGCGGCATCTTGATGTCGAACACCGCCAGATCGGGCGGGTTCTCGACCAGCGCCTTCAGCGCCGCCTCGCCGTCGGAATAGACGCGCGTCGCATAGCCTTCGGCCTGCAACGCGATCGACAGCGTGGTCAGGATGTTGCGGTCGTCGTCGACCAGCGCGATGCTGCGCTGGTGCTCGCCGGGCGCGGGGGTGGGAGGCGCGGGGGGCGCGGCCTCCGTCATCGTCCGCTCGTGATGTCGTAGAGGGTCATCGCGCCGCCCTACCGCGTATGCCAAATCGAGACAATTCCGGCGGCGGACTGGCCGGCGTTTCATCCTTGTGAAATTGACGGCGCGCGGTCGCGCGACTATGCGCTCGCGCATGTCATGTCGCCGTCCAAGGCGGAATACCATCGCACTTTCCGGGAGTTGATCTGTGACCGCTTCGCTATCCGTGCCCCTGTCCGCCCAAGGCATCCAGAGCGGTGCGGAACTGTTCGCCAATCTCGGAACGTCCGCGCTCGTCGAACATGCCGTCGCCAATGGAGAAGGCAAGCTGGCCAGGCACGGCGCGCTGGTGGTCGAAACCGGCGCGCACACCGGCCGCAGCGCCAAGGACAAGTTCATCGTCCGCGATGCGGAGACCGAAAGCACCGTCCACTGGGGCAAGGTCAACGTGCCGATGACGCCGGAACACTTCGCCGCGCTCAAAGCCGATTTCCTCGAAGCGCTGGGCGGCAAGGACAAGCTCTACGTTGCCGACCTGTTCGGCGGATCGCAGCCGGAATACCGCGTCAACGTGCGCGTCATCAACGAACTGGCGTGGCACAACCTGTTCATCCGCACGCTGCTGGTGCGGCCCACCGCGCAGGAACTGGAAGGTTTCGCGCCCGAATACACGATCATCGATCTGCCCAGCTTCCGCGCCGATCCCGAACGGCACGGCTGCCGCAGCGAGACGGTGGTCGCGGTCAACTTCACCGAAAAGCTGATCCTGATCGGCGGCACCGCCTATGCCGGCGAGATGAAGAAGAGCGTGTTCGGCATTCTCAACTACCTGCTTCCGCCGCAGGGCGTGATGCCGATGCACTGTTCGGCCAACATCGGGCCGGACGGCAAGACGGCGGTGTTCTTCGGCCTGTCCGGCACCGGCAAGACCACGCTCAGCGCCGACGCCAGCCGCACGCTGATCGGCGATGACGAGCACGGCTGGTCCGATACCGCCGTGTTCAACTTCGAAGGCGGCTGTTACGCCAAGATGATCCGCCTTTCGGCAGAGGCGGAGCCGGAAATCTTCGCCACCACGCGCATGTTCGGCTCCGTGCTCGAAAACGTGGTGATGGACCCGGAAACGCGCGAGCTGGACTTCGACGACGCCACTCTGGCCGAAAACAGCCGCGGCGCCTATCCGATCGAATTCATCCCCAACAGCAGCGAAAAGAACCTCGGCCCGGTCCCCGCCAACGTGGTCATGCTCACCGCCGATGCGTTCGGCGTGCTGCCTCCGATCGCGCGGCTCACGCCCGATCAGGCGATGTACCACTTCCTGTCCGGCTACACCGCCAAAGTCGCCGGCACGGAAATCGGCGTGACCGAGCCCGAAGCGACCTTCTCCACCTGCTTTGGCGCTCCGTTCATGCCGCGCCATCCCAGCGTTTACGGCAATCTGCTGAAAGAGCGCATCGCCAAAGGCGGCGTGCAGTGCTGGCTGCTCAACACCGGCTGGACCGGCGGCAAGTATGGCGCCGGCATCCGCATGCCGATCAAGGCCACCCGCGCGCTGCTCAACGCGGCGCTCGACGGTTCGCTGAACAACGCGGAATTCCGCAAGGATCCGAACTTCGGTTTCGACGTGCCGGTGGCAGTCGAAGGCGTTGACAGCGCCATCCTCGATCCGCGCTCGACCTGGGCGGACAAGGACGAATACGACGCCGCGGCGGCCAAACTGGTCCAGCTTTTCGTGGACAACTTCGCCGCGTTCGAGGCTCACGTGGACGAAAGCGTGCGCCAGGCGGCCCCGGCGGCCTGACAACAATCTCCTCTCCCGCTTGCGGGAGGGGGCGGGGGGAGGGCCTGTTCGCTCCCCCCGACCGGTCTCTCCGCAAATCCCGCTTGCGCGCCCGCGCATAACGCGCATCATGCCGGTGGACGGGCGAACGAAGGACTCGCGGGCATGAGCAGCATTTTCGACACTATCCTGAGCGGTATCGGCGGCGCGCCGGACGATGTGGCGAACCTCGCGGCAAAGGTCGGCATCGACCCGGCGATGGCGGAAAAGGCCATCGCGGCCCTGGGTGCGGCGCACCAGCAGCAGGGCGATACGGTGGCGGGCGCGGCGGCCCGGACGGGCCTTCCCGCCGGCACCCTGAGCCAGATCGTCGAGCACATCGGCGGCGAAGGCTCGCTGATGGAATTCGCCAACTCGCTCCAGAACAACCCCTATGCCGCCGGCATCCTCGGCTCACTCGATCGCGACGGCGACGGCAGCGTGATCGACGACATCGGCGACATGGCGAAGGGCCTGTTCGGAAAGAAGTAGGGGCGGCGGCCGCTCAAGGTGTTGCGGAAGCGACGATCTCCAGCGAAGCCTTGCTGGCGACCACCAGATACCAATCCGCTTCTTCGCCGGACTCCCAGATGGTGGGAGAGTCGTCTCCTTTGGTGAGGCGGATGGCGTCGGTCGGCCCGGCCACCGCTACGTGGTAGCCGCGCTCCTTCCAATAACCGGCGGATGCTGCCGCTTCTTCGATGCTCGAGAAAGCGTAGACTCGGGTCAAGTCGCTCATAATCGTTCTCCTGCCCGGACGGTGGAGCCTGTCAGGGTGTGGCCCACGCGGCCAAGGCCGCCGTGACTTTGTCGGCCATCCCTGAAAGGTTGTGGTCCGCATAAACGTCCCTTTTGTCGACGAAATCGGCGCACGCCGCCGGAGTCAGCGGCTGGCATGAGGTGACTGCGTTCGTCGTGATGCCAAGCGTCTGCTCGAACGCGGTCAGCCGGTTTTGGAGGTTCGCCGGCGAAGTGGCTCCGATCTTGGCTACGATCTGGTCTTCGAGCTTCGCATCCGCGACTGCTCCCGTCTGCGCGGCGGTAAAGGCGGGATTGCCCGTGATGAGCGCCGCTATGCCTGCGTCGGAACCGGCTTCGGCGGATTTGCGCGCCGCTGCTCCGGTCGCGACCAGCGCCGCGCCGCCTTTCACCGCCAGGAGCTGGGCGGCGATCCCGGTTGCAAAGTACTGCGCCAGGCCGGCGTTCGCCCCGACTTCGGCGGCATCGACCTGCCCGCCGAAGTCGGCGCCGAAGCTGGCGAGCACCGAATAGCTGTCCTGCACGAAGACCTTTCCATCTTGCACGCGGTAGCCCACGAACGAACAGGGGTGGATGCCGGCCAGCTTGCCGTCACCGAGGTCGGCTCCGGCAATGAGCGTCTCGGTGATCGCGCCAGATTGCAGGTTCCTGCCTGTGGCGGCCGGTGCGTTCCGCGTTGCGTCGCCTGCGGGCGTACACGGGCTGAGCAGGCCGTCGCCGCCGAGCCGTTCGCCGGTGTTCGCGAGCAAGGGCATGATTACTGCCTCCTGCCGGTCATAGGCGAGCATGATTTCGGGTGCCTGACTGACGTTCTGGCCCACCTTGAAACCCACGGTGGTGTTCGTCCCGAAGATCATCGTGTTGCTATGCCGGGTCGCTTGGGCGCAACCGCCCAGCGAGAACGCCGCTATCGTCATCGCCGTTGCGCCAAGCTTCCCGTGAAATCCGCGATACATGGATTCTGCCCCTCCAATGCCGCGATCACCCTGGCCGCGTGCTCGGCCTGCGAGGGTGATCGTACGATCACCACCATCTGGCATTCGGACGGGTCGGCACCGATCCAGCTGCCGGAGCGCCAGCCCAGGAACGGGCCGTCATCCCATCCGAACCCCAACGTCTCGGCATCGACGACCGAAATTGCCCCTTGCGTGTCGGGTACGACGATGCGCGTAATCCCAATATGCGTTCGAGTGATCGTCTTGCCATCAGTGTCGTTAGCATGCACGACTGTGCAGCCGGCAAGAACCAGCGGTAGAATTAGAATATATCGCAGGATGCGACCCCCGTTTGTTTAGGTGTAATACTTGAACAATGGGCGCGATGCAATCGGGAATCTTGCGTATGCCCATTCGCCCTCCGCACTCGCGCGGCCTTGCGGATTGCATACGGTTCCCTACATGGCGGGAGCCTTTGCAGCCGCTTCCGCGCGCCCCTTGACCTTCGCGAACATTTACGGAACATCCATTTCCGATGAGTCTCACCCACATCTCCGTTCGCGGCGCGCGCGAGCATAACCTCAAGGGCATCGACATCGACTTGCCGCGCGATGCGCTGGTGGTGATCACCGGGCTCTCGGGCAGCGGCAAGTCGAGCCTCGCGTTCGACACCATCTATGCCGAAGGGCAGCGGCGCTACGTCGAAAGCCTCAGCGCCTATGCGCGCCAGTTCCTGGAGATGATGCAGAAGCCCGATGTCGAGCATATCGACGGCCTCAGCCCCGCCATCTCCATCGAGCAGAAGACCACCAGCCGCAACCCGCGCTCCACGGTCGCCACGGTGACCGAGATCTACGACTACATGCGCCTGCTGTGGGCGCGGGTGGGGGTGCCCTATTCGCCCGCCACCGGCCTGCCGATCGAGGCGCAGACGGTCAGCAACATGGTCGATCGCGTGATGGCGCTGCCCGAAGGCACGCGGCTTTACCTGCTCGCCCCCGTGGTGCGCGGCCGCAAGGGCGAATACCGCAAGGAGCTGGCCGAATGGCAGAAGGCCGGCTTCACCCGCGTCCGCATCGACGGCGAGATGGTCGAGATCGAGAACGCCCCGGCGCTCGACAAGAAGTACAAGCACGACATCGAGGTGGTGGTGGACCGGCTGGCCGTGCGCGAAGGCATCGAGACGCGGCTGGCCGACAGCTTCGAAACCGCGCTCAAGCTGGCCGAAGGGCTGGCCTACGTGGATCTGGCGGATGGCAATGTCGGCGACCTTCTCCCTCCCCCCGGCGGGGGGAGGGTCGGGGTGGGGGGGCTCGGCGGCGGCGATGACAGCGCGGCGCAGGAAGCGGGGGATGCCCCCACCCAACCCTCCCCCGAACGGGGGAGGGCTTCGGGCCTCAAAGGCGCCGGCCTCCCGCCCAACCGCATCGTGTTCAGCGAAAAGTTCGCCTGCCCCGTCTCCGGCTTCACCATCGAGGAAGTCGAGCCCCGCCTGTTCAGCTTCAACGCCCCGCAAGGCGCCTGCCCGACCTGCGACGGCCTCGGCGAGAAGATGCTGTTCGATCCGCAGCTCGTCGTCCCCAACGAGAACCTCACGCTCAAGAAGGGCGCGATCGTCCCCTGGGCCAAGTCCAACCCGCCGAGCCCCTACTACATGCAGGTGCTCGCCAGCCTGGCGCGCGCCTACGACTTCAATCTCGAGACCCCGTGGGCCGAGCTCGCGCAGGACCAGCGCGACATCATCCTCCACGGCACCGGCGGCCTCCCCGTCGCGCTCACCTTCAAGGACGGGCGCAAGGAATACACCGTCAACAAGGCGTTCGAAGGCGTCATCGGCAACCTCAACCGCCGCATGATGCAGACCGACAGCGCCTGGATGCGCGAGGAGCTCGCCCGCTTCCAGACCGCGCAGCCGTGCGAGACCTGCGGCGGCAAGCGGCTCAACGACAAGGCGCTCGCGGTCAAGGTCGCGGGCGAGGACATCGCCACCCCCGTCCGCTTCAGCGTCAGCAATGCGCTCGAATGGTTCACCGACCTGCCCGACAGGCTCACCGACACGCAGAACCAGATCGCCCGCGCCATCCTCAAGGAGATCGTCGAGCGCCTCGGCTTCCTCAACAACGTCGGGCTCGACTACCTCAACCTCGACCGCACCAGCGGCACCCTGTCAGGCGGCGAGAGCCAGCGCATCCGCCTCGCCAGCCAGATCGGCTCGGGCCTGTCGGGCGTGCTCTACGTGCTCGACGAGCCCTCGATCGGCCTCCACCAGAAGGACAACGACCGCCTGCTCGAAACGCTCAAGCGCCTGCGCGATCTCGGCAACACCGTGATCGTCGTCGAGCATGACGAGGACGCGATCCGCGCCGCCGACCACGTGGTCGATCTCGGCCCCGGCGCCGGGGTACACGGCGGCGAGGTCGTCGCCCAGGGCACCCTCGCCGAAGTGCTCAAGTGCCCCGACAGCCTCACCGCGCAGTACCTCACCGGCGCGCGCGAGATCGCGGTCCCGGCCCGGCGCCGCAAGGGCAACGGCCACAAGCTCACCGTGCGCGGCGCGCGGGCCAACAACCTGAAAGGCGTGACCGCCTCCATCCCGCTCGGCACCTTCACCTGCGTCACCGGCGTTTCCGGCTCGGGCAAGTCCAGCTTCACCATCGACACGCTCCACGCCGGGGCCGCCCGTGCGCTCAACGGCGCGCGCGTCATCGCCGGTCCGCACGACGCGATCGAGGGGCTGGAATACTGCGACAAGGTGATCGAGATCGACCAGTCGCCCATCGGCCGCACCCCGCGCTCCAACCCCGCGACCTACACCGGCGCCTTCACCCAGATCCGCGACTGGTTCGCCGGCCTGCCTGAAGCGCAGGCGCGCGGCTACAAGCCCGGCCGCTTCAGCTTCAACGTCAAGGGCGGCCGGTGCGAGGCGTGCCAGGGCGACGGCCTCATCAAGATCGAGATGCACTTCCTGCCCGACGTCTACGTCACGTGCGAGGAATGCCACGGCCGCCGCTACAACCGCGAAACGCTGGAGGTGAAGTTCAAGGGCCTCTCCATCGCCGACGTGCTCGACATGACGATCGAGGACGCGGAGGAATTCTTCAAGGCGGTGCCCCCCATCCGCGACAAGATGCACATGCTGAACGAAGTCGGCCTCGGCTACGTCAAGGTCGGCCAGCAGGCGACCACGCTGAGCGGGGGCGAGGCGCAGCGGGTGAAACTGGCGAAGGAATTGAGCCGGAGGAGCACCGGGCAGACGCTCTACATCCTCGACGAGCCGACGACGGGGCTGCACTTCGAGGACGTGCGCAAGCTGCTGGAAGTGCTGCACCGGCTGGTCGAGCAGGGCAACAGCGTGGTGGTGATCGAGCATAACCTCGACGTGATCAAGACCGCCGACTGGGTGCTGGACCTGGGGCCCGAGGGCGGCGTGAGGGGCGGGGAGATCGTCGCGCAGGGGACGCCGGAAGACGTGGCGGGCGAGGCGCGGAGTTATACGGGGCAGTACCTGAAAGGAATGCTCTCCCGCGCCCCCGCGCAGGCGGGGGCCTTAGGCGGAATGTCGCGAGCAGCCGCCGAATAAATCCTTCCGGCGGCGGTAAGACGTTGCCAAGGAAACCGGGCTTACGCGGCGATTGTCCGCCGCGTAAGCCCTGCTGTTACCGCGTCTGGATCAGGAGGCGGCAAGCATCTTCCGCTGCCGCCGGGCCGACCGCATCGTTCCGCCCAGAAGGCCGAAACCCAGGATCATCATCCCCCATGTCGAGGGCTCGGGAACGGCGCCGGGCGTCGGATCGAAGCTGCCTTCGTCCTTGGTGAACGCAGAATAGACCACGCCCCCCTGGGAGAAGTTGTAGAAGCCGAGACGGCCATCGCTGAACGATCCGGTGAGATCGAACTGCTTCTCGCCGTTCACCGCGACGACCAGATTGTTGGGGCCGAAATCGAAGCTGAACGCGTAGTCCGTATTCCGGACCCACCCGGTCGAGCCGAGCGTGTCGCCTCGCGCCAGTTCGACAATCAACCCGCTGGTATCGCCGGCGTAATCGTCGTGCGTCCAGAGTTCGTTGGCCGTGGGGATTCCGGTAACCCGCGAGATGGCGAGTCCCCTTTCGGCGGTGCCGCCCGGCGTGCCCGACGAACCATCGAAATCGTAGTATTGCGTTGCGGCCTTCCAGTCGATGAGCAGATAGTCGGCCGCGCTGTTCGTCGTGTCTCCGGGGTTGAAGCCGATGACGAAGCCGATGAAATCATCGTCGCCGCCGCCGGTCACCTTGATATTGCCGGTGGCCATCGTGCCGTAGCTGTTGAAGTCGCTGTAAAAAATCGTCGGTTGGCCATTGACCGACTGTGTCACGGTGCCGCCGCCCGCCGCCACGGTCCAGACGCCGGCGCCGAAGCCGGGTACCGCCGGATATGATTCCGCGGTCCAGTCGTTCAGATCCACGACTGTCGCCGCCAGCGCCGGACTGGCCAGGACGGGTGCAACGAGGGCGCAGGCGAACGCACACTTTTTCAACACGGATTCTCTCCAGTCAGCGGCAGGCCGGCGACGGCCGTTAACCTTTCGTTAACTATTATCGCCGCGCATGGCAACCCGCCCGTTGACTCGTTGTCCGCGCGCCATGCGCATCGCTTTGCGCCTTTGCGTGGGATAACCTACCTTCCTGCCATGTCCGCCTACCGCCCCGAATTCAGCGCCGCCCTGCGCCTTCTCGCCCGCATCAGCCGAGCGATGGACGATGCCGGATACCGCCCGCCTGTGCTGGTCGGCGGCGCAGCGGTGGAAGTCTACACGCGCGGGGCGGTCACCACCGGTGATTTCGATCTCTCCTGCACGCGGCAGGACATTCTTGAAGCAGAGATGCAGCGGGAAGGGTTCGTCCGTCCCTCAGGCCCCGGCGTGGCGACGCGCGGCTGGATTCACCCGGAATTGAAGCTGGGCTTCGAATGCGTGTCCGAAGTCCTGCTCGACGGCCTGGCCGACCGCGCGATGGTACAGGTCGTCAGCCTCGGCGAGGACGGCGATGTGGCGGTGATCGCGCCCGAAGACATCATCGCCGACCGCATGGGGCAATACGCCTCCGGCAGTGCGCCAGACATGCTCGGGCAGGCGCGCGTGCTGTTCGCGCTGTGCGATGGGCTGGACCTCGCCTATATGGAACGACGGATTTCCGAGGAAACAGGCGGCGACTATGGCCTTCAAGACCTTCAAGACCACGCGTGAGCCGATCGCGCTCGAAGCGCTCGCCCGCCGCATCGCCGCGCGCAAGGCGGCGCTCGGCATCCCCGATCCGCCCCGCAACGCCGGCAACAACCGCACCCCCGGCAAGCGCGCGCTGCTCAAGGCTATCGAGGACGCCGGCGGCAAATGGTGAGGCCGCCTTCGCCCCGCGCGGACCCGTCCTTCCATCCCGCATCCCGCCAACCCGACGCTTGACCATCCGCTCCCCGCAGGCGAGCAACGCAACCGGCGCGCACAAGATGCCGCGATTCCAGGGAGGGATGCCCCAATGCAGCAAGAGAGGAAGCCGGGCCGCCGCCCGCTCATGTCCGCCAGAACCGCGCTCGGGCTCTCCATCGTCCTCGCCGGCATGGCCTTCGCCAGCGCCGCGCGGGCGGAATGCGACCGCCAGATGCTGCGCAACATCACCGACACTTATGTCGAGGCCCAGTCGAGCGGGAATCCCGCCCTGCTGCCGCTCGCGGCCGGGGCCTACTATGCCGAGAACGACAAGGCGCTCGACGCCGGCGAGGGTATTCTGGCCCAGGCGCTGCCGGTCGATTTCGCCCGCAGTTTCCATGACACTACGCGCTGCGCCGCGTTCACCGAACTGACCTCGGCCTCGCACGCGCACCCCTACGTGATCCACACGCGGATCGAGGCGACCGGCGACCGTGAGATCGTCCGGCTGGAATCGGTCGTGACCGACGAGGACGACTGGGTGTTCGGCGCCAGCGAGCACCTCGCCCAGACGCAGGTGGAGAACTGGGGCGCGATCCCCGCCGACCGGCGCGACACGCGCGAGGCTATCCAGGCCGCGGCAGACGCCTACATCGACAACTGGGGCGATCCCGATCTGCCGGTGCCGCACGGCACGCCCTGCTCCCGGCTCGAAGGGCGTATCTATACCGGCAGCCGGGATCCGGAAGGCCAGACCTGCACCATGGGCGCGTTCCCGCAGCCCATCCAGACGGGCAACCGCCGCTATGTGATCGACGAGACCGTCGGCGCGGTGTCCATCTTCCACGACTTCTCGTGGATCGACGCCGGGCTGCCCGCCGATCATCCGGGAACCCCGGCCAGCCAGACCTTCCGCGTCGAAGGCGGCATGAACCGCTACATCCACGAAGTGACCGCCTGCACCACGCCGAATTGCAGCCGGTAGGAAGCCGAACGGGCGCGCCGGCGCCGCTTCGCCCGGCGCGCCCACCCCTCCGCCGCCACCCGCCGGCGGGGAGGATCGAAATACCGTTTTCCTACAGCCCCCTTTTCGGCATATATGCTCCGTTCCCTTTTTGTTTTGCATGAGGCGAACGATGTCTTCCACTGCTCCGCGCCGCACGCCGGCCCCCACTCCAACCCCCGCCGCCGCCACTCACGCGCCCGTTCCCGCACCGCGCGCCCGCCCGCCGCGTCACAACGAATGGACCCGCGCCAAGATGGCCGCGTTCCTGCGCGAACTGGCCGCGTCGCAATGCGTCGCGCACGCGGCGCGCAGCGTCGGCATGTCGCGCCAGGCGGCCTACAAGCTGCGCAACCGCCTCGCCGGCACGCCGTTCGCGCTCGGGTGGGAAGTCGCGCTGGAGGCGGGGTTGCAGCAGCTCGCCCATGCGGTGATGGACCGCGCGCTCAATGGCGAGGAAGTGCCGCATTACTATCACGGCGAACTGGTCGGCTCCTCGCGCCGCTACGACAACCGGCTGGCCGCGTGGGTGCTGGAGAATCCGTGGCGGCTCGGCCGCCAGCAGCTTGCGCGCGAATATTCGTCGGAAGGGTTCGACCGGCTGGTGGAGCGCGTCGAGTGCGCCTCGCTCGACTGGGAGGAGGGGGAGACGCTGCCCGGCCGCATTCCGCCGCCCCTGCCGGAGGACGAAGCGCAGATACTCGGTTTCCTCGGCGAGCCGGACCGCGAGGAATATCCGACCGACGAGGACCGGGACGAAGCCTACCGCCACGCCGCGATGGAGCGCGACCAGGGCGATTTCATCGCCAAGCGTAGCTGGTATGCCGCCCTCGCGGCGGAAACCCCCGCGCGCCCCGCGCCGCGCGGGCGCTATCGGTGACGGCGCGGGTTCTCCCGGCCGCGCGGCGGATTTTTGTTTTTCCACCCCGCCACGGTGTCGCCCTCGCGCCCGGAAGCGGCGGAATCGCGCGGCTTCCGGGCGGGGACGCCCAGGGTTACGCCTGTCGCTTGTGTCACCCTCGCGATCCGGCGCGGGCAACTCCGCGATCGGCCGCGCAAGCGCCGTCCGACACATCTTGCCGGTCGCGGGATCGCCCCTATAGTCCCGCTGTTCGTTTCGATGTTCAGGGAGAGAGGAAACCGATGAACACCCGCAATTCCATCGCGATCGGCGCCGCCATAGTGGGAATCTTCGCGCTTGCGGCCCCCGCCGCCGCGCAGTTCGGCGGACCGCCGCCGCCGCCCAACACCGGGGTTCCGGTCTATACCGCGCTGAACGGCGCGGTCGGCCACGGCAACGCCACGGTGGTGATCGACCCGCCGAAGGGCACCGCGTGCTACCTCATCAACGTCACCGGGCTGGAAGGCGTCACGGCGGCGCATATCCACCAGGGCGGCGAAGGCGAAAGCGGGCCGCCGGTGGTGACGCTCGACGCGCCGACCGACGGTTCGAGCGGCAACTGCGTCGAGATCGCGGCGGACGTGTCGGAAGCGATCCTCGCCAACCCCGGCGGCTACTACGTCAACGTCCACACCCAGGCCGCGCCCGCTGGCGCGATCCGCGGGCAGTTGCAGGGCTGAGCGCGCTTCACCGCCCCAGCGCCAGCCTGGCGAAGGCGGTGAAGCCCATCGGGCGCTTGCCGTATGCGGCGTCGAGCGCATCGGGCTTGAGGAAGGCCGATGCGCTCCCGCCCAGCGACAGGCCGAACGGGCCGAGCGGCAGCGTATGGGCATAGCCGGCCTGGATCTTGCTGACGCGGAACGCGGTGTCGTGCAGCGGATGCGCGTGGCCGGGGAAAAGCTCGTCGTTGGCCACGTTCTCGAACCGGCCGAACAGCGTGTGCCGGTCGGCAAAGTCCCAGCTGGCTTCGGCCAGCCAGGCGGTCAGCGTGGCGCCGGGGGCGCGGTCCTTGGCCGAGAACGCGAGGGTCGCGGCGAGGCCCTGGCCGGAGTTGTAGTGCGCGCTGGCGGTGGTGCGCCGCTCGTCCGCCCCGCCGTGCAGCGTCTCGGGCTCTTCCAGCCGTCCGTGGCTGACCTGGAAGGCCCAGTTGGGGCTGGGCGTCAGCGTCGCGCGCAGGCTCCACGAATCGAGCTTCGGCGTCTCGATGCCCCACCGCTCCTCGTCGGGCTCGCGGCCGCGGAAGGCGGAGGCTTCGATCTGCCACAGGTTGCTCGCCACGCCCGCGGTCGCCACGCCATAGGTGATGTGCGTGGAATCGAACCAGTGATGGGTGATCGGCGCTTCCGGGTTCAGCCGCCCGCTCGCCCGGTGCATGAACGCCGCCGGCCCCAGCGCCGGCTCGCCCACCGGGCCGCCGTAGAGGAACACGGTCGTCCCCTCGGCGATCTCCACGTCCACCCGCGCCGCCAGCTCCATGAACAGGTCGTGCGGATGCTGCCGGTCGACCAGCGCCGCGCCGTTCGCCGTCTCGCCGGTGGCGAACAGGTTGGGATAGCCGCGGTTGCGCATCAGCGGCTCGGCGCTGAGCATGGTCTTGAGCTGGATCCGCGCGCCGCCGAAGTCCTTCTGAGCCATCAGCATGGCCATCGACTGGACATAGGTCTTGTCGTCGCCGCGCGGGCCGGTCTGCTCGGTATGGACGCCCCACAGGAAACCGTGCGCCATCCCGCTCCAGCCGCCGCCGAGACCGAAATGGACGCCTGGCATCATCCCTTCGGCCGCCGGCAGCCGGGCGCTGCCTGATGCTTCGACCGGGGCATCGGGCGCGGCGTGTTCCATGGCCGCATGATCCATTCGTGAATGGCCCGCCTCCGCGTGCTCACTCGCTCCATGGTCCATCGCCCCATGATCGGTCGCGCCATGACCCGAATGGTCCTGGGCGAGAGCAGGGGAAGCGATCAGGCCCGCCGCGAGAAGCACGCTCCTCAAGCGCCGTGCCCCAGCAGCATCCACAGGGCCATCGCCACCATCATCACGTTCTCGGTCAGCGACAGGAAGCCCAGCGGCACCCGGCTCGATCCGCCGACGCAGGCGCACTTGAGCTCGCGCTTGTCGACATAGACCGCCTTGAACACCGACACGCCGCCGATGGTGGCGATGAACAGCGCCAGCGGGATCGATACCCAGTCCAGCGCCCGCGCCGCCATCAGCGCGCCGGCGGCGAACTCGGCGAACGGATAGATCGTCGCATAGGGCACCCAGCGTTTCGCCAGCAGGTCGTAGTTGAGGAACATGGTCGCGAAGCGGTCGAGGTCCTGCAACTTCAGCATCGCCAGCACGACCATCGAAAAGGCGATGAACCATTCGGCCGCGCGCACCGTCAGCATGTTGCCGAACGCCGCATGGCTCGCCGCCAGCGCCAGCGCGCCGGTCGCCGCGAACACGGCCAGCACCGGCCGATAGCTGGTGGCGTCGGGATCGGCGACCTTGAGCCCGAACCAGCGGCGCAAGTCGTCATGGCCGCCGATCCGCTCGCCGCCGATGAAGACCTGCGGCGTGGTCTTGACCCCGTGCTCGGCCTTGAAGGCGTCGGTCTCGGCGCGCGTCGTCAGCCAGCGGTCGTCGACCTCGTAGCCCTTGCTGCGCAGCAGGTGGCGCGCCTTGAGGCCATAGGGGCAGACGTGGTCCGGCATGACCATGCGGTAAAGCACCGCGCTCCGGGCGGAATCCGATACGTTCGGGGAGATGACTTGCTGTTCCATGCCTGTCCCTATACCCTCCGTACCATGGTACGGAGTCAACGGTGAAAGCGATGACCATCGCGGAACTCGCGCGCAGCGCGGGCGTGGGGGTGGAAACGGTCCGCTATTACCAACGGCGCGGCCTGCTTTCCGATCCGCGTCCGCAACGCACGGGCGCGGCGGGTATCCGGCACTACGGGTCGGACGAGGCGCGGCGGCTGCGTTTCATCCGCTCGGCCAAGGGGGCGGGCTTCACGCTCGACGAGGTCGCCGAACTGCTCCGGCTCGACAGCGGCGGCGACCGGGCGCGGGCGCGCGAGATGGCGAACGTCCGGCTGGCCGCGCTCGACGCGCAGATCGCCGAATTGCAGGAGGCGCGCCGCGCGCTTGCCGCGTTGGCGAAGGAGTGCGCGTCGGGCTCCGGCGGCCCATGCCCGATCATCGCCTCGTTCGAAGGGTCCGCGTGAGCCGCCCGGCGGTCCTCGTCACCGGCGGCGCCAGGCGCATCGGCGCGGCGATCGCGCGGCGCTTCGGCGGGGAGGGCTGGCATGTGGTCATCCATTGTCGCCGCTCGCTGGCCGAAGCACGGGAACTCGCCGCCGAACTGCCGAGCGCCGAAATCGTCCGCTGCGATCTTGCCGATGGCGATGCGGCGCTGGCGATGGTGGCGGAACTCGCCGGACGGCTCGGGGACTGGCGCGCGCTGGTCAATTCGGCGTCGATCTTCCGGCCGGACGGCGTCGCCGCGCTCGATCCCTGCGTGAGCCGGGAAGCGATGCAGGTCAACGCGCGCACCCCGGCGATGATGGCGCAGGCTTACCTGCGTCTCGCGCGCTCCGCCGCCGGGCGCACCGTCATCAACCTCACCGACCAGAAGCTCGCCAACCCCAATCCGGACTTCTTCAGCTACACGATGAGCAAACACGCGCTCGCGGCGGCGGGCGCGATGCTGGCGATGGGGGCGGTGGAGACGCCCGACAGGATCCTGGCGCTCGCTCCCGGCGCGATCCTCGCCAGCCATGACCAGAGCGAGGCCGAAGCGGCCGCATCGCACCGGATGAACCTGCTCGAGCGGCGCACCACGGCGGCCGAAGTCGCCGAAGCCGCGCTGTTCCTCGCCACCGGCCCGCTGGCGAGCGGACAGACGCTGTTCGTCGATTCCGGCCAACACCTGCTCGCCCAGCCGCGCGATGTGATGTATCTGGCGCGGGAAGAGGACAGCCGCGCATGAAACGCCATCGCCTCGGCACTCGCCTGTGGCACTGGATTAACGCGATCAGCGTGATCGTGCTGTTCATGTCCGGCCTCACCATCTCCAACGCGCACCGGCGGCTCTATTGGGGCGAATGGGGCTTCGCGCCGGAACAGGCATGGCTGTTCGTGCCGCGCTTTCCGGACTGGGCGACGATTCCCGGCTATTACAGCCTCGCCACCGCGCGAAGCTGGCACGTGCTGTTCGCCTGGGTATTCGGCGTCGCCCTGGTGCTGTTCCTGCTCGCCGCGCTGTTCAACGGCCATTTCCGTCGCGACATCATGACGCGGGCGAAGGAGTGGCGGCCCGCCGCGATCTGGCGGGACATTCGCGCGCACCTGCGGCTCGATTTCGGGCGGCAGGGGGGGCGGTACAACTTCCTGCAAAGGGTCAGCTACGGCGCGGTGATCTTCATCCTGCTGCCGCTGATGCTGGTCACCGGCATGGCGATGAGCCCAGGCATGGACGCCGCGTGGCCGTTCCTCAGCCAGATGTTCGGCGGGCGGCAGAGCGCGCGCTCGATCCATTTCATCGTCGCCTGGCTGCTGTTCGCGTTCTTCGTCGTCCATGTCCTGCTGGTGCTGCTGCACAAGCCGCTGGCGAACCTGCGCGACATGATTACCGGAGGGCGCAGCGATGAAGCGTCGTAATGTCCTTGCCGGGCTTGCCGGGCTGCTTACCGCCGGATGCTCGAAGATCGGCGATAGCAAGGCGTTCGGCAGCCTCGTCGATGGCGCGGAAGCGCTGCACAAGGGCGCGCATCGCCTGCTTGGCGGGCCCCAGCCGCTGGCGCGCGAATATGCGCTGGCGGACATCTCGCCCGATTTTCGCGGAAACGGGAATATCGACGTCGAAACAGCATTTTACCGCGCCTCGCAGGCGCTCGGATTTGCCGACTGGCAACTGGAGGTGCGCGGCTTGGTGGAACGCCCGCTGTCCCTTTCGCTCGATCAGATCCGCGCGCTGCCGCAGCGCACCCAGATCACCCGTCATGACTGCGTCGAGGGGTGGAGCGCGATCGGCCAGTGGACCGGCCCGCAGCTCTCGCTGCTGCTGGAACAGGCGGGGCTCCGGCCCGAAGCGCGCTTCATCGTGTTCCGCTGCGCGGACAGCTTCGGCACTTCCGCCTACTACGAAAGCTGCGACCTCGACGATGCGATGCATCCGCAGACCATCGTCGCCCACCAGCTCAACGGCGAGCCGCTCCCGGTCAAGAACGGCGCGCCGCTGCGGCTGCGGATAGAGCGCCAGCTGGGCTACAAGCACGCCAAGTACCTCACCGCGATCGAGGCGGTCGCCAGCCTTGACGGCATCGAAGGGGGGAAGGGCGGATACTGGGAAGATCGCGGCTACCAGTGGTATGCGGGCATTTGAGGAGGGGAACCGAGCAATGGAACATGCGGTGATTGTCCGGCTGTCATTCCAGGGCGGGGAAATGGGTTCGGCGGATGAGCAGGAAGCGGCTTTCGCGCTGGCCGAGGAACTTCAGGGCGCCGTCGATGCATCGGAAACCGGGGAATACGACGGCGAAGAGTTTGGCGGTGGCGGCTGCACCTTCTACATGTATGGCCCCGACGCCGATCGCCTGTTCGCCGCCGTCGAGCCGACCTTGAAGAAGAGTTCGCTCGCCCGAGGAGGCAATGCCACCAAGCGATACGGCGACGCGGGCGATCCCGATGCACGCGAAGCGCTGATCGACCTCTGACGCCTGAACCGCGGAGCCCCGGTCAGTCGGGCCAGTTCTCGAACGAAGTCTTCCAGCCCAGCGCCACCATCTCCTCCAGCACGCCGAGGTCGATGTCCGCCAGCTTGTTGACGTAGAGGCACCCGCCGTTGCCCCGCGCATACTTGCCGAAGCGGGCCAGCAGGGATTCCAGCTCGCTTCCGTTCGGCCCGTCGCAGGTGCAGGCGATGTACAGCGAATGCTTCGCCTTGCGCGGGCTGAAGCCCACCCGGCACATGTCGCCCTCGTGGCCGCTGGCGTAGCGGTAGTGATAGCTGCCGTAGCCGACGATGCTCGGCCCCCACATCGTCGCCGGCTCGCCGGTGACCCTGGCGAACAGCGCGTCGAGCACCCTGGCGTCTTCGCGCTTTCCGGGGTGTTCGACCCCTTCGATGAACGCGGCCGCGCTCACCTGTGTCGGTCCGGTCTTGGTCTCGGCCATGGGCGCGGGAATAACCCACGATTGACAGCCTGCAAAGCCGCCGTTCTAGTGCGCCGGTTTCGGGCTGGGGAGATGATGCTGCATGTGGCTGCTGGACAAGTTTCTGAACAAGGCGATCAAGGTCGGCAAGCTGGTCGTCACCGATCACGACGGCAAGGTTTACGAATACGGCCCCGGCCCGGAGGGGATGGAGCGTGGGCCGATGCATATCCGCCTCACCGATCGCAAGGCCGCCGCGCACATCGCCCGCTATCCGCAGGTCGGCGCGGGCGAAGCCTATATGTGGGGCTGGCTCGAGGTCGAGGAGCCCTACGACATCCGCGACATGGTGCTGTTCGTGACCATGAACGCGAAGGGCCGGAAGAGCGCGTCGCTGCGTCCCAAGGGCCCGGTGCGGCTGGCGGCGCAGAAGTTGCTGGCCAAGGCCGACAGCATCAACCTGCGCGGCAAGGCGCGCAAGAACGCCGAGCATACCTACAACCTCACCCGCCGCCTCTACGAGCTGTTCCTCGACGAGGACCGGCAATATACGATGGGCTATCACCGCACGCCCGATGTCAGTCTGGAAAAGGCGCAGCTCGACAAGAAGGCGCACATCGCCGCCAAGATGTACCTCAAACCGGGCATGAAGGTGCTCGACATCGGCTGCGGCTGGGGCGGGCTCGCGCTCTATCTCAATAAGCACTACGGCTGCGAGGTGCTGGGCGTGGCGCTGGCCCCGGACCAGATCGCCTTTTGCAAGGAGCGAGCGAAGGCCGAGGGCGTGGACGACAAGGTCAAGTTCGCGCTGATGGACTATCGCGATGTCGAAGGCGAATTCGACCGGATCAGCTCAGTCGGCCTGCTGGAGCATGTCGGCACGCCGCATTATCCGCAGTTCTTCCAGCACACCGCCAAGCTGCTGAAGCCCGACGGCGTGATGTTCAGCCATTGCTGCGGTCGCGCGGGCCCTCCGGGCTTCACCGACGCGTGGACGCGCAAGTATATCTTCCCCGGCGGCTATATCCCGGCGCTCTCGGAGCTGGTGAAGGAAAGCGAGAAGGCCGGCTGGCAGGTGATGGACGTGGAAGCGATGCGCTTCCACTACAGCCACACGCTGGAGGAATGGTACAACCGCACGGTGATGCACAAGGACGAGATCGTCGAGATGTACGACGAGACGTTCTACCGCATGTGGCAGTTCTACCTTGCGGGCGCGGAACAGAGCTTCCGTCACGGCAAGCTGGTCAACTGGCAGCTCGTCTATGTGAAGGATCGCGCGGCGATCCCGATGACGGGCGACTATGTCTACGAGGAAAGCCGGCGCTTGCGCGAAAGCGAGGAGCCGCCGGTCTGGCATCTGGCGCAAGCGGCGGAATAGCCGCCGCGCTCGGGGGGAGGTGGTTATGGTCAAGCGCGTGCTCGCCCTGTCGTTGCTGCTCGCTTCGGCGGGCGCGCTTGCGCAGCAGCCGCCGCCACCCGGCATCGCGCCGGTCGCGCTCGGCAGCGAACCTTATGTGTTCGACACGGCGGAACAGCACGGGATCGCGGTCACCATGTTGGCGAAAGGGTTCGCCCAGCCCTTCGCGATCGCATTCCTGCCCGATGGCGACTTGCTGATCGTCGAGCGCGGCAAGGGCCTGCGGGTCCTGCGCCAGGCCACCGGGCAGGCGCGGCTCGATGCGGAGCCGGTCGCCGGGATGCCCGAGACCGGAGAGGACGTGTTCAGCCTCGGCGTGCAGGACATTGCCCTGCATCCCGCTTTCGCCGACAACCGGTTGATATACTTCACCTGGAACGATCCCGCGCCGATGCCGGAAGGGGCCAACCCGCAGCAGCGGCAGGCGTTCTTCAAGCTGATGCGGGCGCGGTTCGCCGGCGGGCGGATAAGCGATGTCGAAACGCTGTTCGCCGCCGGGCAGCCCTCCTACGCTGGCGGATCGCGCGTCGCCGTCGCGCCCGATGGCAAGGTCTGGATCACGACCGGCGCGCCGTTCGGCGAAGGCGCGCAGGACCTTTCCACGCCCTACGGCAAGGTGCTGCGGCTGAACGAGGACGGCTCGATACCGCCGGACAACCCGTTCGCCGGGCGCGAGGGCGCGCATCCGGCAATCTACAGCTACGGCCATCGCGACCAGCACGGCCTGCTGGTTCACCCCGAAACCGGCGAGGTGTTCAGCGCCGAGCACGGAATGAACGGCGGCGACGAGGTCAACCTGATCCGTCCGGGCGCGAACTACGGCTGGCCGGCCTATACCTACAGTCGCGAGTACGACGGTTCGCCGGGGTCTGAACTCCCCACCGCGCCGGGCATCGAGCAGCCGCTGGTGCTGTGGTGGCCGTCGATCGCCCCATCGGGCATGATGGTCTATCGGGGCGACAGGTTTCCGGCATGGAAGGGCAACCTGTTCGTCGGCAGCGCCCGCTGGGGCGAAATCAACCACACCGGCAGCCTCCAGCGCGTGGTTTTCGGCGAGAATCTCGGCGAGTTGCGCCGCGAAAGCCTGCTCGGGCAGCTGCACCAGCGGGTGCGCGACGTCGCCGAAGGGCCCGACGGCAATATCTATGTCCTCACCGACGGCCCGGAAAACGCCGTACTGCGGATCGAACCGATGGAGTAAGGGGCAGAGCCTGTTGTCGACGGCGACCGGGCCGGTTACCCTCGCCGCACTCCGAACCAGTCGAGGCAGGTCGCATGTCCTTCCACCCCGTCCGCCGCGCCGCGATGCGCTTGCTGCTTGTCCTGACGGCGCTGGCAGCGTGGCACGGGCCTGCGCAGGCGGAAGTGCGGGCGACCTTCCACAGCTTCAACGGCTCGGCGCTGTGGGGTCGCTATCCGCATACTTTCGTCGCTTTCGAGGGCACGCTCGAGAACGGCGAGCGGGTGTTCGAAAACTACGGCTTTTCGGCCAAGAGCGCGGGGCCGAACGTGCTGCTCGGCCCGGTCAAGCACATCATCATGAGCGAGAAGGTGAAATACCTCACTTCGACCAATCGCCACTTCACGATCACCGTTTCCGACGAAGTCTACCGCAAGATGAAGGCCGAAGTGATCGCCTGGCGCGACGCGCCCGGAAAATACTACGATCTCGACACGCGCAACTGCATTCATTTCGTCGGCCGCCTGGCGGAACTGGCGGGGCTCGAGGTCGATTACCCGGCCGATATGCTGCGCAAGCCCAAGGCGTGGCTCAATCACATCGCCACGCTCAATCCGGCGCTCGGGGCGACGCCGATCCGTTGATCGGCGCGCCCGGCGTTGCGGGGCGGGGCGGGGCCTGATAACCGCCCGGCGCGAATCCCAGCGGAGCGGTCAATGTCGGACATCAAACGGGTTGTTCTCGCCTATTCGGGCGGCCTCGACACCAGCGTCATCCTGAAGTGGCTTCAGGTCACCTACGATTGCGAGGTCGTGACATTCACCGCCGATCTGGGGCAGGGCGAGGAGCTGGAGCCGGCGCGCGCCAAGGCGCAGCTCATGGGCATTCCCGACAAACACATCTACATCGACGATCTGCGCGAGGAATTCGTGCGCGATTTCGTGTTCCCGATGATGCGCGCCAACGCCCGTTATGAGGGCGATTACCTGCTCGGCACTTCGATCGCCCGCCCGCTGATTTCCAAGCGCCTGATCGAGATCGCGCGCGAGACCGGCGCGGACGCCATCGCCCATGGCGCGACGGGCAAGGGCAACGACCAGGTGCGGTTCGAGCTGTCGGCCTATGCGCTCGATCCCGACATCAAGATCATCGCCCCGTGGCGCGAATGGGACCTGACCAGCCGCACCGCGCTGATCGCCTGGGCGGAAAAGCACCAGATCCCGGTGCCGAAGGACAAGCGCGGCGAAAGCCCGTTCTCGACCGACGCCAACCTCCTCCACACCTCGTCCGAGGGCAAGGTGCTCGAAGACCCGTGGGAAGAGGTGCCGGACTACGTCTATTCGCGCACCGGCGACCCGGAGGATGCGCCCGACGCGCCCGAATATATTACCATCGACTTCGAGAAAGGCGACGGCGTCGCGCTCAACGGACAGGCGATGAGCCCGGCCACGCTGCTCGCCGCGCTCAACGATCTCGGCCGCAAGCATGGCATCGGCCGGCTCGATCTGGTCGAGAACCGCTTCGTCGGCATGAAGAGCCGCGGCATGTACGAGACTCCCGGCGGCGAGATCTATGCCCGCGCCCATCGCGGGATCGAGCAGATCACGCTCGATCGCGGCGCGGCGCACCTCAAGGACGAGCTGATGCCGAAGTATGCGGAGCTGATCTACAACGGTTTCTGGTTCGCGCCGGAGCGCGAGATGTTGCAGGCGGCGATCGATCTCAGCCAGCAGAAGGTCAACGGCGCCGTACGGCTCAAACTCTACAAGGGACTGGCGCAAGTGGTTGGCCGCAAGTCGTCCGATTCGCTCTATTCGGAGCGCCACGTGACCTTCGAGGACGATGCCGGCGCCTACGACCAGCAGGACGCACAGGGCTTCATCAAGCTCAACGCCCTCCGTCTGCGCCTGCTGGCGCAGCGCGACAGTAGATAAATCGCGTCGGATGCGGCGAGCGGTTGAGTTATCCACCCTTGTCCACTGGCAATCTGGCCGAAAGTGGATAACTGGCGCACCGTGCGGTTGATCGACTCAGCGAACCCGCGCATCTTCCACTTATCGAAACGGCGAAAGCCCTTTCGGAAGGTCGGCCCCCAAGGCCCGACTTGAAGAAAGAACTGGAACCGGATCGACGCGACGGCGAAACGCCGCGCGGTGGAGGATCGGACCTGAACGCCTTCGGGCAATCCGGGTTCGAACCGTTGAAGCCGCCGGGGTCAGCAGTCGGATAAGTCGGACTTCGCTGGTCCGTCCAGGGTTGAGAAGCGGCGCTTTCGGGCGTTGCGGATTGCCGGGACAATGGATGACGAGAATCGACTTCGGAACCTCTGAGGGCACGAGCGATCCTCGCGATTGTATCGGTCTTCGATGGAGCCGGCACCGGCGCGAGCGCCGGGCGATTGAGATCGCTGCTTTCGGGCGGTGTTTGAAACGCCAGGCGTCAAGCGTTCTTCGGAGCCCACACGCCGGTGAGAGTGGGGTCGGCCGCAAGGCTGGCCCCATTTCTCGTTGGAGTGCGGTACCCTTCCTTCACGGCTCTGTGTCGTTACGATGACGGCTTCGATAGAAGGGACGAAAAGGAAAGGGCGGCAGGTTGCCCCACCGCCCTAGCCTTTAGTTAGATCGAAAGCGAGAATCTGTTACTCGCCCTCGTCCGAGTTCGCCATCTTGGTCGACACCGTGTTGAAGGTGTTGCCGAGCTGGTTGCCGAGAGCGCCCATCGCGGTGATCGCGGCGACCGCGATCAGGGCGGCGATCAGGCCGTATTCGATGGCGGTGGCGCCCTGCTCGTCACGGAGCAGCTTGTTGAAGAACTTCATGGTCGTCTCCTGGTTCAATCTTCGATACCCGGCTTGAAACCCCTGTTCCGGATCAAGCCATTCCGGATTATTCGGCATTCGTTTAGAAATGCCTAAGCGTCACATGTGCGTCTGGACCTTGTTGCTCACCGTGGACCAGAGGCTGTTGTTTTCGTCGGCGACGCCGTTCAGCGCGGCCATCATCGCGATCACGATGAGGGTCACGATCAGGCCGTACTCGACAGCGGTTGCCCCGCGGTCGTCCCGCAGCAGTCGCATCAGGAAGAGGCTTCTACGCATTGGTTCCCCCGAACGTACGGTCCGATGAATGCGGTTGTCGCAGGGTCGGGCTAACGATTGCTTGCCGACGAAGGTTAAGATGGAAAATTTGCCGACATTCACACTCGTGGTCGCGGCGGCGATCTTCGATGGCGACGGTCGCCTGCTGTTGCAGCAATGTCCGGCGCACAAGCGTAATGCCGGCAAGTGGGAGTTTCCCGGCGGGAAGGTGGAAAGAGAGGAAAATCCGCAAGTTGCCCTGCTGCGCGAGGTGCGGGAGGAGCTTGGATTGCAGCTCGATCACAAAGCGCTGACGCCCGCAGGATTCGCCGAGCAGCAAGTACCAGGCGGCTCGATCGCGCTTGTCATGCTGCTTTACACTTGCCTGTCCTGGGACGGGAAGCCGGAGGGCAGGGAGGGCCAGCAATGGGGCTGGTTCACCCACCACGAGGCAGCGGCGCTCGACCTGCCGCCGATGGATCGCGCGCTATTCGGACGGTTCTCCGCGATGTGCGGTTAGACCCTGTTCCACCCGGTTGGAAGCGCCGTGACGGAGTCGATTGTGGCTGAGTGCAAGGCGCGAGGAGAGGTGCGATGCCATAGCATCGCGCCTGACGAGCAACGCTGCAATCGGCCACAATCGACCCGCCGCTTCGCGGTTGCTCCCTCGAGCCCGCTGGCGGCGTCGCGGCCCTTGCACGGGGCCTGTGACAGGCCCGCGCGGCGGCCCGCTCCTGTCCAGCGGGCTCGAGGGAGCAATCACGGTGTTTCCAATCGGGGGGAACAGGGTCTGGGCTATTGCCAAGCCCATCCCTGCTGCCTATGTGCCGCCCTCCAAGCGCGCCCGTAGCTCAGCTGGATAGAGCACCAGACTACGAATCTGGGGGTCAGAGGTTCGAATCCTTTCGGGCGCGCCATTCTCGAACAAAAGAGAGAACTGCGGGTGTGGTCTTGGCCACACCCCCGGCAGCACTCCGGGCCAGCACGGCCTTGGAGCCGCTGATGCGGATTTCCCGATCGTCGACACGGACCTCGCTCAGCAGCAGCCGGGCATAGGCCTGACGCAGATCGGGCGGGCCGTTGTGCAGCTTTTCACGCAGCAGCAGCGCAACCTTCTCGATCTTCTCGGGTGTGATAACCGGCTCGGCCATCGCTAGGCGACGGGTCAGATCGGAAATCTGTTCGGCAAGCTCGTCGCGCCGGAACCGCAGATTGACCAGTCGTTCCCGCATCGAGGCGTCCTCGGCGTCCATGAGGCCCTTCTCGACCAGTTCCAGCAGCCGGGCGATACCAGCCTCGGCTTCCTTGTGGTCCTGGCGCATCTGACGCAGGCGATCCCGGTTGCGGTCCTCGCGCTCGATCGCTGTGCGCAGATATTCGTCGAGCAGGGCGACGAGGTGATCCGGCTGCAATATCTGCTTCGATACTTCGCCGATCACAATGTCATCGAGCTTGTCCATCGGCATACGCAGGCCCTTGCAGCCGAACGGACCTTCCTTGAGGCGGGTGGAGCAGCAGTAATAGCGATACTGCCCTCCCTTGCCGGTGTTCTGGATCAAAGCGGCCCCACAATGGCCGCATCGGGCTACTCCGGCCAGCAGTGTGGGGGAGTTGACGATGCGCGGGGCCACCCGTTTGGGCGCCCGGCTCTGTAGCAGCGCCTGCACGGCGTTGAACGCCTTCTCATCGATGATGGCAGGCACCACGAACGGCACCCACTCCGACGGCGGACGAGGTCGACCGTTGCGGCTGTCAGTGCGGTTGAAGTGGTGCAGGCCGTGATAGGTGGTGGAGGTCAAAATGTCGTGGACGCCGCCAGTAGTGAACCTGCGTCCACGCCGAAGGATACCACGCTCGTTCAGCCAGGTGGCGATGGCCTTCACGCCCATCGGGCGGCCTTCAGTGCCAGAGGCCATGTCGAAGATCATTTGCACGACCCGCGCCTCGGCCTCGTCAACCACCAGCACTTTCTTGTCCTTGTTGCCTCGGCGCTCGGCGATCTCGACGCCGTAGCCATAGGGCGGTCGCGAACCGTTCCAGAAGCCCTGACGAGCGTTCTCCAGCATGGCGCGGTGGACGTGTTTGGCGGTTTCCCGGCTCTGATGCTCGTCGAAGATGTGCAGCAGCTTGCGGAACATCTCACCGGTAGGGTCTTGTCCGACCTCCTGCGTGATGGAGACCAGTTCGACCCCGGCTTTTCGTAACTCGCGGATATAAAGCTCGGAGTGCAGCGAGTCGCGGCTGAACCGACTCAGGGAATGCACGACCACCAGATCGAAGGGCTTGTCCGTCCGTTTCGCCGTGTGGATCATCTCCTGGAACACGGGCCGATCTTCGTCGAGGGCGGAAGCCCCCGGCTCGGAGAAGACTTGCACCACCTCGATGCCCTGCCGTGCGCACCATGTGCGGCATTGAACGATCTGATCGGGGATCGACAGATCGCGCTCGGCCTGCCGTGCGGTTGATACGCGGACGTAGATTGCCGCCCGCGTCATGGCCGATCACTCCTCGCTGAACAGGATCGCGTCGATCTCCCTGCCAAGATAAGCCCGCAGGATCGCCACTTCGTCGCGCAGCACGGGCATGATTGCTGGAAGGTCACTGACCAATGCCTGCCGTCCGTCGACTGGCAGCCTGACCGGAGAGGAAGGCGCAGCCCGCCTGCGCCGGATAATGATCCGGCCACTGCGCTTTGACGCAGGGCGGCCCTTCGATACGGGGCAGGAGGCGGGCTGAGCGTCCATCTCCCATTGTCTACGGGAACTGCCCCGAGACAACCAAGACCCGATTTTACAGGTGGGACGAGGTTTGTACCACTCGCCATCTTTGGTCGGGAAAATGACATTAATTGCGCAAGACTGTCACGCATCGTTACGCCCCTTCATACGAGCAACGGCGGCGGCTCTTCGCGCCTCGAAGGCCGACTGCACCGCTTCGTGAGCGCGGGCTCCATCGGCGAGAATGTAGTATTTATGTGCAGTCTGGTGATCGGTATGGCCGAGGAGGTCCGGCACAAGCGCCACCATGTCAGGGTCGTGATCGACGAAACTGCTAGCCGCGATGCTGCGGGCCAGATGCGGCCAGATATGACGTCCGAAGGCGTCCTTTGTGCGCTTTTCGATCTGGGCGCGGATCGGAGCGTCACCCATCGGCTCTCCCCAGCGGTCGATCCAAAGCCGGTCAGTTTTCGGCCCGCCGCCCCGCATCAGCAGTCTGCGGCGATGATCACGCAGCCAGACGTCGATGTAGGGAGCGAGGGACTGGGGTAGTTCGGCCTGATAGGGATGAGAGGTCTTGGTCTCCTCCTCGGTGAAGAAGAGGAGGTAGCGATCGCCGTCGAATAGCAGATGCCGCCCGATCTCGATCGCCGTCAGGTTGGCGATCCTGACAGGACAGCAGGCAAGAACAGCAATCAGCAGGCCATCGCGCATGCAGGTCGCGGCATGATAGCGATCACCCATCTCAAGCGCCCGATCCATCAGATCGACGCCCAGCGACAAAAGCTGCCGGGCGTCGACCATGTGGGCACGCTTGTCCTTTTCCGGCCTGGCAATGGCCTTGAGGTTGCGGATGACGGTCCGCAGCCAGTTCCAGTCCTGGCCGGGAGCTATCGCCATGATCATCCGGGCGAAGCCCTCGAAGATCATTTCCACGCTGCAGGACGCGACCCGGTCCTGAAGCTGGATGAGGAACAGGCGCACGCGATCAGGTGTCACTCTCGTTTCGGGCGGTACCCCGGCATCCAGCCAGCCATTACGGGTGAGGAACGACAGCCACTGGCCGTACCCCTGTTCGACATTGCGGCAGCGGGCGGCGCTCCACTTGCTGGCGGGGTTGGGAGCGTCCAGAAAACTTCTGGTCTCGCGGGCCTCACGATAACGCAACTGGTCAATGGCGGGCCATTGGGCGGGCTTGAGGCAAAGAGGAGTGCTCACAACACGTCCTCCACCTCGTTGAAACTGTAATCCACGGCTTCACGAGGCTTTGTCCTACGCCTGACCCTGATCCGTGCGGTGTCGCGGCTGCGCAGGATATGCTCCTGGAAGTGACGAGATGCCTGCCGCTGCTTGGGCCGGGCATAGTAGTGGCGGGTCGTGTTGATGTCGCGGTGGCCGAGATGCTGGCTGACGGTGAAAATGCCTTCGGGGTTGTCCTTGAGGTAGAGTTCGGCCGATATGTGACGGAACTGATGCGGCGTGACGGCCACGTGTTGATTTCCGCTGAGAGTTGACCCGGGATTTTCATCGAGAAGTGACCCGGGTT
>JBIQKC010000030.1:0-37706 GCA_044506885.1 Sphingomonadales bacterium
GATCCTGCTGGATTCGATCACCCGCCTCGGCCGCGCCTACAACACCGTGGTGCCGAGCTCGGGCAAGGTGCTGACCGGCGGCGTCGACGCCAACGCTCTCCAGCGGCCCAAGCGCTTCTTCGGTGCCGCGCGCAACATCGAGGAAGGCGGCAGCCTCTCGATCATCGCCACCGCGCTGATCGACACCGGCAGCCGCATGGACGAGGTGATCTTCGAAGAGTTCAAGGGTACGGGCAACAGCGAAATCGTGCTCGACCGCAAGGTCAGCGACAAGCGCATCTTCCCCTCGCTCGATGTCGGCAAGTCCGGCACCCGCAAGGAAGAGCTGCTGGTGCCCAAGGACCAGCTCTCCAAGATGTGGGTCCTGCGCCGCATCCTGATGCAGATGGGCACCGTCGACGCGATGGAATTCCTGCTCGACAAGATGAAGGATTCCAAGACCAACGAGGACTTCTTCGCCACGATGAACCAGTAACCGTTCCGGGCGACCGCGCGCGCGACGCGCGTTCGGTCGTCCCTATCTCTCCGGGCATGGCCTTGCGCCCGCGTGCGGCAGGGCACACATTCCACTTTGCCACATGCGCCGGGGAGGTCGCACGATGAAGATCAATATCGAGATCGAATGCTCGCCGGAGGAGGCGCGGCAGTTCATGGGTTTGCCTGATGTGGGCAAGGCCAACGCCGTCTATGTCGATGCCTTCGCCAAGGCGATGCAGGGCGCTTCCAACACCGACCAGTTGCAGGAATACGCCCGCCAGCTCGCCCCGATGGGGCAGGCGGGCCTCAAGCTGTTCCAGTCCTTCGTCGAAGGCGCGCGCAAGGCGAGCGAGGAGCAGTCGCGGCCCGCTGGCGGCGAGAAGCCGTCCGAATAGCCCCGCCGCCCGCGCCCATGGACACCGTCTTCGCGCTGTCGAGCGGCGCGCCGCCCGCCGGGATCGCGGTCGTCCGCGTCAGCGGTCCGCAGGCCGGCCCGGCGCTCGCGGCGCTTGCGGGCAGGCTGCCGCCGGCTCGCCGCGCCAGCCGCGCCGCGTTCCGCGACGCCGACGGCGCGCCGCTCGACGATGGGCTGGCGCTGTGGTTTCCCGGCCCCGCGACCGCGACCGGCGAGGATCTGGCCGAACTGCACCTCCACGGCGGCCGCGCCGTCGTCGCCGCGGTCGAACGGGCGCTGGCGGCGATGCCCGACCTGCGCCGCGCCGAGCCGGGCGAATTCACCCGCCGCGCCTTCGCCAACGGCCGCATCGACCTCGCCGAAGCCGAAGGGCTGGCCGACCTCCTCTCGGCCGAAACCGAGCTCCAGCGCCGCGCCGCGATCGAGCTTGCCGGCGGCGCGCTGTCGCGCCGCGTCGAGGACTGGCGCGCGCGCCTGCTGGCGCTCTCGGCACGGGTCGAGGCGGTGCTCGATTTCGAGGACGAGGCCGATGTCGCCGCCCTTCCCGATACTTTCGCCGCCGATGTCGAAGCCCTGCGACGCGCCATCGCGGAAGCGCTCGACGCTCCCGCCGCCGAAACCCTGCGCGAAGGCTACCGCGTCGCTCTCGCCGGTCCGCCGAACGCAGGAAAATCCACCCTTTTCAATGCCTTGGTTGAAAGCGAGGCGGCCATAACCGCGCCGCTCGCCGGCACCACGCGCGACGTGCTGGTGCGCCCGGTGGCGCTCGGCGGGGCGCCGTTCAGCTTCGTCGACATGGCCGGCCTGCGCGAAAGCGGCGCGGACCAGGTCGAGGGAATGGGCATCCAGCGCGCCCGGCAGGAGATCGAACGCGCCGACTTGGTCCTGTGGCTCGGCCCCGAGGGCCACGGTCCCGCCGGGTCATGGGAGATCGACGCGCAATGCGACCGCGCCGACCGGCAAGCCAAGCAGGCCCCCCTGCTGCGCGTTTCCGCTGTGACAGGCGAGAACCTTCCCGCTCTCCGCCAGATGCTGATCGACCACACCCTCGCCGCCATGCCCCGCCCCGGCCAGGCCGCGCTCAACTGCCGCCAGCGCGCCCTGATCGACGAAGCGGCGGCCTCGCTGCGCTTCGCTGGACAGGAAACCGACCCGTTGCTGGTTGCCGAAAACCTGCGCCAGTGCCGCCTCGCCTTCGACCGACTGACCGGCCGCGCTTCGACCGAAGATGTGCTCGACGCCCTGTTCGGCCGCTTCTGCATCGGGAAGTAGGCGGGGATCCATCCATTGACCTCATCCCATGTTCCACGTGAAACACCCTCCGGCCGCCACCCGCCTTTTGACCGCCATCCTCTCCCGAATTACAGGCGCGGTATGAGCGCGTTCGATGTCCTGGTGATCGGCGGCGGCCATGCCGGCTGCGAGGCGGCGGCGGCGGCGGCGCGCATGGGCGCGCGCACCGCGCTCGTGACCTTCGATCTCGACGCCATCGGTGCGATGAGCTGCAACCCGGCCATCGGCGGCCTCGGCAAGGGGCATCTGGTGCGCGAGGTCGATGCCTTCGACGGGCTGCTTGGCCGCGCGGCCGACGCGGCGGCGGTCCATTACCGGATGCTCAACCGCTCCAAGGGCAGCGCCGTCCACGGGCCGCGCGTGCAGGCGGATCGCACGTTGTTCCGCGCCGCCGTCCAGCGGATGACCGCCGCCCAGCCCTGTCTTGAAACCATTGCCGGGGAAGCCGCCGCGCTATGGCTGGAAGGCGGCGCCGTGCGGGGCATCGATCTGGCCGACGGCCGCCGCCTCGAAGCGCCGCGCGTCGTGCTGTGCACCGGCACTTTCCTTGGCGGCACGTTGTTCCGGGGCGAGGAGCGGATGGACGGCGGACGCATCGGCGAGGCTTCGGCGCACCGGCTCGCCGCGCAACTGCGCGAGGCGGCGCTGCCGATGGCGCGGCTCAAGACCGGCACCCCGCCCCGCCTCGACGGCCGCACCATCGACTGGGCGCGGCTGGAGGAACAGCCGTCGGATGCCGACCACTGGACCATGTCCCCGCTCACGCCGCGCCGCGTGAACCCCCAGCTTCGCTGCGCGATCACCCGCACCAACGCTCGCAGCCATGACGTCATCCGCGCCAATCTCCACCGCTCGCCGCTGTTCACCGGCGCGATCGGGGCGGCGGGGCCGCGCTACTGTCCGTCGATCGAGGACAAGATTCACCGCTTCGGCGACCGCGACGAGCATCAGGTGTTCCTTGAGCCCGAAGGGCTGGCGACGCCGCTGGTCTATCCCAACGGCGTCAGCACGTCGCTCCCCGCCGATGTCCAGCTGGCCATGCTGCGGACGATGGATGGGCTCGAACGGGTCGAGATGGCGGTGTCCGGCTATGCGGTCGAGTACGATCACGTCGATCCGCGCGCGCTCGGGCCGGACCTGCAATTGCGCGCGATCCCCGGCCTCTATTGCGCCGGGCAGATCAACGGCACCACAGGGTACGAGGAAGCCGCCGCGCAGGGTCTGTTCGCCGGGATGCACGCGGCGGCGGCCGCGCTCGGTCGCGCGTCCGCCGGGCTCGACGGCGGCAACAGCTATATCGCGGTGATGATCGACGACCTGACGCTGCACGGTGTCAGCGAGCCCTACCGGATGCTCACTGCGCGCGCCGAATACCGGCTGCGGCTGCGCGCCAACAATGCCTCGACGCGCCTGACACCATTGGCCATCGCCGCCGGTTGCGTGGGCGAAGAACGCCGCCAATGGTTCGAACAGCGCGAGGTGCGCCGTGCGGCGTGGGACGAAGCGCTGAAAACGCAGGCGACCGCCACCGAACTGGCCCGCGCCGGTCTGTCGGTGCGGGCCGATGCGGGCCGCAAGCCGCTGTTCGAGTGGCTGCGCTTCCCCGAAGTCGATCTGCCCGCGCTAGCGCCCTGGCTTCCGTCGTCGCTCGATGCCAACGACCCGCTGGCGGCCGAAATGGCCGAGGACGCGGCCTATGCGCCCTATCTCGAACGGCAGGATGGCGAGCTGCGCCAGCTTCGCGCCAGCGAAAGCGTGGTGCTGGGGCCGGCCTTCCCCTTCGCCGAAGTGCCGGGTCTGTCGAACGAGATGATCGAGCGGCTGACTCGCGCCGCGCCAGCCAATCTCGCCGCCGCTGGGCGGGTGCGCGGAGTCACGCCCGCCGCGCTGGCGGCGGTGCTGGTCCATGCGCGCCGTAATGCGGAGGCGGCATGATTGGCGATGAAGAGGCTGCCCGGCGGTTCTGCGCCGCACGGATCGATGCGCAGGGCATGGCCCGGCTCGAACGGCTGGCCGTGCTGTTGGCGGAAGAGAACGCGGCGCAAAACCTCGTTTCCGACGCCAGCCTGCGCGCGGTGTGGGAACGGCACTTCGCCGACAGCCTGCAATTGCTCGACCATGTTCCACGTGAAACGTCGCCCTGGCTCGATCTCGGCAGCGGCGCGGGTTTTCCCGGTCTGCCGCTGGCCATCGCCCGGCCGGATGCGCGGCTTCATCTGGTCGAATCGCGCAAGCGGCGAGTCGAGTGGTTGCGCCGCGCGGCGGTCGAGCTGGGGCTCGAAAACTGCCAGGTCGTCGGGGCCCGGCTCGAAAATGTGGATAGCTTCCCGGTGGGCGCAATCACCGCGCGGGCCTTCGCTCCGCTTGGTAAACTGCTGAACTTGTCCGCCCGGTTTTCCACACGCGATACGTTGTGGCTGTTGCCCAAGGGGCGTTCCGCGGGCCAGGAACTCGAAAACCAGCCGCCCGCCGTCAGGACCATGTTCCACGTGGAACAGTCGCAAACCGATTCCGAAGGCGGGATTCTCGTGGGGAAAGGGACGCCAGACCTGTCATGATCCGGATCGCCATCGCCAACCAGAAGGGCGGAGTGGGCAAGACCACCACCGCCATCAACATCGCAACCGCGATGGCGGCGATCGGGTGGAAGACCCTGCTGGTCGACCTCGATCCGCAGGGCAATGCCTCGACCGGGCTCGGTATCGGCGCCGCGCACCGCGAGGCGTCGAGCTATGACCTGCTGGTCGACGGCATGCCGCTCGACGAATGCATGGTGCCGAGCACGATCCCCGGCCTCGACGTGGTTCCGGCGACGGTCGACCTCAGCGGCGCGGAGATCGAGCTGGTCGGAGTGGAGCAGCGCACCGCGCGGCTGGATGCAGCGCTTTCCGGGCATCGCGGGCACGACGTCTGCTTTATCGACTGCCCCCCTTCGCTCGGCCTGCTGACGCTCAATGCGCTCGGCGCAGCCGATACGCTGCTCGTCCCGCTCCAGTGCGAATTCTTTGCCCTGGAAGGACTTAGCCAGCTGTTGCAGACCGTCGAGCAGGTCCAGCAGCGGTTCAATCCCGATCTCGGCATCGTCGGCATCGTGCTGACCATGTTCGACCGCCGCAACCGGCTGACCGATCAGGTGGCGGACGACGTGCGCGAATGCCTCGGCAAGCTGGTGTTCGAATCGGTCATTCCCCGCAACGTCCGCCTTTCGGAAGCGCCGAGCCATGGTTTGCCGGCGCTGGTCTACGATCATTCGTGCGCGGGCAGCCGCGCCTACATGGCGCTGGCGCGCGAGCTGATCGGCCGTCTGCCGCAGGAAAGGAAAGCCGCATGAGCACCGAGGACCGCACCGATTCGCGCGTTCCCGCCCCCGCCCCCGCGCGCCGCAAACTCGGCAAGGGGCTCGGGGCGCTGCTCGGCGAAGCGCGGCGCGAGGAGCCGCTGGTCGCGCGCGCGCGAGATGATGGCGCAACTCCGCCGGCCCCCGCCGACGGGCTGGCCAACCTGCCGGTCGCGGCGATCGAGCCGCATCCCGACCAGCCCCGACGGCATTTCGACGAGGAAGCGCTGGAGGAACTGGCGCGCTCGATCGCGGCGCGCGGGGTGTTGCAGCCGGTTATCGTCCGCCCGCTGGCCGGCGGCCGCTATCAGCTTGTCGCCGGGGAGCGTCGCTGGCGAGCCGCGCAGAAGGCACAACTCCATGAAATTCCAGCATTAGTTCGCGATCTCGAAGAGCGTGAAGTGATGGCGCTGGCGCTGATCGAGAATATCCAGCGCGAGGATCTGAACCCGGTCGAGGAAGCGCGCGCCTATCGGCGGCTGGGGGAGATGGACGACTTGCCGCAGGGGGAAATCGCGCGTCTGGTCGGGCGCTCGCGCAGCCACGTGGCCAACTTCATGCGCCTGCTCTCGTTGCCGTCCGAAGTGCTCGGCCATCTCGAGGCCGGCCGTCTCGACATGGGCCATGCCCGCGCCCTCATCGGCCATCCCGACGCCGAGGCGCTCGCGCGGCGGGCGATAGATAACAAGTTGTCCGTGCGTGAAGTCGAAAAGCTTGTCCGCCGCCCCTCCCCCCAGAAACGCCAGGCCCGCACCCCGCGCGATCCTTCCGGCGACGCCGATATTGTCGCGGTGCAGAATCACCTGGAGGAATTCCTCGGCCTCTCCGTCCGCATCGCCGCCGACACCGATCCCCGCTCGGGCGCGGTGACGATACGGTATCGCACGCTCGACCAGCTCGACCTGATTTGCCAGCGCCTCACCGGCGGCGGGATCTAGGGCCAGGACCCTAGAGGAGCATCGGGGAAAAACCCTAAGAACCGGCGCGGGGCCGTTAACCAGCTTTACCGACCAACCGTGAACAGGGCGCAGCCTATTGGGGCTGGCGAGCGGGCTGTCCCGTTCGGCGGGCCAAGGGGTTTTGTCCGCGAAAGAATTCACGCTTGGAAGGGGTGAAAACATGAAATCGATTCTTCGTACCGCTGCCGCGGGCGTTGCGCTTGCCTCGTTTGGTATCGCTTCGGCCGCCTCGGCCCAGACCAGCGCCAGCGCTGGCGTCGATGCTGAAATTCTCGCGGCGCTGACCATCGTGGTCGACGGCGCCGACAACAGGCTCAACTTCGGCACGCTCGCGATCGGCAACATCGGCGCCAACGCCAACCTGGTGCTGGCTCCGGGCGGCACCACGCTTTCCGGCTGCTCGGCGCAGGTGATCTGCGGCGGTACGCCGGCCACTCCGCTGTTCCACGTCGATGGGCTGGCGGCGGAAGTCGTCGACCTGACGCTTCCCGGCAGCGTGACGCTCTCTTCGGGCGCCAACTCGCTCACCGTGGGCGCGCTCACCTCCAGTCTCGGCACGTCGTTCGCCCTCGACGCCAGCGGCGAGGCGTCGTTCCGCCTTGGCGGCACGCTCACCGTTGCGCCGAACCAGGCCCCCGGCGTCTACCTCGGTACGGTCAACGTCAGCGTCGCCTACAACTGATCCACCGGCCGCTTCGGCGCCGGTAGAAACAAGAGGGCCGCTCCGCATTGCGGGGCGGCCCTTTGTCATGCGCTGCGACAGCACGGTTTACGCCGATTTAACCGCGATGGGCCTAGGACAACCGTCGTTACGTAGAAGCCCTTGAGGGCTGACATGGGGGGAGTCATTCATGCTGCTTGCCGTCGCCACCAGGAACCGATTCTTTGCCGGCATTCTCGCCGCCGCGGCATTGGCCGCGACCGTACCGGCGCCGCTTTCCGCACAAGGGGATCTGCTGATCGCTCCGACCCGGCTGGTGCTCGACGGGCGGCGCGGCGGCGAGGTGATCCTTTCCAACGTCGGCGGCGAGGAAGCGACGTACCGCGTGTCGCTCGAATTGCGGCGGATGACGCCCGACGGCGATCTCGCGCCCGTCGACGAGGCCGAGGCCAACGTCACCGAGAAGGCCGCGCTCGAGATGATCCGTTACGCGCCGCGCCGGGTCACGCTCCCGCCCGGCGAGCCCCAGGCGATTCGCATCAGCGCCCGTCCCGGCGCGGACTTGCCGGACGGCGAATATCGCGTCCACATGTCGTTCAACGCCATACCCAAGGCCAGGCCCGCCGCCGCCGGCGACACGGCCGACGGTTCGTTCTCGATCAACCTCATCCCGATCTACGGGATCACGATGCCGATCATCATCCGCAAGGGTGAGCTCAAGGTCACTGCCGCGCTCGCCAACCCGCGCATCGAGCAGACCGAGGACGGCGCCGCTTTCACAGTCGACATAAGCCGTTCGGGCGCGGCGTCGGTCTACGGAGACCTGCTGGTCTATCGCCAGGGGGAAAGCGAGCCCACGTTCATGGCGCGCGGCATCGGGGTCTACCCGGAGATCGGCAGCCGCCATTCGGCCTTCCGGCTTTCCGCGGAACAGACGGGCGCCCTTTCCGGACCGGTTCGCATCGAACTGCGCGATCCGGTGGCGATCGGCGGCGGGCTCATCGCGGCGGTCGACGCCGTCCTCGGCTAAGCGGCGGATCAGGCCGACCCCTTTCGGATCGATCGATGTTTGCGTTCCGCAAATGGCGCCCGACGGCGGCCGCGCTCGTCGCGGCCGCCGTGCTGCCGTTTGCCCAGCCGGCGAGCGCGCAAGACGCGGCTTCGTTCACGCCTTCCGAAGAGGATTTCGTGCTGCTCCAGTTGCAGGTGCGCAGCTATCGCCTGCTGAACGACATTCGCGGCTACCAGACGCCGGAAGGCGTCTGCGTCGATCTTGCCGATACCATCCAGGCCCTCGACCTGCCGATCCGGCTGGACCGGAAGTCGCGCCGCGCGACTGGCTGGATGTTCACCGAAGACCGTTCGATCGCCCTCGACCGCGATTCGAATACGGTACAAATCATGAACAAAAAGCGATTGCTCCAGCCCGGCGAGCTCTATGACACGCCGGAGGGGTGGTGCGTCGATACGGCCAGCCTGGCTGGCTGGCTGGGTGTCAGCCTCGCTGCGGAACTGAGGAACTCGGCGCTGGTGCTCGACAGCGACGAACCGCTCCCGTTCATGGACGCCATCGAACGCAAGAGTCGTGCGGCGCGACTTCGGCCGGACGGCCCGCGCGATCTCAGCGCCTACCCCCAGGCGAAGCAGCCCTATGCAATGTGGCGGATGCCTTCGGTCGATGTGGTGGCGCGGGCCGACTATCGCGCGAACGGGGCGAACAGCCGTCTCGACATGCGGTACGAAATGTTCGCCAGCGGCGAGGCGGCCCGGTCGAGCTTCGATATGCGTCTGGCCTCAGATGCCGACGGCGCTCCCGAAAGCCTGCGCGTGCGCGCCTACCGGATGGATCCGGCCGGGGGGCTGCTCGGGCCGCTCGCGGCGACGCAGGTCGTCGCCGGCGACGTGGACATGCTGTCGGGCAACGTGGCCGGCGCCAACGGCGTGGGCCGGGGCCTGTTCGTCAGCAACCGCGCGCTGGAGCAACCGACGCGCTTCGGCACCACCGTCCTGCGCGGCGTGCTGCCGCTCGGCTGGGACGCCGAACTCTATCGCAACGGCCAGCTCCTCGCCTATCAGAGCGACAGCGCTGACGGGCGCTACGAGTTCGAAATCGGCCTGCTGCTCGGGCAGAACCAGCTTGAGGTGGTCCTTTACGGCCCGCAAGGCCAGGTTCGCCGCGAAAGCCGCACGATACCGGTCGGTTATGGCGCGGTCGCGCCCGGCAAGCTCGAATACTGGGCCGGGATCGCCGAGCGCAATCGCGATCTGATCTCGTTCGGACGCGATCCGCCGGGATTCGTTCTTCAGGACAGGGGATGGCAATACGCCGCCGGCGTGCAATATGGCCTCGACCGCCGCACGGTGATCGGGGCAAGCGGCCATTCGCTGTTCCTGAACGCACGCCGCCGCGACTATGCCGAGCTCAACCTGCAACGAGCCGTCGGGCCGATGCTGCTCAACCTCAGCGGGGCCCAGGAGTTCGGCCAAGGTAAGGCATATCGTGCTGATATTATTGGGCAATTCGGGAAGGTCAATGTCCAGGCGGAAAGCTTCGTCGTCGACGGGCGATTCCACAGCGGATTGATTTCCGAAGACGAACGCAGCGCCCATCGGGTCAATGTCGAAACCGTGCTCGCCGCCGGGCGGACGCCGCTGCCGCTGTCGCTCGGTTTCCGCCGTTCGACCCAGCGCGACGGCCGGGAAACCAACGAGCTGTCCGGCCGCGCATCGCTGATCCTGCCGCGTATGTCGCTGACCGGGTTCGCGCTCCACCGCGATACCGAAGGCGGCAATTCGAGCGACGACGGCACGCGCCTCGGCGTGCTCGCGAACACGCGGGTCCTCGGTCTGTCGGTGCGCGGCGAGGCGTCGTATCGCCTGACCGGCCCGGTCGAAGGCTTCGATTCCGCCAGAGTCACTGTCGAAAAGGTGCTCGACGACCGCTCGGACCTGCGTCTTGACGTCGAGCACGCGCGTGGCGGCCTCACCCGTTTCGATCTCGGCTATGTCCGCCACTTCCGCCGGGTGGCGCTGCGCGCCAGCGGCAGCGTCGACACGCGCGGCTCCATCGGCGCGGGGCTGGCCGCCAGTTTCAGCTTCGGGCCCGATCCTCTGCGCGGCGGCTGGCGCATGTCGAGTGACAAGCTCGCGCGCCGTGGCCAGGCGGCGGTTTCGGTGTTCCTCGACAGCGACGGCGACGGCAGACGCTCGCCGGGCGAGGAAGCCCTGCCCGGCGTCGGCATAACCGCCGGCCAGCGCGGCAGCAGCGATCCGACCGATGACTTCGGACATGCGTTCGTCGAAGGCTTGCAGCCTTACGAGAAGGTGCTGGTCTCGGTCGACGAATCGACTTTGCCCGATCCGTTCCTCGTCGCCCGCGGCAGGGGCGTGGTGATGACGCCGAGGCCGGGCGTCGCCGCGGTGATCGAACTGGCGGTGACGCCGACCGGCGAAGTCGAGGGCCTGCTGATCGGGCCGGAGGAAACGCCGCTTGCCGGAGTGGGGCTCGAACTGGTCGATGCCGCCGGCCAGATCGGCGGCAGGGCAATGAGCGAATACGACGGGTTCTTCCTGTTCGATCGCATCGCCTACGGGGATTACCGCCTGCGACTCGCGGACGACAGCGCCGCGGCCCTCGGCATGGCGGCGGATCTCGAGGTGACGGTCTCGCTCAATCCGGAGCGCGCTCTCGAACGGCTCGGAACCGTCCGCTTGCGCCCGCCCGCGACGCTGGCCCAGGCGCGAGCCCCGCCGGACGCGCTTCCCTGACGCGCGGCTGCTTCGCGGACCGGCACCGCCCGAAACGTGCGCTCAGATACGCCCTGCGACGCGCGCCGCGAGCGCCTCGATTCCCGCGCGATCCGCGTCGTCGAACCGTGCGGGCAACGGGCTGTCGAGGTCGATCACCGCCAGTACCGCTCCGTCATGCAGAACCGGCACGACCAGTTCCGACCGGCTGACGGGATCGCAGGCGATATGGCCGGCAAATGCCGCGACATCTTCCACGACCTGGCTGGAACCGCTCGCCGCCGCCGCGCCGCAGACCCCTTTGCCCAGCGGAATGCGGATGCAGGCCGGCTTGCCGCAGAACGGGCCGAGCACCAGCTCCTCGCCCAGCAGGCGGTAGAATCCAGCCCAGTTGAGATCGGGCAGCGCCTGCCACAGCAGCGCCGCGATGTTCGCCATGTTGGCCACGCCATCGGGCTCGCCCGCGGTCAGCGCATCGGCGGCCGTCGCCAGTTCGCGATAGAGTTCGGGCTTCGGCAGGCCCGCAAGGGCGGCAAAGTCGTACATCGGGTCGGCCTAGCGCGAGAATGCATTGCTGTGAACGGGCGGTGCCCGTAAGTTCGCGGGCATGAGGATGCTCAAGAAGATCGCCATCGGCCTCGTGGTCGTCGTCGCAATACTCGGTGTCGCCGGGTGGTGGGTGCTGCGCGGAAGCCCGGCCGAATACTCGGTGGAAGAGGTCACCGGCCTCGATCCCGTGCTCGCGAAGCCCGATCCGCAGACGATCCCCACGGTTTCGGTCGCCGAGCCGATCGGCTGGGCCGAGGGCGCCGCGCCCGAGGTGGCCGAGGGGCTCACGGTCAACCGCTTCGCCGAAGGACTGGAGCATCCGCGCGTGATCTATGCGATGCCGAACGGCGATATTCTGGTGGCCGAGAGCAATGCTCCGGCGCGGGTCGTCGCCGGCGGCGGCATCACCAATTTCGTCGCCGGCTTCCTGTTCCGCCGCGCGGGCGCCGCCGTGCCCTCGCCCGACAAACTGGTGCTGCTGCGCGATGCCGATGGCGACGGGGTGGCGGAGGAGCGGCACGTGCTGCGCGGTGATCTCGCCTCGCCCTCGGGTATCGCCTGGCGCGACGGCAAGCTCTACGTCGCCAACCACGACGCGGTGCTGCGCTTCGATTACGAGGAAGGCGCGACCGCGCTTTCGGGAGAGCCCGAAAGGCTGCTCAACCTGCCGCCCGCCGGCAACCACTGGATGCGCAATATCGCCCTCAGCGAGGACGGCGCGAAGCTCTACATCGCGGTCGGCTCGGCATCGAACATCGGCGAAGGCGGGATGGAGGCGGAAACGGGGCGCGCCGCGATCCATGAACTCGATCTCGTCAGCGGCAGCGCGCGCATCTTCGCCTCGGGCCTGCGCAATCCCAACGGGCTGGCGTGGAATCCGTGGAGCGGCGAGCTGTGGACCACGGTCAACGAACGCGACATGCTCGGCTCGGACCTCGTCCCCGATTACCTGACCAACGTGCCGTTCGGCGCGACTTATGGCTGGCCGTGGCTGTACTGGGGCGAGGAAGTGGACGAGCGCGTCGAAGCGCGTATGCCCGACTACCTCGTCGAATACAGCCGTACGCCGGAATACGCGCTCGGGCCGCACGTCGCCGCGCTCGGGCTCGCATTCACGCGCGAAGGCTCGCGGATGGGCGCGGCGTTCGGCCGGGGGGCCTTCATTGCCCGCCATGGCTCGTGGAACCGCAAGCCTCCGGCGGGCTACGACGTGGTCTTCGTGCGCTTCGACGAACGCGGCAATCCGCAGGGCAAGCCGGTGCAGGTGCTGGAGAGCTTCCTCGCCGGCGATGGCGATGGGGGCCAGACTCACGGGCGGCCGACCTGGGTGGCGTGGGACAGGACGGGCGCGCTGCTGGTCAGCGACGACACGGCGAACATCATCTGGCGCGTCGTCGCGCCAGATGCTGCGCCCGCACCCGCGGCGGAGCGGCTTCGCGGGGCGAGCCTGCCGCCGGCGCGCGAGCTCGGCGGCGACCCGTCGCAGGCGCGCTGAGTCCGGCCCCTACCGTTCGAGCGTCTTTCCCGCCCGTCCGGCGAGTTCGGTGACGAAATGCCATGCGACGCGCCCCGAGCGCGCCCCGCGCCGTTTGGCCCATTCGAGCGCTTCGGCTTCGTCCAGCGCCAGCCCGTATTCGCCGGCATAGCCGCGCACGATGTCGAGGTATTCGTCCTGCGAGCAGGCGTGGAAGCCCAGCGAGAGGCCGAACCGGTCGGCGAGCGCGAGCTGGTCGTCGAGGCCGTCGCGCGGGTTGAGCGGCGAATGCGCGGTATCCTGCTCCCCGGCTTCGCGCGCCACGATCGCGCGGCGGTTCGAGGTGACCGCGAGGCGGACATTGCCCGGCCGCGCCTCGACTCCGCCGTCGAGCCAGCTGCGCAACTGGCGCGGGCCCACCGTATCGCCGGCGCCGAAGCCGAGATCGTCGATATAGACCAGGAACCCGCGATCGACCCGCGCCAGCTCGGCGAACAGCCGCGCGAGCGATCCGACGCCGTCGGCCGCCACCTGCACCAGCGCGATCCGGCCCGGCTCGGCGCGCTGCGCTTCCAGCACCGCGGCGCGCACCAGCGCCGACTTGCCCATGCCGCGCGCGCCCCACAGCAACATGTCGTGCGCCGCATGGCCGCGAGCCAGCCGCAGCACGTTCTCGGCCACGGTGGCCTTCTGCCGGTCGATCCCGCGCAGCAGATCGAGCCGGGGCGCTTCGATCCGCGCGACCTCGCGCGCGCCGCGCGCATCCCAGACGTAGCCGGGAGCGGAGGTCCAGTCGGTGGCCGTGGCGGGACCGCCGGCAAGCCCGGCGAGCGCCGCAGCCAGCCGGGCGAGCACGTCCGAGGAGCGTTCATCGTGGCCTTGCATGGCTCGCGGCCCTAGACCCTGTTCCACCCAGTTGGAAGCGCCGTGACGGAGTCGATTGGGGCCGAGTGCAAGGCGCGAGGAGAGGTGCGATGCCATAGCATCGTGCCTGACGAGCAACGCTGCAATCGGCCCCAATCGACCCGCCGCTTCGCGGTTGCTCCCTCGCGCCCGCTGGCGGCGTCGCGGCCCTTGCACGGGGGCCTGACAGGCCCACGCTGCGGCCCGCTCCTGTCCAGCGGGCTCGAGGGAACAATCACGGTGTTTCCAACTGGGTGGAACAGGGTCTAAGCGCCGCGCGATGGCGGACAAGCGGGCACCCGAACGGCTGGCGGCGGATGCGGCGGGCATTGCGCGCGCGGCCGAGTTGCTGCGCGGCGGCGGGCTGGTCGCGGTTCCGACAGAAACGGTCTACGGCCTCGCCGCCCGCGCCGACAGCGACGAAGCCGTGGCGTCGATCTTCCGCGCCAAGGGGCGGCCCGATTTCAACCCGCTGATCGTCCATGTCGCGTCGCCGGCGACGGCGCGCGAACTGGCGGAGTGGGACGAGCGCGCCGATGCCGTGGCCGCGCGCTACTGGCCCGGCCCGCTGACGCTGGTGCTGCCCATGCGACCCGATGCCGCGATCGCCCGAGCCGTCACGGCCAACCTGCCCACGATCGCCCTGCGCATGCCCGATCATCCGGCAATGGCGGCGCTGCTACGCGCGGCGGGCCTGCCTCTCGCCGCGCCTTCGGCCAATCGCAGCGGGGCGCTGAGCCCGACCCGCGCCGATCATGTCGAGGAGTCGCTTGGCGGCGCGGTCGATGCGATTCTTGACGGCGGCGCGTGCAAGCGGGGCGTGGAATCGACCATCGTCGCGTTGCGTCCGGGCGGCCGGTGGCAACTCCTGCGCCCCGGCCCCGTTCCCGCCGCTGAACTGGCGGACCTGCTGGGGCCGCCCACGCCGCTTGCCGATGCCGGGATAGAGGCCCCCGGCCAGCTCGCCGGCCACTACTCTCCCGGAAAGCCGGTTCGCCTCGACGCGCGCGAGGCCGGGCCGGACGAATTCATGATCGGCTTCGGGGCCGTTGCCGGCGATTGCTCGTTGTCGCCCGAAGGCGATCTCGCGCTCGCCGCCGCGCGGCTCTACGAATGCCTCCACCGGGCGCGGATGTCCGACCATGCGCGGATCGCGGTCGCCCCCGTGCCCGTGGAAGGGATCGGCGCGGCGATCAACGATCGTCTGAAGCGCGCGGCTGCGTGAGGTTGGCCTGCGGATCGACCGGGATGCTCGGGCGCAGGACCTGCATTTGGGCGTAGGCCCTGCGCGCGTGGTCGCAAGCGCGCCGGTCGCCATCCTGGCAGCGCTTAAGGTACCTGCCGTATTCGCGGTCCAGCTTGCCATAGCGCTCTTCGCGCTGGCGCAATTCGCGGCCCCGGTTACGGTCGGCTTCGGCCTGGCTGGTCGTCGCCAGATCGACACCCTTGCTCGCCGCCTTGACCGGCAGCGTGGCGACATCGACGGCCGTCTTGGCAAGGCAGCCGCCGAGCAGGAACGGAGCAATCAGGGCCAAGCCCGCAATGACGCGCATGAACGGTCCTTTCCCGCCGGGCCTGCGCCGCGCGAGGTGAGCCGTCGATGAACCGTCAGCCCGCTTCGCCGCCGCTGGTCGCTTCGTCCTCGCACACAAGCCGGCCCGAGCCAACCGCGTTGACCTTGCACCGGGCGCGTCCACGCACCGTCACTTCGCCCGAGCCGGCGATATTGGCCTCCACCTCGCCGTCGGACGCGAAGGTAGCATCGCCCGAACCGGCGATGTTGACGCTCGCCCGCCCGACCTTGAGGCCCGGCATCGCCGCATCGCCGCTGCCCATCAGGTTGAGATCGAGCTTGTCCGCAGTCCCTGCCGCCTTCAGCGTGCCCGAGCCGGCGATGTTGACCGCCATCGTCCCCGCCGCCACGCTTTGCAGGTCCAGCGTGCCCGAACCGGCGATGTTCGCGTCCGGGGTGTCCGACACCGAAGCGGCGGTTATCGTGCCCGACCCGGCCAGCGACAGATGGCTCGGGGGCGGCATCGTCACGCGGACCACGGCGACCGCGTCGTCGTTCCAGCTCCGGTTTTCGCGCATGACGCCCAGCGTTCCGTCCTCGAGCGTGAAGCGGAGCCGGTCGGCCGCCGGTCCTTCCACCGAAATGGCGAGCTCCGGACCATCGGTGACCACGACCGAATCCGGGCCGAGCAGCGCGATGCCGTCGGGCGGGGTTCCGCCGAGGTCGAGATCGGCCAGCGGCACCCCGTCGGAGCCAAAGCCGTTCATGCCGCCGCATCCGCCGAGCGCGGCGGTGGCGACGAGGGCCGCGAGCGGCGCCATCGTTTTGACGAAGCGTTCGAGACGCATGACCTGTCTCCTCGATTGTGTGTTATCTAAACAATACACCATGAGGGGGCGGGCGCAATGGTCGTTCGTCGATGCCGATCGGCCGCCGGTCGCGCGAAAAGGGCCGCCCGGAGGTTCCGGACGGCCCGTGAATGTCCCGTGGCGCTGTTCTCAGGCGGCTTCGCCGGCGCTCTCGTAATATTGCGGCGCGTGCTTCTTCAGCACGTCGAGGATCTTGGCGAGCGCGGTCGGCTCGTCGGTCTTTTCCATCGCCGCCAGTTCGCGCGCCAGGCGGCTCGAGGCCGCTTCGAAGATCTGCCGCTCGGAATAGCTCTGCTCGGGCTGGTCCTCCGGGCGGAACAGGTCGCGCGTCACTTCGGCGATCGACACGAGATCGCCCGAATTGATCTTGGCTTCGTATTCCTGGGCGCGGCGCGACCACATGGTGCGCTTGACCTTGGGCTTGCCCTTCAGGGTCTCCATCGCTTCCTTCAGCGTCTTGTCGCTGGACAGCTTGCGCATGCCGATCGATTCGACCTTGTTGACCGGAACGCGCAGCGTCATCCGCTCCTTCTCGAAGCGCAGGACATAGAGTTCCAGCTTCATTCCGGCGATTTCCTCGCTCTGTAGCTCGACCACCCGGCCAACCCCGTGCTTGGGGTAGACCACGTAATCGCCGACATCGAAAGCGGGGGCATTGGCAGCCATGTACAATCCTTTCTCAGCGGCAGGACAATAACGTGCGTAGAAACATCGCTCGAACCACGAGTGGGCGAGTGGCGACCGGATCTTGCCTCGATGTCACGCAGAACGTGGCGGGAGCCTGCCTTCCTTGATCCGCCAACCGCCCGTCACGGGGCGGCAGTCGGTAGGGATATATAACAGATTAAGGACAAAATTTCCAGCCCCGCGCATCGGCGCGCCCCGACGGACGCGCGGAGCGGCGGACGGGCAAGCGGGAAATGGGCCGATCAGTCGCCTTCGCCGGGCTCGGCCGAGAAGTACTTCTCGAACTTGCCCTCTACGCCCTTGTGTTCGTCGGCGTCCGGCGGAGCGTCCTTCTTCTGGGTGATGTTGGGCCATTCCGCCGAATAGGTGGCGTTGAGTTCCAGCCATTGCTCCAGCCCGCCCTCGGTATCCGGCAGGATCGCCTCGGCCGGGCATTCGGGCTCGCACACGCCGCAGTCGATGCACTCGGACGGGTTGATGACCAGCATCGTCTCGCCCTCGTAGAAGCAGTCGACCGGACAGACTTCCACGCAATCGGTGTACTTGCACTTGATGCAGGCGTCGGTGACGACATAGGTCATTGCAGCGCATTCCTTCGGCGTATCACGCGTGGCGGCCTGCTAGGTCCATTGCCGGGCCAGCGTCAAGCGGGGCGGTAGCAAGCTTTTGCTTCAGCGGGCGGACCGCGTCTTTCAGGCAGCGCCACAAGTTCGATCGTCAGCACGTCGCGCGCCAGCGGCAGGGTCAGCACGTCGCCCGCGGCGATCGCCTGGTCCAGCCGCGTCACGCGCGCGCCGTTGCAGCGGATATGCCCTTCGGCGATCCAGCGCTGCGCGGCGGTGCGGCTGCGCGCGAAGCGCAGGAAGAACAGGAGCCGGTCGAGCCGCACGGACGGTTCAACGCACCAGGCCGGCAAGCGCCGCGAACGCGCCGCCCTCGCGCGTCGGTGCCGGATCGGGCCGCGCCGGAGGGCGATCCTTGCGCGGCGGGCGCCAGCTCCACAGCGCCGGCGCGGGCGGGCCGAACGCGCCTTCGGGCAGGGGGCGGGGCTGTCCGGGGCGGAAACCCGCATCGCGCATCAGGTGGCGGAAGTTGTCCGGCAGCAGGCCCATCGACGTCGCCAGCGCCGGATCGACGGGGAAGGCGCGGCCGCCCGCCTTTGCCCGCTGTTCGTGCGCGGCGCGGAACAGCTTTTCCGCCATGTCGACGCGGATCGCCTGTCCGCCCGCGCGCCGGTATCCGGCGGGCAAGGCGCGCGCGCCTTCGACGACCGCCTCCATGCCCGGCAGCAGCGGCCGCCGGTCGGCGCCGATGGCATGGAGCAGGCGGCGCGGCGCGGGCTTGAGCAGCGCGGGCATGAACACGTCGAGCGAACCGATAGTGACGCCAAGCCGGCGCAGGACCGGGCGCTTGTCCTTCGGCACTTGCGCCAGCCCGGCGGTTTCGCGCGCGATCGCGCCGTTCCCCGCGGCCAGCGTCAGCAGCAGCGCGCGCACTTCGCTGCCGGCTGCGGGTTCGCGCGCCGCATCCTCGATCTGGCGCAGTGGCGCGAGCGGGGCGAGCGCGCCCGCCAGCCAGTGCTCCAGCGCTTCGGCCAGCCGCGCCTTGTGCGCCGCGTCGAGCGCGCCCAGCTCCTTCGCCAGCGCCAGCCGGGGCCGCGTGGCGGACTTGCCGGGTTCGAGGCGGGCGACCGCGCGGCCCTCGCGCCGCAACTCGCCGTTCTCTATCGCCAGCTCGCCCAGTTCGTCGCGCACCAGTGCCTGGGCCTTCAGCGCCAGCAGTTGCGGCAAGTGTTTCTCCGCCGCCGCCAGCAACAGCTTGCGGTCTTCCCGTCCCGCGTCGGCGTCGACCACGAAGCGGAAACCCTCCAGCCGTCCGATCGGCTGGTCCTCGACTGTGACCCGGCCCGCATCGTCGAGCGCCACGCGCAGCAATCCGGAATCCTTTCCCATGCTTTTCATCAGTATCGCGGTTCTCCGGTTGACGAAACGTTCGGTCAGCCGCTCGTGCAGCGCGTCGGACAGGCGCGCTTCGGCGGCGCGGGCGCGGGCGGCCATCTCGTCGCGCGCCAGCACCCAGTCGGGCCGCTGGCAGATGTAGGCCCAGCTGCGGATCGAGGCGATGCGGCCCTGCAAGGTGTCGATGTCGCCGCCGGTCCGGTCGAGATCGGCGATCCGCGCCGCGACATAGTCCGCGCCCAGATGCCCGTCGCGCAAGTCCCGCCACAGCCGGGCGACGAAGCGCGCATGCGCATCCGCCCCCTGCTGGCGGAAGTCGGGGAGCTGGCAGGCTTCCCACAGCCGTCGCACGAGACCGGGCGTCGTGACGCCGGCGGACAGCTCCGGGTCTTCGGCCAACCGCCTCAGCACGGCGAGGTCGATCGCTTCGGGGGCCGGGGCCAGCTGCGGCGCGTCGGGCTTCGCGTCGAGATCGGCCAGCAGCGCCGCCAGGCTGTCGCAGCGCGGCTCCGCCTCGCGCCAGAACAGGCGCGTCAGCGGCGCGAAGCGATGCTGCTCGATGGCGAAGACCTCGTCGTCGGTGAAGGCAAGGTCGGGATTGTCGCGCGCCGACAGCGTGCCGAACGCGCCGTCCTTCTGGTGCCGCCCGGCGCGCCCGGCGATCTGGGCCATCTCCGCCGGGGTCAGCCGCCGCTGGCGCACCCCGTCGAACTTGCTCAGCGAGGCGAAGGCGACATGGGTGACGTCGAGGTTCAGCCCCATGCCGATGGCGTCGGTGGCGACGATGTAGTCGACCTCGCCGGACTGGAACAGGTCCACCTGCCGGTTGCGCGTTTCCGGGCTCAACGCGCCCATCACCACCGCCGCGCCGCCGCGGAACCGGCGCAGCATCTCGGCCACGGCATAGACATGCTCGACCGAGAACGCGACCACGGCCGAGCGCGGCGGCAACCGGCTGAGCTTGCATGCGCCGGCGTGGGTCAGCGTGGAAAAACGCGGTCGCTCCTCCACCGTCACGCCCGGCAGCAGCGCCTTGACCATCGGCTCCAGCGTCGCCGAACCGAGGATCATCGTCTCGTCCCGTCCGCGCGCGTGCAGCAGGCGATCGGTGAAGATGTGGCCGCGTTCGCGATCGGCGGCGAGCTGCGCTTCGTCGAGCGCGACAAAGGCCAGACCGCCGCCATCGCCCATGGTCGTTCGCGGCATGGCTTCGGCGGTGCACAGGAAATAGCGCGCCTGCGGCGGCTCGATGCGCTCCTCGCCGGTGATCAGCGCGACTTGCCCGTCGCCCTTGATCGCGCGCACGCGGTCATAGACTTCGCGCGCCAGCAGGCGCAGCGGAAAGCCGATCGCCCCGCTCGAATGGCCGCACAGCCGTTCGATCGCCAGGTGCGTCTTGCCGGTATTGGTCGGGCCGAGCACTGCGCGCAGCCGGCTGTCGGAACGGGATGCAGTCACGGTGCGCGCAATGTGGCGGCAGCGGGCGGGCGGCGCAAGCGCCCGCGGGCGCGGACTCGATTCGGCCCGAACGCGACTCGCCCTGTCGAAATTAGGCGGAAATTTACTTTATCGGCGGAGACGGCGCTGTCAGAGAAACGACCGCGTTCCGCCGCGCTTGCTCGCATTCGGATCGGTGAAGCGGCGCGCGAACGCACCAGGAGGGCGCGTTTGTTCAAGGACCCGATGGACGGCGGGATCGATGGCGCTGGCGGCGTGCCGCCGGCGCAACCGTCCTGCGCGCTCGCGGGCGGCCCGTCGGCGCAGCGGATCACCCGCCAGCCCAGCATCGGCGAACGGTACGGCGCGTGGCGCGAACGGGCGTCCGCGCGGCTGGCCGAAATGGATCTCGTGCCCGACCTGGCGCAGGACATCGGCTCGCGCCGCTGGCTGCGCGGCGCGGGCACGCTGCTGGCGCTTTCGGCCCTGGCGCTGGCCGGCTGGCCGGATTTCGCCCAGCTCGAAGCGGCGCCGGTCATGGCCATCGACGATCCGGTGCGCGACGAATTCCGCAGCCAGATGATTCTGCCGCTCGCGCTCGGCGCGGACAGCGGCCGGCGCATGGGCGCGACCGCCATGGTCATGCCGCTGCGCAGCGCACCCGAACGCCCGCGGCTCGATCTCGAAGCCACGCTCGCGCGGGGCGACAGCTTCGAACGCATGCTGCTGCGCGCCGGTGTGGCCGGCGCGGAGGCGGAGCAGATCGTGGCCATGCTGTCTTCGGCCATGCCGCTGTCCGAAGTCGAACCGGGCACCAAAGTCGACCTCACTCTCGGCCGCCGCCCGGCGGAAGGCGCGGCGCGGCCGGTCGATGCGCTGTCGTTCCGCGCGCGCTTCGACTTGCAACTCGCGGTGGAACGACGCGATGGGCGGCTGACGCTCGATCCCCGGCCGATCAAGGTCGACGCCACGCCCTTGCGGATTCGCGGGGCTGTCGGCGACAGCCTGTATCGCGCCGCGCGCGCCGCCGGAGCGCCGGCCGCCGCCGTGCAACAATATCTGCGGGCGCTGGCGCAGGAAGTGGATCTCGATCGCGCCATCGCCAGCGGTGACGAGTTCGACCTGATCGTCGAATACAAGCGCGCCGCGACCGGCGAAATCGAGACCGGCAAGCTGCTCTACGCCGGGCTGCTGCGCGACGGCAAGCCGCGCAAGCAGCTGATGCGCTGGGGCAGCGACGGGCGCTTCTACGAAGCGTCGGGCGTCGGCGAGCAGCGGGAAGGCCTTCTCGCGCCGGTGCCGGGGCGCGTCACTTCGGGCTACGGCCAGCGCCGCCATCCGATCCTCGGCTACAAGCGCATGCACGCGGGCATCGATTTCAGGGCCAGCCACGGGACGCCGATCCTCGCCGCCACCGATGGCGTGGTGCAGTTCGCCGGACGTCATGGCGGGCACGGCAACTACGTGAAGCTTTCGCACGCCGGCGGCCTCGGCACCGGCTATGCGCATATGAGCCGGATCGCCGTCTCCAAGGGCGCCCGCGTGCGCCGGGGGCAGGTGATCGGCTATGTCGGCTCGACCGGGCTCTCGACGGGGCCGCACCTCCATTACGAGATGTACCGCAACGGCGTGACGGTGAATCCCGCCAGCGTCAGCTTCGTCACCCGCGCGCAGCTCGAAGGCAAGGAGCTGGCGAACTTCCGCGCCCGGCTGGCGGACTTGCAGAAGGTGGAGCCCGGCGCGGCGCTCGCCAGCCTCGCGCCCGATCCCGGCGATGTGCAGGAGCCGGTGCGCGAGATCGACCGGGTCGACAACAAGCAGATCGTCGGCTGATTGCCCCCGGCGGGGTTTTCCGGCAGGGAACGCCGCCGATGACCGCTTCCTACCCCGCCACTCGCCTGCGCCGCACCCGCGCCGCCGCCTGGAGCCGCGCGCTCCACCGCGAAACCGTGCTGACGCCGCAGGATCTGATCTGGCCGCTGTTCGTCACCGACGGCGATGGCGTGGAAGAGCCGATCGCCACGCTTCCCGGCATATCGCGCTGGTCGCTCGACGGAATCGCGGCGCGGGCGAAGGAAGCGGTCTCGCTCGGCATTCCCTGCGTCGCGCTGTTCCCCAACACGCCGGCGGGCTTGCGTAGCGACGATGGCGGGGAAGCGCTCAATGCCGACAACCTGATCTGCCGCGCGATCCGCGCGATCCGCGATGCCTGCGGCTCGGACATCGGCGTGCTGACCGACGTCGCGCTCGATCCCTACACCAGCCACGGGCAGGACGGACTGGTCGACGATGCCGGACGCGTCCTCAACGACGCCACGGTGGAGGTTCTGGTCGGCCAGGCGCTCGTCCAGGCGGCGGCGGGGGCGGACATCGTCGCCCCGTCGGACATGATGGACGGCCGAATCGGCGCGATTCGCGCCGCGCTGGAGCGCGACGGGCGTCATGACGTCCAGATCATGAGCTACGCCGCCAAGTACGCCAGCGCCTTCTACGGCCCGTTCCGCGACGCGGTCGGCAGCCGGGGCCTGCTGAAAGGCGACAAGAAGGGCTACCAGATGGACCCGGCCAACGGCGAGGAAGCGCTGCGCGAAGTCGCGCTCGACATCGCCGAAGGGGCCGACAGCGTGATGGTCAAGCCGGGCCTGCCCTATCTCGACATCGTGCGCCGGGTGAAGGAGCGGTTCGAGGTTCCGGTCTTCGCCTATCAGGTCAGCGGCGAATACGCGATGATCGAAGCGGCCGCCGCCGCCGGCGCGGGCGAGCGCGAGGCCCTGGTGCTGGAAACGCTGACGGCCTTCAAGCGCGCCGGCTGTTCCGGCGTGCTGACCTATCACGCCCCGCTGGCGGCGCAGCTGCTCGGTGGCTGAGTTCCGGCTGGAGACTGAGCGCCTGATCCTGCGCGACTGGCGCGAAGAGGATTGGCCTGCCTTCTTCCGCTACACCAACACGCCGGCCGTCATGCGTTGGCTCGGCGGCGTGGCGGATGCGGAGGGGTGCTCGCTCGCCCGAATGCGGCTTGAAAACTATCGGCGCGATCACGGCCACAGCTTCTGGGTGGTGGAGCGCAAGGCGGATGGCGGGCATCTGGCCGGCGAACTGCTCGGCTTCTGCGGGTTGAAGCGCGCCAATCGGCAGGGCGCGCCGATCGGCGATTTCGAGATCGGCTGGCGTCTGCGCGAGGATGCATGGGGCCGGGGTTATGCGCGCGAGGCTGCCGCCAAAGCGATGCGCGCCGGGTTCGAACAATTCGGCGCGCCGCATATGATCGCGCTGACCGTGGTGGGAAACACCGCCAGTTGGGGGCTGATGGAGCGGCTTGGGATGCGTCGCCGCGCCGATCTCGATTTTGAGAGTACGGATTTCGAGCGCGAAGGGGGCACCATCATCGCCTATGCGATCACGCGCGAGGAATGGGAGCAGCAATCATGAACCCGCAGACCCGCTTCCCTTGGGCCACGATCCTCCCGTTCGAGGGCAAGATTCCGCAAATCCACGAAACCGCCTTCGTCGCGCCCGGCGCGCGGATTATCGGGGACGTCACGCTCGGGCCCGAATCGAGCGTGTGGTACAATTGCGTGTTGCGAGGCGACATTCATCGCATCGTCGTCGGAGCGCGCTCGAATGTGCAGGACGGCAGCGTGTTCCACGTCGAGGGGCCGCGACCGGACACCGACGGCTGCCCGACGATCATCGGCGAGGATTGCGTGATCGGGCACATGGCGATGGTCCACGGCGCCACGCTGGAGGATCGCGCCTTCGTCGGCATGGGGGCGGTGGCGATGGACGATTGCCGCATCGGCGAAGACGCGATGCTGGCGGCCGGCGCGCTGCTGAGCCCCGGCAAGGCGATCCCTCCGCGCGAGATCTGGGTCGGCCGTCCGGCGAAGTTCCTGCGTACGCAGGACGAGGCGCAGGTCGGGAAAATCCGCTTCCAGACCGAACGCTATTGCCGCCTCGCGCAGCGGCATCTCGCCGAGCTGAATGGCGCGGCCAAGGCTTGATCTTCCCCCGGCGGAGACGATCCGCGCGCTGGCAGACGGAGAGGGGCGGCTGGCGCTGCGCGTCACCCCCGGAGCGCGAGTGGAAGCCATCGCCATCGAAGCGGGCAAGGTGGCGGTGAAAGTCCGCGCCAGGCCGCAGGACGGCGCGGCGAACGATGCGGTGCTGGCTCTGCTGGCAAAGGCGCTCGGTGTGGCGGCGTCACGCCTCCACCTGTTGCGCGGCGCGACTTCGCGCGAGAAGCTGGTGCAGCTTCCACCGGCCTGAAATCGACTCCTTCACCTCGATGAGGAGACTGCATTTCCGATGGCTGAAAGGCCAGGATATGCTATCAGGCCTTCATATTGATATCTGATATATCAGGCAGCTAATGATCACATCGCAGCAGATGCGCGCCGCGCGCGCCCTTCTCGGGATCGACCAGCGCCGGCTCGCGGATATGGCGGGGCTTTCCGTGCCGACCATCCAGCGAATGGAAGCGTCGGGCGGGCAAGTGCGCGGCGTGGTGGATACGCTGGTGAAGGTGGTCACCGCGCTCGAGAGCGCGGGTATCGAACTGATCGGCGAGAATGCGCCCAGTGCCGGAACCGGGCGCGGAGTCCGCCTCAGGGATGTCGCGGGAAGCGGGATGGGGGACGCCTGACCGTGCCCGAAAGCTTCACGCCCAAGCTGCTGACCGTCCTGCGGCAGGGCTATTCGCTCGCCGACATGCGCGCCGACGCCATCGCCGGGCTGACGGTCGCCATCGTCGCGCTGCCGCTCGCCATGGCGCTCGGCATCGCCAGCGGCGCTTCGCCCGATAAAGGGCTGGTCACTGCGGTCGTTGCCGGGTTCCTGATTTCCGCCCTCGGCGGCGCGCGGATGCAGATCGGCGGGCCCACCGGCGCGTTCGTGGTCGTCATCTTCAACGTCATCGCCCAGCACGGTTACGACGGGCTGGTGCTGGCGACGCTGATCGCCGGGCTGATCCTGATGATCGCCGGCTATGCGCGCCTCGGCAAGATGATCCGCTTCGTGCCGCATCCGGTGATAACCGGGTTCACCGCCGGCATCGCGGTCATCATCGCTTCCACCCAGGTGAAGGACTTCCTCGGTCTGCCGATCGAGGACGTGCCGGCGGAATTCGTGCCTCAATGGATCGCCTACTTCGGCGCCATCGGCGAGTTGAGCCTCGTCACGCTGGCCGTCGGGGGCGGCGCGCTGGCGTTGATCGTCGTCCTCAAGCGGAAGGCGCCACGCGTTCCCGGCTATCTCCTCGCCATCGTCGCCGCCTCGCTCGCGGTGGCGCTGATCGGGCTGCCGGTCGAAACCATCGGCTCGCGCTTCCCGGACATGCCCTCGGGCCTGCCCGCGCCGCATGTTCCGAAGATCACGCTGGCCAAGATCCAGGCGGTCATGCCTTCGGCCTTCACCATCGCTTTCCTCGCCGGGATCGAGGCGCTGCTTTCGGCTGTGGTGGCGGATGGCATGGCCGGCACGCGGCATCGGCCCAATCAGGAGCTTGTCGGTCAGGGCGTGGCCAACATCGCCTCCAGCCTGTTCGGGGGACTGCCGGCCACCGGCGCGATAGCCCGCACCGCCACCAATATCAGGGCCGGCGCCAGAAGCCCGCTGTCGGGCGTGTTCCACGCCGCTTTCCTGCTGGTGTTCGTGCTCTTTGCCACCGATCTGATGGGTTATGTCCCGATGGCCGCGCTCGCAGCCATCCTGTTCACGGTGGCGCTGGGCATGAGCGAGTACCGTCGCTTCCTGCAACTCCTGCGTATTCCCGGCGGGGACCGCACGGTGCTGCTGCTGACATTCTTCCTTACCGTGATGGTCGATCTGACAGTGGCCATCGGCGTCGGCGTCACTCTCGCTTCGCTGCTGTTCATGATGCGGATGAGCGAGGCGGTTCACGTCGAAGGCAGCGCGGCGATCGAAGCCGCGCCCGACCTCGACGACGATCTCGATCAGCGGGCCGATCTGCCGCCGGGGGTGGAAGTCTTCCGTATCGACGGGCCGTTGTTCTTCGGCGTGGCCGGGGACCTGCTCGATACGCTTCGCGGTGTCGGCCAGCGGCCGCGCGTGGTGATCCTGCGCGTGCGCCGGGTGCCGTTCCTCGACGCGAGCGGGGCGGCAGCCATCGAACAATTCGTCGAACAGGCTGAAAAGGGCGGGACGCGGGTCATAATCTCGGGCCCGCAGCGCCAGCCGCTGTTCGTTCTGACCCGCGCCGGGCTTGGCCGCCGCACAGGGCGGGTGGAATACGCGCCCGATTATCCCGCGGCGCTGGCGATGGCGGCCGAACTGGCGGTCAGCCAGACGTAGCGCCCCGGTCAGTCGCGGACGAGCGCGCGCAGCGTCTCGATCCGGTCGGCTTCGCGCGCCGGCTTGTCCCAGCGGATGCGGCTGATGCGCGGAAAGCGCATGGCGAGGCCCGACTTGTGCCGCTTGCTGGCATGGACGCTGTCGAAGGCGACCTCGAACACCAGGCTTTTGTCGGTTTCGCGAACCGGACCGAAGCGGTTGACGGTGTGGTTACGGACATGGCGGTCGATCTGCTTCAGCTCCTCGTCGGTGAAGCCGAAATAGGCCTTGCCCACCGGCAACAGTTCGGCTCCCCCAAGGCCATCGGCGTCGGGCTCGCCATCCCAGCAGCCGAAGGTGTAGTCCGAATAGAAGCTCGATCGCTTGCCGCTGCCGCGCTGGGCGTACATCAGCACGCAGTCGACCAGCAGGGGATCGCGCTTCCACTTGTACCATAGCCCGGTCCTGCGCCCCGCGACGTAGGCCGAATCGCGCCGCTTGAGCATCAGGCCTTCGATCGCCTCGTCGCGCGCACCGGCGCGAATCTCGCCAAGGTGCTCGAAATGCTCGGCCTCGACCACCGCGCTGATGTCGAACCGGTCGGCCGGCAGGCGCGGCATCAGCGCCTCGAGCTGTGCGCGCCGTTCGGTCCACGGCAGCTCGCGCAAGTCCTCGCCGTCAAGGATCAGCACGTCGTAGAGCCGCACGAAGGCCGGATGGCTCTCCAGCATCGCTTTCGAGACCGTCTTGCGCCCCAGCCGCTGCTGCAAGGCGTTGAAGCTCGCCGCGCCGCCCGTTTCGCCGCCCTGATGGCTACCGCGCACCAGCAGTTCGCCGTCGAGCACCGCCAGTATCGTCAGCGCTTCGGCCACTTCCGGGAAAGTCGCGCTCACATCGTCGCCGGTGCGCGAATAGAGCCGCGTCTCGCCGCCGGCATGGGCGACCTGCACGCGGATGCCGTCCCATTTCCACTCGGCGACGTAATCGGCGAGATCGAGCACCGCATCGTCGAGCGGATGCGCGAGCATGAATGGGCGGAACAGCGGTATTTCGGCGGTGTCGGGCGGCGGCCCGCCTTCGGCCGCCCAGGCGAACAGCTCGGTGTAAGGCGGCGCCAGCGCATGCCAGTACTCCTCGACCTCGTCCACCGGGACAGCGAAAGCCTGGGCGAAAGCGGTCTTGGCCAGACGGGCGGAAACGCCCACCCGCATCGCCCCGGTCGCCAGCTTGATAAGCGCGTAGCGGCCCTCCGGACTCAATCGGTCGAACAGCCGCGGCAGTTCGCTCATGACCGATATGCGGGTCATTCGCTGAAGCAGATCAACGGCTTCGCTCAAGCTCGGTGGCGTCGCGACGTCACTTTCCGCTTCCGGCCACAGCAGGCTGACCGTCTCGGCCGTATCGCCGACGAAATCGCGGCTCAGCGCGAACAGCACCGGATCGACGCGTTCGGTCGTCAGGGCCCGGATCACCGCCGGCTTGACCGCGGGAAAGCTCAGCCCCTCGGTCAGCGCCGCCAGCGCCCAGCCGCGATCGGGATGGGGCGTCGCGCGCAGATAGCGTGCGATGAGCGTCAGCTTGTCGTTGCGCCCCCTGGTGTAGACCAGCGCATCGACCAGGGCGGCGAAGGCTTCCATCTATCGCAATCCCATCCCCCTCCCGCTTGCGGGAGGGGCTGGGGGTGGGCGCGTGCCGGAAGGGTGCGACTGGCCCACGCCTAACCCCTCTCGCAAGCGGAAGGGGAGAAGGCGGGGCGTCTCAATCATCTTCGTCATCGTACCCGACAAGAGCCAGCGCCCGCGCGCGCCGCTGGCGGAGCTGGCACCAGCGCAGCAGCGCTTCCTCGCGCCCGTGGGTGATCCAGCTTTCGGCCGGGTCGACTTCCTCGATCGTGCGGGTCAGTTCGTCCCAGTCGGCGTGGTCGGAAATCACCAGTGGCAGCTCGACCATGCGCTGGCGGGCGCGCTGGCGCACGCGCATCCATCCGCTGGCCATCGCCGTGACCGGATCGGGCAGCCGCCGGCTCCAGCGGTCGTTGAGCGCGGAGGGCGGGCAGACCACGATCGCGCCGCGCAACTCGTCCTTGCCGGCGTCCGCGACCAGCCGCAACTCGCCCAGTTCCACTCCGAAATCCTCGTACAGCCGGCACATGCGCTCCATCGCGCCGTGGAGGAAGATGACGTCATGATGGCCCGCGCGGCGCAGCTCGGCGATCACCCGCTGCGCCTTGCCCAGCGCGTAAGCGCCCACCAGCACGCAGCGGTCGGGATGCCGCGCGCGGGCCGCCAGCAGCTTGTCGATCTCGTGCCCGATCGGTGGATGGCGGAACACCGGCAGGCCGAAGGTCGCTTCGGTGATGAAGACGTCGCACGGAACCGGTTCGAACGGCGGGCAGGTCGGATCGGGCATGCGCTTGTAATCGCCGGTGACGACCACCCGCTCGCCCGCGTGTTCGAGCACGATCTGCGCCGAGCCGAGCACATGGCCGGCAGGAACGAAGGTCGCCTCGACTCCGCCGGGCAGCCGGAGCGTTTCGCCGTATTGCACCGGCATCGCACCCGCGCGCGTCTGGTACCGTAGTTCCATGATCGCCAGCGTCTCGGGCGTGGCCACGGTGCGCCCGTGCCCGCCGCGCGCGTGATCGGCATGGCCATGCGTCACCAGCGCATTCGGCACAGGCTGCGACGGGTCTATCCAGCAATCGGCGGGTACGACATGAATGCCGTGCGGCTCGGGGCGGATCCATGCGAACGGCGCGGTCATGTGGTGGAAATAGCCGCGCTGCCCACGCGGTTCCATCGCCGGCTCTTGAGTACGGACCCTAGCACCAGCTCCCGCGATAGCCTTGCCATTCCTCGGCCAGCCCTTCGCGCACCAGCAGGTCGCCCAAGCTTTCTCCGTTGCGAGTGACCACCCGCAGCAGGCGGCCGTAGCGGTCGCGGTCGCGATCGACGGCTTCGAGCGTGAACGGGCCTTCGTTGAGCAGTTCGTGCAGACGCTCGGTGGCCCGCGCGCCCAGCGCCGCTTCCCCGGCGCATTGCGGCTGGCTCACTTCGGGAGTGTTGATGTCCGCCACGCGAATCTTGTCTCCGCGATACCAGAAGGTGTCGCCATCGACGACGCAGTTTACCCGCGCCGCCCCGTCGCAATAGCCGAACCGCGCGCTTTCGGTGTCCGGAGCGGCCGGCCGGGACAGCGCGCCGACGGCAATTTCCGACATCTCCGCCGGCCACAGAAACACAGCGACGCCCACGGCCAGCGGCAGGACCACCATGATCGGCGAGAAATGCCGCCACCAACCTTGCCCCGGCGGCTTGCGCCCATACGTTTCCGGGCGAAGCCACGGGTTGCGCGGCCTGCGTTTGCCGTAACGCCCGGCGCGGCCGCGCTTCGGGTTGAAAGGGACAATATCCGTCATCCCGCCACCCTGCCGGCGACACGGTCAACGGCGAGTTAAACTGCCTCCGAAGCGCAGCGATAAGCGCCGCTTTACCGGCCCACGAACAGGAACGCCGCAGCGGCGAGAATGCAGGCGAAAGCGGCGGCATGACGCCAGCTCAGCGCTTCGCCGAGGACGAAGACCATGAACAGCCCGAACACCGTCAGCGCGATGGCCTCCTGCGCGATCTTGAGCTGGCCCGGCATCCACCCGCTGGCGAAACCGATGCGATTGGCAGGCACCGCGAGCGAATATTCGACACCCGCCAGGAGCCAGCTTATCAGGATCACCCAGCCGAGCGGCCGCGCATTGGCGACTTCCGGGCCGCCCTTCAGGTGCCAGTACCAGGCAACTGTCATGAACAGGTTCGACAGGGTAAGCAGGATCAGCGTAGGCATGGCCGTTTCTGCGCTGGCGCACGCGTTCCGGCAAGCAGGGAAATCGGCCGGGCGTCGCCCCCGAACCGCCCATGGCGCCTTGCCTTGCGCGACCCGTTCATGCGCCATACCATTCGCGACCCGCAGGAGAGCGCCCATGACCCGCTCCGCTTCCGCTTCGGTCCTTGCAGCCGGCCTGGCGTTGCTTTTTGCGTCGCCCTCGCCGGTGCTGGCCTGCACGCCCGCTCCCGGCTATCGGGTGCCGACCAATCTCGAGCTGGCCGAGCAGGCGAACCTGATCGTTATCGGCGAAGTCGTCGGCGTCGCTCCCGCGCCCGACCCCGATATTACCGACGATCCGCTGGCAGCCGGCATCGCGGTCCAGCCGATCGCCGCCCTCAAGGGTCTGATGCCGGCGGGAAACATCGTCCTGCGCGGCATGGCGCTGGCGTCGCCCGCCCGCCCCGACGAGGCCCTGCGCAGCGATCCGAACGAACTGACCGACGCCCATCCGCTGAGCCTCACCGGCGCCTGCATCCGCCGGGTGTTCGCGCAAGGCGCGCGGATTCTGTTCTTTCTCGGCCGGCAGGGCGGCGAGTGGGTTCCGGCCGGCGGGCCGTTCAGCCGCTGGGCGGAAGACGTGGCGAATCGCGATACGCCCTGGGCGCAGCTCGCACTGCTCTATGGCCATGCCTCGCTGCTAGAGCCGGACGAACGGCAGGCGATGTTGCAGGACCAGCTCGAAGCGCTCCAGGCGCGGCAGAACAGCACGGTCGCGCTGGCGATGGCAGGGGACATCGAGCGTCAGCTTGCAGGCCCCAACGAGCCGCTGACGCCCGCAGCGCGCGACGAGCCCGAAATGGCCCCCGAAATCGGCGAATTCCGCGAGGATGACGAGCTTTCCGCGGTCCAGCGCGCGCTCGATGCGATGCGCGCGGACTAAGCTCCGACCCTGGGAGGTGGAACCAAACCCCCCATGTCGCGCGTTTCACCGGCATGCCATCCACGGTCATCAGCGATATTTGGTACGATTCTCGCAGCGCGACGCTCGATGTCGCGTTCGTCAGCGGGCGCGCCTATCGCTATCGCGGCGTGCCCGCCGATGTCGTCTCCAAGTTCCGTGGGGCCGTTTCCAAGGGGCGGTTCTTCAACCGCCACATCCGCGACAACTTCCGTTTCGTCGAGCTGGAGCGCGAGCCGGTGGATGACCCGTGGCTGCATTGAAGGGAGCAAGCCGATGATCGAAACCACCATCGCCGATCGCGAGCGGGAACTGCGCGATCTGCTCGACAAGTTCCAGGCTCACCCCGAACGCGCGTGGCGCGCCGAACGCGAACGGGCGGCCGTTCTCCAGCGTTTGCTGGCCGCGGAACGCCCCGCCGCCTGATTCAAAAGAGCGGGTCAGCGCGGCTCGCTGCGCCGGTCGCGGCCGCTGCGCCGTTCCCCGGCGCGTCGCTCGCCCTTGCGGCGTTCTTCCTTCACCGGCTTCGCGTCGCCGTCGCGGCGATCGCTTTCTCGCCGGTCGGACGATGCCCTGCGCCCATCGTCCCTGCCCCCGTCGTCGTTATCGGTCATGCCAGTTCCCCCCGGATGCCCGGAGGAAGCCTAGCATCGCCATGACCGCGCTGCAATTTGCATGGCGCGGGCAAACGCAGGCCGGCGAACAATGGTCCGCCGGCCTGGTTGGTCATCGCTTGCGGGCTGTTACTGATCGTCCGCCGTATCGGCTTCCGTATCGGCATCGACGCTCACGTCGGCATCCGCGTCGGCTTCCACATCCACCGAGGTATCGTCGACGGTATCGGTGGCCGTATCGGCGGTGTCGGTGACGGTATCGGTCGTTTCATCGACCGTATCGGTGACAGTGTCGGTCGTCCCGTCGATCGTGTCCTGCACGCCGTCGGTCACCGGCCCCGGATCGGGAAGTTCGGTTTCCAGCGCGCCGCCGACAGAGCCGGTCACGCCGCCCGCTACTTGCGCTTGCGCCGCTGTTCCGAGCGCCGCGAGCGGGAGAACAAGAGTTAAAGCCAATACCTTACGCATAACAAGAAATCCTCAATTGCCGTTCCCTCGTTGCAGAGAACAGGACGCTCGCGGGCGCGGAAGGTCCCCGCGGATGCGGCGAGCCGTCCGAGCGCCGGGACGGATCGAGCCTTCGCGCCGTTTCCGCCGCGCCGCCGAGCGAGCGACGGCGCACTTGCGCCCGCCCGCCAAGCCGCTAAGGCCGCGCGTCATGACCGCGTCCGGGGAAAACAGCGACAGGCAGATGCTCGCCAAGGCCGAGACGCTGATCGAGGCGCTGCCCTATTTCCAGCGCTACGCCGGGCGCACGTTCGTGGTGAAGTACGGCGGCCACGCGATGGGTGATCCCGAAGCCGCGCGCGATTTCGCCGAGGACATCGTGCTGTTGAAGGCGGTCGGCATCAACCCGGTGGTGGTCCACGGCGGCGGTCCGCAGATCGGCGCGATGCTGAAGAAGCTGGGCGTCGAATCGCGCTTCGTCGATGGCTTGCGGGTAACCGACAAGGCGACCGCCGAGATCGCCGAAATGGTCCTTTCGGGGGCGATCAACAAGGAGCTGGTCGGCTGGATCGCCCAGGCCGGAGGCCGGGCGATCGGCATCTCGGGCAAGGACGGCGGGCTCGTCACCGCCAGCAAGGTTAGCCGCACGATCAAGGATCCGGACAGCAATATCGAACAGGCGGTCGATCTCGGCTTCGTCGGTGAACCGCAGGCGGTCGACACGACGATCCTCGAAACCGCCAGCAAGGCGGGCATGATTCCGGTCGTGGCGCCGATCGCGGCGGGCGCCGACGGCCATACCTACAACATCAACGCCGACACCATGGCCGGCGCCATCGCGGCCGCGCTCGGCGCCGCGCGGCTGTTCCTGCTGACCGACGTTCCCGGCGTACTCGACAAGGACGGGCGGCTGCTGACCGATCTGGCCCCCGCCGACATCGCCCGGCTCAAGACAGACGGCACGATCAGCGGCGGCATGATTCCCAAGCTCGACACCTGCGTCGACGCGGTCGAGGCGGGGTGCGATGCGGCAGTGGTGCTCGATGGCCGGGTCGGCCATGCGATGCTGCTCGAATTCTTCACCAGCCGCGGCGCGGGAACACTGGTCAGGGCGGGCTGAACACCGAAGGCATTGCCAGCCCCGCGCGCGATACGTAGTCATCGCTGAACCAACAGGAGGTGAGCGGACCCGTGCTGTTTCTGACCCTTTCGCAGATCGTCGGCTACCTGATCTCGGTGATCATCATCCTCGTGATCGTGCAGTTCGTGCTCAGCCTGCTGGTCGCGTTCAACGTGCTGAGCATGCACAATCAGTGGGTCGCGGCGATCTACAGCGCGGTCAATGCGCTGCTCGATCCGCTGCTGCGGCCCATCCGGCGGATCATGCCCGATACCGGGGCGATAGACTTTTCGCCGCTGGTGCTGATCGTGGCGCTCAATATCGTCAACATAGTGCTGGGTAACCTGGCGCTCGGCGCGAGATGAAGGCGCTTGCCGCCGCGCTTGTCGCGTCGTTGCTGCTGACGGCTTGCGCGACCCGTCCGGGGCCGGGACCGGAAAACAGGCGCGAGTTCTACGAAAGGCGCGTGTTGCGCGCCAACCCCGGCCAGGTCATCGCCACCGAACTGGCCCTGGCCCGCGCGGCGCGGGAAAAAGGGCAATGGACCGCCTTTGCCGAATATGCGGCGGCCAACGCGGTGATGTTCCAGCCCGGCCCGATCAACGCCCGCGACTGGCTCAGGCGGCAGGTCAATCCGCCGCAACCCCTCTCCTGGCAGCCGCATCAGGTCTGGTCGAGTTGCGACGGCACGCTGGCGGTGACCAGGGGAGCATGGCAGCGGCCGGATGGCTCGACCGGCTATTTTACCACAGTATGGGAACGGCAGCGCAACGGCGAATACAAGTGGGTCATGAACCAGGGCGATGTGCTGGGGCAGCCGCTCGCCGCCCCCGACATGATCGGCGGAACCTCGGCCATGTGCCGCTCGCAGCCGACTCCGCCGGCGGAAATGCTCGCGGGTCCGGCGGACACCGTCAGCAGCGGCGCATCGCGCGACGGCGCCTTGCGCTGGCATGTGGTCGCGCGGCCCGATGGTTCGCGCACCGTGACCGCCAGCTATTGGGACGGCGACGCCTGGCGGGATGCGGTTCACGAACAGGTGGCGGCCAAATAGGCGGGCGGCGTGACCGAACTGTTCCTTTCCGCCTTCGTCACTCTCTTCGTCGTCATCGACCCGCCCGGCTGCGCGCCGATCTATGCCGGGCTCACCGCCGGGGCGAGCCCGGCGCAGAAACGCGCGATGGCCCTGCGCGCCTGCGCGATCGCCGGCGCGATCCTGCTGGTCTTCGCCCTGTTCGGCCAGCAATTGCTGGGCGCGCTGCATATCGGGCTCGATGCGTTCCGCATCGCCGGCGGCATCATGCTGTTCATGATCGCGCTCGACATGGTGTTCGAGAAGCGCACCGAGCGGCGCGAGGCGCGCGCGGAAAAGATCCGCGAGACGCCGGAGATCGAAGACGTTTCGGTATTCCCGATGGCCATGCCGATGCTCGCCGGGCCGGGTGCGATCGCCTCGGTCATGCTGCTGCAAAGCGGCGCGGAAGGATGGAGCGAGCGGCTGGTCGTGCTCGCCGCGCTGGCGGCGGTCATGGTGCTGACGCTGCTGGCCCTGCTCGCGGCCAGTCCGCTGATGCGGATGGTCGGCGCGCAGGTCGAAGCGGTCATCACCCGCCTGCTGGGCGTATTGCTGGCGGCGCTGGCGGCGCAATACGTGCTCGACGGAGTGCGCGGCTTCTTCGCCTGATCGGGGACTATTGCAGCGTCACGCGCCCTTCGTCGGGATCGCTGCGGCCGAAGAACTGCATCAGTTGCACCAGCAGCTCGCAGCGCGTGCGCAAGTCCTCCGCCTCGAGCAGCGCCTGCTTGGCGGCGGCGTCGAACGGGGCGATCTGGCTCACCCCGTTGATCAGCGAGACATCGTCGAGCCGTTCGACCGAGGGCCAGTCGATGCTGTAGCCCTGCCGGTCGGCGAAACGCCGCGCCTCGCGTTCGAAGCTCGCGCGCTCGACCGGGCTGAGGGGATCGTCGTCGGGCTCGGGCAGCAGCTCGGCCTCGATCTGCCGGAACGGCGTCGACACGGCGACTTCGCGGACCAATCGGAAGCGCGCTTCGCCTTCGAGCACGATGTTGTAGCGCCCGTCCTCCAGCGCCTCCACGTCGTCGATCCGTCCGACGCAGCCGATGCCGAACAGCGGCGCGCCTTCCGCCGGTCCGCGCGGCTGGATCATGGCGATGCGCCGGTCGCGCGCCAGCGCCGATCCGACCAGCGCGCGATAGCGGGGCTCGAAGATATGCAGCGGCAGTTGCAGGCCGGGAAACAGGATCGCGCCGGCCAGCGGAAAGATCGACAGCCGCTCGCCGGTCATCCGAACAGCAGCAGCGACAGCCTGCGCCTCTGGCCGGCGACCCACGGGTCTTCCAGACCCACGGCCTCGAAAATTTGCAGCAGCTTGGCCTTGGCGCCGCCCTCGTTCCATTCGGGGTCGATCTCGATCATGCGCAGCAGCGTATCGGCGGCCTCGTCGCGCTTGCCGGCGGCGAAAGCGGCCTGGGCGAAGGCGAACTGCGCCTCCATGTCCGCCGGCCGTTCGGCCGCGGCGGCGCGCAAGGTCTGCAACTCGCCGTCGTCGACCGCCTCGCTCGCCAGATCCAGCGCGCTCGCCGCCTGGGCGACCAGGGGATCGCCGCGCAAGTCTTCGGACAAGGCATCGAGCGCGTCGCGCGCGTCGTCGGCGCGGCCGGCGGCGAGGAGGCTGCGGATCAGGCCCGCGCGGATCGCGGGATCATCCGGCGCCATCTCGACCAGCTGGGCGAATATCGCGGCGGCGCGCTCGCCATCGCCTTCGCCTAGCACCTGTTCGCCCATCGCGATCAGCGGGGCGATCTCCGCCGCCGCATCTCCCGCGTCGCCGCCCACGGGCAACTGGGCGAGCAACTGGTCGAGCATCTGCTTGAGCTGCGATTCGGTGCGCGCCGGCGTCAGGTCGGCGACCGGCTGGCCCTGGAACATCGCATAGACGGTGGGAATCGAGCGCACCTGGAACTGCGCGGCGATGAACTGCTGCTCGTCGACGTTGACCTTGACCAGCAATACGCCCTTGTCGGCATATTCGGCGGCGACCTTCTCCAGCACCGGGGCGAGCGCCTTGCACGGCCCGCACCACTCGGCCCAGAAGTCGAGCACGACCAGCTTGGTCCGCGACGGCTCCACCACTTCGGTGCGGAACCGCTCGACCGCCTTCTGCTCGTCCAGGTTGAGGCCCATGCTTGCCACGCCGTGTCCCTTCCTTTGTGCCGTCCCGTGTCCGCTCGTGCGGTGTTCAATGTGGTTCTTGGGGGCGATTTGTGAAGGGCGCAAGCACCCGCCTTCTGCGCCCGATTTGCCCTTGCGGCCTTTCCAGCCCGATGCTAACCGCGCGCCTCCCACCGGGGCATGCCCCGGTCGCCAGCGAGCGGGCGTAGCTCAGGGGTAGAGCACAACCTTGCCAAGGTTGGGGTCGAGGGTTCGAATCCCTTCGCCCGCTCCAGTTTTCCAGGACGTTGTCGAGGCCGCCGAAAGGCGGCCTTTGTTGTGTGCGCCACAAGCCGCGGCGAAGCGGGTGAACGAAAAAGGGCGGCCCCGCGGGACCGCCCTTTCGTGTTCGGCAGGTCGAAGTGTCCGATCAGCGCTTCGAGAACTGGAAGCTGCGGCGGGCCTTGGCGCGGCCGTACTTCTTGCGCTCGACCACGCGGCTGTCGCGGGTGAGGAAGCCGGCGGCCTTGACCGTGCTGCGCAGCGCCGGCTCGAACTTGGCGAGCGCCTGGCTGATGCCGTGCTTGACCGCGCCGGCCTGGCCCGAAAGTCCGCCGCCGGAGACGGTGCAGACCACGTCGTACTGGCCTTCGCGCTCGGTGATCTGGAACGGCTGGTTGATGATCAGCCGCAGCGTCGGGCGGGCGAAGAACACTTCCTGGTCGCGCCCGTTGACGGTGACCTTGCCGGAGCCGGGCTTCAGCCACACGCGGGCGACCGCGTCCTTGCGGCGGCCGGTGGCGTAGGCGCGGCCCTGCGCGTCGAGTTCCTGCTCGCGCAGCACGGCGGGGGTGGAGGGGGCGGCCGCGACGGGAGCGGCGGCTTCATCGGCCGGGGCCCCGGCGCCGGCGAGCGTGTTCAGCTCCGCGAGATCGGTCACGGTTTCGTTCTGGGTTTCGTCAGCCATCACTTGGCAGCCTTGTTCTTGCGATTGAGCGAAGCGACGTCG
>JBIQKC010000069.1:0-5523 GCA_044506885.1 Sphingomonadales bacterium
TGTCCGCGCGGCCTTGCAGGTAGCGATGCTACCCGCGGCGGCCACCCGAACCCGATCTCTTCGCCATTTCGACGCCTCGGGCGTGCATTTAATGGGTCCTGACCCTAACCCGCAGCGGGGCGCGATGGATGCGGAGCGGAAAAAGAAAAATCCGAAAGCGGCGATTTCAAAGAGCAGGCTTCACCATGGCACGGGCAGGCCGCTGTAGGAAAGGCCGTTCCCGGCCATTCAGCGACCCGGCCGCCGCCATCCGGCTCCGGGCCGGATCAGTAGCCGAAGATGCTGATCCCGCGCGACTGCCGCTCGGTCGACCCGCGCAGGATGCCTTCGCTGGGAATCTCCGGCTTGAACTTCTGGTGGCAGTCCATGCAGTTCTGGATCAACCGATCGCCCACTGCGCGCCAGGCTTCGGTATCGGTGGACTTGGCCTCCGCCAGTTCGACCGCGTCGGCGCCGATCGCGGTCAGGTCCTGCGACAGCGCGATCCAGTCGGGATTGGCGGTCCATCCGGCGTCGAACTGGCCGGTGCCGGGGATCTGGATGACCGCGCCGCCGAGCATGATCTCGTAGGCCGAGTTGCTGACCAGGTGCCAGTCGTTGTCGTTGCGCGGCATGTCGCCGTTGCCGAGCGCGAACAGGTAGTCCGCCGAGTGGTCGATCATCCCGACCATGGCGGCGTTGATGCTGACCGGGAGCTTCTCCAGCCCTCCGGCCGCGGCGGCCTCGCCCGCAGGCGCGGAAGCCTGCTGGCACGAAGCGAGCGCGAGGGCGGCGATTGCGGTGGCGGCGAACTTGCTGGAAACGGTCATGGGGGCTCTCCATCGACAAGCCCCGCCCCACCCGCGGGGACGCGGCTTGTGCGGATACACCTTGCCCCCTCGGCGCCGCGCATACCTTGATTGGAGTCAAACGGGCGATGCGCCGCAATCGGCTGAAAAATCCCCGAAGGCGCGCCTGGCAGGAGTGGAGGGACTCGAACCCACGGCCCTCGGTTTTGGAGACCGATGCTCTACCAACTGAGCTACACTCCTGCGGGCGGGAGCCGCCTCTACTGGCCGTGCGTTTGCTTGGCAAGCTACGAGGAGGGACAGTGTCTCGGTTTGAATTCTCGTTCGCCATTGCGACCCCGGCCTTGAGCCGTGGGAAGCAATCCAGGGCGTATTGCCCCGCCGCTCTGGATTGCTTCGTCGCTCCGCTCCTCGCAATGACGAGGAGATAGAATTCAAACCGAGACACTACCGGACGGACCTAAGGCGAATCGCATGCATGCCCCCGCACCGCAGATCATTCCCGCCGCGCTGCTGCTGACCGCATATCGCAGCGGCATCTTTCCGATGGCCGACAGCCGCGAGGACGAGGACGTCTACTGGGTCGAGCCGCGCGAGCGCGGGATCATCCCGCTGGACGGATTTCGCTGTTCGCGCTCGCTGGCCAAGGCGATCCGGCAGGATCGTTTCCGGGTCACCTGCAACGCCGATTTCGCCGGCGTGATCGCCGGCTGCGCGGAGCCGCGGCCCGGCCACCCGGAAAGCTGGATCAGCCGCCGCATCGCCGCCAGCTTCCGCGCGCTGCATCTCGAAGGCCATGCCCATTCGCTCGAATGCTGGCGCGACGGCCAGTTCGGAGCCGAATTGGTCGGGGGCCTCTACGGGGTCGGCTTCGACGGCGTGTTCTGCGGCGAATCGATGTTCAGCCGCGCGCCCGACGCGTCGAAAGTGGCGCTCGCCTGGCTCGTGGCGCTGCTGCGGCGCGGCGGATACCGGCTGCTCGACTGCCAGTTCATGACCGACCATCTCGCCCGGCTCGGCGCGGTGACGGTCAGCAGGGCGGAATACCTTGCGCGCCTCTCCGAAGCGCGGGAGGCGGGGCCGGCGCCGGCGCTGCCCGAAATCTATGCTTCGTTGCCGGGCTCTGCCGGGGCGGGCGTTTCGGCCGGAGCGGGGGCCGGGGCCGGCGCGGATTCCGACGGGCGCGGGGCGGCGGGCGCATCGGGAAGCGCGGCCTCCTCGTCGGGGAAGCTCATCGCGCAGTCCTTGACCCAGACATCGTAGATCGGATGCTCGACGACGTTGAGGCTCGGCGAATTTCCGAACAGCCAGCCGGAAAACACGCGCCGCCATTCGGCTTGCGAATCGGCGTCGGGCCGGTCGAACACCAGCACCTGGACGAAAGCCCCGGTTTCCGGGGGCTGTTCCCACGGCGCGGTGCGCTCGCAGGCCGAAAGGCGCACGATCACGTCGCCGACGCGGCGCGCTTCGCCCGGCTTCAGCTCGATGTCGCGGCTGATGTTGTTGCGCTTGTTGAGCAGGCCCAGCGTCGCCACGCGCTCCGCCATCGGCGTGCCGGCTCCCTCCTGCGCGGGCCGGGGCGCGGGGGCGCGCGCGAACTCTTCGGGAATCTCGGTCGCTTCGGGTTCGGGTTCGGGCGCTTCGCCGGTGCAGGCGGCAAGCATTGCCAGCGCCGCGACGGCCGCTCCGCGAACGAGCGGGGCGGCCAGCCGCCTCACGCGTCGGGCGTCCACGCTTCGTAGTCGCCGGTCGCCCGCGCCCGCCGTCCGCCGCGCTCGAGCGCGCCCTGCGGCAGGTATGCGGCGGGGCCGCCGGTGGCGTTGGGCGTATAGTCCGCTTCCCAGATCTTCGGCGGCGGCAGACGGCTTTCGGGCAGTTCGTCGTAGGAACCGTGCAGCCACCCGTGCCATTCGGACGGCACCCTGCTGGCGTCGTTGGCCCCGTCGTAGATGACCCAGCGGCGTTCGCGCCCGCCAGCCGCCTTCTTCCTGCCGCGATAGTACCTGTTGCCCTGCGCGTCGGTGCCGACATGCTCGCCGTTCAGCGCGCTGAACAGCGAGGTGCCGATCGTGGCCCCGTCCCACCAGGTGAAGATCTTGCCGAAGAATCCCATGCGCCGCGCGTTAGCCGCAACGCCGGGCGTCGCGCAAGCGCCCTGCTACCAGTCGACCTTGCTGCCGGGGACTATGCCCAGTTCGGCCGCCCTGCCGCCGTTCAGTTCCAGCACGGCGATGCCCGGCGCGCCCGAATAGAGGCTCTGTTCCGAGTAAGGCGTGGCGTTTGCGGCTATGTTGATGACCCGCCGCTCTTCGTCGATGAAGATCAGGTCGAGCGAGAGCACGGTGTTCTTCATCCAGAAGCTGAGCATGCGCGGCTGGTCGTAGGGAAACAGCATCCCTTCGTCCGCCCCCATTTCGGTGCGGAACATCAGCCCGCGCGCCTGTTGTTCCGGCGTGACCGCCAGTTCGACGCGGAATGCGTGCGCGGTTCCGGTGGGCGTGGTCACCGTGAGCGGGACGACCGCCAGCCCCGAGACCGGGTGGACCGCGCCTTCGGCCTGCGCCGGCGCGGGCGCGGGTTCGGCCGCCTGCGGCGAACAGGCCGGAAACATCAGCAAGAAGGACAACACCAGTGCGCGCATCGGATCAGCTTTCGTCATCGCCGGGATCGGCCCATCGTTCGGCCGCTTCGACGCTCCCGGCATCGACCATTTCGCGCGCGCTGTCGAGCCGGTGCCCGGCGCGCAGCATCGCGGCGATCTGCTTTTCCCGCGTGGCGCGATCGGGCGCGGCGGGGCCGAACGGCCCGAAGCGCCGTTTGCGCGCCAGCGTGAGCGCGGCCCGGCGCAGTTCGGCCTCGTCCGGGCGCACCCGATCGCGCAGCGCTTCGTCTATTCCGGCTTCGCCCAGCGCCTGCGCCACGCGCCGCTGGCCGTAGCCGCGCCGCAACAATCCGCCGCTGCGCGCGCGGGCATAGGCTTCGTCGTCGACGTAGCCCGAATCGACGAACCGGGCGACCAGCGCGGCCAGCTCCGGTTCCCCCTCGCCCGCCCAGCCGCGCTCGCGCAGCTTGCGCCGCAGGTAGCGTTCGAGCCGGGCCGAACTGGTGGCGAACCGTGCAACGTAGGTTAAGGCAAGCTCTTCCAGACGCGCGGAATCGAGCGGTTTGCCCCCCCGGCGCACAGGCTTTGTCGCTTGTCGATCGTCAGCCATCGCCATATTCGTGCCACAGTCGTTGCCAAATGGGAAAGATTGTCGCGGCGCTATCGGTCGATCGGCGTCGCATTGGCATTGGGGGAAGGCGCCGCCAGAGCGCGTAGATGACAGGATTGCCAATCAGACGATGACCGAACCGACACCCACCCCGAACGATTGCCCTCTGCCCCGGATCCGGGCGGAATTCGCCACCTTTACCGAGGCGGTGGACTATGCGGCGAAGAGCGCCAAGGGGCTCAACTTCCATGACGCGCGCGGCGTGCTCGAACGGGTCTATCCCTACAGCGAGATGCGCGACGACGCGCTGATGGCCGCCCGGCGGCTGGTCGCATCGGGCATCGGCAAGGGCGACCGGGTGGCGCTGATCGCCGAGACCGGACCGGAATTTGCGGCGCTGTTCTGCGGCGCGGTCTATGCCGGGGCGTGGCCGGTGCCGCTGCCCCTGCCGACGACTTTCGGCGGCAAGGAGAACTATATCGAGCAACTAGCGGTGCAGCTCGAAAGCGCCGATCCCAGGCTGCTGCTCTACCCGGCGGAAATCGCCGAGATGGCTTCCGCCGGCGCCGCGCGGCAGGGATGCGAAGGGGCCGACTGGGACAGCTTCGCCGCGCGCGAGGCCCCGCCGGCGGAGCTGCCCGCGCCGCATCCCGACGACATCTGCTATCTCCAGTATTCGAGCGGATCGACGCGCTTCCCGACCGGAGTCGCGGTTACGCACCGGGCGCTGCTGCACAACCTCTACGGCCACGCCACGGCGATGGACATCGGCCAGAACGACCGCGTCGTTTCGTGGCTGCCGTGGTATCACGACATGGGCCTGGTCGGCTGCCTGCTGTCGCTGATCGCCAACCAGGTATCGGTCGATTATCTGAGGACCGAGCATTTCGCCCGGCGGCCGCTCGCCTGGCTGGACCTCATCAGCCGCAACGAGGGCACGACGCTCTCCTATTCGCCGACCTTCGGCTACGACATCTGCGCGCGGCGCATCTCCAGCCAGTCGAACGTCGCCGAACGGTTCGACCTGTCGCGCTGGCGGCTGGCGGGGAACGGCGCGGACATGATCCGCCCCGACGTGATGCAGAGCTTCGTCAACGCCTTCGCCCCGGCCGGGTTTAAGGCGAGCGCCTTTACCCCCAGCTACGGCCTTGCCGAAGCGACGCTGGCGGTCACCGTGATGCCGCCGGGCGAGGGCATCCATGTGGAGCTGGTGGAGGAAGAGCGCCTTTCCGGCACCCGCCGCGACCTGTCGCGCCCGGCGCGCTATCGCGCCATCGTCAACTGCGGCAAGCCGCTGCCCGACATGGACGTCGAGATCCGCGGCGAGAACGGCAGATCGCGCAAGGACCACCAGATCGGCAAGGTCTGGTGCCGCGGGCCCAGCGTCATGCATTCCTATTTCCGCAACCCGGAAGCGACCGCCGAATGCCTGGTCCCAGGCGAAGATGGCAACGGGGCGTGGCTCGATACCGGCGACATGGGCTACATGGCCGACGGCTACCTGTTCATCGTCGGCCGGGCGA
>JBIQKC010000070.1:0-5506 GCA_044506885.1 Sphingomonadales bacterium
AACATCGGGGTCAGCTACGGCGAGGACGGGACGCTGATCGTCGACGACCAGTTCGTGCCGCTCGTGCCCAAGATCCAGGCCGCGATCACGGGGCTCGGCGCGAGCCCGGTCAAGTACCTCGTCAACACCCACTGGCACTTCGACCATGCCGGCGGCAACGAGCCGTTCGGCCAGGCCGGCGCGATCATCGTCGCCCAGACCCGCGTGCGCGACCGGCTCGCCGCGGGCGGTACGGTGGGGGGTAACGCCTCATCGCCCGCACCCAAGGCCGCGCTACCCGTCGTGACCTACGACCATGCCGTGACGTTCCATCTCAATGGGGACACGATCGACGTGATCCACACCGGCGGCGGGCACACCGACGGCGACAGCGCGGTCTACTGGCGCAAGGCCAACGTGCTCCACACCGGCGACATGATGATGAACGGCGGCGGCTTCCCGTTCATCGACCTGAGTTCGGGCGGCAACGTGCGCCACCTGATCACCTCGCTCGACCAGATGATCGCCATGACCGACGCCGACACCGTGATCATCCCCGGCCACGGCCCGCTTGCCCGCCGCGCCGACCTGATCGCCTGGCGGGGCACGATCGCGACCGCGGTCGAGCGCGTTTCCGCGCTGAGGGAGGCGGGGCGGACCCTCGACCAGGCCAAGGCCGCCAAGCCACTGGCCGGGATGTCGAACAACCCGAACGGCTTCATCGGCGAGGATGCGTTCGTCGAGTCGATCTGGGGCAGCCTGGAGGCGCACGGAGCCTGAGCGCTGCCAAGTCGTCATTCAAGCCACCTCCCTGGGAATTCTTGGGGCAGCGGTCCCGCTTGGCGGGTCGAGAAACCGGCTTCATTCCGGTGGAGCAGGGCGCTTGAAGTAGTGAAAGGGCATCCAGCTCGAGACATAGATCCAGCCGTCCTTCTCCATCGTTGAAGTCGGCGGAGCGGCGCCTAGCCTTCTTTGATACTCCCACGCGCGAGAGGTCGGCCGAAACACCAGTTTGAGAGCACCTGTTCGGATCAGTTCGTTTCCCTTCCGGCCTTCGGCGCGCAGGATGTTCATCTCGTTGAATGCGGTCGCGCCGATCCGGACAACCTCTTCTCCGCGTCGTTTCGACGGGACTTCAGCCTCCTCGTCCGGTCTGAACCGCTGTTGGGCCGCCTGCTTGGAGATGCCAAGCGCTTCGCCAATTTCAGCCCAGCTCACTCCCGTGCGGCGTGCTGCGTCGATCCAGCGATGGAGGTTCAACTTCGCCTCGTCGGCGACCACATGGGCGACCACGATGGCCTCCGCGAAGCCTTCGCTTGTCTCGCCCGTGAACTGTGGCTGACGGTAGTCGGCCCAATCGAGGACCACCGCGGCCGTCTTGTCTCTAATCGCGCGTTCTTCTGCCAGGTTCATCGGATGCCTCGTCAACTCTAACTTGACGAAGCGTCAATATAACGTTGACGCGACTTGCGTCAATACATTCTTGACAATATGCCTCGGATCTAGGGCAGCAGGAGCATCCGACCCCACCGCAAGGTCGCACGGATTCTCAGCCGCGAGGTGGCGCTCTGTCGCACTGCTTCGGACCTGCGGCTCGATGGATGCTGAAACAAGTTCAGCATGACGAGGATGAGAGGCGGAGAGTGGCTGAAATGGGTGGTGAGCGGACGCCCCGAGCTCAACGGTTCAATGACCGCTTTGCCGGTGCGGCCGCCACCAGCCATTCGAAAACGAGGGCGATTGGCGGCTCGATACAGTTCGAGGTCACCCAATCGCGCGGACATTACGGCCGCGATGCCGCCGCCGGCGAAGCCGCGGCGAACTCGCGGTGCTTCTCGCCATCCATGAAGTGCATCCCCGCAACATCCGAAGCATTGATCAGGCCGAGCACCATCGCCGAGAAGGCGTAGCCGACATCGGCTTCGGGCGCGAACTCAAGCTTGGGCTGAGGCTCCCCTTGCGCCGCCTGCTCGAGCGTTGCTCGAAGCTCCGCGGGGGCTATTTCCCGACCGTTCCACAGAATCTTTTCCTGCGCGGTGAGCACGATCCGGTTCACGGCCTCCGGCGGGTCCTTCGCAACCGGGACCGGTAGCCCGAAGTAGGCCATATGCGCGGCTTGCGGACTGCCGCCGGCCGCACCGTCTGTGAAGGCGAAACCCACTGTCGGATAGCCCGCGACTTGCACGTTGTAGATCGTTCCCGCGATGCAGCGCCAAGGGGCGTTGGCGTCGCCCCAGATGTGGGCTGCCGGAATTTTTTCGGGCGTCTTGCTGAGCGCTTCGACGCCGCCGGCCGCCCGCACAACCTCTCGGAGATGCGCGAGTGCCCGGTCGTAAAGCTCCGAATTGCCAAGCGGCAGCGAGTCCGCGAGAAAGGCCCGGCATTGGCCGCCGCGAGACGCTCCGGCAAATCCCGGATCGCCCGGGTTCCGGCCCGCGGCGTCGGTTGCGGTCACAATGACCGACAGGTTTTCGGCTGCGTTCGGGGGATCGGCAGCATCGGAAGCAGGGAGGTTTAGCCATGCCGGGACGGGCCCGGTCTGGGCGACGGCGGGACCGGATGGCGCGACCGCGAGTGCGACGGCGGCAAGAGTCGTCGTCGCGAAAGGAACCAGTGCGGCCATGGCGCGATGGGGCACCCTGGTCGCGCTGCCGATCACGCGCGAGATTTGGAAGTCGGTCATAGGGAATTACTCCTTCGCACCATGTGGTTCGCAACGCTTTCTTCGATACTTGCAGGCGTGGCGGCGACGGGACTCTCATCGCCGGCCGTGGCTTGATGGCTCGTCGGCCGCGTCGTTTTCGGCAGGGCATTGGGCTCGCGGGGCGGCACGCGAAGGTCGAACACGATCACTCCGGCATCGTCGTCGGACGCGAACGACGCAGCTGCCGAGGATGCGAGCGCCGGATCGGCGAGTTGCAAGGTCATCAGCGGCACGGTCAGGGCGGCAGCGCCGACGGCCATCGCGGCGGCCCAGCCAGTGCCGCCGGCTGACCGGTTCAAGCTGCGATCGAGCACACGCCGGACACGCTGGTCGAGCGAGTTTCGCGCCGGTGCGATGGCATGGGCTCCGGCCAGCAGACCGTTGCTCTGCCGGCGGGCGGCGCTGACCAGCAAGCTCGCATAGGCGGAGTCCTCGATATCCGTGGCCAGCACCGCGTCGTCGGCCGCTTCCTCGCGCAGCTGGTGCGCCTCTCGCGCCAACAGCCAGGCGAAAGGATTGAACCAGAATAGCGCCACACTCACGCGGGCCAGCACCAGCTTGGCCCAGTCTGCCCGCGCGAGGTGCGCCAGCTCGTGCGCCACGATGGCGTCCGCATCCGCGCGGGCCGCGACGGCATCGGTGTTGAGCAGGATCTTGGGCTGCAGTCCCCCCCAGCTTAGCGGCGAGGAAATCTCGGGGCTGGCCAGCAATGCGATATTCTTCGTGATTCCCATCCGCTGTCGGGCCCGGGCCATGGCCTGGAACCAGTGCTCGTCGGTAACGGCGTGCGCCCTTGCGGTCAGCAGCACCAGCCGAAGTAACGAGAGCAGCATGAGGGCGATAAGGAACAGGGCAACCACAGCATAGGCCAAGAGCAGCCAGTCCGCTGCCGCCTGCGCCCAATGCGCCTGCGCGGCTTGGGCACGGGTTGCAGGCGCGATCCATGCGGTAGCGGAGCTTGCGGTCGCGGGATCCGGCAGGCCGGGGGCCGCAACTTCCAGCGGCGGAAACAGCATCGATCCGAGCGGCAGCGCGGCGAGCGCCGCCAAGCCGAGATGCGCGATCAAGCTCCGATCCGCAGCCGAGCGGCTGCGCATGAACCGCAGTGCCAGCAACGTACCGCCGGCGATGACGACCGACTTCGCGGCAAAGAGGACCATCATCACTCGCCCCCCTTGCGTCTGGCGGCGCGGGTCCGGGCGATCAGCGCTTCGAGCTCGTCGAGCTCGGCCTCGTCCAACCGCTCGGACATGCCGAGCAGCGCAGTCGCGGCCCCCGCCGGGGAACCGTGGAAAAACACCCGCACGAGATCCTTGAGCGCGGTCATTCGCGCTTGACTGTCGGGCACGGCAGGCCGGTAGAGATATCCTTTCGAGCTGTCGGCGCGGCGAACGAAGCCCTTGTGCTCGAGCCGGCTCAGCATCGTCCGGACGGCCGACCCGCTGGGCTTCCCTGGTAACGCGGCCGAGATGTCCGCCGCCGTGAGCTCGCCTCTCTCGTAGAGCAGGTCGACTATCTCGCGTTCGCGCGGCGGCAGCTTCTTCAGCATCGGTCCTGTCCGGTTGCTACATTTGTAGCGTGCCACAAATGTAGCGCATGTGCAACGGGGATTCGGGGGCGGCACCGAGACGGGCACGAAGGGGACATTGGAGGGATTCGACTCGAATGGCCGCAATCAGGCCGCTCCCGAATGGCGGCTTTGATTCGCACCCACCTAGCTCCGGGACTTGCGTTCCCCATCCGTTCCGCATACGGCGTAGGTCATGGCCAAGCCCAAGCGTCGTTACGTCTGCACCGAATGCGGCTCCGTCGCGACGCGTTGGCAGGGGCAGTGTGTGGATTGCGAGCAATGGAACACGCTCGTCGAGGAGGCGCCTGCCACCGTCTTCTCCACCCGGCATGACCTGTCGAGCGGCGGGCGGCCGATTGCGTTCGAGCCGCTCGATGCGCCGTCGGAGGCGCTGACGCGGCGGACGACCGGGCTGGCCGAGTTCGACCGGGCGCTCGGGGGCGGGATCGTGCCGGGCTCGGCGATCCTGATGGGCGGGGAGCCGGGAATCGGGAAGTCCACGCTGCTGCTTCAGGCGGCGGCGCAGATGGCGCGTTCGGGCGCGCGGGCGGTCTATATCAGCGGCGAGGAGGCGACCGGGCAGGTGCGGCTGCGCGCCGCGCGGCTCGGGCTGGCGGACGCGCCGTTGCAGCTCGCGGCAGCGACGTCGGTGCGCGATATCCTGACCACGCTTGGCCAAGCCGCGCCGCCGGCGTTGCTGGTGGTCGATTCGATCCAGACGATGCACTCGGACACGATCGAGGGCGCGCCAGGCACGGTCAGCCAGGTGCGCGCCTCGGCGTTCGAGCTGATCCGCTATGCCAAGGAGAACGGCGTCGCGCTAGTGCTGGTCGGCCACGTCACCAAGGACGGGACGATCGCGGGGCCGCGCGTGCTCGAACACATGGTCGACGTGGTGATGAGCTTCGAGGGCGAGCGCTCGCACCAATACCGGATCCTGCGCGCGCTGAAGAACCGGTTCGGAGCGGTCGACGAGATCGGCGTGTTCGCGATGGAAGGGCAAGGCCTCGCCGAAGTGCCCAACCCCTCGATGCTGTTCCTGTCGGGCCGCGAACAGCCCGTGGCGGGCAGCTCGGTGTTCCCGGCGCTCGAAGGCACGCGCCCGGTGCTGGTCGAAGTCCAGGCCTTGATCGTGCGGCTGCAATCGGGCGCCACGCCGCGCCGCGCGGTGGTGGGATGGGATTCCGGCCGTCTGGCCATGCTGCTGGCGGTGCTCGAGGCGCGCTGCGGGCTCAATTTCTCCTCGGCCGAAG
>JBIQKC010000071.1:0-5229 GCA_044506885.1 Sphingomonadales bacterium
ATCGTCGGCGTCGTGCTCCAGTGCAACAATTTCGAGGTGATCGACCTCGGCGTGATGGTGCCGGCGGCAAAGATCATCGAGACGGCCAAACAGGAAAACGCCGACATGATCGGCCTGTCCGGGCTGATCACGCCCTCGCTCGACGAGATGGCGTTCCTTGCCGCCGAGATGGAGCGGCAGGAAATGACCATGCCGCTGCTGATCGGCGGCGCCACCACCAGCCGCGTGCATACCGCGGTGAAAATCGATCCGAACTACCGGCGCGGGCCGGTGGTGCATGTCAATGATGCCAGCCGCGCCGTTGGCGTTGCCTCCTCGCTGATCTCGCCGGAACGCCGCGGCGCCTACATCGCCGAAGTGCGGCAGGAATACGACAAGATCGCTGCCGCACATCTCAAGGCGCAGCAAAGCAAGAAGCGGCTGACGCTGGCTGCGGCGCGCGCCAATGCGTTTCCGATCGACTGGACGCAGGCGCGCCCGGTGAAGCCTTCGTTCTTCGGCACGCGCAGTTTCCAAAACTATCCGCTCGCCGAACTCGCAGCTTGCATCGACTGGACGCCGTTTTTCCAGACCTGGGAACTGAGCGGGCGCTTCCCGGCCATCCTCGACGATCCGAAATCAGGCGAGGTCGCGCGCGCGCTCTATAACGATGCCCGCGCCATGCTGGAGCGCATCGTCAAGGAAAACTGGTTCACGGCCTCGGCGGTGATCGGCTTCTGGCCAGCCAATACGATCGGCGACGATATCGCCGTCTACAGTGACGACACCCGCACGACGCAGATCGCCACGTTCCACACGCTGCGCCAGCAACTCGAAAAGCGCGAAGGCCGCAGCAACGTCGCGCTATCCGATTTTCTCGCGCCGCGCGACAGCGGCGTGCCGGATTACATCGGCGGCTTTGCCGTCACGGCCGGGCTCGGCGAGGATGCCATCGCCGACCGCTACAAGAAGGCCAACGACGACTATTCGTCGATCCTGGTCAAGGCGCTGGCCGACCGTCTCGCCGAAGCCTTCGCCGAGCGCATGCACCAGCGTGTGCGCATGGAGTTCTGGGGCTACGCGCCCGACGAGGCGCTGTCCAACGACGAACTCATCTTCGAGACATACGACGGCATCCGCCCCGCGCCCGGCTATCCGGCGCAGCCCGATCACACCGAGAAGGCGACGCTGTTCCGCCTGCTCGACGCCGAGCGCGCCGCCGGCGTCAAGCTGACCGAAAGCTACGCAATGTGGCCGGGCTCGTCGGTGTCGGGGCTGTATCTGAGCCACCCGGAGAGTTTTTACTTCGGCGTCGGCAAGATTGAGCGCGATCAGGTCGAGGACTATGCGGCGCGCAAGGGCGTCGACGTCGGCGAGATGGAGCGCTGGCTGGCGCCGGTGCTCAACTACATTCCTGCAAGCGACATGAGCGCGGCCAAGACGCCGCTGCCGGAGCCGGCCAACGATGTCGCGAACCATCCGCCCGGCTGCACCTGCGCGGTCCACCTGCGCTATCAGCCGAAGACGGCCGCGAAGGGCTGAAGCGCTCTTCGTCATGCGCGGGCTTGTCCCGCGCATCCACGTCTTAACGGCGCCCCTCCCTCCCTTTATCCCTCCCCCTGAAAGGGGGAGGGTAGGGTGGGGGTCGGGAAGGAAAGGGTGGAGGCCCGCGAACCAAGTGCGGGCATGACAAGGGGAGACGGGGAGGTTACTTCGCCTCGCCGCTGGGATCGGAGACCAGCGTCGCTTTCACCGCCCGCGCCCAGCCCTTGAGCTTCCGCGTCCGCGTCGCCTCGCTCATGGCGGGCCGGAAGCGGCGCTGCAATCGCCAGGTATCGGCAAAGCGCGCCGGCTCGGGATAGAGGCCGGCGCCGAGCCCGGCGAGATAACCCGCGCCCAGCGCCGTGGTCTCAAGAATCTCCGGGCGATCGACCGGCACGTCGAGCAGATCGGCGAGCCGCTGCATGGTCCAGTCCGACGCCGTCATGCCGCCATCGACGCGCAGCATGGGGTTGATGCGCGCCGCCTCCGGCCAGTCCGCGCGCATCGCCGCCCACAGGTCAAAGGTCTGATAGCAGACGCTTTCCAGCGCCGCATGAACCAGTTCGGCCGGACCGGTCGCACGCGTCAGCCCGAACAACGCGCCGCGCACGCGCGGATTCCAGTACGGCGCGCCCAGCCCGACGAAGGCCGGCACCAGATAGACAGCCTGCGCCGGATCGGAGCGCGCAGCCAGGGCATCGGATTCGTTGGCGGCGGCGATGACGCCGAGCCCGTCGCGCAGCCATTGCACCGCGGAACCGGCAACGAAAATGGAGCCTTCCAGCGCATAGGTGCGCCGGCCGCCCAACTGATAGGCGATGGTGGTGATCAGCTTGTGGTTTGAGGCGACCGCCGTATCGCCGGTGTTGAGCAGCGCAAAGCAGCCGGTTCCGTAGGTCGATTTCATCATGCCGGGACTGAAGCACGCCTGGCCGATGGTCGCGGCCTGCTGGTCGCCGGCAATGCCGCGGATGGCGATGGCACCGCCGAACAGGCTCGGCTCGGTCTCGCCGAACAGGGTGGAGCAGTCCTCGACCCGCGGCAGCATGGCGCGCGGCACGCGCAGCATGCGCAAGAGGTCGTCGTCCCAGTCGCCCGTATGGATGTTGAACAAGAGCGTGCGCGAGGCGTTGGTGGCGTCGGTGGCATGCACGCGGCCGCCGGTCAGCCGCCACAGCAGGTAGCTGTCCACCGTGCCGAACAATAGTTCGCCGCGTTCGGCGCGCGCCCGCGCGCCCGGCACCTCGTCGAGCAGCCAGGCGATCTTGGTGCCCGAAAAATACGGATCGACGATCAGCCCGCTACGCGCCGAGATGTCGGGCTCGAGCCCTTCGGCCTTCAGCCGCGCGCAGATCTCCGCGGTGCGCCGATCCTGCCAGACGATGGCGCGATGCACGGCGCGTCCGGTCGAGCGGTCCCACACCACCGTGGTCTCGCGCTGGTTGGTGATGCCGATCGCGGCAACGTCGGCGGCCGCAACGCCGGCCTTGCGCATCGCCTCGCGGCAGGTCGCAACCGTCGACGTCCAGATATCGTCGGGCTCGTGCTCGACCCAGCCCGACGCCGGAAAGTGCTGCGGAAACTCCTGCTGCGCCTGCGCAACAATGGCGATATCCGGGCCGAACACGATGGCGCGCGACGATGTCGTGCCCTGATCGATTGCCAGGATGACCGACGCCATTCTCCGCCCCGGTTCAGTCGTTGAGCAGGCCGCCCTGCTCGCTCAGGCGCTGCAGGTGGTAGTCGGTATCGCCAAAAGTGCTCTCGATCATGGTCAGCCGCTTGAAGTAGTGGCCGATCTTGAACTCTTCGGTCATGCCGACGCCGCCGTGAAGCTGGATCGACTGCTGCCCGACGAAACGTCCCGAGCGGCCGATCTGGACTTTTGCGGCGGCGACCGCCGCGGCGCGCTCCTTCGCATCCTCGAAGTCGCCGGCCATGGTCGCATACATCGCCATGCTGCGGGCCTGCTCCAGCGCCACGAACATGTCGGAGGCGCGATGCTGCAACGCCTGGAACGTGCCGATGGAGACGCCGAACTGCTTGCGCGTCTTGATGTACTCCACTGTGGTCTTGAGGCATTCGTCCATCAGCCCGACCGCCTCGGCGCACAGCGCGATGCGCGCGTCATCGACGACGCGCTCGATCAGCTTGATCCCATCCTCGGGATCGCCGATCGCGGCGTCGGCGCCGACCGTGACGCCCTCGAAGGTGATGTCGGCGGCGCGCAGGCCGTCCTGCGTCGGATAACCCTTGGCGCTGACGCCCCTGGCATCGCGCGGCACCAGGAACACGCCGATGCCCCCTCGGTCGCGCTGGCCGCCCCTGGTGCGTGCCGTCACCACCAACGTGTCGGCGCTGTCGCCGTGGGTGACCACAAACTTCTCGCCATCGATCACGAACCCGCTGCCGTTCGTCTTCGCCGTGGTCGAAACATCGGCGAGGTCGTAGCGCGAATCGCGCTCGAGCTGGGCGAAGGCGAGCGTCCGGCTGCCGTCGATCAGGCCCGGCAGGTGCGCCGCGCGCTGGGCGTCCGAACCGCCACGGCGCAGAAAACCGCCGCCCAGCACCACGGTGGCGAGATAGGGCTCGACCACCAGCGCACGGCCGAGCGCCTCCATGACGATCATGGTCTCGACCGTGCCACCGCCGAAGCCACCGTCGTCTTCCGCAAACGGCAGCCCGAGCAGCCCCTGCTCGGCGAACTTGCCCCAGATCGCGCGGCTGAAGCCGCCTTCCTCAGCGCGGTAGCGCTTGCGCTGCTCGAAATCGTAAGCGTCGCCGAGCAGGCCGTCGATGCTTTCCTTGAGGAGGCGCTGCTCCTCGGACAGGTCAAAATCCATCACTGTTCCTCAGATCACAAACCGAGCACGGCTTTGGCGATGATGTTGCGCTGAATCTCGTTGGAGCCGCCGTAGATCGTCACCTTGCGGTTGTTGAAATAGCTCGGCGCGATCTGCATGGTCCAGTCGCCCGGTTCGTTGCTGCCGTCGTTCTCGCCCGGATCGAAGGGCGCGGCGAACGGGCCGATCACGTCGAGCATCAGTTCCGTGGTCGCCTGCTGGATCTCCGAGCCCTTAATCTTGAGGATCGAGGACGCCGGGTCCGGCTTGCCCTTGCCATGGCGGCCTTCGGCGGCGACGACACGCAACTGGGTCATCTCCAGCGCCTTCAACTCGATCTCGACCGACGTCAGCTTTTCGCGGAAGCGCGGGTCCTCGATCAGCGGCCGGCCGCCGGCCTTGACGCCCGCCGCCAACTGCTTGATGCGGCGAATGCGCTCTTTCGACATGCCGACGCGGGCGATGTTGGTGCGCTCGTTGCCGAGCAGGAATTTGGCGTAGTCCCAGCCCTTGTTCTCCTGGCCGACGAGGTTCGCCACCGGCACCTCGACATCGTCGAAGAACACCTCGTTGATCTCGCGGCCTCCGTCGATGGTGATGATCGGCCGCACGGTGATGCCGCGCGACTTCATGTCGATCAGCAGGAACGAGATGCCCTCCTGCTTCTTCACCGCCGGATCGGTGCGCACCAGGCAAAAGATCCAGTCGGCATGCTGGGCCAGCGTGGTCCAGGTCTTCTGGCCGTTGACGATGTAGACGTCGCCCTTGCGCTTGGCCGTGGTCTTCAGCGAAGCGAGATCGGAGCCGGAGCCCGGCTCGGAAAAGCCCTGGCACCACCAGTCGTCGAGGTTGGCGATGCGCGGCA
>JBIQKC010000072.1:0-4973 GCA_044506885.1 Sphingomonadales bacterium
CCACCATTTTCGGCTCGTCATCTTCTGAATGGCGATACAGCCTAGCATCCCCCTCCCGCTTGCGGGAGGGGGCAGGGGTGGGTCGGTTCGGGGGCGCACGGGCCCACCCCCCTGCCCCTCCCGCAAGCGGGAGGGGCGGTTTCGTTCAGCCGGCCGTCGCCGGAACCTGGCCCCAGACCTCGTTGGCCACATCGACCACGAGGCGGATCTTGTCTGCCTGCTGTTCGGTGGTGAGGTCGTTGCCGTGGACGGTGCTGGCGAAGCCGCATTGCGGACTGAGCGCGAGCTGGTCGATGTCGGCGAACTTCGCCGCTTCCTCTATCCGGCGCAGAATGTCGTCGCGGCTTTCCAGCTCGCCGAGCTTGGTGGTGACGAGGCCGAGCACCACGGTCTTGCCTTTCGGCAGGAACCGCAGCGGCGCGAAATCGCCCGAGCGCGGATCGTCGTATTCGAGGAAGAAGGCGTCGATGGCGAGTTCGTTGAACATGATCTCGGCCACCGGCTCGTACCCGCCTTCGGCCGCCCAGCTGGAACGGAAGTTGCCCCGGCACAGGTGCACCGCCTTGATCAGATCGGCCGGCGCGCCGGCGAAGCTGTCGTTGATGAGCTTTGCATACTGGCGCGTGGTGGCGTCGGGATCGAGCCCGCGGCGGGCGGCATCGGCGCGCTGCTCGTCGTCGCACAGGTAGGCGAGGTTGGTGTCGTCCATCTGGATGTAGCGGCAGCCGGCGGCGACGAGGCTGTCCACCTCGGCGCGATAGGCGGCGGCGACATCGGCGTAGAAGTCCTCCATTTCGGGATAGACGTCCTCCGGGATGCCGGCGCGCCCGGCGCGGAAGTGCAGCATCGTCGGGCTGGGGATGGCGACCTTGGGAGTCTGCTTCACCAGGCCCTTCAGGTATTCGAAATCGGCGAGCTGGATCGGCTTCACGTGCTCGACCTTGCCGGTGACGACCATCACCGGAGGCGCGAAGTGGACGTCCTTGCCGGCGTCGTTCTTGAACGCCTTCTTCAGTCCGCCGCGCTCCTCCACACCCGCGAGCTGGAGCAGGAAGTCGGTGTGGAAGAAGTAGCGGCGGAATTCGCCGTCGGTGATCGCCTTGAGGCCGAGGCCTTCCTGCCATGCGACGAGTTCGGCAATGGCCTTGTCCTCGACCGCGCGCAGTTCCGAATAGTCGATATTGCCGGCGCTGCGATGCTCGCGCGCCTCGATGACGGAGCGCGGACGAAGGAACGAGCCGACATGGTCGGCGCGAGACGGTAGTTTGGTCATGAAACGTGTCTTTCTTGGCGAAGATAGCAACGCCAGGGTCATAACGCGGGCTCGCGCTCGACTGACGCGCGCGTCTTACGCCGAAGTCCCCGTATGGCGCAATGGCCCTTCGCGCCGCGCGGTTCGGCGGCGCTTGACCGGCGCGAAATCCTGATCGTAAGCATTGCTTACAAAGGCCGGGCGGCGATTTCGCACCGCGCTGGAGAGTGGGGCCGAGGGAGGTCGGGATGAAGGCATGGGTGCTGGCCGCATGCGCGGGTTTCGCGCTGGTTCTGGGTTCGTGCAGGGACAACGGCGAGGCGGGCGGGGTCGACGCCGCGATGCTGCTGGCGGCGGACGGCGATACCGCCAACTGGATCACATACGGCCGCACCTACGACGAACAGCGCTTCAGCCCGCTGGCGCGGATCGACACCGGCAACGTGGGCGATCTGGGGCTGGCCTGGTTCGCCGACATGGACACCGCGCGCGGACAGGAATCGACCCCGCTGGTGATCGACGGGACGATCTACGTCACCACCGCGTGGAGCAAGGTGAAGGCGTTCGACGCGCGCACCGGCAAGCCGCTGTGGGACTATGACCCCGAAGTGCCCGGCGAACGCGGCGCCTATGGCTGCTGCGACGTGGTCAACCGCGGGCTGGCCGCGTGGGGCGACACGCTGTTCCTCGGCACCTTCGACGGGCGGCTGGTCGCGCTCGACCGCAAGACCGGCGCGGTGCTGTGGGACAAGGTCACGGTCGACCAGTCCAAGCCCTATACCATCACCGGCGCGCCGCGCGTGATCGACGGCAAGGTGCTGATCGGCAACGGCGGGGCCGAATACGGCGTGCGCGGCTATGTCAGCGCCTATGACGCCGAAGACGGCGCAATGCTGTGGCGCTTCTACACCGTGCCCGGCGACCCGGCCGAGGAGCCGAACGAGCCCGCATACCTGAAGCAGGCGCGCGAGACCTGGAACGGCGAGTTCTGGAAGCTGGGCGGCGGCGGCACCGTGTGGGACGCGATGGCCTATGACCCGGAGCTGGACCTGCTCTATATCGGGGTCGGCAACGGCAGCCCGTGGAACCAGGCCTATCGTTCGCCCGGCGGCGGCGACAACCTCTACCTCGCCTCCATCGTCGCGCTGCGGCCCGATACCGGCGAATATGTCTGGCATTACCAGACCACCCCCGGCGAGACGTGGGACTTCACCGCCACGCAGCACATCATGCTGGCCGATCTCGAAATAGGAGGGCAGCAGCGCAAGGTGCTGATGCAGGCGCCGAAGAACGGGTTCTTCTACGTCATCGACCGGGCGAGCGGCGAGCTGATCAGCGCCAAGGGCTATGTGCCGCAGAACTGGACCAGCGGCATCGACATGAAGACCGGCCGCCCGATCGAGAACCCCGAGGCGCGATACGACAAGACCGGGGCGCCGTTCGTCTCCACCCCCGGCGCGGGCGGCGGGCATAGCTGGCACCCGATGGCGTTCCACCCGGCGCAGGGGCTGGTCTATATCCCGGCGATCGAGGCGGCTTTCCCCTATGCGCCGGAGAAGGACTGGCAGGCCGACACCCATCGCGGCTTCAACCTGGGCGTGGACATGGCGGCGGGCGCGATGCCGGCCGACCGCGCGGTGCGCGAAGGCGCGATCGCGGCCACCAAGGGCGCGCTGATCGCGTGGGACCCGGTCACGCAGACCGAACGCTGGCGGGTGCAGTATCCGGGGCCGTGGAACGGCGGGCTGCTGGCGACCGGCGGCAACCTGCTGTTCCAGGGCACGGCGAGCGGCGCGTTCAAGGCCTACGACGCGCGCGACGGCAAGGAGCTGTGGTCGTTCCCCGCGCAGACCGGCATTGTCGCCCCGGCGATCACTTACGAGCTGGACGGCGCGCAATATGTGGCGGTGATGGCCGGCTGGGGCGGCATATGGCCGCTGGCCCCCGGCGGCGTGCTGGCGGAGATTTCCGGCCCGGTGCCCAACATCTCGCGCCTGCTGGTGTTCAGGCTGGGCGGAACGGCCACGCTGCCCGAGGCCCCGCCGCTGAGCCGCCAGCCGATCGACCCGCCGCCTTACCGGGGCACGGAAGAGCAGCTCGCCACCGGCACTTACGACTACGGCCGCTATTGCGGCCAGTGCCACGGCGATGCGGCGGTGGGTTCGACCGTGCTGCCCGACCTGCGGCGCAGCGCGGTGCTGGGCAATGCCGAAAGCTGGCGGGCCATCGTCCACGACGGGGCGCTGGCGGACAACGGGATGGCGGGCTTTGCCGCCTCGCTGGGCAAGGACAGGATCGAGGCGATACGCCACTATGTCATCTTCCGCGCCAATCAGGACAAGCGGATCGGCGGGCCCGGCGCCTGATCCGCCGGACTCGACAGGCCGGACGGGCGACATTAACGCTCGTTATGATTGCGCGGCGCATAGGCAGGAAGCCGGCCCTTTGCTAACCTGCGCCGCAAACAGATTCGTTTCGGGAAAGGACCCTCGCCATGAACGTAGCAACCACCATCGACCGCACGCAGCGGGATTACTCCGACGCCGTCAAGAAAGCGCTGGCGCGCAAGCCGCAGCTCTACATCAACGGCGAATGGGTCGACAGCTCCGGCGACGCGACCATCGACGTCGAGGATCCGTCCTCGGGCAAGGTGATCTCCAGCTTCGTCGAAGCGACCGACAAGGATATCGACCGCGCAGTCGCCGCCGCGCGCGCCGCCTTCGATGACGGCCGCTGGCGCAACCTGCCGCCGGTGGCGCGCGAAAAGACCATGCACGCGATCGCCGACCTGATCGACGCCCATGCCGACGAGCTGGCCGAGCTGGAAGCGATCGACGTGGGCAAGCCCAAGGGCATGGCCCACGCGGTGGACGTGCCCGGCGCGGCCGCGCATTTCCGCTACATGGCCGGCTGGGCGGGCAAGATCGGCGGCGAAACGCAGGCCCCCTATTCGATGCCGGGCGGGATGATGTTCGCCTATACGCTGAAGGAGCCGGTGGGCGTCTGCGCGCAGATCGTGCCGTGGAACTTCCCGCTGCTGATGGCCTGCCTCAAGATCGCCCCGGCGCTGGCCGCCGGCTGCACCACGGTGCTCAAGCCCGCCGAGCAGACCAGCCTGACCGCGCTGCGGCTGGCCGACCTGATCGACCAGGCCGGCGTTCCCGCGGGCGTGGTCAACATCGTCACCGGATATGGCCACACCGCCGGCGACCGCATGGTCAAGCACCCCGATGTCGACAAGGTCGCCTTCACCGGTTCGACCGAGATCGGCAAGCTGATCAACCGCAACGCCACCGACACGCTCAAGCACGTCACCCTTGAACTGGGCGGCAAGAGCCCGGTGGTGGTGATGCCCGACGTCGATGTCGCCGAAACCGCGCCGGGCGTGGCGGGCGCGATCTTCTTCAACTCGGGCCAGGTCTGCGTCGCCGGCAGCCGCCTCTACGCGCACAAGAGCGTGTTCGACAAAGTGGTCGAAGGCATGGCCGAAACCGCCGACTTCTGGGCCCCGCGCGCCTCGCTCGATCCCGAAGGCCACATGGGCCCGCTGGTCAGCAAGGAACAGCATGAACGCGTGCTCGGCTACATCGAGGCCGGCAAGCGCGACGGCGCATCCGTGCTGATGGGCGGCGACGTGCCCAGCAACGATGGCGGATACTACGTCAGCCCGACGATCCTGACCGACGTGAACCCGCAGATGAGCGTGGTGCGCGAGGAGATC
>JBIQKC010000031.1:0-33517 GCA_044506885.1 Sphingomonadales bacterium
AGCGCCCCTTTCAGGATGAGAGGACAGGCGCGGCGGACCTCAACGCCGCATCCCCTGACCCGGTAAGGCGGCCACTTGCGAGCCCTGCCCGCCAACCGCCTCTCACCGCAGGGCCGAGCAGGAGGTCCCGACGCAGGCCCCTCCCGCCGTTCGCATAGATCGTGCGCAGGCAATCCTGTGACGCCCAGGCAAGCGCCGGCCCTACCGTCCGCGCATCAAGGCTCAACAGTCCGGACTCGCCGCCGGATAATCCCACACGTCCACACCACATCCCCCCGGAACGGGGAGGAGCGCAACACGCACGACCTCTTCGCGCCGTTGCGCGAGAAGCCCGCTACAGCCCCGCCTTCGCGAAAGCTTGGTCGAGATCGTCGATCAGGTCGGCCGGATCCTCCAGCCCGACGTTGATCCGCAGCATCCCCTGGTCGACGCCCATTTCGGCGCGCGCCTCTTCGCCCATGTTGGCGTGGGTGCTGCTCGCCGGGTGGCACATCAGCGACTTCGCATCGCCGATGTTGTTGGAGATGTCGATCAGCTCCAGCGCGTCGAGGACCGCGTGTGCCTGCTCCCGCCCGCCGTCGACGATGAAGCTGAAGATCGGCCCCACCGCATCCATCTGGCTCATCGCCAGGTTGTGCTGCGGGTGGCTCGGCAGGCCCGGATGAAGCATGCGCGGCACGCGCCCTTCGACGAAGCGCCCGACCTCGAGCGCGTTCTCGCTTTGCCGGTGGGCGCGCAGCGACAGGGTCTCGAGCCCCTTGAGCACGACCCAGGCGTTGAACGGCGAGCAGTTCGGGCCGGTGTTGCGCTGGAACGGCAGCAGCACGTTGTCGATCCAGTCGCGGCTGGCGCAGACCGCGCCGGCCAGCACGCGCCCCTGCCCGTCCATTAGCTTGGTCGCCGAATAGGCGACGACATCGGCCCCGAATTCGAGCGGGCGTTGCAGCGCGGCGGTGGCGAAGGCATTGTCCACCACGCTGACGATTCCCCGCGAACGCGCGAGGCCGCAGACGAACTTCAGGTCGACCACGTCCATCGTCGGATTGGCCGGGGTTTCGAAGAAGAACACCTTCGTATTCGGACGGATCGCCGCTTCCCACGCGGCATTGTCGCGCGCGTCGATCACCGTCGTCTCGATGCCGAAGCGCGGCAGCAGCGTATCGACCAGCCAACGGCACGAACCGAACGCGGCGCGGCCGGCGACGACGTGATCGCCCACCGAAAGCTGGCACAGCAGCGCGGTGGTCATCGCCGCCATGCCGCTCGCCTGGACCCGGCACGCCTCCGCGCCTTCGATCGCGGCGATGCGTTCCTCCAGCATCGCCACCGTCGGGTTTTGCAGGCGAGAATAGGTCATCCCCTGCGCCTCGCCGGCGAAGCGGGCGGCGACGGTGGCCGCGTCGTCGTAGGCATAGCCCGAGGTGAGGAACAGCGCCTCGCTCGTCTCGCCGTGCTCGCTGCGCCAGGTGCCGGCGCGCACCGCGCGGGTCTGGGGGCGCCAGCGGGAGATAGCGCTGCGATCGGTGCCGGTCGTCTTCTTCATGGTCCGGGCGTCTAGGCGCGGCCGCGTGGACGGCGCAACGAAAAAGCGGGGCCGAACGACCCCGCTTCAACGTTTCATCGAAATGAACAGGATTACGGGCTGACCGGCTCTTCGTCGTCGTCGACCAGCAGGATGATACCGAGACCGATAGCGAGCGCGAACAGGACCGGAAGCAGCAAGCCGCCGCCGAGCTCTTCCTGACCCGAAGCCACCGGCGCCGAAGTCCGCGCGACCGGCGCGGCCTGCACTGCGACCGACGATACGGCAAGAGCAGAAGCTGCGGCGCTCAACATAAGCTTACGAATCATCGGCGAGCCCTTTCACTAAAATTCCAACAGCAGCAGCACTAGCATGCACGATTCTATGCTGCAACTGCGAAAAACCCCTAGGGTTGGAGTATCCGCCGCTCCTCAGGCTCGTTTCGTCGCATTGTCCCGCGCGCTTGCCGTTCGTGTCACGCCGCCGTACGCATTCGATGATGGGTGCGCTGATCGGCGGTTCGCCGAAATACGACAGGGATCCGGCCGGCTGGACCTGGGCGCTCGCACTGCTGTTTCTCGCCGCGGGCGCATGGCGGCTGACGATCCCCTCGGCGCCGTACTTCGACGAGGTTCACTATCTGCCGGCGGCGCGCGCCCTTCTGGCGCTGTCGCATCCGGTGAACCTCGAGCATCCGCCTCTGGGCAAGGAGCTGATCGCGGCCGGCATCGCCCTGTTCGGCGACCGGGCGTTCGGCTGGCGCGTGTTTCCGCTCGTGCTGGGCGCGGTCGGATTCTTCGCCGGCATGCGCGCGATGTGGTTCGCGTCACGCTCGCGCTTCGCGACGGTCGCGTTCGGCGTCCTGCTCGCAACCGGCTTTCCGCTGCTGGTCCACGCCCGGATCGCGATGCTCGACGGCATCATGGCCGGCTTCGCGCTGGTGGCGGCGTGGATGTGCGCGGCGGGCTTTCGCGAGCCGGAGACGGCGCGCTGGCGGTTCGCCGTGGCCGGCGTGGCGCTCGGCTGCTCGATGGCGACGAAATGGAACGCTGTCCCGCTGGCGATCTTGCCCGCGGTCGCGTTCCTGGCGATCCGCGCGCGCGTCGCCGGATGGGGCTTCCTGACCGCGCGCCGCGGGCTCCCGGTCGGTGGAATGAGCGCGATCAAGGCGCTGGCCCTGCTCGGCCTTCTTCCGCTCGCGGTCTACGCGCTGACCTTCCTGCCCTATGCGTTCCTCGAACGCGACGCGATCGGCCCCACCGGGCTGGTCGATCTGCACTGGCGGATGCTGGCGCTCCACGAACAGGTGGTGAAACCGCATACCTACCAGAGCGCGTGGTACGACTGGATCGTCAACCGGCGCGCGATCTGGTATCTCTACGAACCCGTCGACGGCGCCTTGCGCGGCGTGATGATGGTCGGCAATCCGCTGACGATGCTGCTCGGCCTGCCGGCCCTCGTCTGGTGCGCCTGGGCCGGGCCGGCGCGCAAGCGCGCCGATGCGGGCGCGGTGTTCCTGCTCTACGTCCTCGCGCTGTCGGTCTGGACTATCGCGCCGAAGCCGGTGCAATTCTACTACCACTACCTTCTTCCGAGCTGCTTCCTCCTCGCCGCGCTGGCGCTGGCGCTCGACGAGCTGTGGAAGCGCGGCTGGCGCTGGCCGCCGCTGCTGGTGCTGGCGGGCTCCATCGGCCTGTTCGCGTATTTCTGGCCGATCCTCACCGCCGCCCCGCTCGGCGAACGCGACGCCTTCCTGCGCTGGGCGTGGATCGGAAGCTGGACCTAGGCTGTATCGACATTCAGAAGATGACGAGCCGAAAATGGTGGTTTTCCGTGACCCGGAGCGGAGCGTGCTGACGGCACGTGAGCACCGGAAGCACGGAAAGCCGCCATTTGCAGGCCGTCAGGGCTGCATGTCGGTACAGCCTAGAAGTTCTCAGAGCCGGGCTATCACCGCCTCGCCGATCGCCGCCGTGCCCGCGCCGCCGCCAAGGTCCGCGCCCTTGACCCCGTCGGCCAGCGCGCGCGCCACGGCCGCCTCGACCCGCGCCGCCTCCGCCTCGCGGCCGAAGCTGTAGCGCAGCATCATCGCCAGGCTCAGGATCATCGCCATCGGGTTGGCCTTGCCCTGCCCGGCGATGTCGGGCGCGGAACCGTGGATCGGCTCATAGAGGCCCCTGGTCCCCCATGCGGTCCGCTCCTCGCCGAGCGAGGCGCTGGCGAGCAGGCCGATCGACCCGACGCACATGCTCGCCTGGTCGGACAGGATGTCCCCGAACAGGTTGCCCGTCACCACCACATCGAACTGCCCCGGATTGCGGACGAGCTGCATCGCGGCGTTGTCGACATACATGTGGCTCAGTTCCACGTCCGGATATTCGGCGGAAACTTCGATCACCACGTCGCGCCAGAGCTGGCTGGTTTCGAGCACGTTGGCCTTGTCCACACTGCACAGCCGCTTCTTGCGCCCGCGCGCGGCCTGGAAGCCGGCGTGGGCGATGCGGCGCACCTCGTCCTCGGCATAGGACATGAAATCGAACCCCTGCCGCCGGCCGTCGTCCAGCGTGCGGATCGCCTTCTCGCCAAAATAGACGTCGCCGTTCAGCTCGCGCACGATCAGCAGGTCGATCGCGCGGGCGACTTCGGGGCGCAGCGCGGAAAGATCCTCCAGCCCCGGAAACATCGTCGCCGGGCGCAGGTTGGCGAACAGGCCCAGCGCCTGCCGCAAGCCGAGGATCGCCTGCTCGGGCCGCAAGTGCCGTTCCAGCCCGTCGCACGCCGGATCGCCGACCGCGCCGAACAGCACAGCATCGGCCGCTTTCGCCATCTCCAGCGTTTCGGGCGGCAGCGGGTGGCCGTGGCGGCGATAGCCCGCCCCGCCCACATCGCCTTCCCACACCGTCAGGCCCGGCAGCTCGAGCGCGGCGAGCACGCGGCGCGCTTCGGCCATGATCTCGGGTCCGATTCCGTCTCCGGCAAGGCAAGCGATCTTCATCTGTGCGTCTATCCCGAAATTCTGGCCAACAGGTCCCTCAGGCGGGAGCGCGCGGCCATAACATCGCCGCGCCGGTCGGCAAGCAGGTAACGCTCGAGCAGCGGCGTCAGCCGGTCCATCGCGGCGAGCACTTCGTCCAGTTCGCCCGCCTGCGGCGGCTCGCCGCCATAGCCCAGCTCGCGCAGCAGCAGCGTCTCGTACCCGACCAGCGCCACCGCCCACCCACGCGCGGACGGGGCATGACAGATCGCCGACAGCAGGCCGGCAAGCGCATCGTGCAACGAAGGATAGGGCTGCCGCTCTGGCAGCGCGGCGGCGGTCAGCGCGCAGGCCCAGCCGATCGCCGCGGCCGGCAGCGGCTCGCCCAGCCACGGCCCGCGGCTTTCGACCAGTTCGAGCCGGGCGAACGGAAGCTGGCTTTCCGAACGAACCGCGAGGTCGAGCATCACGCGATTGCCGGGAATCACCACCGGCCGCAGATTCCGCCCGCGCCCCCCGGCGACATATCCGGCCACGACCCCGTGTTCCGGCGTCAGCATCCGCGCCACGACCGCCGTCTCCCCATGCGGCCGCGCGGCGAGCAGGATGGCGGGGGCGCGGATATGCATGAAAAGCGGCTTAGGAGATCGGAAAAGAAAAATCCTCTCCGAGATCCGGGAGGATTACTCCGCCAGCTTCGCCTCCAGCGCGGCGATGCGCGCTTCCAGCCGGGCGTTCTCCTCGCGCGCGCGGCCGGCCATGTCCTTGACCGCGTCGAATTCCTCGCGGCTGACGAAATCGAGCCCGCCGAAGGCTTCCTTCATCCGCTCCCGCGCGCCGTCGCGCGCCTCGCGGGTCATGCCGGCGAACGTGCCGGCGGCGCTGTTGGCCAGCTTGACCAGGTCGGAGATCAGGGGGTTTTCGCTCTGCATGGCGGCTATGTGGTCCCGCGCGTCGATTTCGGCAAGCCGCTACAGCGCGATCCGCTGCACGGCGTTGGACGGATCTTCTCCGCTTGCGTTCGGGTTCAGTTCGAGGAACTGCCAGTTGAGCGCCGTCGCGAACAGTATCCACGCCAGATACGGAACCAGCAGCAGGGCGGCGTTCCTGCGCACTTTCCAGAACAGCATCGCGGTGGCGATCGCCAGCACGTCGAGCGCAAGGATAATCCACAGCGCGGCGTCGATCCGGTGCGCGCCGAAGAAGGTCGGCATCCACGCGAGATTGACCGCAAGCTGGGCCGCGAACAGGCCGATCGCCGCTGCGCGCCAGCGCGCCCCCCAGGCGGCGCAGACCAGCGCCAGCGCCAGCCCCATCATCGCATAGAGGATCGGCCAGACGATTGCGAACGCCAGCGGCGGCGGGAAGATGCCCGGCTTGGCCAGCGCCGCGAACCACGGATCGTCCGCCCCGCCGCCTATCCGCCCGGACACGAAACCGAGCAGCAGCACCGCCGGAACCGCGAACATCGCCCAGCGGATGAAGCTGGCGCGCAACTGGGCGGGCGAGGCTAGTCGGTTCATGCGGGGCTCCGGAGCCGATTCGGCGCGGGGTTTAAGCAGGCGAGCGCCGTTGGCGCAATCAACCGCGCCGCGCGGCGACGAGGAACTCCACATTGCCTTCGCTGCCGGTGATCGGGCTTTCCGTCACGCCGAGCACTTTCCATCCGCCGCTTTCGAGCCAGTCGCGCACTTCCCCGCAGACCCGCGCATGCAGCGCCGGATCGCGCACGATGCCGCCCTTGCCGACCTCTTCGCGGCGGACCTCGAACTGCGGCTTGATCAGCGCCGCCAGCGTGCAGCGCGGCGCGGCAAGGCGCAGCGGCGCATCGAGCACTTTGGCGAGGCCGATGAACGAAGCGTCGCACACCACCCAGTCGCACGGCCGGTCGATCAGCTCGCGCGTCAGCTCGCGGGCATTGGTCTGCTCCAGCACCGTCACGCGCGGGTCCTGGCGCAGTTTCCAGGCAAGCTGGTTGGTGCCGACATCGACCGCGAAGACATGGTCCGCCCCGTTTTCCAGCAGGACTTCGGTAAACCCGCCGGTCGAACTGCCGATGTCCATCGCCACCGCGCCTCTCGGATCGAGCCCGAAGCATTCGATCGCATGCGCCAGCTTGACCCCGCCGCGCCCGACCCACGGGTGATCGCGGCCCCTGACCGTGATCGCGGCGTCTTCGGCCACCTGCTGCCCCGGCTTTTCCACCTTGCGCTCGCCGATGAAGACCAGCCCCGCCATGACCAGCGCCTGCGCGCGGGCGCGGCTTTCGGCGAGGCCGCGGGACACGATCAGGTGGTCGATGCGTTGCTTGGCCATCGCCCGCGCATAGCCGCGCCGGCGCGCTTGAGCCAATCCCGCCGATCAGCCACAAGGCCAGCATGACGACGAAACGCTCCCTCGCCGCCTTCCCTCTCGCAGCTCTTGCCGCCCTCGCCGCCTGCGTGCCGCCTGCGCCCGAACCCACTCCGGCGCCGGCGCCGGAACCTGCGCCAGCGCCAGCGCCTGCGCCAGCGCCCGCTCCACCTCCCCCGCCGCTACCCGCGCCGGCCTTCGGCAACTGGATGGACGCGCCGGCGACGCCCGGCGACTGGTTCTATCGCCCGCAGCCGCCGGGAAGCGTGGCGTCGTTCGGGCCGCCGCAATCCGAAGCCAGCCTCCAGCTCCGCTGCGATCCCGCCTCGGGCGCGATCGAGCTCGCCCGCACCGGCGCGGCAACCTCCGCGACGATGACCATCCGCACCGAAACCGCGGATCGCGCGCTGACCGCGCAAGTCGTCGAAGGCCCCCTGCCGACCACAGTCGCGCGCGTCCAGGCGCGCGATCCGCTGCTGGATGCGATGGCGTTCTCGAAAGGACGGTTCGCCGTGGAGGTCGCGGGCCTTTCGCCGCTCTACGTCCCGGCGTGGCCGGAAGTGACGCGGGTGATAGAGGATTGCCGCTGACGGGCGGAGCGCTGCCCCGCAACAAAGCGAAGCGTCGATACTGACGGGGAAAAATCCAAATACAAGTCTTGTCTTGCGCGCGGGGGTGACTCACATTCGCGGCAGGCCCACGGTCCACATGGGTCTGGCGGCCGGTGAAACGGCAGCGTGGCTTTCAAGCGCGAAAGGAGGTGATCCGATGTCTCATGGTTCAGCAGGGAGGTCGGTGACGACCCTCGCGGAGCATTATCGGTAATCACTTCTATCGCCGATAGAGGCTTCGTGGGCGGCTGTACCGGCCGCTGACCATGCGGAGGGCGGTTCTCGGGATACCGGGGCCGCCCTTCTCATTTGCGGAATCAGCCGCTAGGCACTTGGTATAACCCGGTTTCATATCTCACCATTTATTACAATCTCTCTTGCGATATTGTAATTTTGGAACCTAGAAGGCCGTGGACCACGGCAAGGACGAGCACCGCATGGCCGAAGCGCCCCTCCTCGATTTCAACCGCATTCCCCACCCCGCCCCGGTTCCCGGCGCGACGCGCGAACAGGCGATCGCCGATCCCGGATTCGGCAAGGTGTTCACCGATCGCATGGTGTCGATCGAATGGACCGAAGGCCGCGGCTGGCATGACGCGACGCTCGGCCCGCGCCAGCCGCTGACGCTCGATCCGGCGTCGGCCGTGCTGCACTACGCGCAGGAAATCTTCGAGGGGATGAAGGCCTACCGGCTCGACGACGGCGCGATGGCGCTGTTCCGCCCGGAAGAGAACGCGCGCCGCTTCAACGCCTCGGCGCGGCGGCTGGCGATGCCGGAACTGCCCGAAGCGACCTTCGTCGAAGCCGTGCGCCAGCTCGCGCTGGCCGACCGCGACTGGTTCCCCTCGGTCGAAGGCGGCTCGCTCTACATGCGCCCGTTCATGTTCGCCGACGAGGCGTTCCTGGGCGTGCGCCCGGCGAAGCACTACCGGTTCCTGGTGATTTGCAGCGCCGCCGGCAACTACTTCAAGTCCGGCGCGCCCGCCGTCTCGATCTGGGTTTCGGGCGACTACACCCGCGCCGCGCCCGGCGGCACCGGCGCGGCCAAGTGCGGCGGCAACTACGCCGCCAGCCTCGTGCCGCAGGCCGAAGCCATCGCACGCGGGCACGACCAAGTCGTGTTCCTCGACGCAGCGGAGCACAAATGGGTCGAGGAACTGGGCGGCATGAACGTGTTCTTCGTGTTCGACGACGGCCGGCTCGTCACACCGCCGCTGACAGGCACGATCCTGCCCGGCATCACCCGCGACAGCCTGCTGCAACTGGCGCGCGAGGAAGGGCTCGACGTGCGCGAGGAACCCTACAGCCTCGATCAGTGGCGAAACGATGCGGCGAGCGGGCGGCTGGTCGAAAGCTTCGCCTGCGGCACCGCGGCCGTGGTCACTCCGATCGGGCGCGTCGCCGGCGCGGACGGAGAATTCGCAATCGGCGGCGGGCCCGGCCAGACCACCAGCCGCCTGCGCGAGAAGCTGGTCGCCATCCAGCGCGGCACGGCGGAAGACCGCCACGGCTGGGTGGTGAGACTGGACTGACGCCATGCTCAACCTGTTCCGCTTCGTCGCCCTGATAGAGGGCGTCACCACCATCGCGCTGTTCCTGGTGGCGATGCCGATGAAGTACTGGTTCGACAATCCGGTGCTGGTGCCGCCCGTCGGCATGACCCACGGCATTGCCTGGCTGGCCTATCTGGTGGCGATGGCCGTGTGCCTGCCGGGCAAGGGTTTCAGCGCCTGGGAATGGCTGCGCACTTTCCTCGTGGCGCTGTTCCCGTTCGGCACTTTCCTCAACGATCCGATGATAAAGCGAAAGGCCGCCGCCCGCGCGCCGGCTTCGGTGTAAAGCCAATCGTCTTTGCTGCTAGCAAGCCGCCGTTCGGACAATGGGGGCTTTTTTGAACAGGTCCTAATCGGCCACCGGCCGCACCAGCAACGCCTGCGGAACCACGTTGTCGTCGATGCGGTAGAGCCGCAGGCGATGCCGGCCCGCTGCAACGCCGTCGAACCGGGTGCTGACTTTCGCCTCGTTGGCGATCACCGCCGCCACCCATGCGGCGCGCGGCGGGGTGTCGTCTTCGCCGTTGGTCGCCTCCAGCAGCAGCGCCAGCTCGCGCACCGGCCCACCGTCGAGCGACAGCCCGACCCTCAGCCCGTCGCTGCCGAGCGTGTCGAGCGTCGGCGCCAGCAGCAGCTCGACCGTGTAGTCCCCCGCTTCGGGCACGCGGAACGCATACTCCAGGAACACCCCGTCCGCCGGAGCAGTCGCCGGTTGGCCCTGCGGCAGCGCCAGCGGCGCAGCGCCCCAGTGGCCGAGCGCGGCGATCGGCGTCCATTCGAACCGCCCGCCACCCCCGGCGCTCTCGAAAGCGGCGGCGGGAATGGTCGCGACGGGCGCGGGCTCGCCCTCCACTTCCGGCGCGGGCGTGGCCGCCGCCAGCGCCGCGCCGCGAATTACGGCTGGCATCACATCCTCCGGCGGCTCGTTCCAGTCGGTATAGCCGATGTGGGTCTGCGCCATCATCCCGGCCCACTTGCCGCCCGCCACCGCATCGTAGCGCGCGGTCAGCGTGGCATCGCGGGCGAAAGCCAGCTCGACCAGTTCGGCATTGGCCTCGGCCCGCGCCGCGTCGCGGCCGGCGTAGTGCGCGTTGAAGGCGGCCGCCGCATACATCTGGTAGAGGTTGGCCAGCGCCAGCACGCGATGCTCGACAAGCTGGAAGAAAGCATCCCGCTGGTCCGGCCGCAGCCCGGCGCGAACGCGGGCGGCGCGGCCGACCATGTCGTCCCACGCCGCGGCGAGCGCGCGATATTCCTCCGGCGGGAAGCTTTCCGCATCGAGCAGTTCCGGCTTCCGGCGCGAGGCAAGCGTGCCGTAATCCGCCAGCAGCGCCCCGATCGCCTCTGCATGGTCCGCGCCGAACGTCGCCCCGGCCCATCGCGCCGGCTGCGCGGCGAGCGCTTCGGGCGTCATCGCGTCCGGGTTCCACGCCATGTCCATGAAGAAGTGGAGCGGATACTCCATCGGCTTGATGTCGCCGACATTGACCACCCACAGCGCCCGCGCCCCGCGCCGCCAGGCAAGGTCCATCTGCTGCCACACCTTCGCCGCCTGGTTGGTGTCCTGCCAGCGATAGGAACGCGGACCGCCGACATAGTCGTAATGGTAATAGACCCCGTATCCGCCCGCGCGCGGCGGCGCGGCGGGATCGGGCAGGCGGCGGATCTGGCCCCAGTTGTCGTCGGCGAACAGCAGCGTCACATCGTCGGGGACGCGCATCCCCTGATCGTAATAATCCTGCACTTCCTTGTAGAGCGCCCAGACCTGCGGCGTCTCGGCCGCGGGCCCGCCGGTAGCTTCGGCGATGATCGCGCGCTGGTCGGCCACGACCTGCTCCAGCAGCGGGATCGCGGTATCCTCGCTCATCGCCTCGTCGCCGTCGCCGCGCATGCCGATGGTGGCGACGTAGTCGAGGCCCGACACCGCTTCCGTCCGCTCCATCCCCTCGCGCCAGAAGCGCCGCAGCCCTTCGGCGTTGGCGGCATAGTTCCATTCGCCCGATGCCGCGCCCGCCTCCAGCGCCCGCTCCCATTCGACATGCGCGCGGGTCAGCGGCTCGTGGTGCGAGGTGCCCAGCACCACGCCCATTTCCGCCGCGAGCGCGAGGCTGGCGGGATCGTCCTCGGCGATCGACTTGCTCCACATCGCCGGCCACAGGTAATTGCCCTTCAGCCGCAGCAGCAGCTCGAACACATGGGCATAAAGATCGGCGTTGATCCCGCCGAAGCGCGCCCGCGCCCAGCCGCCGAAGCCCGGCTCCTCGTCGTTGATGAAGAACCCGCGATAGCGCACGCCGGGCGCATCGACCCGCGAACCCGCCGTCAGCCACAGCGCCGCGCGCCGCTCCACCGGCACGTCGGCCCACCATTGCCACGGCGAAACGCCGATCTTTTCCGACAGGTCGTAGAGCCCGAACGCCGCGCCCCGCCGGTCCGCCCCGGCGACCACCAGCGCGCGGTCTACGCCCGGCACGGGGTTATCGACCACGAACTGACCGAACGCCTCCCACCGGCCCGTAACTTGCGACAGGTCGATCCGTCCCGCCGCCGCCAGCGCATCGACCGGGCCGCCTTCGCCGACCACGCCGACGATGACCGCGCCCGGCGCTCCCGGCGGAACCTGGCCCACAACCTCCGCCGCATTGCCGCCCACGCGCCCCAGATCGGCGGCGAAGCTTGCCGCCGCGTGCCGCACCGCCGGATCGGCATCGGGCGAAACGACGACCGGCAGCGCGCGGCCTTCCGCGATCAGCGCCAGCGAGCCGTCACCCGCCGTCCCGCACGCCGCCACCGGCCCTTCGCACGCCAGCGCTGCGCGCGGCAGGCACGCGAGAGCCGCCAGCATCACCATTGCCAGCAGGCGCTCTAACGGAACGTACGGAAACGGCATTGCTTTCTCCCCCTCGCCAACCTTGGCCGCAAACGGCCTCTGTAGGAAAGGGAAAAGTCGCCCGCCCGATCACCGCATCGTTTGCGCATACCACTGCGCCAGCACCTCGAACGCCAGCTTGCGCTCGCCCGTCTCGCTCACCAGCCCCTTGCGGTTCCAGCCGTCCTGCACGCCGGGAAGCTGGCGGCGCGGCGAACGGAAGTCCTTGAGGATCCACGGCGACATTCCCGCCAGCGACGGAATGCGCTCCGCCATCGCCAGCGTCGCCCGATAGTATTCGGCCTGATACTCCTCGGAAAACTTGTGCGGCTCCGCGCCCGGCTCGCGCAAGCCCAGCTTCGCGTCGGCGCCGAACTCGGAGAACACCAGCGGCCGGTCTCCGGGCAAGCGCCATTCGATGCGGGCGAGTTCGGCGTTGCTGTCGCCGCCATACCAGCCGTTATAGGTGTTGACCGCCAGCACATCGACCGCGTCGGCCAGCGGATCGGCCAGCTCCAGCACCGGATGCCCTTCGCTCTCATCGCGGTCGGTCAGCAGCGCGGCGGTGACGAGGCGGTGCGGATCGAGCGCGCGCACATCCGCCACCAGCCGGGTCATGAACATGTTGCGCGCCTCGCTCACCGGCGTTTCGTTGCCGACGCTCCACAGCGCGATCGCGGCGCGGTTGCGGTCACGCAGGATATTCTCCGCCAGCATCCGCCGGGCGGTTTCCAGCGTCTCCGGCGCATCCCACGCGATGCGCCAGTAGACCGGTATCTCGCTCCACACGATAAGGCCCAGCTCGTCCGCCATGCGGGTCATGGTCTCGTCATGCGGATAGTGGGCCAGCCGGACGAAATTGGCATGCAGCCCGTCCTTGGCCAGCGAGAGCAACCGGCGGGCCGCATCGGGCGTGATATGCCGTGTCGGATCGGCCCCGATCTCCTCCTCGTGCAGGCTGATCCCGCGCAGGAACACCGGCTCGCCGTTGAGCAGGATGCGCGGCCCGTCGACCGCCACGGTGCGAAAGCCGACCCGATCGCGCCACACGTCGGCGCCGACGGTGACCGTGACCTCGTAGAGCGCGGGCTCGTCCGGGCTCCAGCGGCGCATGCCGGCCGGTGCGGGCAATTCGAAGCGCGCCCGCCCTTCGCCATCCGCGGTCGCGCGCCGGTTGATCCCCAGCGCGTCGATGGCAAGCTCCACTTCGGCCCCCGCCGCCTGCGGCCCGTCCAGCGCCACGTCCACCGCAATCAGCCCATCGTCGGCCAACCGCACCCAGGCGTCGTCGACGAAGGTTTCGGGAACCGCGACCAGCCGCACGGAGCGGGTGATCCCGCCGTAGGTTTCCCAGTCGGTCACCGGCGGCGGAACGCTGCGGCTGGTGCGCACGGAATCGACTCCCACGACCAGCCGGTTGCCCCGTTCGCGCAGCAGCCCGGTCACTTCGAACGCGAACGGCGTGAAGCCGCCTTCGTGCCGGCCGAGCGGCTTGCCGTTCAGCCAGACCTCGGCGGCGTAGTTCGCCGCCCCGAAGCGCAGGAAATATCGCTGGCCCGGCTCCGGCGCGGCATCGAAGCGCCGCTGGTGCCACACCAGCCCCTGATAGTGGCGCATCTGGGGCGCGTGGGTCAGCCAGCTTGCCGGCAGCGTGGCCCGCGCCGAACGGTCCATGTCGTATTCGTAGAGCGCCAGCGGATCGGCGGCGCGCGCCGCCTCGACATCGGCGTCGTCCCATCGCCGATGCCCCAGGCCCGGCGCTTCGCCATGGAAACCGGCCATTCCGTCGCGATAGGGATCGATCGACCAGGTCCACTCCCCGTCGAGCGACAGGCCATCGCGCAAGTCCGCCGCGGCCAGCACCGGCCCTTCGGGCATGACCTGCGCCGACACGCCCGTGGCCCCACACCAGCACAGCAGCAGCGCCGCCACGATACGAACCACGGCCATCGGCATTCTCCCCTGTGGGCAGGAGAGACGCGCGGGCCGGGCGAGTCAATCGCGCAGCGCGCGCAGTATCAGGTCGCTCGCCCGTTCGCCGATCATCACGCTGGTGGCGTTGGTGTTGCCTTGCGGGATCGTCGGCATGATCGAGGCGTCGGCCAGCCACAGGCCGGAAACGCCCTTCACCGCGCAGTCGGGCGTGGCGACCGCCATGGCATCCTCGGCCGCGCCGATCTTCGCGGTGCCGACCGGGTGGAACATCGGTATCGTCGCCGCGCGGACATAGCCGGTCAGCGCCTCGCGCCCGTCGGCCGCCGCGCCGGGGCGGACCTCGCCGGTCACGTCCCCCGCGATCGCAGGCTGCGCCATGATCCGCCGCGCGAGTTCCAGCCCTTCGACAAGCTGCTGGGCATCGTCGGGATCGCCCAGCAACTGGTGCTCGATCAGCGGCGGCGCGTCCGGGTCGGCCGAGCGTAGCGCAATCCGCCCCCGCGATCCGGGCCGCGTGACCGCCACGAACGTGCTCACCGCCGCGTCCTTCGACAGCGCCAGGTTGCCTTTCGGCGTGATCTCGAACGCGAAGGCGCTGAAGGCGAGCTGGATATTGGGCGCGGGCAGGCCGGCGCGCGTCTTCACGAAAGCCTGCGCGTGGCCGATGCCGGTGGTCAACGCCCCGCTGCGCGCGAAGGCCAGCGCAAGAACCTGCCTGAAACCCGCGAAGCCGCGCGATTCGTCGTTCAGGGTATGCGCCGACACCGTGTTGACCAGATGGCAGCCGGGATGCTCCTGCAAGTTCCGCCCCACGCCGGGCAAGTCGGCCACGACCTCGACGCCGTGCGCCCGCAGCTCATCGCCGGGTCCGATCCCCGACAGCATCAGCAGGCGCGGCGTGTTGAGCGCGCCGGCGCTCAGCACCACGCCGCGCCGGGCCGAGAGCGTCTTGCGCTCGCCCCCGCGCCGCACCGTCACCCCGACGGCGCGGCCGCCCCGCATCTCGATCCCGAGCACTTGCGCCTCGGTCATCACCTCCAGCGTCGCGGGCTTGTTGCGCAAGTAGCCGTGCGCGGTGGAGCAGCGCAGCCCCCGCCGCTGCGAAAGCTGGATGTAGTCAACGCCCTCACCGTGTTCTCCGTTGAGGTCGGCCGAGCGCGGCGCCCCTGCTTCCTGCGCGGCGGCGATCCAGTCGTCGGTGACAGCATAGCGCGAGCGTACTTCGGACACCGCGATCGGTCCCCCCTGCCCGCGCCAGGCGTCCGCGCCGCGCTCGTTGTCTTCCATCCGGCGGAAGAACGGCAGCACGCCGGCATAGTCCCAGCCGTTCGCGCCCAGCTCGGCCCAATGGTCGAAATCCCACCGGTGCCCGCGGATGAACATCATCCCGTTGATCGCGCTGCCGCCGCCGAGCCGCTTGCCCGCCGGCCAGACATCGGGCCGCCCGCCCACAGAAGGATCGGGCTCGGCGCGGTAGCACCAGTCGAAATCGGGCTTCTGCACGATCCCGCCCATCAGCGCGGGAATGGCGATGCGCGGGTCGCGATGGCTCTTGCCCGCTTCCACCAGCAGCACGCGCAAGCCGCCTTCGGCCAGCCGCGCGGCACAGGCCACCCCGGCCGAACCTCCGCCGACGACGATCAGGTCGGGCTCTCCGTTCACTCGCATTCCCCTTGCCATCCAGTGGGGGGAATAACCACTCGTCCGCGCTTCACAAAGCGCTTCCCGTGTCCGCCCCTCGCCATCTGGCTCCTGTCGCGCCCGACACCGCATTTTCCACACCGAGTCCCGTTTTGGGTCAGCGAAGAACGGAAAAAAGTCCTCCCGGTCGTGCGGAGTTTGGCTGGCAAGCCGACGCGAGGCGTGGCATTGTTAACCATCCGGTGGGTTGCCCGGTCGAAGCCCAAGATCTTCCATTCTTCATCGTCACCACAAGGGGATATGACATGAAATTCAAGATCGCGCTTGCCGCGGCTGCGGCATCGCTCGCCTTCGCTGCTCCGGCCAATGCGGCGCAGTACCTGTTCACCATGACCGGCGGCTATGAAGCCAGCTGGCAAATGGATTCGAATGCCACGCCTGACAGTTCCTTCGGCTGGATGGCCAAGTTTTCGGATGTCACCGGCACGTTCCAGGGATTGACCGGCAGTTCGGTGACAATCGATTTCTATGGCAATTCTGTGGGCTGGGACGGCCTGACCATCTCGGACAACGGGACTGGCTCTGTTCTGGCCGACGCCTTCGGGCACCTGTTGTTCAGCGGACCGAACTCGGCCCCGACCTTCCTGCTCGGCACCTACGACCTGACCAACAACCTCAACTGGCCCGACGGCAATCCCGTCCATCTCGTAATCTCGGAAGTGCCGGGCGGCGCGGTGCCGGAGCCGGCGACCTGGGCGCTGATGATCCTCGGGTTCGGCGCGGTCGGGTTTGCCATGCGCCGCCGCCAGCAGGTGGCGACGACGGTTCGCTACGCCTGATGCGATAGCTGCGCGCGCGGGGCCGCCGGTCGCGGGATCGGCGGTCCTTCGCGTATGCTGTCGGTCGCGGGCCGGCGCTCCGCGCTATTCGACGGGATGCTCCATCACCCCGCGCCCGGACAGGCGGGCGCGATCATGCGGGGTGGCGAGGTCGAGTTCGGGGCCGGCCGCGACGATGCGATGCCGGTCGGCGAGAAACCAGTAGCCATACTTGATCAGATCGAGATCCACCGTGCCCGCGATCCCCGGCCACTGGTACAGCTCACGCAGGTATCCGCGCAGCGCCGGATAATCGTCGATTTTCCTCAGGTTGCACTTGAACGCATAGTGATAGCCGACATCGAACCGCACCAGCGTGGTGAAGGCGCGCCAGTCCGCTTCGGTCAGCCATTCGCCGCACAGATAGCGGTGGCGCGAAAGATGCGCTTCCATCGTATCCAGCGTCGCAAACACATCCCGCACCGCCTCGTCATAGGCCGCCTGCGTGCTGGCGAACCCGGCGCGATAGACGCCGTTGTTGAGCGTCGGATAGATCAGCGCGTTCCACCGCTCGATCTCATCGCGCAGCGCTTCGGGATAGAAGTCGAGCCGGTTCCCGGCGACGCCCTCGAACGCCGAATTGAGCATGCGGACGATCTCCGAGCTCTCGTTGTTGACGATGCGCCGCGTCTTCCGGTCCCACAGAGTCGGCACGGTGACCTTGCCGGTGAAACGCGGGTCATGCTCCTGATAGAGCCGGTAGAGCGGATAGCCGCCTTCGGGCCGCTCGCCGTCCGGTCCTTCGTCGAACACCCAGCCCTGCTTCGGCAGTCCCGGCCGCGCCCAGGAAATCGAGATCGCGTCCTCCAGCCCCTTGAGCGCGCGAAACGCCGTGGTCCGCGCCGCCCACGGACAGACCGCCGCGACCCATAGGTGATAGCCCCCGGCCTCGGCCGAAAATTCGGCCCCTGGATCGGGTGAAATCCACTCGCGCAAGGGGCTGTCGATGCGGCGAAAGCGCCCATCCTCGCCGATCTCTTCCGCCGCCGGCGCGGTATCGCGCCATTCGCCGTCGTAAAGTTGCGCCATGCCCGCGTCCTTAGGGTCAGGACCCATTAAATGCACGCTCGAGGTTTGAAGCGATTTTGTCCGGGGCGAGGAGGAAGGGTGCGGGAATATGTCGATATTTCAAACCCTGCCGACGCTGCCCTGGGCAAAATCGGTCAAATCCCGCAGGGACGTCGAAATGGCTTCGATCTCGTGTCCGGACGGCCTTGCAGGTAGCGATGCTACCCGCGGCGGCCGCCCGAACCCGATCTCTTCGCCATTTCGACGCCTCGGGCGTGCATTTAATGGGTCCTGACCCTAGGCCATGGCGCTGAGCCCGCAAGGGGGTGCTCAGCCCGCCAGCAGCGTCTTCGCCTTCGGACTTTTCTCCAGCAGCCTGAGCAACAAACGCTCGTAACGGTCGAGCCATTTCGTCTCGCGCGGCAGCTTGAGCCGGGCGCGCCATTTCTGCTGCCGCGCGACCAGCGCGATCACCGCCGGATGGATATAGCTCTTGCGCGCCATCGCCGGCGCGTTGCCGAGATGCGCGCCGACTTCGGCCGTCAGGTCCTTCAGCGTCAGCGGGCGCTCGGCTTCCGCCAGCAGCCGCAGCGCGAGCACGCTGGCGTGCCAGGTGCGGAAACTCTTGGCGGTAAAGTGCTCGCCCATCGCCTGGGCAAGGTATTCGTTCACGTCGTGCGAGCCGACCGGATGCGCCTCGCCGTCGCCGTTGACGTACTGGAACAGGTGCTGGCCCGGCAGGTCCTGCATCTTGCGCACCAGGCTCGCCAGCCGCGCATCGCCGATGGTCGTCTCGCGCATGTGGCCGCTCTTGCCCTTGAACCGCAGCTGGACCTTGCCCCCGGCAACGGTGGCGTGCCGCCGGCGCAACGTGGTCGCGCCGAAGCTCCGGTTCGCTTTGGCGTAGCTCTCGTTGCCGACCCGGATCGCGCCGAGGTCGAGCAGCCGCACCACGCTCGCCACCACTTGCTCGCGGCACAGCGTACGGCGCGCGAGGTCCTTTGCCACCTGCTTGCGGACCTTGGGCAGCAAGCGCCCGAACCGCGCGCAGTCGTCGAACTTCTCGGCTTCCTGTCGGGCGCGGAAATCGGGGTCATAGCGGTACTGCTTGCGCCCGCGGGCATCGACCCCCGTCGCCAGCAGATGGCCGCAATCGTCGGGGCAATACCAGGCATCGGTATACGCCGGCGGCAGCGCGACGGCGTTGAGCCGGTCGATCTCGTCGCGGTCGGTGATCCGCTTGCCCGCGGGGTCGAAATAGGCCCAGCCGCGCCCGGCCTTCCTGCGGGTAATGCCCGGCCCGCTGTCGTCGACGAATTGCAGCGTGGGCGATTTGGCAGCCATCGAGGCGCAGGAACGGCCATCGCCGGCTTGCGGTTCCGCATCGGGCGCGCCATCTCCGACAGGTTCGATACCGCCACGAGGAGCCCTTCATGTCCGACGTCTACACCCCGCCCGAAGTCTGGGACTACGATCCGGCCAACGGCGGCCAGTTCGCCGGGCTCAACCGGCCCACCGCCGGCGCGCGCGAGGAGAAGGCGCTGCCGGTGGGCGAGCACCCGTTCCAGCTCTACTCGCTCGGCACGCCGAATGGGGTCAAGGCGACGATCATGTTCGAGGAACTGCTGGAAGCGGGTTTTTCGGGCGCGGAATACGATGCGTGGATCATCAAGATCTTCGAGGCCGACCAGTTCGGTTCCGGCTTCGTCGACATCAACCCCAACTCGAAGATCCCCGCGTTGGTCGATCGCTCCGGCCCCGAGCCGTTCCGCGTATTCGAGAGCGGCGCCATCCTCGTCCATCTGGCCGAGAAGTTCGACTACCTGCTGCCGAAGACCAATCCGGCAAGGGCGGAAACCTTCAGCTGGCTGATGTGGCAGATGGGCAGCGCGCCGTTCATCGGCGGCGGCTTCGGCCATTTCTACGTCTACGCGCCCGAACGCTACAAGTATCCGATCGACCGCTACGCGATGGAGACCAAGCGCCTGTTCGACGTCGCCGACAGGCAACTGGCGAAGACCGAATACCTCGCCGGCGACTACTCGATCGCCGACATCGCCGCCTACACCTGGCTCGGCAACCTCTACCACGGGGCCTACAACGGCGCGGACCGGTTCCTCAGCCTGCACGAGTTCGAAAACGTCGGCCGCTGGGTGAAGGCGATCGACGCCCGCCCCGGCGCGATCCGCGGCCGGCTGGTCAACACGCAGGCCCTCGCCGAACGCCATTCCGCCGCCGATTTCGACACGGTCGAGGACCGCTCGCTGTTCGAGCCGATGCGAAAACGCGCCGACGTGTAGACAAATTCGGAGCCAATCGCGCCGGCATGCATTGGTCGGGTAACCGTTCTGTCCGCAGAAAGGAGCCCATACCATGGACCAGACGACACGCGAACGGACCGCCGATTTCGGACAGCCGCTGATCATGTCGAGCCGCGTGGTCGGCACCCCGGTGTTCGACAGGGCCGGCAACCGGCTCGGCCATGTCGACGACCTGTCGATCGAGAAGGAAAGCGGCCGGGCGCTTTATGCGATCATGTCGTTCGGCGGTTTCCTCGGCATCGGCGAAAAGTTCCATCCGGTGCCGTGGTCGCTGCTCGACTACGACGTCGGGCAAGCCGGCTTCGTCGTGCCGCTCGACGAATCGGCGCTCAAGGGCGCGCCGCACTACGACGCGGCCGAGGTGCGCATTCTCGGCGGCCCCGACTACCGCACCTACGGCGACACGATCTACGGTTACTACGGCACGTACGGCGCGGTCCCGTACTGGTAGGACGCATCCTTGCGCCCTACCCGCGAGCCGCTATAGGGCGCGCTCTGCGCACTGGGGCGTAGCCAAGCGGTAAGGCACCGGTTTTTGGTACCGGCATGCGCAGGTTCGAATCCTGCCGCCCCAGCCAGTTTTCGCTTGGACCTCAAGCACCTGAAAACCCTCAGGTTTCCCTGCGATTCAACACCGCGTGGCACCCTGCCGTGGCACCCTGTCGCGGTATCGGTGTCGATATCGTGAATCGGCACGCCGCGATATTCAAGCCGACAGGCGCGTTTCGGGCCCTTGGCTAGCAGGATTTCCACAGGGGCGTTCGCCGAGCGGATTCCCCTCGGATTTGAGCACCGTGACCTGGAGCCAATCGCATCGCCTGCACCAAGCGGGGGGTCGCAGAGCGACCTTCGCGCTTTACCGGCAGACTACCGTTCAGAAGCCGCGCCCCTCCGCCTGAAACTGCCGAAGTGCTCGCGCCGCCCCGTTCTTCACGGACTGCTGCTCCGGCGTGAGAACTGGGCCAGCTTTTGCCACTATCTCGGCAAGCTGCTCGGCGAGAGATGCGGTCTTGTTCGCGTTTTCGTCAGCCTGCCGCAGCGCCTTGGCGAGTTGCTGTCGCTGGACAACCAGAGACCGCACCCACTCGGGGGCCCGCTTGTCCCTTAAGAAACTCAACGCCTCTGGATGGAAAGTCTCAGCCACGCCCAGACTTAGATCTAGCTTGCCCGCTGGCGTGATCATGACATCCTCGGCAAGGTCCTCGAGATCTTCCATCGCGGCCGTCCAGACGAACTGGTCGTGAGAAGCCGCCTTGGCAGCCGCCGCTTCCTGCCGGGCGGACCGGAGTGCTGCAGCCGCCTCAGTTGCATTCCTATCGGCGATCGCCTGCTCCACTTGCAGTTGCGAGCGACTCTGCTCGAGCTCGCGAACCGCTTCCTCGTGGACCGCGCGCTGCGCTCGCAGTTCGGCACGATCCTTTTCAAGCTGCGCTTCGCGGCTTGCGGCAATGCGCTCACGATCCACGATCGCATCCAGACGTTCACGCAACTTGCGCGTAAAGTCGCGAGCCCGTTCGAGCGCGACCGCGAGGCTGCGCGCAATCACGACAAGTGCGGGCGGCCACTGACTTGCATATGCGCACGTGACCGGCGTCGGGTTCCACGCTGCGGCGAACAAGCTCAGAGATACCCTCATCGCGATGGGCTTCGACGAGCGGACCGCGCGCGATGAGATAATCGCTCAGCAGGCTTCCGAAGCGGCAGCGGCAGTGCTGCCGATGCCTTTGCGTTCCCCCCTCCCCCCGGTCACGCTGCAATCCCGGCCGGACCTCGCTTCGATGCCGCAACCCCTCCGCGATGCCATCACCATCATCGGCGAGGGGGGCGGGCTGTCGGTTGTAATTGATCCTGAGGCGAGCGACGAGGTCCTCAGCCAAATCGGGGAAGTGCTGGCGCCACTTGCGGGAGATGAAGATCCGCGCTCCGCCATTGCGGCGCATGTCGAGCGTCGTCAGGCCGCGGCCACTCCTTCGCAGCGGGGCGCGAGCTTCACGGTCCCCGGCCTTGTCCTTGAGCAGTTCGGCGAGCTTGACCTGGTGGAGCCGACGACGCTGCTAGATCTTGCAGGGTGGACACTCGAAGGAGTTGATGCGGACCTTCCCGGCTTCGCGATCAACGAGACGCCCGACACAGTGGTCGTGGACGTAGATGATGGACAGGTACAAATTCGCCGGGACACTTCGCAACTGATGGTCTGAGCCCTTAGATTTCCTCCATTGATAAGTAGAGTCCGGCCCTTACGAAGGAGGCGGACGAGATGAAGCGGAGCAGGTTCAGCGAGGAGCAGATCATCGCTGTGTTGAAGGAGCAGGAGGCTGGGATGGCGACAGCGGATGTATGTCGCCGTCACGGGATCAGCTCAGCGACCTTTTACAAGTGGAAGTCGAAGTATGGCGGGCTGGAAGTGTCCGATGCTCGTCGGCTGCGCCAGTTGGAGCAGGAGAATGAGCGGCTGAAGAAGCTGCTGGCGGATTCGATGCTCGACAACGCCATGCTCAAGGAGATCAGCGCAAAAAAGTTTTAGCGCCCGGTGCCAGACGGCAGGCGGTGGCTCATCTCCAGGAGGTGTTTGAGGTGAGCCAGCGTCGTGCCTGTGCGGTGCTGGGCGTGGATCGGACCATGGTGCGCTATGTCAGTCGTCGGCCCGACGATGCGAAGGCGCGCGAGCGCATGCGTGAGTTGGCCAGCCAGCGACGGCGCTTCGGCTATCGGCGTCTGCACTGGCTGTTGTGCCGGGAAGGATGGGCAATGAACCACAAGAAGTTCCGGCGGCTCTACCGCGAGGAACGGCTACAGGTGCGCCGCCGTGGCGGTCGCAAGCGGGCCTTGGGCACAAGAGCGCCGATGACGATCCCGCAGGGACCGAACCAGCGTTGGAGCCTCGACTTCGTGTCGGATGCCTTCGCCTGCGGGCGGCGGTTCCGGATCTTCGCGGTGGTCGATGACTACAGCCGGGAGTGCGTGCGCTTGATCGCCGACACGTCGATCTCCGGTGCGCGGGTCGGGCGAGAGCTCGATGCAGCGGTGTTCGAGCGCATGGCGCGGCCCCACACGATCGTCAGCGACAATGGCACCGAACTGACCAGCATGGCGATCCTGCGCTGGAGCAAGGAGCGCAATGTCGAGTGGCACTACATCGCGCCGGGCAAGCCCTACCAGAACGGGTTCATCGAGAGCTTCAATGCGCGCCTCAGGGACGAGTTCTTGAACGAGACGATCTTCACCAGCCTCGCCCATGCCCGCAAGGAACTGGAAGCCTGGCGGCACGACTACAACCACTTCCGGCCCCACTCGAGCCTCGGGAACAGAACCCCGGCAGAGATAGGGGCAGGATCAACCGGCGAACCGTATCGGGGGCATGCCCCCGATACGGTTGTTGCCATCACGCCCAGTGAAGGGCATCAAAACGGCCCAAGGCTCTACTCGTAGGTGGTAGAAACTTCGGGCTCAGACCAATTGGATCCGGACATCCGAATACTCATCGGGCAGCCGCCCGGGAACGGTCAGCGCGACGCGCGCTTCCAGGTCGGAATTATCCCAAGGTCATCACGCCCTCAGCCGATGGATCGCTTGTCAGTTGGCCATCCCGCCCCACGAGCTTGTTAGACGGCCTTGTAAAACCGTATCCGTACGGCCGGACCTTCGACATCGGTCGCCAGCTCCAAGGTCCCGATGAACGCGGCGCGATTGAGCCAATCGTACTTTCCGATCGGGGCCTCGAACCTGGGCTGCGTGCGAACAGGAACTGTTTGTCCTTCGACCGGTGGACACAATACTCCGACATTGACGACGTTGATCACGACGCCGTCGTCTGTCCGGATCATATAGTCGGCTTCGACTTCGGTGCACCCGTCGGCGCGCGTGAGCTGCCAGTCCCAGCCGCCAGCCATGACGGTCCCCCTTATTCCTGGCCCCTCGAATGTCCCGCCAGTGATGGGAATTATGTTGCGCCTGCCGAGCGACGTTTGGCCCACCGGGATGGCCTGTCCAAGCGTGACGATCTCCTCGAACGCGAATTCGAGACGCGGCGGTTGCGGATCGTCCTGCGACCATGCCGGCGCGGCACCGAGCGCCATCGTCGCGGCAAAGATAACCGCCTTGATCGGCGTTCTACTCATAGTGAATCTCCCTTTCACCGGCGATCAGACCGGCAATCCCACGTAATTTTCCGCAATGCTCGTCTGCGCCGCATGGCTGCTGGCGATGTAGTCCAGTTCTGCGACCTGCATTGCACGTTCGAACGGCCCGTCTTCGGGGAAGCGGTGCATGAGCCGCGTGAGCGACCACGAGAAGCGTTCGGATTTCCACACCCGGGCGAGCGCCTTGTCGGAATATCCGGCGACAGCGTCGGCATCGCCACGCTTGAAGAATTCCGTCAATGCATAGGCCGCGTAGTGCACGTCGCTCGCGGCGAGGTTGAGGCCCTTGGCGCCGGTCGGCGGCACGATATGCGCGGCGTCGCCGCACAGCAGCAGCGAGCCGTGTCGCATCGGCGCGAACACGAAGCTGCGCAGCGGCGCGATGCTCTTTTCGAGCGCCGGGCCGCGCACGATGTGCCTCGCCGCTTCGCCGGGGAGCCGGGTCGCCAGTTCGTCCCACACGCGATCGTCGGGCCAGTCGGCGATGTCCTCGGTAATCGGCACGTCGATGTAATAGCGGCTGCGCGCTTCGCTGCGCATCGAGGCGAGCGCGAAGCCGCGCGCGTGGTGCGAGTAGATCAGCTCGTGGTTGCACGGCGGCACGTCGGCGAGGATGCCGAGCCAGCCGAACGGGTACTCGCGCTCGTATGTCGTCCCCACGCCCGCCGGGATCGTCCGGCGGCTCGGCCCGTGGAACCCGTCGCAGCCGGCGATGATGCGGCAATCGACACGCTGTTCGCCCCCGTCCTTTGTGAACGTCACGAACGGTGCGTCGCTTTCGACATCGTGCAATGCGACATCCGCCGCCTCGTAGATCACCTCCAGCCCGCGCTCCTCGCGCGCGTCCATCAGGTCGCGGGTCAGCTCGGTCTGGCCGTAGACGACCACGTGCTTGCCGGTCAGTTCGGCGATGTCGATGCGGATCAGCCGTTCGCCGTCGGCGAGGTTGAAACCGTCATGCGGCAGCCCTTCGGCCTTGAGTCGCTCATCGAGCCCCAGCCGCTCCATCAACGAGACGGTGATCCTCTCGAGCACGCCCGCCCGGATGCGCCCGAGCACGTAGTCGGGCGTGCGCCGTTCGAGCACCACGCACTCGATGCCCTCGGCCCGCAGGAGATGGCCGAGCAGCAGGCCGGCGGGGCCCGCGCCGATGATGCAAACCTGGGTCTTCATCGAACGAGGCTCAAATCGGGTAGTGACCGGGCTCGGTTTCGACCGTGATCCAGCGGAGTTCCGTGAATGCGTCGATACCGGCCTTCCCGCCGAAGCGGCCGTAACCCGACGCCTTCATGCCGCCGAACGGCATCTGCGCCTCGTCGTGCACCGTCGGGCCGTTGACGTGGCAAATGCCGGACTGGATCTCGCGCGCGATCTTGAGGCCCCTGGCGATGTCGCGCGTGAAAACCGAGGCCGATAGGCCGTATTCGGTGTCGTTCGCCAGTTCGATTGCATGGGCCTCGTCGCGGGCGCGCGCGATGCCGACGATCGGACCGAAGCTCTCATCGCGGAACAGCTTCATCTCGGGGGTCACCTTGTCGATGACCTGCGCGGGCATCAGCACGCCGTCGGCGTCGCCACCCACCAATTGTTCGGCGCCCTTTCCGAGCGCATCCTGGATGAGCGCGGAAACGCTTTCGACCGTCCGCCGGTCGACCACCGCGCCCAGCGGCGTGTTGCCTTCGCGCGGATCGCCCACGGCCATGCCGCCGACCTTTTCCCTGAACCGGGCGGCGAATTCCTCCGCCACGGCATCGACCACGATGATCCGCTCGGTCGACATGCATATCTGGCCCTGGTTCATGAACGCGCCGAAGGCGGCGGCCTTCACCGCCTCGTCGATATCCGCGTCCTCGAGCACCACCAGCGGCGCCTTGCCGCCGAGTTCGAGCAGCACCGGCTTGAGATGTTCGGCCGCGCGCTTGGCGATGATCTTGCCGACTTTCGTCGAACCGGTGAAGTTGATCCGCCGCACCTCGGGCGCGTCGACGAGCGCGCCGACGACCTCGCCGGCATCCTCGGGCGCATTGGTCACGATGTTGACCGCGCCGTCGGGGAATCCCGCTTCGGCAAAGGCCTCGACGATCAGCGAATGCGTGCGCGGGCAGTTCTCGCTCGCCTTGAGGATCACCGTGTTGCCGCACGCGAGAGGCACCGCGATCGCACGCACGCCGAGGATGATCGGCGCGTTCCACGGCGCGATGCCGAGGATCACGCCCACGGGCTCGCGCAAGGCCATGGCCAGCGTCCCGGGCTTGTCGGAGGGGATCACCTCGCCCGAAATCTGGGTCGTGAGCGAGGCCGCCTCGCGGACCATGCTCGACGCCAGCCCCAGGTTGAACATCGCCCACCCGGCCGTGGCGCCGATCTCCCCCATCATCGCATCGACGAATTGCTCCTTGCGCGCTTCGAGCGCCGCCGCCGCTTTCATCAGCGTGGCCCGACGAGCATTGGGACCCAGCTTCGACCAGGCCGAGAACGCGGCGGCGGCGCGCGCGGCAACGGCGGACATATCCGCCGCCTTCATCGCTTCGGACTCCGAAGCGATGTCTCCCGTCACCGGGTTCATGCGTGTAAACTTCATGGGCATTCTCTCATTCGTTCCTCGGACCGATACTGGCCGAGCCACCTAGAACTCGATCGACGCCTGAACGTACCAGTTCCGCGGCCTGGCGAAAATGCGCTCGGCATAGCCGAGGGTGCCGAGGGAGGCATTACCCTGAATAAGGTATTCCTCATCGAACAGGTTGATTACGCCTGCGGTCAGCTTCCACCGTTCGTCGACCGCGAGTTCGACCGAGGCATTGCCCACGAAGTAGCCCTCCTGCTCGATCAGCGGCACGCTGCCGGTGATGAATACGACGCGCGACGTGTAGCTGCCGTCGAAGCGCGGCGTGAGCGTGTAGCGATCGCCCAGCGGGAATTCGTATCCCACCGAGAAGTTGCCCTGGAAGGACGGGGTGAGCGGCAACTCGTCGCCGGGCGCGACGGTCGCGGTCGCGCCGGGAACCGGCGTGATCGAGAGGATTGCGTCGTCGAGGATGCTGAGCCCGGCGTCGAGCACCAGCCCGCCGAACGGGTGGTAACTGACCTCCGCTTCAAAGCCCTTGATCCGCGCCTCGCCCGCGTTGAACAGAAGCGGCACGACGCCCTGGCGGAATACCAACTGGATGTCGGTGTAATCCGCCCGGAAGGCAGCCATGTTCAAACTGAAATCGCCGAAGTCCATCTTGGCGCCGAGTTCGTAGGAATCGACCGTTTCCTCCTGGAACGGCGCGGGCACGTTCCCAGGGGGCGGCGCGTTATAGCGAGTGTTGAATCCGCCCGATTTGAAGCTGCGCGAATAGGACGCGTAGCCGTTCAGCCAATCCGTGAATTCATATCGGACGCTGGCCGAACCGGTGAGCGCCGAAAAGGTATCCTGGAAGGGACGGTGGTAGATGAACAGCGGGCCTCCTTCCGGAATGGCCGTTGTCGGCAGCGGATCGGGATCGGGGAGTGTTTCCGGGAAGAGGTTGAGCACCGTTCCCGTGAAGGTCTTCCGGTCCTCTGTGTAGCGCAGTCCGCCGCTAAGCTCGAGCCCGCTCGCCACTTCGACCGAAAGTTCGCCGAACGCCGCCAGCGAGCGCGTTTCCAGATCGGAGAACTGAAGATCGCGGGTGCCGGGGCCGCCCGCGAGAAGCGACGATATAACGGGCGGCGACGGCGGAAAGGCCAGCGGAACGGTGGCTCGTTCCGTTGTGTCCTCGTCGAAATAGTAAGCGCCGACGATGCCGCTGACGATGCCGCGATCGTACTGCAGTTGCAGTTCCTGGCTGAACTGCGTCGATTCAGCCCCGACATCCGTGGTTATGATGACGAACGGCGTGTTGTCTGCATCGCGAATGCCGCGCGACTCGGTCGAGCGGTAGGCGGTGATACTCTTGAAGGTGAGGCTGTCGCTCACATCGTAACTCGCGGTGCCCGACAGACCCCAGACCTCCGACGTGCTGAGAACGTCGGCGGCGCCGCCATTCACGAAGTTGCCGCGCGCCTGGAAATCGTTGGCGCAGCGCGCATCGTCGATCATCGGAACGTTGGGCGCGCCGAAACGCGGATCGCCGGGTGTGAGCGGGGCAAACGGGATCGTGGCGCCTGGGCAGCCCGCGGCCACGCTGACGATGGCGGGCACCGGGGCATTCTCGTTGATTCCGGCGAACGTGAACGGCGCTCCGTTCTCGTCGCGCTTGGTGTAGTCGGCGCGAAGCGAGATATCGAACTCCGCGGTCGGCTCCCAGCGAAGCGCCGCGTTGAGAGTCACGACGTCTTCGTCGCCGAGATCGAGACCATCGAACGCGCGAATTACGTATCCGTCGCGCTTGCGGAATCCGCCGGAGACGCGCGCCGCGGCGGTATCCCCGATAGGAAGGTTCAGCGCGGCAAAGCCTTCGAACAGATCGTAATTGCCGGCGCGCACTCTCGCCCTACCCGAGATCTCGCCGATTTCGGGCTCGCGAGTCCGGACGAGGATCGCGCCGCCGATGGTATTGCGGCCGAACAGAGTGCCTTGCGGCCCGCGCAGAACCTCGACGCTGGCGATATCGCCAAATTCGAGCGTGCCGCCGACGGAACGGCCGACGTATACTTCATCGATATAGACGCCAACGCCGGGATCGACCGCCGCCGTCGGATCGAGCTGGCCGATGCCGCGGATGAACACGACCGACGCCGCGCTGTTGCCCGAGAGCTGCCCCGCAGGTTTGAACTGCAAGCTCGGGGTGATGCGTTCGAGATCCTGCGTCTGAACGATCTGGCGTCGCTCCAGCGTCTCGGCGCTGAAGGCCGAGATCGCGATCGGCGTTTCCTGAAGCGACTCTTCGCGCCGGCGCGCGGTGACCATGATGACGTCGCCTTCGCCCGCAGAGCTTTCGACAGAGGGCGTCGCGGTATCCGTCAGGGCGTCCTGCGCCGACGCGGGCGCGCCAAGGACCGAGAGAAGTGCGCCGCTCATGAGTGTGCCGCCAGTCAAAAGCTTTTCCCGGAGGCCCTTCACGACCCGGAGCTTCTCGCCGAATTCCATTCCGTTTCCCCTCAAGCCGGCATTGCGTGGTTCTGTTATCGTCGATAACTTTCATTGGCAATAACTAGATGGCTTGTCAGCCGCGCCGGGAGACTGCATCACCCTGCAATGAGCAGCCAGACGAGAGAGCCGGACCCGTTGCTCGAGGTTCGGCACCGCACACCGTCCTTCACGCAAGGCGATGTGGACTACGGCGTCCTGACCGAGTTGACCGGCTTTTCGATGAAACTGGCCTGGGTGCTCGGCCACAGCCTGCTTTCGCGCGAACTCGATCCGGGAGTCACGCCGCACCGTTTCTCGATACTGGAGGTCATCAGCCGCAATCCGGGGATGCAGCAGACGCAGTTGGCCGCCGCCCTGGCGCTGACCCGCCCCGCGACCACGCTGGCGGTGGACTTCTGGGAAGAGCGCAACTGCGTCGAACGCCGCAAGGTGGCCGGCGACCGACGCCTGAGCGGAGTCCATACCACGCCACACGGGGAGCGGGAGCTCGAACGGCTCCGCCCGCTGGTGCGGAGAGCCGATGTCGCACTGACGGCCGATCTCGACCCGGGGGAGATCAAAGCCCTCCGCGAACTGCTTCGCAAGATACACCGATAAGCGTTTCGGAGAGCCATTCCCGGTTGCAAGAGGCGGCGCAGATCGGCGCGGCCTCGTCGCGCACTTTTCGTCACCGCGTGAGGGCCGCCAGCACCCGATCGGCCCGCCCGCGAACCTCGTCGGCGTTGAGTCCCGATTTGTAGAGCGCCCCGCCCAGCGCAACGCCTTCGGCCCCGGCGGCGAGCCATTGGCGGACATTGTCCGCATCGATGCCGCCAACCGCCCAAAAACCGGCATTCGATGGCAGCACATCGCGCAAGGCGGTGACAACGGCTGGACCCCGGACGAAAGCAGGGAACAGCTTCAGCTTGCGCGCGCCCGCTTCGAGAGCGGCGAAAGCCTCCGTCGGTGTGAAGAAGCCTGGAACGACTTCGAGGCCAAGCCCGACGCCGCGCGCGATTACCGTCGGATCGACGTTCGGCGCGACCAGCAGACCCGCTCCGGTACCGACAAGCCGGTCGACGGAATCGACATCGAGCACTGTTCCGGCACCGATCAGTGCGCGGCCGCCGAATTCCCGCTGCAGGGCCGCGATCGACGCGAAGGGTTGAGGCGAATTGAGCGGCACTTCGATAATACGGATGCCGGCTTCGACCAGCGCTTCGCCGATTCCCACGACTTCGCCGGGTTCCACCCCGCGCAAGATCGCGATCACCGGCGGCGCGCCCTCGCCGAGCACTTCGTCAATCGTCATCGAGCAGCCTCAATCCCGCTATCGCGCATGCGTCTCCGTCCATGTGACGGACTTGCTCACCGCGCCGCGCGAGCGCTTCGCCATAGCGCGCCGCGAGGTCGGGGGCGCCGATCGCGACCACCTGGCCGCCCGGCGCCATCTCCGAAACTTCCGCGCCGATGAGCATACCTGACACGAAGCCGCGCCCCCAGCCGTCGGATAGACCGGAGACAAGCTGCGCCGTACGCGCCTCGAACAACGCGGACGAGAGCACCACTGCTACGTCGGCCCGGGCGAGACCGGCCGCACGGCCGTCAGCTTCGTCGTCGCTGTCGACCGTCGCGACCGAAGCAAACAGGCTCGAACCGGCCAGCAGTGCGAACAGCTCTCCGGTCATGAAGTGCGAAAATCGGCAATCCGACCTTCCTTCAGCCGAACCCACTTGCTGTGGGTTCCTGGAAGCACGACGAGATGCTCGCCGTGCGTCAGCGCCGGATCGAGCGTCATCGCGCCGAAAACCTGTGTTTCCTCGCCGCGCATCACATCGGGCATGCCATGACGGTCCTGGCGCGAAATGCCCGCCGCGATGCGCAAAGCGAAGCTCGGAGCGTCGAATTCGACCGCCCCGCTCACCCACCGGGCAGTTGAAGCGGGGCAAGGCACGTATGGCGTTTCGCGCATGGCCCCGCGAACTCCGGCCATACCGCACAAGACGATGCGTTTCGCGCGCCAGTCCCCGATTGCCATTGCAAGGACTTCGGCATGGTCGGTCGCCGCCAAGATCCCTGGCCCCTCGCGGTGGCCAGTCACTTCGCCGCGACTCAAGCGCCACAAACGCAGACGCGTGCCGCCCCAGTCGCCGATGACGCGATCCATTCTCACTTTCGTTCCGGTACGAACTCCTCTGGCGGCGGGGCTTCGGTCGGCTTCGAGCCCCACAGCGCATACCAAAGGACATATATCTCGCAGGCGACCGTAAGCCAGAAGCTGTTTTGCAGTCCGTAAAGGTCCGCCAGCCAACCCTGCACCACGACCAGCGCGCCGCCGGCGATCGCCATGATGAGCAAGCCGGAAGCTTCCTCTGTCAGCGGCCCGAGACCCTTGATACCCATTGCGAAGATCGCGGGGAACATGATCGAGTGGCCGAGACCGACAAGGATCAGGCACCACATCGCGACCGGCCCGTGCAGAGTCGCAGCCCCGACCATCACCACGGTCGCGAACAAGGCGAAGCCGGCCAGCACACGAGACGCGGGGAAACGACGCATCAGGTAGCTGCCGGCGAAGCGCCCGACCATCATTCCGCCCCACAGCAGCACGAGGTAGTTCGCCGCCTGCACCGGGGTGATCCCGGCAATGTCCGGCAGGATCACGAAGTTGATGAACAGATTGGCCACGCCGATCTCGGCGATCAGGTAGATGAAGATCGCCGGCACGCCGAACACAAGGTTGCGGTGCTTCCACAGCGAAAGATTCTTGCGCTCTTCCGCATTGGCGCGGCGCGTTTCCACGCCGAGCGTGGGCAACTTCGCGCGGGCGATGATGACCGCGATCACGACAAGCACGATGGCGACCAGAATGTAAGGCAATTGCGTCGCCTCCGCGTCCGCCATGCGCTGTTCGAGCGTGAACTCCGTGCCTTCGAGCGAAGTACCTGAAACGGTGCGGCTGAGGATCAGGTAGCCGCCGAAATAGGGCGCGAAAAACGTCCCCATCGAATTGAACGCCTGCACCAGCGTCAAGCGGCTTTCCGAGCTCTCGGCCGGGCCGATGACCGCGACGTAAGGGTTGGCTGCGACTTGCAGCAAGGCTATGCCGCAGGCGACGACGAATAATGCGACGAGCGTGACCTCGTATGATGGGATGCGCGCGGCGGGCACCATACCCAGCGCGCCCACGGCCATGATCACCAGCCCGATGATAATCGCCTTCTTGTAGCCGACGCGCTCGATCAGGAAAGCCGACGGCATCGAGGCCACCGCATAGGCGATGAACCAGACCGACTCGATCAACGTTGTCTGGGTGTAATTGAGCTCGAACACGCTCCGCAGGTGCGGCAGCAGGGTGTTGTTGATGACCGTGATGAAGCCCCACATGAAGAAGAGCGAGGCCAGCAACGCCAGCGCTGGCCTGTAGTTCATCGCTCCCGCCTTGTTCGCGGCACCGCCGCTCGCGGCATCCGGTTGCGTCGCCATCGGAACCCCTCATGAAATGCAGGCGACCGGCACCTTGCGCGTTGTTATATTGTCGGAGTATTGGGGTCTGGCCGGAGCGTCAATATGTTCCGTGCGCAGGAGGGATCACGCAGAATGAAGTCTCGGAGGTTTCCTGAAGGTCCGGCGTTGCCGGCTTCGATCTTGTGAGCGATATCCTCGCAGGGCGCGGGACGCTGCGTAGCCGCGCCTGGTTCGATAACCCCGACAACGTAGACATGACCGCGCTCTATCTCGAGCGCTATCTCAATTTCGGCCTCAGTCTCGAGGAGTTGCGCGGCGGAAAGCCGATCATCGGCATCGCTCAGACCGGCAGCGATCTGTCGCCATGCAATCGTCATCACCTCGTTCTGGCGGAACGGATCAGGGAAGGCATTCGCGAAGCGGGCGGTATCGCGCTTGAATTCCCCGTCCACCCGATACAGGAAACGGGCAAGCGCCCAACCGCCGGGCTCGATCGTAACCTTGCCTATCTGGGTCTCGTCGAACTGATCTACGGCTATCCACTGGACGGAATCGTCCTCACCACTGGCTGCGACAAGACGACGCCCGCGTGCCTGATGGCGGCCGCGACAGTGAACATTCCTTCGATCGCTCTGTCGGTAGGCCCGATGCTCAACGGCTGGCACAAAGGCCGGCGGACGGGGTCCGGCACCATCGTCTGGGAGGCGCGAGAACTTCTCGCAAAGGGGGAGATCGACCACGAGGGCTTCATCAGACTGGTCGCCAGCTCCGCGCCGTCGACCGGCTATTGCAACACGATGGGAACCGCCACGACGATGAATTCGCTGGCGGAAGCTCTCGGCATGATGCTTCCCGGCAGCGCCACCATCCCCGCCCCCCATCGGGACCGGCAAGAGGTCGCCTATCTGACCGGCAAACGCATCGTAAAAATGGTCGCGGAAGATCTCAAGCCCTCCGACATCGTGACCCGAGACAGCTTTCTAAACGCCATCGCAGTCAACTCGGCGATCGGCGGCTCAACGAACGCCCCGATCCACCTGGCCGCTCTCGCTCGGCACTTGGACGTGGAACTGTCGCTCGACGATTGGCAAACCCACGGCCATGCGTTGCCGTTGCTGGTGAACCTGCAACCCGCCGGCGAGTACCTTGGCGAGTGTCAACGGCGGCCGGATTCTGTGCCAGCAGGGCGGAGTAAAAGTGTGCCACTG
>JBIQKC010000073.1:0-4679 GCA_044506885.1 Sphingomonadales bacterium
TCGAGAACCACGGGGTCAAGGGCTTCAAGTTCCACGGCATCGCGCAGAACGCGCATCCGGCGGACCGGATGGCGTACCCGATCTACGAGGTCATCAACGAATACAAGCTGCCCGCCATCTTCCACACCGGCCATTCGGGCATGGGCACCGGGATGCCGGGCGGGGGCGGAATGCGGCTGAAATACGGGGAGCCGATGCTGATCGACGATGTCGCGGTCGATTTCCCCGACATGAAGATCATCCTCGCCCACCCGAGCTGGCCGTGGGTGGACCAGAGCCTTTCCATGGCCCTGCACAAGACCAACGTGTTCATCGACCTGAGCGGGTGGAGCCCGAAATACTTCCCCAAGCAGGTGATCCAGTACGCCAACACCCAATTGAAGCATAAGATGCTGTTCGGCAGCGACTTCCCGCTGATCCACCCCGACAAGTGGATCGCCACGGCGAAGGAAGTGGGCTTCAAGGACGAGGTCATGCCGCTGATCCTGAAGGACAACGCGGCCAGGGTGCTGGGGCTGGCGTGAGCGCTTATCAATCCATCGTCATTCCCGCGAAAGCGGGAACCCAGCGAGGCATAGCGCTGCGTCGCCCTGGGTCCCCGCGTTCGCGGGGATGACGAGATAGGGGCGGGAGAGGAAGAGGATGGATTTCGCCGGCAAGCACATCGTCGTCACCGGGGCGTCGAGCGGGATCGGGCTGGTGAGCGCGAAGCTGCTGGCGAGCCGGGGCGCGCGCGTTTCGCTGATCGCGCGGCGCAAGGAGCAGCTTGACGCGGCAGTGGCGGAGATCGGCGCGAACGCGGCCGGGTTTGCCGCCGATGTCGGGCACAAGGACCAGCTCGAACGCGCGCTGGACGAAGCGGCGGCGCATTTCGGACCCGTCGAGGCGCTGTTCGCCAACGCCGGGCTGACCGGCGGCTTCACCCCCGCCGTGGCGTTCGACCCGGCGGTGTTCGAGGAGACCGTCCGCGTCAACCTGACGAGCGTGTTCTGGGCGATCCAGAAAGTCCTGCCGCCGATGATCGAGGCGGGGAAAGGCGCGGTTCTTGTGACCGGCAGCATGGGCTCCAAGCGCGGGCTGGGCATGAATCCGGCCTATGTCGCCAGCAAGCACGGCGTGCTGGGGCTGGTGCGGGCGATCGCGGTGGAGATGGCCCCGCACGGGGTGCGCTGCAACTGCGTGATCCCCGGCTTCATCCGCACCGAAGCGCTCGACCGCATCCCGCCCGAACAGCAGGGACGAATCGAGGCGCGCGTGCCGCAGCGACGCATGGGATCGCCCGAGGAACTGGCCGAAGTCGCTGCCTTCCTGCTCAGCGACGCGGCCAGCCATGTGACGGCCCAGGATTGGGCGGTGGACGGCGGGGTGCTGGAGAGCATCGAGGTGTAAAGCCCTCTCCCGTTGTGCTGCGCACAGCTGCGCTTCCAGGGGAGAGGGTTGGGAGAGGGGAATGGAAGTAAGCCCCCTCTCAACTCCGGCTAGCGAGCAAGCTCGCAAGCCTTCGTATCTCTCCCCTGAAGGGGAGAGATAGAGGAAGAAGGAACAGACAATGCGCGCATGGTTGTTGCCGGCCGGGTCCGACGGGTTCGACAAGCTCTATCTTGAAACCCTGCCCGATCCGGAGCCGGGCCCCGGCGAAGTGCTGATCCGGGTGCGGGCCTGCTCGATCAACTATCGCGACTTCGCGGTGGCGGCGGGAAAGTATTTCGGCGGCGCGCTGAAGGCCCCCGCCGTGCCGCTGAGCGACGGCGCGGGCGAAGTCGTGGCCGTGGGCGCGGGCGTGACGCGGTTCAAGACCGGCGACCGGGTGCAGGGATCGTTCTTCATGCATTGGGAGGAAGGCCCGCCGCGCCTGGGCCCGGCGCTGGGCGACGGGTTCTCGCCGGGGATGCTGGCGGAGCTGGTCGTGCTGCCGGAAAGCGGCGTCGTGCCGATGGCGCAGAGCCTCGACTTCGCGCAGGCCGCCACCCTGCCCTGCGCCGGCGTGACGGCGTGGAACGCGCTCTACGAAGGGCCGCGCGCGCTGACCCCCGGCATGCGCGTGCTGGTGCTGGGCAGCGGCGGCGTGTCGATTCTGGCGCTGCAACTGGCCCGCGCGGGCGGGTGCGAAGTGATCGCCACCTCCTCCAGCGACGAGAAGCTGGCCCGTATCCGCGAACTCGGCGCGGCGCATGTGCTGAACTACAAGACCACGCCCGAATGGGGCGCGCATGTCGGGCAGGCGCTGGGCGGCGTCGACAAGGTGGTCGAAGTGGGCGGCGCGGGCACGGCCGAGCAATCGATGGCGGCGCTGCGCACGCAGGGCGAAGTTGCCTTCATCGGCGTGCTCTCGCCCGAAGGCGGGCCGAACCCGCGCGCGCTGATGATGACCGGCGGCAGCTTGCGCGGCATCTTCGTCGGCTCGGCGGCGATGGCGCGGCGGCTGAATGCGGCGATCGACGCCAACGGCATCGCGCCGCTGATCGGCGCGCGCTTCGGCTTCGAACAGGCGAAGGAGGCCTATGCCCACGCCTGGGGGCCGGACAGCTTCGCCAAGACGACGATCGAGCTGGCCTGACCTCTGCCGCCCGCCAAATCCGCGCCGCGCCGGTGTGGCTCGACTTCGCTCGACTTCGCACGACACGAGCGGGTATGAGGCAGGCGAGAGGATAGAAGCCATGTGGGAAGTGCGCGTTACGCCGTCGGGCGATTTCGACAACCATCCGCTGCCGCATGACCACATCGCGGTCGAGCCGCTGTCGGCCGCAATGGGCGCGGAAGTGGTAGGGGTGCGGCTGCCCGACCTGTCGGATGCGGCGTTCGAGGAGCTGAAGCAGGCGCTCTATCGCCACAAGATGATCTTCCTGCGCGACCAGCACCTGAGCCATGCCGAGCACGAGGAATTCGCCGCCCGGCTCGGCCCCTTCGCGGTCGACGCCTATACGCAAGGGGTGCCGGGGCACCGCGAGGTTCATCCGATCGTCAAGGAGGCGGATACCAGGGTGCCGAGCCTGTTCGGCGGCGGCTGGCACACCGATTCGCCGTTCCTCGAAGAACCGCCGGCGATCACCACGCTGCGCGCGGTCGAAGTTCCGCCGTTCGGCGGCGATACGAGCTGGGCCAATTGCGCGCTCGCCTTCCGGCACCTCAGCAAGACCTACCGGGACATGCTGCGCGGACTGCGGGTGCACATGTCGGCGCGCAACAATTACCTGACGCAGCAGACGCTGCTCGGCACGGCGATCCAGTTCTCGAACGAGGAGACGAGGCGCGAGGGTCTGGAAGGCCGCTATCACCCGCTGGTGCGCACCCACCCGGAGACGGGCGAGGAATCGCTCTACATCTGCGACACCTACACGGTGGGCTTCGAGGGCATGACCACGGCCGAAGCCAAGCCGATCGTCGATTTCCTCGTCGCGCACAGCACGCAGGCCGCCTTCACCTGCCGCTTGCGGTGGGAGGTGGGCATGGTGGCGATGTGGGACAACCGCGCCGCGATGCACCTCGGCCCCAACGACTACGACGGCTACCGGCGCGAGATGTACCGCACGACGACGGCGGGGACGAAGCCGGTTTAGGGACGGGATTCCTCAATCAACGAACTCTCAACTCCGGCAGCAACTTGCCGGAGGGCGGGCAGGCGGCGGGGCCGCGGCCCGCTTCACGTCAGTGCGGACGCGTCCCTGCGCCTGCCGGTCCGCATGACGCCGCCGATGAGGCCGAAGCCCAGCATCATCAACGCCCAGGTGGCCGGTTCCGGCACGGCGCCCACGGGCGGATCGGCGCGCCGGGTGGAGATCGCCCCGACGGCGTCGATATCGGCGCCAACCGTGACGCCGCTGGTGGCCCCTTCCGCCGCATCGTCGATCAGCTTGACGTAGGAGAAGGCCCAACTGGCGTCATATCCGAAAGCGTCGAGATCGATCCCCGATTTGCTGCCGAACACTTTCCCGACATCCAGCCAATCCAGGCCGTCGGTGCTGACGAAGACGAAAGTGTCTTCGACATCGGGGCCGATCTCGAAGATCCACAGGTCGAGCGCATCGGAATCGCTGCCGGTCAGAACGTTGTCCGTGAATTGCAGCACAACGGATCCGCCAGAACCCAAGCTGACATAGGGACAAGTCAACTGGGACGAGCAATTGACGGAAGTGGACACATAATCGGGAACACCGAGAGCGTTGGCCGGACCCATGTGAGGATTCGTCAGACCGCCAGTGCCCGGTGTATAGCTCACCACCGCATCGGCGAACGAGATGGCGCCCTGCGGGAAGTCGACGCCACCGATGATTTCCGCGGACGCGGGCGCCGAAACGGCAAGCAGCCCCAAAGCGGCGAGTCCGGTATGCAATGCGCGCATGATTTCCCCCGTTATGTATCCAGCTCGCGAAGATGCCCCCGACCACAACGGCCATGGCGCCAGCGAGTCTTACCGAACATGGTAAACGGATCGATGGCCGATTGCGAGTCCCACGTCAGGGCTTGAGTCCAGGATCGGGAATAGCGCGATACCTCCCCGTTCCGGGGAGGATGTGATGCGGGCATGGGTGATTATCCGGCGGCGAGCCCGGACTGTTGAGCCTTGATGCGCGGACGGTGGGGCCGGCGCTTGCCTGGGCGTCACAGGATTGCCTGCGCACGATCTATGCGAACGGCGGGAGGGGCCTGCGTCGGGACCTCCTGCTCGGCCCTGCGGTGAG
>JBIQKC010000074.1:0-4637 GCA_044506885.1 Sphingomonadales bacterium
GTCGCCCGGCCATGGTAGGTCAACGAGGCTCGCAAGAGCCTGTCCGCGTTCTTGTGATTGAAGACGATCCGGCCACGCGCCGGGCGCTGGCCGAGGCGCTGTTCGCAGCCGAAGGCCGCGACGTCGTCGCGTATCAGGCGGCGAACACCGCGGAGGCCATGGATTTCTCCGGCGAGGCGATCGCGGCCGCGGCCGTCTCGATCGATGGCGGCGATGCGGCTGAATTTCTCGCGCTCTTGCGACAGATCGGCATCCACGGACCCGTGCTTGCGCTCAGCCGCAACGGCTCGGTGCGGAACGCCGTCGAGGCGATGCGCGCAGGCGCGGACGACTTCGTTGTGAAGCCCTGCCAAGCGGCGGATGTCGCGCGGAAGTTGCTCGCGAAGATCGAGGAACAGACTTCTCTCCGCTCATTCCCGCGCAAGCGGGAATCCAGCGCTGGGTCCCCGCTTTCGCGGGGACGAGCGGATACGAGAGAATTCCACCATTTCATCGGCAACTCAGCCACGATGCTCTCGCTCTATTCGCAGATCGAACGCGTGGCGCCGTCGAAGGCGCCGGTGTTCGTCACCGGCGAGAGCGGCACCGGCAAGGAAGTGTGCGCGGAGGCCGTGCATGCCTGCTCGCCGCGCGCGGGCGGACCGTTCATCGCATTGAATTGCAGCGCGATCCCGCGCGAACTGATGGAAAGCGAAATCTTCGGCCATGTGAGAGGCGCCTTCACCGGCGCGCATGAGGACCGGTCGGGCGCCGCCGAGCTGGCGCATGGCGGGACGCTGTTCCTCGACGAAATCTGCGAAATGGACCTCGCCTTACAGGCGAAGCTCCTGCGCTTCGCGCAGACGGGCACGGTGCGCCGCGTCGGCGACACGCGGCTGCGCAACGTCGATGTGCGCTTCGTCTGCGCCACCAACCGCGAGCCCGCGCGCGAGATCGAGGCGGGGCGCTTCCGCGAGGACCTGTTCTACCGGCTGCACGTCCTGCCGCTGCACCTGCCGGCGCTGCGCGAGCGCGGCGAGGACATCGTGCGGCTCGCGCGCGCGTTCCTCTCCGCCTTCGCGGAGGAAGAAGGCCGCCGTTTCGTCGGGTTTGCGCCCGAGGCCGAGGCCGCGCTCGCCGCGCATTCCTGGCCGGGCAATGTGCGCGAATTGCAGAACGTGATCCGCCGCGTGGTGGTGCTGCATGACGGCGAGGAAGTGCGCGCCGACATGCTGGCGCTCTCCTCGGCTCACGAGGCGGCGCGCGACACGGGGCCGCTGCCGCGGATTGAGAGCCCGTCCATCGACCCGTTCTGGCGGCAGGAGCAGCGCATCATCGAGGCGGCGCTCAAGGCCTGCGGCGGCAACACGCACAAGGCCGCGCTGGCGCTCGAAATCGCGCCCTCCACGATCTACCGCAAACTTCAGGCGTGGGGCCTGGGGCGCGGGGCGTCCTGAACCTGTCATCCTGGGCGCGGCGCAGCGCCATAAGCGCGTTCACGCGCGTTTTCGACGCGCTATGGCGGTGCGCCGCAGACCCGGGATCCAGGACCACAAACGTCGGTGGTCCTAGATCCCGGCTCTCGCGCTTCGCGCTTGGCCGGGATGACAGAGAATAGAGGCGCTTGACTTGCTCGTCATGGCCGGGCTTGTCCCGGCCATCCACGCCTTTAAGACCTGAATCGTTGTAAGACGTGGACCCCCGGGACAAGCCCGGGGGTGACGGTGGAATTCGATGAGCGACAAAAAGAAGCCGAACAAGATCAAAGCGCGGCTGCCGCGCGGGCTCGCGGATCGGGGGCCAGCGGAGTTGGCCGCCACGCGCGAGATGCTGGAGAAAATCCGCGCGGTCTATGAGCGCTACGGCTTCGAGGCCGTCGAGACGCCGGCGATCGAATACACCGACGCGCTCGGCAAATTTCTGCCCGATCAGGACCGGCCGAACGAAGGCGTGTTTTCGTTCCAGGACGACGACGAGCAGTGGCTGTCGCTGCGCTACGACCTCACCGCGCCGCTCGCGCGCTACGTCGCCGAGAACTTCCAGCACCTCGCGCTGCCCTATCGCTCGTACCGCCACGGCTGGGTGTTCCGGAACGAGAAGCCGGGGCCGGGCCGCTTCCGGCAGTTCATGCAGTTCGACGCGGATACGGTGGGCTCTGCGAGCGTCGCGGCCGACGCCGAGATGTGCATGCTCGCGGCGGATACGTTGGAGGCGCTCGGGATTCCACGAGGCAGCTATGTCGTTAGAGTCAACAACAGAAAAGTTCTTGACGGCATTATGGAATCGTTGGGGCTAAACGATCTTCAGCAGCGCCTAATAGTGCAGCGAGCAATCGACAAATTGGATCGACTTGGAATCCAAGGGGTTCGCGATCTTCTAGGTGAAGGACGATGGGATGGCGGCCAAGAGGGCAAGGGCGATTTCACGAAGGGCGCAAAGCTTTCATCCAACCAGATAGATGAGATCGAAATATTTCTTCTAGCGACCGCTGACGTGTCGTCAGAAGAAAAATCTTTAAGCGAATGGCGCGATCTTGATTGTGCTGTGGTCGAAACTACAGCGGGGCGGGGTCTTGGAATTACTAATGCGGCCACGATTAAAAAATTTCGCGGATGGTTCCCCCACTCTCAACTTTATCAAACCGGACTTGACGAGCTTGAGGAGATTTCTTCAATTGCAGAAGCGGTCGGATATCGAACTCTTCGCATTAGTATTGCCCCGTCAGTAATTCGTGGTCTCGAATATTACACCGGCCCCGTTTACGAGGCCGAACTCATCTTCGAGGTGAAGGACGAGAAGGGCAATCCGGTGCGCTTCGGCTCGGTCGCGGGCGGCGGGCGGTATGACGGGCTGGTGGCGCGCTTCCGCGGCGAGCCGGTGCCGGCGACGGGATTCTCCATCGGCGTGTCGCGGCTGCTCGCCGCGCTCAAGCACCTCGGCAAGATCGACGAGCAAGCGCAGGCCGGCCCCGTGGTTGTGACGATCTTCGACCGCGACCGCATCGCCGACTACCAGAAGATGGTGAAGGCGCTGCGCGACGCGGGCATCCGCGCCGAACTCTATCTCGGCAACCCGAAGAACTTCGGCAACCAGCTCAAATACGCCGACCGCCGCAACAGCCCTTGCGCCGTCATCCAGGGCGGCGACGAGAAGGCAAAGGGCGAAGTGCAGATCAAGGACCTGATCCTCGGCGCCAAAGCCGCCGAGGACATCGCCTCCAACGAAGAATGGCGCAAGGGCCGCCCGGCGCAGTTCTCGGTGCCGGAGGGCGAACTGGTGCAAGCCGTGCGCGAAGTGCTGGCGCGGCACGGGATCAAGTAGGCCGCTCGTCCCCGCGAAAGCGGGGACCCAGAATTATCTGGATTCCCGCTTACGCGGGAATGAGCGGATACGGTCGGGACGACGGACCTAGAATCTCACCTTCGCGAAGCCGCGGATGTTGCGGGCCGGCAGCAGCACGTCGTCCTTGTTGAAGGCGGCGTGATTGCGGATGCGTTCGTCGAGCAGGTTGTCGGCGGTGACGCCGAGCGTGACGCTGCGGCCGTCGGGCAGGTCGTGGCGGTAGCTCAGCTCGGCGCGCAGGAGGTTGTAGCCGTCGGTCGGCGTCTCCTCGCCCGAGACGCGGTCCTGCGTGAAGGCATGCAGGAGCGAGACGCGCGCGAACCAGTTGTCGTTGCGCCAGAACAGGCCGCCGCCGAGGCGGTGCGGCGGGATGCGCGGGACGTAAGTGCCGTCGTTGAACTTCGCGTTCACGAAATCGTACTGGCCGTCGATGCCCCACCAGCCGCCGGCGAGCGGCGCCACATCAAGCTGCGCCGCCACCTCGGCGCCGAAGAAGCGCGCCGCGCGCTGCGCGTAGAAGATCTGGTGCAGCTCCGTGCCGGTGCCGCAGGAGTCGAAGTCCTCGTCGCACTCGACGCCGGTGTCGTGCCGGTAGATGAAGTTGCGGTAGCGCGTATAATAGGCGGTGGCGTCGAAGCGCAGCGGTCCCTGCGCCTTCTTCAGGCCGAACTCGACCGACTGCGCGCGCTCGATCTTCAGGTTGGGGTTGCCGATCTCGAAGGTATGTGAAGCGTGGTGCGCGCCTTTCGAGAACAGCTCGGTGATCTCGGGCGAGCGCTCGACATGCTGGAGCGTGAGGCTTGCGACGACGCCGTTCGGCAGATCCTGCAGGAAGCCGATGCTGGCGCTCATCGGCGTGAAGCTCGGCGCCGAAGCGAACTCCACCGGATCGTCGGCGGGGCCCGTCCAGATGAAGCCGTTCTGCGGATCGCCGTTCGGGAAGAACGCGGCCGTGCCGTCGGCCTTCACATGCTCGACGCGGCCGGCCACCTGCACGCGGCGGCCGCCGGCGATCTTCAATTCCTCAAAGACATAGCCTGCGACACGCCGGCTTTCCGCGGGCGCGAGCAGTTCCTCGGCGTGGGCGCCGGTGCTCACATTCTGCAATCCAAGCTGGACGCCGAACGCGCCGCTATGCTCGCCCCAAGCGCTCACGTTGCTTTGGCGCTGGATCTCGACGCGCGCTTCCTTCTCACGATTCTTGAAGACCGCGTGCACCTCGGGAACGCCCGCGTCGTCCTCGATCTCCTTGTGGAAATAATTGGTCGAGCCGAACCAGAAGCGCACCTTGTCCACGAGCGGGCCGCCGGGCGTGA
>JBIQKC010000075.1:0-4473 GCA_044506885.1 Sphingomonadales bacterium
CGCCGCCGACCTCGCCAAGGGCCACCCCGCCGCCAAGGTCCGCGACGACGCGCTCTCCAAGGCCCGCTTCGAATTCCGCTGGCGCGACCAGTTCAACCTCAGCCTCGACCCCGACACGGCGGAGCAGTACCACGACCAGACCTTGCCGGCGGAAGGCGCCAAGACCGCGCATTTCTGCTCGATGTGCGGGCCGAAGTTCTGCTCGATGAAGATCACCCAGGAAGTGCGGGAATTTGCGGCGAAGCAGAATTCCGGAGTCGAGACGTTCGTAGAGGCCGACCTGTCCACTGAAACTTCAGCGAAGATGGAAGCCGGGATGGCTGAAATGAGGGAGCGGTTCCGGGAGAAGGGCGCCGAAATCTACTTACCGGCGGATTAGACCATGCCAGGAGCAGGTGTTCGGGCTAGGGAGTCTCAAGCTCCTTGCCAAATCCTCCTCTGCGACGAGCAGGGTACGATAAGCACCGGCTCGGCCTTCTTCTTCGAGGATGAAGGTCGAAGGTTTCTCGTTACCAATTGGCACAACGTTTCGGGCAAAGACCCATACTCGGGAGAGAGTCTGAGAGGGAGACCGCCTACATTCCTGAAGGCTCGCCTAGCGACCGTCGTCGACGACACCGGCGGCTTTACGATGAAGGCTCATAACGTCGAATTATACTCGAGAAATTCCGGCCAACCTCTGTGGCTGGAACATCCAAGCTTAGGACAGGAGTGTGACCTTGTTGCCATCCCGTTCGACCTTCCGACGACTACACCTTCAAACTTGCATGCGCCGGTCAATCTGATTCACAGTATTCGTATTCCGGTCCGTCCGGGCTGCACCGTATTTATTGTCGGATATCCTCATAACTTGTCAGTTCATATCGGCTGGCCGATTTGGAAAGCTGGCTATATCGCTTCTGAGCCATTTTATGACGTGACTATAGGGGGCTCACTCAATGAGACGGGAGGACCGTCGGGAGGCCGCACACTTCCTGCTTTTTTCATTGATGCCCTTACTCGATCCGGAATGTCGGGCTCGCCCGTCTTCGCGAACTACATAGGTAACTGGGACATGACGGACCCATACAAAGCGGTGAACCCTGACGCGCCAGATTTTTTTCAAAGATATGACGTCGCCTTGGGCGAAAATCGCCTTGAATTCGTAGGAATCTATAGCGGACGAGTGCCCACCCGGGAAAATGAGGCTGCACTTGGTTTGTGTTTTAGAGTCGACGCTATTCAACAAGTCTGCGCTTCTGGCATGATCGGTAAACATCCGCATTTTCTGTGAATATGATGTTGTGAGCTAAGTTAGTCAATTCGTTGTCGGCCAGTTCGTCTGCGACGTTCGTTCGGCATATGCAGATCGGACCGAACGGGGAATGAGGCGTCAGTGTAGCTAAATAGATGAGGCGGAACGGAACCGAGTCCGAACTCTTCGCCAAGCTGTGCGGGCGTCACGATGCGAGTCGTAACTCCAATCTGACTGAGCTTTTTTCGCTGAGCATCGGTTAGGCGCACCAATGAGTAATCCATGGTGAGAAGCGCGTACATCCCATGCATCTGGGCGGTTCTGATGTGCCAAGCGTCCTGGCTGTGGACTTCGCTGCCGAGCACCCGAAGGATCGCCTCATAGAGCGTATCGCTACTTGCTTTTAGACGTTTCCGTTGAACGTCTCGCAGGTTGGAGACAGTGGCTCCTCCGGTGGTGAAACTGTCGAAGTTCCAACCATCCAAACTCTCAATCTTGAGTCCGTCCAGCAAGCTGAAGTCGGAATAACCGGTGGTTTGAAAGCGCGCTGGCGGATGACGGGTTCTTTCAGCCATCAATTCCGCGGACGTGAAGAATTGGAAGATGCCCTTTCGCGCAAGCGTGGCAAGGACCGTCAGTCGGCAAATGTCGCGGTATTCACGCGTCTCGTTGTCGGTGGAGTGGATCGGGATACGGGCCGCATATCCGGTTTGGATCGGGTGGACGCCACCCCAAAGTACCTCCCCGGTGTCGATCCACGCATCCTCGTGGGTAATTGCATGCGCGTGGATGGTGCTATCCAAGAGAAGCTTTACCGGCGCGACGGGCCGAAGCTTTGACATCGCCTTGGCAGATGCCGCCCATACAGCAAGCTCCGCGACCTTAGGCATGTAGCGGAAGGCTAAGGTTGTTCGAAATCCCCGCGCACGTTGAGCAAGCCTTTTCATCATGCTGGGGTTGATACCCCTAGCGTTCGTGAAAGATAAGTTCGAACCAACCAATGACCTACGCCTCTGCCGCCACTGGCCCCTTCTACCACGGCACCCGCGCCGACCTCGCGCCGGGCGACCTGCTCGCGCCCGGCCACGCGTCCAACTACGCCGACCGCAAGCTGTCGTGGATCTACTTCTCCGGCACGCTCGACGCGGCGATCTGGGGTTGCGAGCTGGCCAAAGGCGAGGGCCGCGAGCGCATCTACATCGTCGAGCCGACCGGCGCGTTCGAGGACGATCTCAACCTCACCGACAAGCGCTTCCCCGGCAACCCGACCCAGTCCTACCGCTCGCGCGAGCCGCTGCGCGTGGTCGGCGAGGTCGAGACCTGGGAGCCGCACCCGCCCGAGCGCCTCGCCGAAATGAAAGCCGCGCTCGCGCGGATGGAAGCCGAGGGCGGGCCCGAGATCATCGACTGAGCACCGCGTCTCGCCGGCGGGATGGCGGCAGGCGGGAAAAGGACTCACGCGAAGACCCGAAACCGGCGTGCTCGCGGCGAAGCCGCTCTCGATCCGCAAGGTTCCGCCAAACGCCAGGTCTGCGGACGGAAAGCGGCTTCGCCGCGGCCGCAAGCTCTTGGCGCCTTCGCGCCTCCGCGCCTTCGCGTGTGAACTCCTGGCGCTTCACCCGGATGACGACGACGGCACATGCCATTCGGCCGCCTTGCGGCGCACCTCCACGTCCGTTATAACACCCGTATGAACAGCACGCTCAAGATCACCCGGATCGGCAACTCCGCCGGCATCATCCTCCCCAAGGAGGTGCTCGCCCAGCTCGGCGCCGAAGTCGGCGAGACGCTGTCGGTCGTCACCACCCCGCGCGGGATCGAGCTGTCGGTCGAGGAGCCGGACTTCGAGGCCCAGATGGCGGTCGCCCGCGAGGTCATGGCCCGGCGCAGGCGAGCGCTGCGCGAACTGGCGAAGTAATGACCGGGCCTGTCCTCCCCTCCCCGCCGGGGAGGGGATCGAGGGGTGGGGGAGCGTGGCCGCCAGGCCGCGCGTCGGCGCCGGCGTCGAGCACCCCCACCCTACCCTCCCCCTCCAGGGGGAGGGAGCCATGACGCAAGGCTGGATCTGGGTTGCCACCGAAGTGGCGCTCGCTGCGCACGCCGAGCAACTCGCCGAGCATGGCGGAGGGGAGGGAGTCCGCGATGCCGGATCGCTCGAAAGCGCGGTGGCCCGCCCGCGCAACCTCGCGCTGTACGAGCAGCCGGACGCAGCGGCCCTCGCCGCCGCCTACGCCTTCGGCCTCGCCCGCAACCACCCTTTCGTCGACGGCAACAAGCGCACCGCGGCGGTCGTCGCGGAAACCTTCCTCGCGCTCAACGGCTTCCTCCTCGCTGCATCGGACGCCGAGCTGGTCGTCGCGATCCAGGCTCTCGCCGCAGGCGAGCTGTCCGAGGACGAGCTGGCCGACTGGTTTCGCCAGCATCTCGCCGGAAACTGACCCGGAACAAAAAAAGAACTTCTAATGTAGGATTTCGTTTGCTCCGCTCGCGGCGTGCGACTCGGAAAGGAGCAAGGCAACATGGCAAGGCGCGAAGCCCGCGAATTGACGCTCGAGGAATTCGACACCTGGCGCGCCGCCACCGACAAGGTCGGTGCGGTCGCCAAAGCCGCCGACGAAGAGGGCGGGCCGAGCCTGTCGCTGGTCCCCAGGGCCGAACGCGCCGAGGTCTGGCCGACCGACCTGCTGCCACCCGCCGAGCCCGACCCCGAGGCCGAGCCCGTCGCGGCCATGCCGTTCGACGGCGTCGAGCTTCCGGACAGCCGCAAGCGCCTCGCCGGGTGGAGCGCCGAGCGGCAGCGGCTGTTCCTCGAGAACCTCGCCGAGACCGGCTCGGTCCATCTCGCCGCCGCCAGCGCGCGGCTCAGCGCGCGCTCGGCCTACCGCCTCCGCGCCCGCTCGCCCGCCTTCGCCGCGGCGTGGGACACGGCGGACCAGCTCGCCGTCGGGCGCCTCTCGGCGATCGCCTTCGACCGGGCGATCAACGGCCGCACCGAGCAGGTCTGGCACGAAGGCGAGCTGGTCGCCGAGAAGCGCCTGCCGAGCGACCGGCTGCTGATGTGGCTGCTCACCCGGCTCGACCCGCGCCGCTTCGCCGCCCCGTGGGAGCTGCGCCAGGACGGCGCCGCCGATCCCCAGGCGGCCGCGCGCGAGAGCTTCCCGGCGCAGCTCGAGGCGCTGGTGGACACAGCGTCGTGACAGCCGCCATGGCCACTGCGAACATTGGGACCATTCGCGGGC
>JBIQKC010000003.1:0-121186 GCA_044506885.1 Sphingomonadales bacterium
GCGGGTAGCATCGCTACCTGCAAGGCCGTCCGGACACGAGATCGAAGCCATTTCGGCGTCCCTGCGGGATTTGACCGATTTTGCCCAGGCCAGCGTCGGCAGGACTTGAAATATCGACATATTCCTGCGCCCTGCCTCCTCGCCCTGAACAAAATCGCTTCAAACCTCGGGCGTGCATTTAATGGGTCCTGACCCTAGGAGGTGAAAGGGAAAAGAAGAAACGCAAAATTTGTCGCGGTCTGTCGCGCGAGCGGCGGTTCGCGCTAAGACGGGTTCGCACCCCCCGAGGAGAGAAGCACGACATGAATTCGCAGGACTATTCCGACAGCTACGCCCGCGACCGCGCGGAGATCGAGGATCTGATGGCGCGTTACCTCTTCGCGCTGGATTACAACGACATGGACAGCTTCATCGCCATGTTCACCGACGACGCCGAGTTCGAATTCGCGCGCGGCCGGGTGCGCGGCAAGGCCAATATCCTCGAGACGGTGAAGGGCTTCAAGGTCCGTATCGGCGAGCACTACAAGGACGAGGACGGCAATCCCGCGGTGCTGCGCCATGTGCTGGCGCACACCGCGATCCGCATCGAGGGCGACCGCGCCTGGACCCGCGCGCAGTGGTTCGAGATGGCCAACGACGGGCCGGGCAAGAGCCTGAAGATGGGCACGTTCGGAATTTACGAGGACAAGCTGGTGAAGCAGAACGGCCGCTGGCTGTTCAGCGAACGGCGGATCATGAACGAGTTCCTGCCGGGCCGGGAAAGCGGTTCGGAAAATCCGGTCCGCACGCTCGACGCGGCGGCCGCCGGCGCATGAGCGGCTACGCCCGCGACCGCGCGGAGATCGGGGACCTGATGGCGCGCTATCTCTTCGCCATGGATTACCTCGACGCCGACGCCTACGCCGAGTGCTTCGCCGAGGACGGCGTGCTCGACTATGCCGGCGGCGTGAGCGAAGGGCGCGAGGCGATCCGGGCCGAGGCGCGCGTGTTCAAGGAAGCCATCGCGCGCATCTTCGTCGACTGCCACGGCAACCCGGCGACGTTGCGCCACCTGGTCCAGCACAAGGCGATTCGCATCGAGGGCGACCGGGCATGGAACACCGGGCTGTGGTGGGAAATGACCAACGGCGGCCCCGACGGCGCGCTCAAGGCCGAAAGCTTCGGCACATACGAAGACGAACTGGCGCGGGTGGACGGGCGCTGGCTGTTCAAACGGCGCAAGATCTACAACGAGTTCCTGCAAGGGCGGGAAAGCGGCCCGGAAAACCCGGTGCTGGCGATGGACGCGCAATAAGTCCCCCTCCCGCTTGCGGGAGGGATTAGGGTCCGTACTCAAGGGGGTGGGCCAGTGTTCGCCCCGGCAAGAGAGCAGTGCAGCTTCGCGGGAGACAGGCCCACCCCCGGCCCCTCCCGCAAGCGAGAGGGGAATGGCATGACTGATTTCGCCGGCCGCACGGCCTTCGTTACCGGCGGCGCCAATGGCGTGGGCATCGGCATCGTCCGCAACCTGCTGGGCGAAGGTGCGAAAGTCGCCATCGCCGACATCCGCCAGGATGCGATCGACGCGGCGCTGGCGACGCTCGACAACAGAGAGGTCATGGGCGTCCGGCTCGATGTGATGGACCGCGCCGGGTTCGCGGCGGCGGCGGACCGGGTGGAGGCGGAGTTCGGGCCGGTCAGCTTGCTGTTCAACAATGCCGGCATCAACCTTTTCCAGACGATCGAGGATTCGTCCTACGACGATTGGGACTGGGTGCTGGGCGTCAACCTGCACGGGGTCATCAACGGCGTGCAGACGTTCGCCCCGCGGATGAAGGCGCGCGCGCAATCGGGCGGAGTGAAAGGCGGCCACATCGCCAACACCGCCAGCATGGCGAGTTTCATCGCCGGCGGCGCGCCGGGCATCTACAACACCGCCAAGTTCGCGGTGCGCGGGCTCAGCTATTCGCTGCGCCATTCGATGCACCAGTACGGCATCGGCGTCTCGGTGGTGCATCCGGGACTGGTGAAAAGCGTGATCTACGCCAGCGACGACGTGCGGCCCGATGCGCTGAAGGGCGACATGAAGCCGGTCGACACGGCCGCCGTGGAGCGGCTGGCCGGCGTTCACGAATTCGGGATGGAGCCGGATGTGATCGGCGCGCGGATACTGGAAGGGGTGCGCGAAAACCGGGCCAACATCTTCACCCACCCCGATCACCGGGACGAATTGCGCGAGCTGTTCGACGAGATCCTGGCCGATTACCGCGACTATCCGCAGGACGCCGGCTACGACCAGCGCGTGGCGTTCGAGAAGATGCGGCGGGAGAGATTCGAGGAAACACGGCGCAAGGCGAATTCGCTCGGCTGACGGCTGCGGTTCAGGCTGGCGGGCGTAAGGGGCGGGAATGCTTCGATTCATGACCTCCGCCGCGCTCGCCGCGTTGCTCGCCTTTCCCGTCTCGGCCCAGCAGGAGGCCCCGCTTTCGCTGGAGCATCGGATGCTGCTGCGCTGCTCGGCCGCTTTCGCGATCGTCGTGGCGCGGCAGGACGCGGGCGATCCCGAAGCGCTTGCGTGGCCTCCGCTCAAGGAACGCGGCGGCGAGTTCTTCGTGCGCGCGGCGGCCAGGGTGATGGACGAAGCCGCGTTGGACCGCGACGGCATCGCCGATGCCCTCGGACGCGAAGCGCGCGCGCTGTCCAAAGACGACGCGCTGGCGATGACGATGCCGCCGTGCCTCGATGCGCTGGAGGCCGCCGGTCTCTAGGTTCAGGCTGGGGTCAGCGGGAAAGCGCTATAGCGCGCCCGACCGTTCTGTTCAGGAGACAGTCCGATGCGTTCGATGTTCACCGCCCTCGCCGCCGCCGGCGCGTGCCTTGCAACGCCAGCCCTCGCCTCCCCCGAAAGCGATGCCGGGCGCGTGGCGGACGAGCTGTCCGATCCAGTGCGGCAGGCGCAGCTTGCCGGCGCGGCCGCCGCTATGAGCGAGGGCGTGTTCGCCATGCCGGTGGCGCCGCTTGCCCGCGCGATCGCGCAGATCGAAGGCTACGATCCCGACTATGTCGACCCGGACTTGCGGGTTGGCGATCTGGTCGATCCGGAGACGGCCGACGCTCCGCGCGAATTCGCCGCCCGCCTGCCGCAGATGATGGGCGCGATGGCCGGGCTGGCCGCCGCCATCGAGGACATGATGCCCTATTGGCGCGCTCTCGGCGACCGGATCGCCTATCCGCCGCCCGGAGACTACGACCCCTACGGCTATTGAGGCGCACGCCGCCTTGCGCCCGGTAGACGCGCGCCGGCGCTTGCGGCATGAGCAGGCGCTGCATGTGGCAACTCTATTTCTTCCCGCTCTGTCCGTTCAGCCGCAAGGTCCGCCTCGCCTTGAGCGAGAAGGGCGTGGGCTTCGACCTGCGGCGCGAATACCCGTGGGACGCCAGCGACGCCTTCTACGCCTATAACCCCGCCGGGCGTACGCCAGTGCTGCGGCTGGAGGAGAAGAAGCTCACGCTGGCCGACAGCCAGGCGATCTGCGAGTATTTCGAAGAGACGATCGACAAGAATCCGCTGATCCTCGGCACTGCCGCCGGCCGGGCGGAAATCCGCCGCCTGACCGCGCTGTTCGACGAGAACTTCTTTGCCGACGTCACCCACCCGCTGCTGCACGAGAAGATGAAGAAGCGCGTGGTCCTGCGCCAGCCGCCCGATTCGAAAGCGCTGCGCACGGCGATGCGGCTGGCGCACGAGCATCTCGATTATATCGACTGGCTGGTGGACAACCGCCGCTGGCTGGCGGGCGCGCAGCTCAGCCTGGCCGATTTCGCGGCGGCAGCGCAGATCTCCGTAGCCGACTATCTCGGCGGCATCGACTGGGCCGGGCACGACGGCGCCCACGCCTGGTACCGGGTAATGAAGAGCCGCCCGAGCTTCCGCCCGCTGCTGAGCGAGAAGATGGAAGGCGTGCCGCCGCCGAGGCACTATGCGGATGTGAATGCCTGAAGGCCGAAGTCCGCTAACGACCCGGTGGCGGGCATTTGCCTGGAAAAGGCAAGCTTCGCAGCAAATGCGACAAAGACTGCGCCGGTAAGCCTGACCGTTCTGCGCGCCACGTCGGAGGTGTACGAGTTCAACCCCAGGCAGAAACCATCGGGACTTCTTCCGCCTTTTGCCGCTCGGCCGCTTGGCAAAGCAAATCACCCGTTTCATAATCCTCCGCAAACCAGAAATATAAGAGGGGCCCATCGCCCCCGGAGAGGGAAAATCCGGTCATGCGTAAACGCTTTCGCCTGTTCATCTGCACTGGCCTCGTTCCCGCCTCCCTGCTGCTCGCCATGAGCGCCGGCGCCGCCGCGCAGGGTCACGAGGATCACGCCGACATGGCGATGGACGCGGCCGCGCCGGCCGCCCCGAGCGCGATTACGCGGACCGTGAAGTGGTCGGATGCCTCGGCATGGCCCTCGGGCAAAGTACCTGCGCCCGGCGAGGAAGTGACTATTCCGCGCGGGACCGAGATGGTGCTCGACGTCAGCCCCCCGGCGCTGCGCAGCGTGACCGTGCAGGGCAAGCTGACCTTCGCCGACGAGCGCGATCTCGATCTCGTCACCGACTGGATCTACGTCTCCGGCGGCGAGGTGCAGATCGGCACCGAGGCCCGCCCGTTCCGGCACAACGCCACGATCACGCTGACCGATACCGTGCCCGGCGAAGACGTGAACACCATGGGCGACCGCGGGATCATGCTGATGGGCGGCACGCTGAACCTGCACGGCGACCGCGAGCATACGTGGACCAAGCTGTCGAGCACGGCAGCGGCTGGCGCCACCAGCATCGAGGTGCTCGACGCGTCCGAATGGCGCGCGGGCGACGAGATCGTGCTCGCTTCGACCGACTTCAATCCGCGCCAGGCCGAACGCCGGACGATCACCCGCGTCAACGGCAACACGATCGGCTTCGCCGAGCCGCTCGAATACATGCACTATGGCGAGATCACCTTCGGCGTCGACGAGCGCGGCGAAGTCGCCCTGCTGACGCGCAATATCCGCATCCAGGCATCCGAGGATGCGGAGGAGACCTGGTTCGGCGGCCACATCATGGCGATGGCCGGATCGAAGGTCCATGTCGACGGGGTGGAACTCCACCGCATGGGCCAGCACCTGGTTCTCGCCCGATACCCGATGCACTTCCACATCCTGGGCGACGGCGCGGGCAGTTACATCAAGAACGCGGCGATCCACGACACCTACAGCCGCTGCGTGACGGTGCACGGGACCGACAATCTGAAGATCGAGAACAACGTGACCTACAATACCGTGGGCCACTGCTTCTTCATGGAAGACGGGATCGAGAAGGGGAACGAGTTCATCGGGAACCTGGCCATCCAGACCAAGTGTCATCCGACACTGGACTGCGTGCCCACCAATCTCGCCGCCAACGGGGAGATAGCCTCCCGGTTCGCTAACCCTGCGGCAGCCAGGCAAGCCAGCTTCCACAGCGGGAACACCCTGCTGCCTTCGGACAACACGGTGGCGTCTTTCTGGATCACCAACCCGGACAACAGCTACATAGACAATGTGGCGGCCGGCTCCGATCAGGTCGGGTTCTGGCTGTCGATCCCGGAACACCCGAACGGCGCCTTCCTGGGTACGGAAATCTCCGCCAACACCTGGCCGCGCCGTACGCCGCTGCGCGCATTCAGGGGCAACGTGGCCCATTCCAACTTCGACGGGTTCCTGATCGACCGGCACATCGACCAGGACAACACTTTCGGGCTGGCCTCCATCCCGTTGCTGCCTTTGGCGGATCCCACCGATCTGGAAAGCGAAGTGATGGAGACGCACTTCGAGAACCTGACCGCCTACAAGAACCGCAATGGCGGTCTCTGGGGCCGGGGGGATCTTTACGTCTACAGCAACATGAAGCTGGCCGATAATGCCATCGGCATGACGCAGGCCGCCGGCGATATCGGCAGCCTGCCTTTCAGTTCGCGTCTGGTTGACTCGCTGGTCGTGGGCGAGACCGACAATATCGGCAATCCCACGACGCCGGAGGAAGTGGCCTACGGCCGCAGCCTGCCCAAGCCCTCCATCCCCGACTTCCCCATCCGCGGCTACGAATATTACGATTACCGCGACGATGTGGTGAACACGACCTTCGTGAACTTTCAGGACAACGATCGACGAAAGACAGGCGCGCTGTCCTTCCTGCTGTTTACAAGCGCGGGGCTGAGCACCGGAAGCACCATCAGGGGCGCCGAGTTCGTCAACGCCAAGCCGGTCTATTTTCCCAAATACGATTCCCGGTTCGATAACGACAACCGGGGCGGCGACGCCTATCGGACCCTGTCCTTCCGCGATCTGGACGGTTCGGTGACCGGCATCCCCGATTCCCAGGTCCTTCTGCACGACGGCGAGAATGACAGCGTCGCCACCGACGACAGCTGCGAGATCCGTCCGAGCTGGAACGCTTCCGTGTGCAGAGGCGACATCGGACGCCTGAACCTGTCCGACAGCAGGGGTGAACTTCCCGCCGCAGTCGATCTGGAATCCCGCACCGCCCGGTTCGCCCTGCTCGCCTCGCTCGGTCCCAATGCGCCGGACACGCCCCTCGTCCAGGCCCAGCGCGCCGCTCTGTTCTCTCGTCGCGCTCCGCAGGAGCCCATCGCGCTTGTTCGCAATGGGAAGGAATTCAAGATCAGCGGCGACCAGAGCACCGTGCGCGCCGGCACCGAGATCCAGGTCAAGACCGAAAGGCCGAAAGTCACGCTCAGTCTGGCCGAAATGGACCAGGGCTCATGGGTCATATTCGAACTGCCGGGTTTCACCAATGCAGCTTCCGGAACGGAAAAGGGCAGCATGGACGCATTGCGTCAGGCGAACGAGACTTCCTATTTCAGGGACGGGGATGCCCTCTGGGTCAAACTGGTCGCCGGGGCCCCGATCATGCCCGTCATTCGTCCAACCGATCTGCAAGCCAGTATAGAGGTCAGCAGGGAAGACCGCGGCGGCTGACGCCGACACAGGCAAAGCACCGGCAATCCGCCGGAAACGGTGCGGTGCCGGTGCGAGAGTTCCATTCTCCGCCAGCGCAGCGGACCGGGCATCTATACTGTGCTGCACAGAACACTTCGTCTGGCAAAGCCAGCCAACTCCGATGACCGCTTCCCACCCCATCGTGGACATGGCCTTCTCCCTTTCGGGGAGCGACCTGAAGCCCCATATTGGCGTGCAAAGGAGACCGCCCATGCCCGAGAAGATGCACCTGACCGATGCCGAATGGCGCGAGAAGCTGACGCCGGAGCAGTATGCGATCCTGCGCCAGGCGGGGACCGAGCGGGCGTTCACCGGCAAGTACGAGAAGAACAAGGCGGCCGGCGAATACGTCTGCGCCGGGTGCGGGCAGCCGCTGTTCGAAAGCGCGGCCAAGTTCGAGAGCGGTTCGGGCTGGCCGAGCTTTACCCGCCCGGCGGCGGACGATGCGGTGGACGAACATCGCGACGCATCGCACGGCATGGTGCGCACCGAAGTGGTCTGCGCGCGCTGCGAGGGGCACCTGGGACACCTGTTTCCCGACGGGCCGCGAGAGGAAGGCGGGCTGCGCTATTGCGTCAACAGCGCCGCGCTCGACTTCAAGCCGGAGGATAACTAGCGCTTCAAGGCCGCCGGCGCGTTAACGCTGCGTTCCGGATGGCCTATGCACTGCGTGGCGCGGGATCGGCGAGCGCCGTCCGCTCGGCTATGGGATAACGACTGGGAATGGCGCAGAAGCGGGGCACCCGCTCCTCCAATCGACGCAAATCCGCGGCTGCGCCGCAACGATCGCGGTTCCGGCTATGGCTGCGCCGGATCCTGATCGGCGCGGGCGCGGCGTTCGCGCTGGCGCTGCTGGCGCTGGGCACATCGGTGTTCTTCGCCGCGCGCGGCCTGCCCGGTTACGCGACGCTGATGAACAGCCAGGTAGGCCAGACGATCGTGGTGCGCGCCCGCGACGGCAGCGAGATCGTCTCGCTCGGCCCCAGCTACGGCCAGTGGCTCTATTCCGACGAAATCCCGCAAGTGATGAAGGACGCGATGATCTCGGTCGAGGACCGGCGGTTCCATTCGCACTGGGGGATCGATCCGCTGGGCCTGGCGCGCGCGCTCTATGTGGCGGTGCGCGACGGCGAACGGGTGGGCGCGACATCGACCATCACCCAACAGCTTGCCCGCAACGTGTTCCTCAACTCCAACCGGACTTACGACCGCAAGCTGCGGGAAGGCGTGCTGGCGATGGCGCTGGAAGCCAAGTTCTCCAAGGAACAGATTCTCGAGCTCTATCTCAACAAGGTCTATTTCGGCGGCGGGGCCTACGGCATCGATTCCGCCAGCCGCAAGTTCTTCAGCCATTCGGCGCGCGAACTGACCACCGCCGAGGCGGCGATCATCGCCGGCCTGGTCAAGGCGCCGAGCCGTTATTCGCCGACCGCCGACGTCGATGCCGCCGTGTCGCGCGCCAACGTGGTCCTTGGCCAGATGCGCAAGTACGGCGCGCTCGGCGCCGACGAGCTGGCGCGGGTCGATGTTTCCGCGGTCAAGCTGAAGCGCGAGGAGGGGCAGAATTCGGCGCGCTACTTCACCGACTACGTGCTGCCCCAGCTCGACATCCTGCTCCCCGACGCCGCGTTCGAGCCGATCGAGGTCTGGACCACGCTCGATCCAGACCTGCAACGCTCCGCCACTTCGGCGCTTGCCGCCAACACGCCGGGCGGCGCGCAAGGCGCGCTGGTCAGCCTCGACCGCGACGGGGCGATCCTCGCGCTGGTGGGCGGCACCGACTACATCGAATCGAACTACAACCGCGCGACCGACGCGGTGCGCCAGCCGGGATCGGCGTGGAAGCTGTTCGTCTACCTCACCGCGCTCGAAGCCGGCTACACGCCGGACGACCGCGTCAACGATACCCCGGTAACGATCGGCGACTGGTCGCCGCGCAATTCCAACGGCCGCTTTTCGGGCGAGATCGACGTGCGCACCGCGTTCGCCTATTCGATCAACACGGTGGCCGCGCAACTCGGCAACGAGGTCGGGTTCTCCTCGGTCGCTTCGATGGCGCGGCGGTTCGGCATCACCACGCCAGTCTCGACTTACCCCTCGATGGTCCTCGGCAGTTCGGAAGTGCGCGTGATCGACATGGTCCGCGCCTTCGCCGCGGTCTCGGCCGGGGGGCGGTCGGTCGAACCTTACGGCATCACCCGTGTGGTGACGGCGGACGGCGAAGTGCTCTACCAGCGCCAGCAGCCGCGCAGCTACCAGCTGGTGCCCGACTATGTCGCGGCCGGCATCACCGACCTGCTGCAAACGGCGGTCAACACCGGCACCGGGCGCGCGGCCCAGATCGGCCGCCCGGTCGCGGGCAAGACCGGCACCACCAGTTCCAACAAGGACGGGTGGTTCGTCGGCTTTTCCAGCGGCATCACGACCGGCGTGTGGATGGGACGCGACGATGCGAAGGCCGTACCCGGCCTGCAAGGCGGCGCGGCCCCGGCGCGCGCGTTCTCCGATTACATGCGCGTCGCCACCCGCACCCGCCCGATCGAGGAGTTCGACACCGACCTCAAGCTGCCGGAATGGCAGATCGAGCCGGACGAGGAGTGGATGTTCGAGGACCGCGACGACGACTACTATTTCGTCGACGAACAGGGCAACCTGATCGAGCCGGTCGACGGCAGCGAGCGGCGCGGGCCGACCTTCCCGGTGGAAGGCGAGCAGGTTCCGGGGAGCGACACGAGCCAGACCCCGCGCAGTCCGAGACCCGGCGCAAGCCCGCCACAGGCGGCGAGCGACGACTTCCTCGAACGGGCGATCGGCGGCGAGGTCGGCGGCGCGAGCCAGTAAGGGACGCCCTCGACCGCCAGTGCGAACTTCATGGGAGGGACAGCAGGGCCGACGCCCGCCCGATACCAGGGCGGGCGGCGGCTCCGTTACCCACCATCAGCGCAGGCGAACCGGTATCGACTGTTCGGCCTGTCCGCGCGGCCGGATGCGCAGCAGCACCGCCGTACGCCCTTCCGCCTGCGCCGCGCGGATCACTTCCTCCAGCTCGGCGACGCTGGCGACGTCGGCATAGTTGGCGCTGAGGATGATCGTGCCGCGCGCAAGGCCCTTGCGCGCCGCGTCGGCATTGGGATCGACATTGGTGACGATCACGCCCGTGGTGCTGGTGGGCAAGCCAAGTTGCCCGGCGATCTGCGGCGTGAGCGGAATGACCGCGACGCCGAGCGCCTGCTCTATCAGTCCGCCTTGCGTGGGTCCTTCGAGCGACGGACCGCCTTCCTCGTCCGGATTGAACAATTGCGCGGCGATCTGGTCTTCGCTCGGCCGGCGGCCGATGGTCACCGGAACCGTCTGGCGCTGCCCGTCGCGAACGATCTCCAGATTGACGCGCTGGCCCGGAGCGATGTTGGCGACGATGAACGACAGGGTCTGGTCGGGCGTCACGTCCTTGCCGTCGATCCTGAGCACCACGTCGCCGGCCCGCAGCCCGGCCTGGGCGGCGGGTTCGCCTTCCTGCACGCGCTGGATGAACTCGCCGCGATTCTGCGGCAAGCCGAGCGCGGCGGCCATATCCTCGGTCATCGGCTGGATGCTGACGCCGAGATAGCCGCGCAGGATCTCTTCCCCGGCGATCAGCTTGTCCACGATCGGCGAGGCGACTTCGGCGGGGATGGCGAAACCGATGCCGACGCTGCCGCCCGAAGGCGAGAGAATGGCGTTGTTGATGCCGATCACGTTGCCCTGCATGTCGAACAGCGGGCCGCCGGAATTGCCGCGATTGATGCTGGCGTCGGTCTGGATGAAGCGGTCGTAGGCGCCGAAGCCCGCAGTGCGGAGCTGGGCGGAAATGATGCCCGAGGTGACGGTTCCGCCGAGGCCGAACGGATTGCCGATCGCGATCACCCAGTCTCCCGCCCGCGCCCCGTTCGAATCGCCGAACCGGACGAACGGAAAGTCGCCGTTGCCGCTGATCTTGAGCACCGCGATGTCGGACTGCGGATCGTTGCCGACGACTTCGGCCGTGTACTCGGTCCCGTCGGGCATGGTCACAGTCACTTCCTCGAGCTCCGCGCGGCCGTCGGGCTTGATGACGTGATTGTTGGTCACGACGTAGCCGTCGGCCGAGATGATGAAGCCCGAGCCGAGCGATTGCGCCTCGCGCGTGGTCGGAGCGCCGCCGCGGTTGCCGAACAAGTCGGCGAACGGCGTCCCAGCGAACGGGTTGGTGTTGACGGTGATCCGCTGGCGCGTGGAGATGTTCACCACCGCCGGCTGCAACTGCTCGGTCAGGTCGGCGAAGCTCGCCGGCGCTCCCGCGCGCGGCACGATGCTGGTAAGGGCGCGGTCGTCGTTCTGCGCGACCTGCGCTCCCGCAGGATAGCCGGTCGCGAGCGAAAGGGCGGCCCCGCCCGCAAGCAGGGCCATGGTGATGCCGTAGGAGTAGCGCACTGGCTTCACGTCCTCTTTGTTCCTTCTGTCATGCCGCGACGCGCCGGGCGCCGCTCGTTGTCAGTCCCGCGAATCGATTCACGACCGGGGGGCTGAACGCCGATTGAACGCCGGGGGTCCGTACGGACCCTAGCGGCTTCCTCCGTTGCGGAACTGACGCAGGTAGTCGTTTCCTTCGTCCATCACGATCGAGCTGTTGCCGCTGCCCGTCTCGAACGTCCGCCGGTAGGACTGCATCGCGCGGAAGAAGTCGTAGAAGTCCGGATCCTTGTTGAACGCTTCGGCATAGATCTGCGCCGCGTTCGCCTCCGCTTCCGCGCGGATGATCTGCGCGTCGCGCCGCCCGCCCGCGCGGATCGTCTCCGCTTCTTCCTGGCGATCGGATTGCATCCGCGTGAACGCGGCCTGGAGCGGCGTGCCTTGCGGCAGGTCGGCGCGCTTGATGCGCACGTCGAGCACTTGCGCCCCGTATTGCCGCGCCTGCCGGTCCAGCGCTTCGCGGATGTTGCTCATCGCGTTGCCCCGCTCCGGCGTCAGCAGGCTGGCGAACGTGCGCCGGCCGAGTTCCTGCCGCAGCACCGAGGTCAGGATCGGTTCGAGCTGATTGCGCAGCTGCTCTTCGGTCCCGGCGCGTTCGACGAACAGCACCGGGTCGAAGATGCGGAAGCGCGCGTAGGCGTTCACTTCCAGCCGCTGCTGGTCGTTCGACAGCACCGTCTCGCCTTCCATGTCGAGATCGAGGATGCGGCGATCGACGTACTGGATCCGCTCGACCAGCGGGATGCGGAACCACATCCCCGCCCCGGTCTGGCCATAGGGCCGGTCGGGCTCGAACCGGTTGATGACCTCGACCGGCTCACCGGTGCGGATCTTCACCGCCTGATGCGTTTCCGGAACGATGACGATCGAGCTCGCCGCGATGAGCAGCAGCCCGGCGACGGCCAGGATCGTGGTCCTGTAGTTCTGCCAGATCGCTTCCATCATTCGCCTGCCGGTTGCTGGGCCGCGCGGCGGCGTAGTTCGGGGAGCGGCAGATAGGGCGTGACCCCATCCGCCTCGACGATGGTCTTGTCGGTGTTGGCGAGCACGGCTTCCATGGTCTCGTAGTAGAGCCGGCGCCGGGTCACTTCGGGCGCGAGGCGGTACTGTTCGTAGATCTCGTTGAATTCGGCCGCGCTGCCTTGCGCCTGGGCGAGCATCTGCTGTTCGTAGCGGCGCGCGTCGTTGAGGTTGCGCTCCGCATCCTGCCGCGCGGCGAGCACGTCGTTGAACGCCTCGATCACCTGCTGCGGAGCTTCGGTCCGGGCGATCTCGACGCCCTGCACCGCGATCCCCGCTCCATAAGTGTCGAGGATCGACTGCATCCGCGTGCGCACGCGAGTCTCGACCTGTTCGCGCCCCTCGCCCGACAGGACCCGGTCGAGGTCGGCTTCCGCCACCGAGGCGCGCATCGCCGCCTCGGCGACTTCGCGCAAGGTTTCTCGCGGCTCGGCGAGTTGGAAATTGAACTGCACCAGATCCTTGATGTTCCAGCGGATGAGGTAGGACAGGTCGACGAGGTTCTGGTCTCCCGTCAGGATCAGGTTCTCCCCGTCCCCGCCGATATTCTCGAGCCGGATTTCGCTCACGTTCTCGACGCTGACCGACTGGATCGGCCACGGCAGGGTCAGGCTCGTGCCCGGATTGAGCGTGCGCGAATACTTGCTGCCGAACCAGGTCACGATGCCTTGTTCGCGCGGCTGGACGAAATGGAGGCTGGATACGCCTAGCCATACCAGTGCGATCGCGCCGAGCGCGAGCGGAAACCAGCTTCCGCCACCCGGCCGCTGCGGCAGGCGGAAGTTCGGCCCCCGCGGCCCGCCCCTGCGCCGCGGCCCTTCGGGCCCGCGATTCCTGAAGATGTCCTCTATATTGGCCGAACGGCGACGGCGCTCGTCCCCGCCAGCCTCGCCGCTTCCGCCGCCGGGCAGCCAGGGATTGCGCGGCCCTCGCGGCGCGTCCCCATCCGTCGGCCCGTCCGTCGGCGGAGTCTCGCCCTGGCCAGACTCGTCTTCGCCCGAAGCGCCTTTCGCGCCCGGCTGCTTGTCGGCATCCTTGCCTGGCTTGCCCCACGGGCTACGCTTGCCCGCCATCGCCAGCACGATCCTTTCGATCATCCCGCCCAATCTTTCCATGCCAGCATTTATAGGGGCCGCCCGCGTAATGAACAGGGGCGAAGCGGACATTTTCGCCGTACCCCTCGCACAAGGTGGACGAGACCTGCTTCACCCAGTCGGAAACATCGCGGTTGCTTCCAATTGGGTGGAGCAGGGTCTAGCAGGCCCGCGATGACGTCCTCCGCCTCGATCCAGCAGCATGTTCCCGCAGCCATAGCGCCGCGCATCCGGTCGGCGCGCTTCGCCGATGGCGTGGCGACGCTTGTCGCCGACGCCAGCGGGCTGGGGCGCGACGAAGCGCGGGCCCTGCAACGCGAGATCGAGCAAGCGGTCGGCGCCGCGCCCGGTGTGAGCGAAGTGCGGGTGGCGCTGATGGCCGACAAGGTCCGGCGGCGGATCGTCGCGGTCGGATCGGGCAAGGGCGGCGTCGGCAAGTCCACGCTCGCGGCCAACCTCGCGGTCGCGCTGGCGCGCGCCGGGCGCAAGGTCGGCATGGTCGATGCCGACATCTACGGCCCGTCGCAGCCGATGCTGCTCGATGCCGCGAACGAGAAGCCGACCGCCGAAGGCCAGCAGCTGATCCCGGTGGAAAGCCCGTTCGGCGTCCGCATGCTGTCGATGGGCCAGCTGGTCGCGCCGGGCAAGGCTATCGCCTGGCGCGGGCCGATGACCGGCAGCGCGCTGGGTCAGTTGATGGACGCGCAGTGGGGCGATACCGAACTGCTGCTGGTCGACCTGCCGCCGGGAACCGGGGACGTGCAGCTGACGATGTTGCAGAAGTTCAAGCCCGACGGCGCGATCGTGGTTTCGACGCCGCAGGACCTGGCGCTGATCGACGCCACGCGCGCGATCGACCTGTTCCGACAGGCGGACGTGCCGGTGATCGGGCTGGTCGAGAACATGGCCGGCTATCTCTGCCCCCATTGCGGCCAGCCGAGCGACCCGTTCGGAACCGGCGGAGCCGAAGCGGCCGCGCACGCGCTGGGCGAGCGGTTCCTCGGCCGCATTCCGCTGGCGATGGAAATCCGCATCGCCAGCGATGCCGGCCAGCCTCCCGCGGCGGGCGACGGGCCGCAGGGACAGGCCTTCGCCGCCATTGCCGCCGGGCTTTCCGCCTGGCTCGACGAGACGCGGTGAGGAGCGGGTACTGAGCGGGCCGGTTGTATCGCGGCGCGGCCTGCTGGCCGGCGCGGCCGTCGGCGGGGGGCTGCTGGTCGCCTGGATGCTGCTGCCGCGCCGCTACGACGCGCCGCTCGCTCCGGGGCGCGGCGAGGCGGGCTTCAACGCCTGGCTCAAGATCGGCCGCGACGGCGTAGTGACCGTCGCCGTGCCGCAACTCGAAATGGGCCAGGGGGTGACCACGATCCTGCCGCAGATCGTGGCGATGGAACTCGGGGCGGACTGGCGGCAAGTGGCAGTCGAGCCCGCGCCGGCCAGCGGGGCCTATCTCAATCTCCCGCTGGCCGCGCGCTGGGCGCCGCTGTGGGAGCCGGCCATTGCCGCGCTGGCCGACGAACCCGACGACTACCTGCTGCGGCGCTGGGCCGAGCGCGAAAGCTTCGGCGCGACCGCCGAAGGCGCGACCCTCGCGGCGTTCGAAACGCCGTGCCGCGAGGCGGGGGCCGCCGCGCGCGCGATGCTGGCGATGGCGGCCGCCGACCGCTGGGGCGTGGCGTGGGAGGAGTGCGACGCTCGCGACGGCTTCGTCCTTCACGGCGAGCAGCGGCTGAGCTTTGCCGAGCTCGCCATGGAGGCCGCCGCCTACGACCCGCCGGACCCGCCGCCGTTGCGCCCGCGGCCGCCCGCGGAAACTGCGTTCCGCGGCGGCGCCGAACAACCGTCGGCGCCGGCTTTCCCCCGCCTGGACCTGCCGTCCAAGGTCGACGGCAGTCACCTGTTCGCCGGCGACGTGCGGCTGCCCGGCATGGTCTATGCCGCGATACGCCACGGCCCGCTCGACCGTGCGGAGCTGTCGAGCTTCGAACCCGAGGCGGCGGCAGGGCGGCGCGATCTCGTCGGCGTGGTCAAGGGGAAGCGCTGGCTGGCCGCGGTGGCGACCAACTGGTGGGCGGCGGAACAGGCGCTCGACGCGCTGGCGCCGCGCTTCAAGGTCGCGCGCCCCGTTTCCTCGACCCGCATCGAGGAGCTGCTCGACGCCGGTGTCCGCCGGGGCGATCCCGTCCGCGTGGCCGAGCGCGGCGCGGGCGATGCGGCGATTGCGGAAGGCGCTGGCGCGCCGAGCCTGGCGTTGCGCTACGACGCGATGCCGGCCGCGCACGGCACGATCGAGACCGCAAGCTGCGCCGCGCGGCTGGCTGAAGGACGGCTGGAACTGTGGCTCGCCAGCCAGGCGCCGGAACGCGCGCGCCGCGCCGTGGCGAAGGCGCTCGGCATGACGCTGACCGATGTCGTGCTGTACCCGATGCCGGCGGGCGGCAGCTTCGATCGGCGGCTGGAGCACGACCACGCGATCGAGGCGGCGCTGATCGCACGCGAAATCGGCCGGCCGGTGCAGCTGATCTGGTCGCGGTGGCAGGAACAGCTCGCGCTGCGCCCTCGCCCGCCGGCGGCCGCGGTGCTGGCGGCAAAGCTCGGCCCCGAGGGACGGATCGACGCCTTGCGCTCGCGGATCGCCATGCCGGCAAGCGCGTTTGAGTTCGGCCGGCGGCTGTTCGGCAACCGCACGACATGGTCGGCGATCGACGAGGTCGACGGCCGGGCGGACGCCATGGTCGCCGAAGGACTCATGCCGGCTTACGGCATCCCGGACGTCGCGGTCGACCATGTCCCCGTGCGCATCGACCTGCCCACCGGGCGGCTGCGCGCGAACGCCCACGGTTACGCCTGCTTCTTCGTCGAAAGCTTCATCGACGAGGTCGCGCAGCGCAACGGGCGCGAGCCGCTGTCGTTCCGCATCGCCATGCTTGGCGGCGACCTGCGTCTCGCCCAGTGCCTGCAACGCGCGGCGCGGCTGGGCGAATGGGACGGCGGCGCGCCGGGGAGCGGGCAAGGACTGGCCTGCCATGCGATGGGCGATACCCTTTCCGGCGGACGGATCGCGGTGGTCGCCACGGCCGTCGCCGGCGAAGGCGGGGTGCGGGTGGAAAAGATCGCCGCCGCGGTCGATATTGGCCGGGTGGTCAACCGCGACATCGCCTTGCAGCAGATCGAAGGGGGGCTGATCTACGGCATCGGCCTCGCGCTCGGGTCCGGCCTCGGCTACGAGCGCGGGCTGCCGGTGCAAGGCCGCCTCGCCGCGCTGAACCTGCCGACGCTGGCGGACAGCCCGGAGATCGCGGTGGACCTGATCGACAGCGATGCCGAGCCGTTCGATCCGGGCGAGTTGCCCGTCGCGCCGGTCGCGCCCGCCATCGCCAATGCGCTGTTTTCCGCAACCGGCCTGCGCCTGCGCCGGTTGCCGCTGCTTTCGGGCGGACTGTGACGACCGGCGCGCCACAGGGACCGGACACGAGCGGTGTGGGCGTGCTGCTGGTCAACCTCGGCACGCCCGACGCGCCGACGCCGCGCGCCGTCCGGCGCTATCTGGCGGAATTTCTTTCCGACCCGCGCGTGGTGGAAATTCCCGCCATCGTCTGGCAGCCGATTCTGCGCGGCGCGGTGCTGCGCACGCGCCCGGCGAAATCGGCCCGCGCCTACCGGGAAATCTGGACCGCCGAAGGCTCGCCGCTCGCCGCGATCACCGCCGCGCAGGCGGACAAGCTCCGGCAGCGGCTGGGCAATGCGGCGCGGGTCCGCTGGGCCATGCGGTATGGCAATCCGCCCATCGCGGAGGAACTCGCGGCATTGATGGATGCGGGCTGCGAGCGCATCCTGATCGCCCCGCTCTATCCGCAATATTCGGCCGCCACCAACGCCACCGTCGCCGACAAGGTGGCCGACGCGCTGCGCGCGATGCGCCGCCAGCCGGCGTTGCGGACATTGCCACCCTACTATGCCGATCCCGCCTATATCGAGGCATTGGCAAAGGATCTCGGCACACAGATCGACGGACTTCCGTTCGCGCCCGAAGCGCTGCTGCTGAGTTTCCACGGGCTGCCCGAGCGCGCGGTGCGGATGGGCGACCCCTACGAGGCGCATTGCCGGGAAACGGCGCGGCTGGTGGAGCAGGCGCTGGCGCGGCCTGGGTTGCGCATCGTGACCAGCTTTCAGTCCCGCTTCGGCCGGGCCAAATGGCTGGAGCCGGCGACCGATGCTGTGCTGGCGGCGGAAGCGACCGCGGGCGTCAGGCGGATCGCGGTCGCCGCGCCGGGCTTTTCCGCCGATTGCCTCGAGACGCTGGAAGAGCTGGCGATACGGGGCAAGGAGCAGTTCCTTTCCGCCGGCGGCGAACAGTTCGCCACGCTCGCCTGCCTCAATGCGGGCGATGCGGGGATGGACATGCTCGAAGCGCTCGTGCGACGCGAACTGGCGGGCTGGATATAGCCGGGCGAGTGCGGGCTACTTCTTCACTGCGAGGATGTAGTCGGCCAGCACCGCGATGTCGGCATCGTCGATCTGCCCGCCGAAGCCGGGCATCGCGCCCTGACCCCCGGTCACGATGCGGACGATCGCTTCACGGGTCAGGCCGACGCTGCCGTCGAGTGACGGACCGATGGCGCCCGCCGCGTTCGCGTCCGCGAGCGCGTGGCAGGCGCCGCAAGTCCACTGGTTGAACAGGTCGCGCCCTGCGGCAGTGTCTACTGCCGGGGCGGCGGTGTCGGGCTGGGCAGCCTCCGGGCGCACGACCTCCGCCGCCGAGGAGGCTTCGCCTGGCTGGCGATTGGCCACGGCCGCGAGCGGCGGCGGAGCGGGGTCGGCCGGCGGCAGGGGCGCGGCCGAAACATAGGCGGGCGCGGGCGCGACGGCCACCCATGCGCCGGCCCCGGTCGCCGCAACCTGCCCGGTGCGCGGACGGGCGTACTGGTCGCTCATCGAGGCAATCGACGCGCCGGTGCGGACGATGCCGTTGGGTGCGGGCAGTCCCGCCGCGGCCACCTCCGCACCGCGCTGTCCGCTCGCGGAGTCCTGCGTGGCGCAGGCACCGAGCGCCGCCGAGGCCAGCAGGGCGGTGGCCCAACCAATTGCGCGCATCGCTCTCATCTCCATCGTGCTTATCCTGCGGCCGTCAGAAATCGACCGCGATGCCTTTTCTGACCCAATCGCCATAGCGCGTCGGGCCAAGCCGTTCATCGTCGACGGTTCTTGCGGGCGCGGGCGGCGGCTCGTCGGTCCAGTAGGCCGGCTTGCGGAATTCGGCCGGACGCCGGGAAGCGCGTTTGCTCATGCGCCGCAAATGGCGCGGCTGGCGGCGCGGCGCAATGCCTTCTAGGGCGAGGCGCATGAATCGCGCGCCGAAGGAAATCCAGGGCCTCGCCGCCCGCCGCGCGGCGCTCAGGCTGCTCGACGCCGTGTTGCGGCGGGGCGAAACGCTGGATCAGGCGGCGGGCCCGGCGACCAAGGGGCTTCTGACCAGTTCCGACGCCGCTCTCGCCCGCGCCATCGCCGGAGATGTCCTGCGCTGGCTGGCCGATCTCGATGCGCTGATCGATTCCGCCACCCGCCAGCGGCTCGCGGACGACGCCAAGGCGCGGACCGTGCTGCGGATCATGCTGGCGCAATGGCTGCGGCTCGACACGCCACCGCACGCGGTGGTGGCGACCGGCCTGCCGCTTCTCGCGGGCGGTCCGCGCAGGCTGGCCCATGGCGTATTCGGCGCGCTGGTGCGCAAAGGTGTTAAGCTGCCTGCCGCCCCCACCCTGCCTGAGCCTGTAACCAGGCGCTGGGGACAACGCGCGGCGGCCATTGCCGCGGGCCTCGCCGCACCGCCTCCGCTCGACCTGACTTTGCGCGATCCAGCCGAAACGGCACGGTGGGCCGAACGCCTCGGTGGAACGAGCCTCATGCCGGGTCATGTACGCCTGCCGCGCGGCGCGGCCGTTGCCGACCTTCCCGGCTATGCGGAGGGCGCGTGGTGGGTGCAGGACCTCGCCGCCTCGCTTCCCGCGCGCCTGCTCGGCCCCGGCGACGGCCGCCGTGCGCTCGATCTCTGCGCCGCGCCGGGCGGGAAGGCGCTGCAACTGGCGGCGGCGGGATGGCGGGTGACCGCACTCGACGTGAGCGGCAAACGGCTGGACCGGCTGCGCGAAAACCTTGTCCGCACTGGCCTCTCGGCCGAGGTCGTGGTCGCGGACGCGCGGCAATGGCGGCCCGACGCGCCGTTCGATGCAGTGCTGCTCGACGCCCCCTGCACCGCCACCGGCACCGCGCGCCGCCATCCCGACGTGCTGCACCGCGTGGGCGAAAGGCAGATCGCGGAAATGGCCGCGCTGCAACGCGAGCTGCTGGACCGGGCGAGCGCATGGCTGAAACCCGGCGGAAAGCTGGTCTATGCGGTCTGTTCGCTGGAGCGGGAGGAAGGCGAAAGACAGCCTGCGCCCCCTGCCCCTACCCTTGTCGCAGATCCGATCCTGCCGGGGGAACTGCCGGACTCGATCATACCCGACGCCGAAGGCCGGTTGCGCACCGATCCGGGCATGTTGCCGGCCGAAGGCGGGCTCGATGGCTTTTTCGTGGCGCGTTGGCGGGCGGCTTAGGTCCTGACCTTGGCCGCGAAGCTCTTGCGCAGCTTCATCAGCTTGGGCGGGATCACCGCAAGGCAATAAGGATTGCGCTGGCCTTCGCCCTCCCAGTATTCCTGATGATAGTCCTCGGCCGGATACCATTCGGCCGGGCCTTCGATCGTCGTCACCGCCGTCTGGCCCGGATGATCGGCGTTCCAGCGCGCAATCGCCGCTTCCGCCTCCGCCCGCTGCGCATCGCCCCGCGGGAAGATCGCGCTGCGATACTGCGTGCCGACATCGTTGCCCTGGCGATTGAGCTGGGTCGGGTCGTGCGTGCCCATGAACACGTCGAGGATTTCCGCGAGCGAGATGACGGCGGGATCGTAGGTCACCCGGATCGCCTCGGCATGGCCGGTACCGCCGCCGCAGACCTGCCTGTAGGTCGGGTCGGGCACAGTGCCGCCGATATAGCCGCTTTCGACTTCGGCCACGCCGATCACGTCGCGGAACACCGCTTCGGTGCACCAGAAGCACCCGCCCGCGACAATCGCCGTTTCCCGTGTCATCGTCCGCTCCTTCGTGCGCCCTAGATGGGGACGCGCAATCGCCTTGTCATCCCGCAACCGCAGGCTAGGGTCCGTACTCAAGACCTCCGGGAGAGTTACCATGCGCATGATGCTCCTCGCCGCCGTGACGTCGATGGCCGTTCCGGCCGCCCTCTCGCTCCCCGCGCCAGCTGCGGCGCAGGAGGCGCAGGCGAACCCCGCGCTATCCGCCGCGATCGCCCATGAGCGGCGCGACGGGGATCGCGCGCGCGACCGTTACCGCAATCCGGCGGAAACGCTGGCCTTCTTCCAGGTCGAGCCCGGAATGACTGTGGTGGACTACATGCCCGCCGGCGGCTGGTACACGCGCATAGTGGTTCCGTACCTGGGCGATGAAGGAACCTACATCGCGCTCAATCCCGAGCTTCACCCGGAAATGACCGGATACTGGGACATGTATCGCGGCACGGCGGAGAAATTTCCCGCCGAAGCGCGCGAATGGCTGGGCGGCGAAGGCGCGCGCGTGATCGGGGCCAATACCGACGATGTGCCGGAAGATCTTTCAGGCGCCGCCGACCGCTTCCTGATCTTCCGCGAAATCCACAACATGCGCCGGTTCGGCTGGCTTCACGACAGTCTGGTCACGGCTCGCAAGCTACTGAAGGACGACGGCTTGCTCGGCGTGGTGCAGCACCGCGCCAGGCCGGATGCGCCCGCCGCCTACACGCTGGGCGACAACGGCTACCAGCGCGAGAAAGATGTGATCGCATTGTTCGACGCCTATGGCTTCGAGCTGGTGGCGAAGAGCGAGATCAACGCCAATCCGAACGATCCGGCCAACTGGGAAGGCGGCGTATGGACCCTGCCGCCCGGCTATCGCGGTGCGCCCGAAGGCTCCGCCCGCCGCGCCGAGCTGGATGCGATCGGCGAAAGCGACCGGATGACGCTGTTGTTCCGCAAGCGGCCCTGACGCCGCTTGTGCGAGCGGTATGGGGGACTAGATAGCGGCGCATGAGAACACTCACCGTCGCCGCGCTGCAACTTCCCCTCGGCTCGCAGGACGAGACCGCGAACATCGCCGCCGTTTCGGCGCTGGTCGAGGATGCGGCCGGCAGGGGAGCACAGGTCGTGCTGCCGCCGGAGCTGTTTTCCGGCCCCTATTTCTGCAAGGTGGAGGACGACGCGCTGTTCGCGCTTGCCCGACCCACGGTGGAGCATCCCTCGGTAGTGGCGATGCGCAAGCTGGCGAAGGCGCTCAAAGTCGCCATCCCGACCAGCTTCTTCGAGCGCGACGGACATCACTACTACAACACGCTGGCGATGATCGACGCCGAGGGCGAGATCGTGGGCACGTATCGCAAGAGCCACATTCCCGACGGGCCGGGTTACGAGGAGAAGTTCTATTTCCGCCCCGGCAACGACGGGTTCAAGGTGTGGGATCTGTTCGGCGCGCGGATCGGCATCGGGATCTGCTGGGACCAGTGGTATCCCGAAACGGCGCGCGTGCTGGCGCTGAAGGGCGCGGAAGCGCTGTTCTACCCCACCGCGATCGGCTCCGAACCCAAGGACGCGGACATGGACACCAGCCGCATGTGGCGCCGGGCGATGATCGGCCATGCCGTCAGCAACTGCATGCCGGTGGTCGCCGCCAACCGCATCGGGCGCGAAGCGGAACAGGGCGGCGCCGAAGGTGTCGGGGGGCAGTCGTTCTACGGCCACAGCTTCATCTGCGACGAATGGGGCGACATGCTGGCCGAGTTCGGACGCGAGGAAACCGGCGCGCTGGTGGCCACGCTCGATCTCGACGCGGCGGCGAAACATCGCGCAAGCTGGGGCTTCTTCCGCGACCGCCGCCCGCAGCTCTACGGCCGCATCGCCGAGGACATCTGACTCCCCTGCTTCCCTGGCTCTATCTCATCGCGCTCGGTTCCAACCGGCGGCACCATCGCTTCGGGCGGCCGCGCGACGTGCTGATGGCGGCGCTGGACGAGCTGGCGCGCCAGGGCGTGGAGGTGGTGTGCGCCGCGCCGGTGCTGACGAGCGCCGCGGTCGGCCCTTCGCTGCGCCGCTATGCCAACAGCGCCGCCCTGATCGCCACCCCGCTCGACCCGCCCGCGCTGCTGGCGCTGTGCAAGCGCGTCGAACACGCCTTCGGACGGCGCAAGGGGGGGCAGCGCTGGACCTCGCGCGTACTCGACCTCGACCTGATCCTGTGGAGCGGCGGGCCGTTCGCCGGCCCCGGCCTGACGGTGCCCCACCCGCTGTTCCGCGAGCGGGACTTCGTCCTCGCTCCGGCGGCGCGCATAGCCCCGGACTGGCGCGATCCCGTTTCGGGCCTGACGGTGCGGCAGCTTCACGCGCGGTTGACCAGCCCCCGCGCGGCTCATAGGTGACCGCTCGTGGTCGGGCCCTTAGCTCAGTCGGTAGAGCAACTGACTTTTAATCAGTAGGTCGCTGGTTCGAATCCAGCAGGGCTCACCACCGTCCACCCGGCCGCCAAGACGCTTGACGGCTTATTCTCAAGTTAATAGATTGAGAATAAGCCTGTGGCGATTCCACAAGCCTCCCCTGTCTTGCCCCGCCGACCTTGCCGATGAAGACCGCGCTGATAATTCGTCACGTCCCGCACGAGGGAATCGCGGGATTCCGGCAGCCGGTGGAGGCCGCCGGATACGGGATCGACCGAATCGACGTAACCGATCCGGAGTTCTCGTCGCTCGATCTGCGGCAGCCCGACCTGCTGATCATGATGGGCGGGCCGATGAGCGTTTACGAACAGGATCGCTATCCCTGGATCGCATGCCAGATGCGGCGTCTCGCGCTCCGCCTCGATCTCGATCGGCCGACGCTGGGCGTGTGCTTCGGAGCGCAGATGATCGCCGCGGCGCTTGGCGCGAAGGTCTATCGCGGCGCCGTCAGCGAAATCGGTTTTCATCCGCTGGCGATCGCGCAGGGATCGGGTTCGACCCTGTTGCGCAATCTGGAGGATGTCCCGCTGCTCCACTGGCACAGCGATACGTTCACCCTGCCGCAGGGCGCCGAACGTCTCGCCTCGAGCGAACGCTACCGCAACCAGGCGTTTCGCCGCGGCAATATCCTGGGATTGCAATTCCATGCCGAGATGGGGCTGGACGAACGCTTCCACGTCTGGACGTCGGAATGGCCGGGCGACATCGCCCGAAGCGGTACGACGGTGGACCAGTTGCGGGATGACCACGAACGCTTCGGCCCGCAGGCGGTGGAGGCGGGAAGGACGATGATTTCCGCGTGGCTGCGCACACTGAACGAACCTGTGGAAGTGTACCGGGGCGAGAGCGCGATCGCACGGTAAACGTATCAGACGAAACCGGAAATCCGGCTCCTAACAGCTTCTGTCATATCCCTCACGGCCATTGTCAGCGGACGCCGCCGGCCGCCGGGCCTAGGCCGGTCGGCGTTTGAACGGGCCAATCTGGGGGACATTACCGCATGTCGTTGTTCGCATGGCGTCGGCGCCTCGCCGTCGCGCTCGCCTTGTCGCTGTCCGGCGCGCTCACCGCGCAGCCGGTCGTGGCGCAGGAGGCCGCGAACGCGGCGCAAGCCCAAGCCGAGGCGACATACGGGTCGCTCGCGCCGCAAGCCGCAACCCGCGCCGGCGAGCCGGAGTTCGACTACGCGCTCGGCATAGCGGCCCTCGATGCCGGGCGGTTCGGCGAAGCGATCATCGCCTTGCAGCGCGTGCTGGCAGTGCAGCCGAACCACGCCGCGGCCCGCGCCGAACTGGCCCGCGCCTATGCCCTTGCCGGCGACATCGACACCGCGCGCGAACAGTTCGCCACCGTGGTCGACGATCCCAGCCTGCCCGATCCCGTGCGCCAGCGCTTCACCGGCTTCGTGCGGCAGTTCGACCGCCAGATCGCCGGCGGCGGCAGCGATGTCTCGGGCTTCGCCGACGCGCGCGCCGGACATGACAGCAACATCAACAGCGCCACCGACCTGACAACGGTGACTATCCCGCTGTTCGCCTTCCTTGGCCCCGGCACGCTCGGCGCAGGCGCGCGCGCGCAGGACGACCAGTTCTACGAGCTGTCCGCCGGCGTCTCCGCCGTCTCCGCCGTCGGGCGACAGGACCGGGTGTTCGGCTCGCTGCTCGGCAACTGGCGCGACAATCTCGATTCCCGCGCCTTCGACACCGCGAGCGCCACCGCCACCGCCGGCTATGCCCACACCTTCGCCAACCGCGACGTGTTCTCGGTCTCGGCGCAGGCGCAGCAGTTCTGGCTGGGCCGCGATCCCTATCGCAGCGCGCTGGGCGCGGTGGCGCAGTACACGCGGCTGCTGCCGCAAGGCCGGGCGCTGACGTTCTCCGCCCAGTACAACCGGCTCAACTTCGACGGCCAGCCGCTGCTCGACGCCGACCGCTATGCCGTGGCGGTGGGCTTCGTCACGCGCACGGTTTCGGCCAGCGTGACGGGCGGGCACGAGGAAACGCGCCGCGCAGCGGGCGATGCCTATTCCAACACTTTCGGCACAGCCAGCGTCGGCGCCGAGTATCCTTTGACCGAAAGGATCGCGCTGGTCGGCGGGGCATCGTTCGACATGCGCCGCTACGATGCGCCCGACGCGCTGTTCCTGGTCAAGCGCGCCGACGAACGGCTCGACGTCCAGGCCGGGCTCAAGGTCGGCATTGTCGACGGCATCTTCCTCGCTCCGCGCGGCACCTACACCCGCAACTGGAGCAACATTCCCCTCTACGACTACGACCGCTGGACCGCTTCGGTGGGCCTGCGGCTCGAATTCTGACCTGCCGACGGAGAGAGTGACATGACCCGTAATACCGTTCGCCGCTCATCTGTCCGCCGGCCGTTGCAGGCGCTGCTGCTGTCGGCCTCGACGCTGGTTCTGGCCCATCCGGCCAGCGCCGCGCAGATGGTGTTCAGGACCGATCCGGGCATCGACGTCGAGCCCGGCAAGCGCATCAGCCAGGCGCGCGGCCTGACGCAGGTCCGGCTCGATTCCGGGGCGATGCTGTCGTTCGTCGACGCCGCCGATTACCGCATCAACGACGACGATTCGGTCGATCTCTACTCCGGCAGCGTCACCGTTGCCGGCGCGGGCGACGCAGTGACCGTGATCCGCATGCCCGACGGGGTCGAAGGCCATGTGCGCGGGCAAGGGTCCGCCGCCAACTTCAGCGTTGCGGCCGACGGAAGCCTGCGCGGGCATACGCTGTCGGGCGACGTGAATGTCGTACGCGGCGCCAACACGCGCGCTTTCGGCGCTGGCGAGATGTGGGCCTATTCCGGCGCGGGCGACGTGCGGCGGGTTGTTTCCAACGGCGCTCAGGCAACGCCGGGCGCGCAGGGCGCGGCGGACCAGCAGGTGCAGATCGCCGACATGGACGAAGGCGGCCCGCTGGCCGTGGCCGAGAACGGGCTGCCGGTGGCGCTGGGCGATACGCTGGCGGCCGCCGGCGCCTCGGGCGATGTGGTCGCGGCCGCGCGCCGGGTTGAAGCGGCGACCGCCAACCCGTCGATCGCGACGTTCCCGACCGGCGACGTGGCGCTGCTCGTCAGCTATGCCGCGCGGCTCCAGAACGCCTATGGCGGCCCGGCCTTCGCCGGCGCGCGGGCCGACGTGATCCGCGCCTATCTGGGCTATCTCGCGGGCGGGGGCAGCGGGGCGAACTTCCTCTCCGCCTACGGCGCGTTCCTCGGCCAGTATCTCGACCTGCTCCGCGCCGGCGCGGCGCCGTCTTCTTTCGCGGGGGCGAGCGTCGCCGACCTCAACGCCTTCATTGCCTATACCGGCCGCACCAGCGGCTTCGGCGGGCTTTCGGAGCGCAACCGGGAACTGGTCGAAGCCTATCTCGCGTTCCTTGCCGGAGGCGGCGACGCGGATCTGTTCGCGCGTTCCTACACCGATCTTGTCGAAGCCTATTTCGCTTATCTGCGCGAGGGCGGAAATCCGCTCGAATTCCAGAACGCGAGCCAACAGACGCTCGCAGCCTATATCGGCTTCCTCGCCCGCAGCGGGCTGGCGGAGCAATTGTCCGCGGCCGACCGCGCGCTGCTCGAATCCTACCTCGCCAACGGCGGCCTAGCCTTCGCCGAGCAGTATCGCGCGGCGCTGACGGCCTATTACGACTACCTTGCCGCGGGGAACCTGCCGAGCGAATACGAGGCGCTGAACGAGACGACGCTGCGCGCCTATCTCGAAGCGCTGCAATCGACCGGGCTGCTGGCGGAAATCCTCGGCGCGCAGGCCGGGTTCTATTCCGCGCTGCTGGCGCACCTGGAGGCCGGCGGAGCGCTCGACACCTTCGACGCGCTCAACGCCAATATCTTCGCCGGCTATGCCGCCCAACTCGACGATTACTACGGCTTCCTGCTGCTGGGCGGGCAGCCGAGCGCCTATACCGCGCTGACGCAAGAGCAGATCGAGGACTATGTCGCCGCGTTGCAGGCGGCCGGCGTGAGCGGAGCGTTCCTCGCCGACCTGGCGGACTTCTACACCGCCTACGCCGCCTATCTCGCGGGCGGCGGGAACCCCGACATCTATGCCGGGCTGCCGGTGCTGAACCTCCCCGGCTTTGCCGACGCGCTGAACGCCTATGCCGACTATCTGGCGAACGGAGGCCTTCCCAGCGGATACGGCGCGGCGGACCTCGCCACGCTCGGCCAGTATCTCCAGGCGCTGTCGCGTTCGGGCCAGCTTGCAGAGCTGCTGGGAGCGCATGCGGCGCTGCTCAACGCCTACTTCGCCCACCTGACCGCCGGCGGCGGCATCGACCGCTACGCCGGTCTGCCGGTCTATGCCGGATACGTTTCGGCGCTCGAAGCCTATCACGCGTTCCTCGAGGCCGGCGGACTGCCCTCCGCCTATGGCGCACTGACGGCTGCGCAAGTGCGGGATTATCTCGCGGCGCTGGCGGCGGCCGGCGGGCTGGCCGCGCAACTGGGCGACCTGGCCGACTTCTACACGCCCTATTACGCCTTCGTCTCGGCCGGCGGCTCCGCCAACGAATGGAGCGGGCTGCCCGTCTATGCCGGGTATGTCGCGGCGCTGAACGCCTACCATGCGTTCCTCGCCGGCGGCGGCTTGCCCAGCGCCTATACCGCGCTAACCCAGGCGCAGATCGCTGCCTACCTCGACGCGCTCGACGCGGCGGGCGGCTTCGGGGCCTACAGCGCCTTGGCGGAGTTCTTCAACGGCTATTACGATTTCCTGTCGGGCGGCGGCGATCCCGAAAGGTACTCCGGGATCCCGGTCTACGCCAACTATGTCGCGGCGTTGAACGCCTACTACGCGTTCCTCGCCGGTGGCGGCCTGCCCGGCGCTTATACCGCGCTCACGCAGGCGCAGATCGAAACCTATCTGGAAGCGCTCGACGCCGCCGGCGGGTTCGGGGCCTACAGCTCGCTCGCCTCGTTCTTCTCCGGCTATTACGCCTTCCTCTCCGACGGCCGCGATGCGGAAGACTACGCCGGGATCCCGGTCTATGCGAACTGGCTGGCGGCCGTGCAGGCGTACTATGCCTATCTCGCAGCTGGCGGGCTGCCTTCGGCCTATAGCGCGCTGACGCAGGCCCAGTTTCTGCAATACCTCGCCGCGCTGAACGGCGCGGGCGTGCTGGAAAGCGCGCTCGACGACGAAGAACTCGAATTCGTGCTCGATTACTACGCCTATCTCGAGGGTGGGGCCGATCCCGACGAGTTCGCCGGACTGCCGGTCAACGATCCGGGCGTCGTGCTCGCATCGGGGGCAAATGTGTGGATCGTCACGCCGGATGGTCCGCGGGTCGGCACCGTCGACGCGGCGGAGATCGCCGCAAGCGGCCAGATCACCGCCATCACGTCCAGGTCGACGGGCGGCACGCCGATTCCTTACGATTTCACGGGTTCGCAATATGGGCTGAAGGAGCACGGCCGCGCCGGCGAGCGCGTCGCCTGGACGCGCTACACCAGCGGTCCGGCAGGGACCGTGACCAACGGCAACTATCACCTGCTGGTCGGCACCCCGGCGGTCGGCCTCCCGGCCAGCGGGACGGTCGATTACAAGCTGATCGGCGGCACCGCGCCGACGGATCTGCGCGGGCCGGCGGGCGAGAGCGGCGCGTTCACGGGCAACCTGGCGGTCGCCTTCGGCGCGGCGCCCAAGGTCGGCTTCGATTTCAACGTCTACTCGGGCACGCGCGGCTGGCATGTCGAAACCGCCGGCGGGGCGGCCGGGGCGGCGAGCGGCGGCGTGGGCGTGGACGGCGACATGCGGTTCCAGGTCAACCGCACGCCTACCGCCATCGAGGGCGACGCCTGCACCGCCTATTGCACCGCGACCATCCTCGGCGGCCTGTTCGGAGCGGGAGCGACGGAAGCCGGGCTGCAATATGTGATCGACGACAACACCGCAGGCCGCCGCTATGTGACCGGCGTGGCGGTGTTCGGCACGACGGGCGTCGAACTGGACATGATCGGCACGATGCCGACGCTTCCCGAGCCGGAGCCGGAACCCGAACCCGAATTCAACTCCGTCACGGCGCCTGTGTCGCTGGCTTATGCAGGCGGGTTCAACTCTGCGACAGCAGGCGTCAACTTTGTCACCACCCTCACGCTCGGGACCGGCGCGATGGTGGCGGGCAGCGAAACCGGCGGTACGGCGACGGCCTATGCCCTCGACGGCGACGGCGGCCTGACCAGCTACAGCGCAGGCGCCACGCGAACCAGCGGCAGCACGACGATCGTCGAGGTGTCCGGCAATGCCGACACACTGATCGGCCGCTGGACCGACGGGGTGAACACGGGCGCGAACCCGTTCACGCTCAGCGAGAACCAGGGCTTCCACTACATGCTGGCGCGGCCGGTGGAGAGCGGCTTCGCCCTGCCGACGCTGGGCGTGGTCCACTACGACCTGCTCGCCGCGACCCGGCCGACCTACGTCGACGGTTCCGCCCCTCCGGGCGGCATCACGGCCGACATGGCGCTGGTCCTGGGCACGACACCGAAAGTGGCGTTCGAGGCCGAGATCACGATGCCGGGGCTGGTCGGCGAGACCAACCCGGTGTTCCGTTACACCACTCCGGGCGGCGTGGCGGACCCGACCCAGACCGACGTGGCGCTCACGACCTACAGCGGCGGCCGGTTCCAGTTCCGTGTGAACGGAGCGACCGGGACCGATTGCAACACCGCCGCCTGCTGGTTCGACGCCAAGGGCGCCTTCGCCGGCGACATCGAACAGCTCGGGCTCACCTACACCGCCTACAACGACCTCGGCGATGCCAAGGCGGTGATCGGCGCGGCGATCTTCGGCAACGGCGTGCATGAAGGCGGCGAGCCCACCGTCCATCCCGTTACCGGCAATCTGGTGAACTCCTATGTCCTGACCGACATGTTCCTGTCCGAAGCCGGACGCAACGAGACGATGGACCTGGACTCGACAGGCGGAAACTTCGGCCACGTCGCCTACCGGACCGACGCCGACGGCGAGCTCGTAGAGATCAAGCAGGAATTCGGCTGGGCGCTCGGCGACGCCATCGGCACCGCCAGCAACGCCGATACCGGGCGGAGCGACAGCGGTGCGGTGCGGTGGACGCGGTGGACCGACGGCACGATCGCGCACACCCGCGCCGGTGCTATTCCGCCGATCGCCTTTACCGCGAACCAGGGCTATCACTTCATCGTCGGCACGCCGGCGACCGACGTGCCGGCCACCGGCCGCGTGGACTACGAACTGGTTGGTGGCACGAAGCCGACCTCGGTTGCCGGGATCGGCGCACCGGGCGAGCTGACTTCGGGGGCGGCCGCCGTGGAGTTCGGGGCCACGCCGAAGCTCGGCATCGAGCTGGCCTTCACCCAGAACGGCCTGGACTACGCCTTGCAGACCAACGGCGGCGTTGCGGACGTTTCCGCCAGCGAGCTCAGCCTTGCGGCGGACACCTATTTCCGGACGATCCCCTCCTATGGTCAAGGCGTGACGGTGGACGGCGTCCTGTGCGGCACTTGCCGGCCCATCTGGGAAGGCTTCCTGGCCGGGCCGCAGGGCGGCGAACTGGCGCTGAGCTACACGATGCAGCGCCAGAACGGCGATCGCATCATCGGCACGGCGGGCTTTGCCGCGGTCGAAGGCGGCGGCAACGACGACCTCACCGAGACGCGCGCCAATCAGCTCTATTTCTCCTACTACGAAGGCGTCCGCGCCGGCGGTTGGGGCGGGTCGACCGTCACCCTCGCCAATGGCGAAGTGACCCGGATCGAAAGCCCGGTGGGCACCCTTTCGACCTCTGGCGGAACCATCCATGAGGCGGGCGCGGTCGACAGCATGGCCTGGGCGCGCTGGGCCGGCGGCTCCGTCGACGTCGCTTCGAGCATCTTCGGCAACTCCAGCACGCCGATCGACGAGAACGCCGGCTATCATGTGCTGGCTGGCGCCGCGCCCACCGCGTTGCCAGCGGGCCGCATCGATTACGAACTGATCGGTTCGACCGCCGCCACGGATAACCGCGGCTCCGCGCCGGGTACCGTGACCGGCGATCTGGCGATCCAGTTCGGTTCGGTCAGCCGGGTCGCCTTCGCAATGGAGATGAAGGTCGGCGGCATGGGCTGGGCGGTGGCAACCACCGGCGGTATCGCGGACCCGACGCAGAGCGAGATCACGCTGGGCACGTCCGCCGGGGCCGGCACGTTCGACGGAACCTTTCCTCTCGCGACGGGCAACATCACGGCCAGCGGCGGGGCTTGTTCGACGAATTGCTCCGTCACGATCCAGGGTTCGCTCTACGGCGCGAACGCGGACTACGCCGGCATCGCCATGCACGCGCAGGATGTGAACGTCGAAGACGGCAACGTCATGGCCACCGGCCTCGCGTTGTTTTCCGCCGAAGCCGGCGCGTACACTTACAACCCCTATGCGAACGCACCCGGCGGCACGACGGCGGCTGCGGACTGGTCGCGCTTCGAGGGCGCGGATATCGCCGGCACGGCGGCCGGTATCGTTCAGTCTCCGGGGGCTCCGACCGCCGCCGACGCTTCGGCTCTGTTCGGGGGGAACATCACTTTCGCCGGTCAATAACCAGCCGGACCGTGCGAAAGTGAAGGGCCGGGGCGGGCGACCGCTCCGGCCCTGCCTTTTTTGGGGCGGCAGTATCGCTTGCAGGCATGATAAACGGACAGCGTAGCGGGATCACGGCTCCGCTCATGGCCGAACCGCGATCCCGCTACGCTGTGCGGAAATATCAGCGGAAGACGATGTAGACGCTCGCGCCTTCGCGGCTGCGATTGACCAGTTCGATCGAGAACCGTTCGGTGAACAAGGGCAGCCAGCGGCAGCTCGCCCTTGGCGAAAGCTCCGTCTTGCAGACCTCTTCCGTGCGCTGATTGCGGATTGCCAGCGCGACCGGCTGGCCGCCGTTCGACTGCGCGGCGATCTCGGCGCGCTGGCCGGCGTAGAATATCTGCTCGATCGCCATCGTCTCGCCCGGCGCGATGCGCGCGCGACGATAGGCGGGACCAAGCGCCCGGCCACGATAGACAGGCCGCTCGGCCCCCATCGCCGCCGCTTCGGCGCGCCAGCCGGCCAGCGGATCGTCGGCCGCATCCTCGACCGCCTTGACGCCAAGCGCATCGAGCCGCGCCAGCAGCGGATCGCGTTCCCGCGCATCGGCCGCCTTTTCCGCCGCCGCGAGCAGCATCGCCGAATCGGCCAGCGGATCGCCCGTCAAAGCCTCGGCTACGTCGGGCTGCTCTGCGGGAAGCGTATGCGCGCAGCCGGCCAGCGCGAAGGCCAGCACGCTGGACCACATCGTCTTCACGACCGACCCGCTCGCAACTGTTCGGCCGATTGCGGCCGGATGACGAAATGCGCGCCGGTGTCCGAATCCGCCAGACCGATGGTGAGGTCATGGCGTTGCGCGATCGCCCGCGCGAGAGCCAGGCCGAGCCCATGGCTGGTCTTGCCCGCCACCGGCCCGCCGGTGCGGAACCGGTCGAAGATCACCGGGCGCAAGGCGGGCTCGACGCCGGGTCCGTCGTCCAGGATTTCGAGCACCGGGCCGGCGGCGAGCTTGAGCGTGACCGTACCGCCGCGCGGCACGTATTTCAGCGCGTTATCGAGCAGGTTCGAAATCATGCGCACGATCTGCATCCGTTCGCCCATTATCAGCACGCCCGGCTCGATATAGCTTCTGAGCGCGATCCCGGCATCTTCCGCGCTGCCGGCATAGAGTTCGATCATGTCGTTCGCCAGCGCCGACAGATCCACCGTGCTCAGCCCGCTCTTGTCGCCGACCCGGCTTTCGCTGGCGGCAATGTCGAGCAGCGAATCGAGCATCGAGACAACGCCTTTCAAATCCTGCCGGCACTGTTCCAGATCGGTCCGGTCGCCATCGCCGGGAAGGTCGCGCAAAGCGCGGATCAAGCGGTTGTCGAGGTGCGTCAACGGGGTGCGGATCTCGTGCGCGATATGATCCGACATGTGCTTGTGCGTGCTGGCGAGATTCGCTGCGCGTTCGATGGAGCGGCTGCTGTAGGCCGCGAGTTCGCCGATCTCGTCATTCGCTTCGGTAGCGAGCTGTGACGGCCGCTCGCCGTGCTCGGCCGCGGCAAAGGCGGCGTTGATGTTCGCCACCCGCGCCTGCAAGCGTTCCGCGGCGCGCCGCCCGATCAGCCACACCGCCAGCACGATGACCGCCGCCGCCGCGAGGAACAGCCCGGCAAGGCGCAGGATCGAACCGCTGTCGCGATCGTAGGAGCGCGCGACCAGCAGGTCGAGCTCGGGCGAAAGGCGCGTGGCGCGGGCGTAGACCGTTTCGCCATCGGACAGCTCGACATAGCCTTGCTCGGAAGTCGCCGGGGAAAGCGCCGGCCATTCGGCGACGTTCCCGGCGACGGGCGCGCCGTCGTGCCGGCGAAGGAGATAGTACGCGCGCCGCCCCGCGATGCTGACCAGCGCGGTGCGATCCTCGAGCCGCTGGCGCAGCTCGGCCTCGCCGCCGCTGGCGTAGATGTCGGCGAGGCCGGCCATGTCGGTATCGACCGTAGCGGCGAGCGCCCGTTCGCTGGTGCGCCAGGTCTCCGCAATGGTGATGGCGAACAGCAGCGCCAGCGAAACCAGCGTAAACACGATCGACCAGCGGACCAGCCGGCCGAAGATCGAATGCCGCGCCGTTCCGATGCGATCCGAAGGCTGAAAGTCCGCCACCCTTGCCTCAATCGCCCGTCGTCAGCCGGTAGCCGGTGCCCCAGATCGTTTCCAGCGCGGCGCCGTCGAAACCCTGCTCCAGCTTGCGTCGCAGCCGGCCGATGTTGACATCGACCACGTTGGTCTGGGGATCGAAGTTCATCTTCCACACATCGCGCAGCAGCATCTCGCGCGTCACCACTTCGCCGGCGTTCTCCATGAAATAGCGGAACAGCTCGAACTCCTTGGGGCTGAGCGGAATATGCACGTTGCGGCGAAAGGCGGTGCGCGCCTTCACATGGCATTCGAACTGGCCGTAGATGATGATCGCGCTGTGCGTGCGGCCCTCGGCCCTGCGAACCAGCGCCCGCAGGCGCGCGAGCAGTTCGTCGGGTTCGTAGGGCTTGGCGACGTAATCGTCGACGCCGGCCTCCAGCCCTTCCACGCGGTTGCTCGCCCGGCCGAGCGCCGAGAGCATCAGCACCGGGGCATCGACCCCGCTTTCGCGCAGCCGGGCGACGATCTGCAAGCCATCCATATCGGGCAGCATGCGGTCGAGCACGACCGCGTCGAACGGCTCCAGCGCCGCGCGGCGCAGGCCGTCGGCCCCGCGCATTTCCCACACCACCTGATGGCCCTGACGGGCGAGCAGCGCGGTAAGGTCCGCCGCGGCGTCGGCATTGTCTTCGATATAGAGCAGCTTCACGCCATGCCCCCGTCGCGCATCTGCATGACCATTGTCGTCCGGCCCCTATAGCCGCGCGCCCGACACAGGGGAATCCATGCCGGCAAGGGCTCACGGAACGCTAGCCAATTGCGGGCGGTACAGGTGCGACACCCTCTGTCACCAAGCTGACGAATGCCGTTAGGATTGCCTCCCGAGCCCACAATCCGGCGAGGAATGCGTCATTTACAATCCTTGCGCCGGCCCTAGTCTGGCGCGCAAGGCCGGCGCCGCGCAGTGCCGGGCAACGTGGGGGAGAGGCTCCATGAAGTACGCCGTCTGGTTCGTGCGCCTGATCTATGCCGCGTGGATGATTCCGGCGGGGCTCAACCATTTCATCCGTCTTTACCCGCAGCCGCTCGGCAACCAGCCGCTCAGCATCGAGGTTTTCACCGCCCTGCTCGACAGCGGGCTGTTCACGCTGGTCAAGGCGGTCGAGCTGCTCGCCGGGCTGGCCGTACTGTTCGGCTTTCGCCTGCCGCTGATGCTGCTGATGGTGCTGCCGGTGTCGTTCACCGTGTGGTACTGGGACACCGAGCTACAGGGCTGGTGGTCCGTCTCGGCGGTCTACGGCTGGTCAGTGCTGAGCTGCAACCTGCTGCTGTGCCTCGCCTACTGGCCCAGCTATCGGGCGATGTTCGCGCGCGACGCCGCGCCGCAATGGCCGATAGCGGGCCTTTCCGCACCGCGTCCCCCCGAAGCGGAGGCCCAGTCATGACCGGCGCGCTCCACGTCTTTCGGGTGCTGCTGGGCGCGCTGATGGCGGTCACGGCGATCCGCTATTTCCTCCCCTCGCTGCTGCCGTTGCCGCCCGCGGGCGAATGGAGCGATCCGATGGCGGCCCGCCTGATGGCCGCGTTCGATGCGAGCGGGCTGCTGGCGGTCGCCAAGTTCATCCATCTCGCGGCGGGTGCGCTGCTGATCGCCAATCGCGCCGTACCGTTCGCACTCGCCGCGCTGATGCCGGTCAATGTCTGCGCCGCCTATATCGCGCTCGTTCTGGAGGGCGACCCGGTCCTTGCCACGGTGGCGCTGCTCGCCCTCGCGCTCAACGCGCTGCTGATGCTGGCCTACCTGCCGGCCTATCGCGGCGTGCTCGAAGGCGGGCAACTGGCCGACGGGGAAACGGCCGAGGCCGGTGGAAACTACGAAAGCCTGTTCGCCGTTCCGCTCGGCGCGGCCCCGCCCACCGCCTATCTCGGCGGCGCGCTGGTGCTGGCGGCGGCGCTGGCGTTCTACTGGTTCGTGGTTCCATTCGCCAACGGCACGACCGGACTGGTGGTGTTGGCCGTCCCGGCGGTGATCCTGGCGATCGGTTGGATGCGTGCGCTGGCGAAGCGCGCGTAGAGCGATGGCGCTTTTCCGCTTCGCGGCGGGAGCATTGGCCGCATTGGCGCTCGCACCGCTTGCCGCTTCGAGTGCGCAAGGCCCGGTCGACTGCATCAGAGGGACCGGCACGCACGACGGGTACTTCTACACTTCCTGGCGTGATTCGGGTTCGGCTTGCATGACGCTCGGCGAGGGCGGCAACTACCGCGTGACCTGGGAACTTGGCGAGCGTGGCAATCTCGTCGTCGGCAAAGGCTGGGCCACCGGCTCCGCCGACCGCCGCGTCGGGTATCGCGCCAGCACGTTCGAGCCCGGCTCGAACGGCTATCTCACGCTCTACGGCTGGACGACCGATCCGCTGATCGAATACTACGTGGTCGATAGCTGGAGCGCCGATTTCACCCCGCCCGGCGAGGATGCCGCCGTGCTCGGCACGGTCGAAAGCGACGGCGGCACGTATCGCATTTACCGCACCCAGCGCGTCGAGAAGCCTTCGATCCGCGGTACCCAGACGTTTTACCAGTACTGGAGCGTGCGCATCGAGAAGCGCGCCCAGGGCGGCGATAACACGATCACATTTGCCAACCACGTCGATGCATGGCGCGCACACGGGTTGGAGTTGGGGACGATGGACTACCAGGTGATGGCCACCGAAGGCTTCGGCAGCAGTGGTCGGTCAGATGTCGCTGTGTGGCAGGAGTAGAGACCGGGAGAATGGCGGCTTACGACAGATCACTCCCACTCGATCGTCCCCGGCGGCTTGCTCGTGTAATCGTAAACCACCCGATTGACGCCCTGCACCTCGTTCACAATGCGCGTCGCCACGCGGCTCAGGAACGCGCCGTCGAACGGGTAGACGTCGGCGGTCATGCCGTCGGTGCTGGTGACGGCGCGCAGGGCCAGGACGCTGTCGTAGGTGCGGCTGTCGCCCATCACGCCCACCGTGCGCACCGGCAGGAGTACCGCGAAGGCCTGCCAGATCGCATCATACAGGCCCGCGGCGCGGATTTCCTCGAGGTAGATCGCGTCGGCCTTGCGCAGGATGTCGCAGCGTTCCCCGGTCACTTCGCCGGGGATGCGAATGGCGAGGCCGGGGCCGGGGAACGGGTGGCGGCCGACGAACACTTCGGGCAGGCCGAGTTCGCGGCCCAGCGCGCGGACCTCGTCCTTGAACAGCTCGCGCAGCGGCTCGACCAGCTTCATGTTCATCCGCTCGGGCAACCCGCCGACGTTGTGGTGGCTCTTGATCGTGACCGAAGGGCCGCCGGTGAAGCTGACGCTTTCGATCACGTCGGGGTAGAGCGTGCCCTGGGCGAGGAAATCGGCCCCGCCGATCTTCCTCGCCTCCTCCTCGAACAGGCCTATGAAGGCCTTGCCGATGAACTTGCGCTTGGCTTCCGGGTCGGTGACCCCGGCCAGGCCGCCAAGGAACATATCCTCCGCGTCCACATGGACCAGCGGGATGTTGTAGTGATCGCGGAACAGGGTGACGACCTGCTGCGCCTCGTTCAGCCGCATCAGCCCGTGATCGACGAAGACGCAAGTGAGCTGATCGCCGATAGCCTCGTGGATCAGCACGGCCGCCACCGCGCTGTCCACGCCACCGGAGAGGCCGCAAATCACTCGTCCCGAACCGACCTGCGCGCGGATCTCCTCGATCTTGGTCTTGCGGAATTCGGCCATCGTCCAGTCGCCGGCGCAGCCGCAGACGTGGCGCACGAAATTGGCCAGCAGCCGCGCGCCGTCGGGCGTGTGGACCACTTCGGGATGGAACTGCGTGCCGTAATACTTCCGCTCCTCGTCCGCGATCACCGCGAACGGCGCGCCATCGCTGGTGGCGACAATGCGGAAGCCGGGAGCGAAGCGAGTCACCTTGTCGCCGTGACTCATCCACACCTGGTGGCGCTCCCCGACCTGCCATAGGCCGTCGAACAACGCGCAAGGCTCGGTCACGGTCAGGAACGCGCGGCCGAACTCGCCGCCTTCCCCGGTCTCGTGGCCGGGGCGCACCTCGCCGCCGAGCTGGTGGCTCATGACCTGCTGGCCATAGCAGATGCCCAGGATGGGAAGACCGCTGTCGAACAGCGCTTGCGGCGCGCGCGGGCTGCCGTCCTCCGGCACGCTGGCGGGCGAGCCCGACAGTATGATCCCCTTGGGTTTCAGCCGGGCGAAGGCTTCCTCGGCGTGGCTGAAGGGCGCGATTTCGGAATAGACCCCCGCCTCGCGCACGCGGCGGGCGATGAGCTGGGTCACCTGGCTGCCGAAATCGACGATGAGGATGGAATCGGGAAGATGCTGGGCGTCCATGGCGGAGCGTTAGTTAGCTGCTCCTGCGCTGTCCAGCCCACCCAGACCGGCGCTACGCCCCCCATTCGAGGCCATATTACAGCCAATTTACGGTTAGAGTTGCAAATCGTGCAATATCCATTGTCTTCTTCGCATTTGCACAACTTTATGGTGCGGCGCACAAATGGGGCAACGAGAGCACAATCGGGATGACCTCCGAAAGGCGGCTCAGACAGTTGAAAGGACCAATGCCATGCGCAAGTCGATCGTCACCGTCCTCGCCGCCCTGTCCGCTTCGGGCATGATCGCGGCGCCCGCCTCGGCCGCGGAAGACGTTTCCGTGAATGTCTCCTACGCCGACCTCAACCTCGCCTCGCCCGCCGGCGCCGCCCGCCTCCACCAGCGCATCGTCGCCGCAGTGGAAGAAGTCTGCGCCAAGCCCGCCTCGCGCGACCTGAAAGCGAACGCCGCCTGGCAGAAGTGCAAGATCGAAACGCTTGCCGCCGCCAGGGAAGCGATCCCCGCCAAGCCCGCGCTGGCGCAAGTCGCCGCGCTGTTCTGACACCCCATCGACATTCGGAGAATACAATGATCGCTATCCTCAAGCGCATGCTCGAAAGCTACATCGAACGGGCCGGAGCCTACCCGGTGCCGATGATGTGGATGTTCTGAGGACGCAAGCTTCTAAAGACACCGGCGGCCGCCCTTCGGGGCGGCCGTTTTGTTTGAAGCCAATCGCTTCAGGCCGGGGCGCGGCCCGGTTTCGCCTCGATGAAGCTGATCTTGCCGTTGGTTTCGAGGATTGCCCAGGCAACGTTCTCGATATGGGCGATGCCGGCGAGGCGCATCTCGCTTGCGACCTCGTTCTCCGTCAGCCGGTTACGGGCCATATTGCGCCGCAGCAGGGCTCCGCCGCGGACGATTACCGTGGGCTGACCTTCAATAAGCCGTTCGGCGCGGCGCGATGCGTTGCCGAGGAAGTTGAGCATCAGGCCCCAGAAGGCGAAAGTAGCCATCGCGAGGCCCGAGCCGGTGAGGCTGAAATCGTTGTGCGTGACGGCCTGCTGGATGAGATCGCCGATAGCGACCAGCATAACGAATTCGAACGGGGTCATCTCGGCCAGCTCGCGCTTTCCCAGCAGGCGCAGCAGCAGGAACACCATCGCGAACATCCCCGTGGCGCGCAGGACGATATCCATCAGGGAAGCACCCTTAGCCTGACAGGCGTTTCGGCGAGCACGGTCCCCCCGTCGCGCCATGCGATCACGCCCTGCGTCCTGCCGAACATCTCCGGGTTTATCTGCCCTTCGACCTTGAGTTCGACCGACCGGCCTGCCTCGAGCGAATCAAATTCGAACAGGAAGTAACCGTCGTCGAAGCTCTCGGAAGCAGGCGCGGGGATCATGGTGTTGATCGTAAGATCGCGCCAATAGCCGCTCGCCACCGCGATCGTCGGCCTGACGACAGGACGGAGCGCCTCGCCCACGATACGCATCTCGAAGAACTCTCCGTTGCGCAACAATGTGGGTGCGTGGACGGTCAACACGCCATCCTGGCTTGCCACCCGGCGCGGCGGACCGTTCGCGCCACCGAACGCGCCGAACATGGCCATCGCTAGAACGATTCCGAGAACGCCCAGCATGAGCCACCGCAGTGACAGCGGCAGTTCTCCGGAAGCCTCCTGATGTCGTTCCGCGATGCCGTCGGGGAAGTCTCCGGACAACGAAATCCGCCTTGCTGCCCCGCCCGATGGAACGAACGGACGCCTGAGGCCGCGGTTCCGCGCCATGCGCGTGGTATTCCACCGGAAAAGTGCGCGCCGGGCCCGCTCCAGCTTGGGAAAGCCTGCTCGAATCCCTATATGCCACGCATGGCAGACACACCCGAAAGCGCGCCGGCGAAGAACGGCTACGGCGCTGATTCCATCAAGGTCCTCAAGGGGCTCGATGCAGTGCGCAAGCGCCCCGGCATGTACATCGGCGACACCGACGACGGATCGGGCCTGCACCACATGGTGTTCGAAGTTTCGGACAACGCCATCGACGAAGCGCTGGCCGGCCATTGCGACCTGGTGCTGATCGAGCTCAACGCCGACGGTTCGGTCTCGGTCGAAGACAACGGCCGCGGCATCCCCACCGGCATCCACGCGGAAGAAGGCGTGTCCGCCGCCGAGGTCATCATGACCCAGCTCCATGCCGGCGGGAAGTTCGAGAACACCAGCGAAGACAACGCCTACAAGGTTTCAGGCGGCCTGCATGGCGTCGGAGTGTCGGTGGTCAACGCCCTGTCCGAATGGCTGGAACTGACCATCTGGCGCGAAGGCAAGGAACACTGGATGCGGTTCGAGCACGGCGATGCCGTCGGACCTTTGAAGGTGGTGGGCGATGCCCCCAGGGTGGACGGCAATGCCGACGAGAACGGCTTCAAGAAGGGCACGCGCGTGACCTTCCTCGCCTCCACCGACACGTTCAAGAACGTCACCGAATTCGATTTCGAGAAGCTCGAGCACCGTTATCGCGAGCTCGCGTTCCTCAATTCGGGCGTACGCATCCTGCTGCGCGACAATCGGCACGATGCGCCGGTCGAGCACGATCTCTACTACGAGGGCGGGATCGCCGCGTTCGTGAAGTTCCTCGACCGCAACAAGCAGGCGCTGGTGCCGGAGCCGATCTCGGTGTCGGCCGAGAAGGAAGGCATCGGCATCGACGTCGCGCTGGAATGGAACGACAGCTACTACGAAAACGTCCTGTGCTTCACCAACAACATCCCCCAGCGTGACGGCGGCACCCACCTGGCCGCGTTCCGCGCCGCGCTGACGCGCACGATAAACAACTATGCCGAGCGTTCGGGTCTGCTGAAGAAGGAGAAAGTCCAGCTTTCGGGCGAGGACATGCGCGAAGGGCTGACCGCGATCGTCAGCGTCAAGCTGCCCGATCCCAAGTTCGGATCGCAGACCAAGGACAAGCTGGTCAGTTCCGAAGTGCGCCAACCGCTCGAAAGCCTGATGGGCGAGAAGATGTCGGAATGGCTGGAGGAAAACCCGGCCGACGCGAAGACGATCATCCAGAAGATCATCGACGCAGCCGCTGCGCGCGAGGCCGCGCGCAAGGCGCGCGAGATGAGCCGCAAGGGGGCGATGACGGTCGCCTCGCTGCCGGGCAAGCTGTCCGACTGCCGCGAGCGCGACCCGGCGAAGAGCGAACTGTTCCTGGTCGAGGGCGACAGCGCCGGCGGCTCCGCCAAGAGCGGGCGCGACAGCCAGTACCAGGCGATCCTGCCGCTGCGCGGCAAGATCCTCAACGTGGAGCGCGCGCGGTTCGACCGGATTATCAGCTCCAAGGAAGTCGGCACGCTGATCCAGGCGATGGGCACCGGGCTGCGCGACGAATTCACCCTCGACAAGCTGCGCTATCACAAGATCGTCATCATGACGGACGCCGACGTCGACGGCGCGCACATCCGCACGCTGCTGCTGACGTTCTTCCACCGCCAGATGCCGGAAATCATCAAGGCCGGACACCTGTTCATTGCCCAGCCGCCGCTGTTCAAGGTCAGCAAGGGCCGCAGCGAGGTCTACCTGAAGGACCAGGCCGCGCTCGACCGCTATCTGGTCGAGGCGGGGCTCCACGGCCGGATGCTGGAAACCGCCGGCGGCGCGCGCAGCGGGGCCGATCTCTCGGCGCTCGTCGAACATGCGCTGCGAATGAAGAACCTGATGGCCTTCGTGCCGCGCAAGTACGATGCCGCCGTGATCGAGGCCATGGCGCTGGCCGGTGCGCTCGACCCGGCGCTGTCGCCCGCCGAGCGGGGCGAAGCGCTCACGCGCGCCGCCGCACAACTCAGGATGGGCGATCCCGAGGCCGAATGGTCGGGCGAACTGCTCGCGGACGGCACGATCCGCTTCGACCGCGTGTGGCGCGGGGTGACCGACGCGCACCTGATCGAGCCCGGCTTCGTCGGCAGCGCCGAGGCGCGCAAGCTGCACAAGCTGACGCAGGAAGTGGCCGAAGCCTACGCCGCGCCCGGCCGCCTGTCGAAAGCCGGCGCGGAACCCGAGCCGGAGCCGGAACCCGTCGCCGACGATGCCGAGGGCGAGGAAGCCGCCGCTCCGGTCGCAGTGGATGGCGCGATCACCCGCCCCAGCCAGCTTCTCGAAGCCGTTCTGGCCAGCGGCCGCAAGGGCCTCTCCATCAGCCGCTACAAGGGCCTCGGCGAAATGAACGCCGAGCAGCTGTGGGAAACCACGCTCGACCCCGACAACCGCGTGCTACTGCAAGTGAAGGTCGAGGACGCCGACGTGACCGACGAAATCTTCACTCGCCTGATGGGCGATGTCGTGGAGCCAAGGCGCGATTTCATTCAGGAAAACGCGCTGAACGTGGCGAATCTGGACGTGTAGCTGCGCTTCTTTGCTGGCATCCAATTGAGGACACCCCGATATGCGGAAATGATGCTTACGTTATATGTTGTTCATGCGGTGGCGGGTCCGACCGTCCGTATGCTTCCAAAAGCTCATGGCATATCTGACGCATCATGGATGGGATCGGGTTGACATCCACGGAAAGCGTTCCGTCATCCGTGCTGAACAGACCTTGAGGCGTTTGCACGCCGAAGCTCGACCAGTTGTTTGCTTCATTCAGTTGATCCAAAAGCTCCGGCATTTCCGCCGTCTGGTGGGCTCCGAGCTTGTTCCGTAGGAGATTTACCAAGCCCATCCGTGTGACCTTTTCCCGCCTTTCGTAGGGAACGGTCGGAGCACCATTAATGGGAATAAGGCCCGCTGGCGTTCCGGGCGGAGCAGCGCTTGCCCTATAGATCACGTCTTTGTTCCACCACTCCTTGAAGGGCAGTGCTCGATTCTGAAGCGCATCTGAAGAATAGAATGCGGGGACAAATGTTAATTTTGGCGGGTTACTGTTTAGTCTTGCACTGGTAAGCAAGTGGAGTGAAGTGAGCGTTTGCGGCGTATCGTGCTTCTCCGGTGAGAAAAACGTTCGAGTAGCTCGAAGAGCGATGGCAGGTGCATTCTCATTGAGAATCTTGCGAACTTCAGTCGCCATAGCGAAAGCTATCGGAGGATAGCCCTCGTCATATACCTTGGCGAGGCGCGAAAGAGTGTCCAGACCCTGTTCAAAAGACTTTAGAAGCTCCTCTTCACTGAGTCTGCGACCGTTGATGGGCTTACGTCTTCTTACCATGATCACATCCTGAACACCCCGAACCTCGCGCTTTCCGGCACCGGCGCTTCCAGGCATGCGGCCAGTGCCAGCCCCAGCACATCGCGCGTTTGCGCCGGGTCGACCACCCCATCATCCCACAGTCGGGCGGTGGCGTAGTACGGGTTGCCTTCGGTCTCGTACTTCTCGCGTATCGGGGCCTTGAACGCCTCGGCTTCTTCCGGCGTCCAGCTTTCCGCGTCGCGGTGGACGGTCGCCAGCACGCTTGCCGCCTGTTCTCCCCCCATCACGCTGATCCGCGCGTTGGGCCAGGTGAACAGGAAGCGTGGGGAATAGGCGCGGCCGCACATGCCGTAGTTGCCGGCGCCGAAGCTGCCGCCAATGACCACTGTGATCTTGGGTACTTGCGCTGTGGCGACGGCGGTGACCAGCTTGGCGCCATGCTTGGCGATGCCTTCGGCTTCGTACCTGCCGCCGACCATGAAGCCGGATATATTCTGGAGGAACAGCAGCGGAATGCCGCGCTGGCAGGCCAGTTCGATGAAATGCGCGCCCTTGAGCGCGGATTCTGAGAACAGCACGCCGTTGTTGGCAAGGATCGCCACCGGCATCCCCCAGATGTGCGCGAAACCGCAGACGAGGGTGGAGCCGTAGAGCGCCTTGAACTCGTGGAACTCGCTGCCGTCGACCAGCCGGGCGATCACCTCGTGCACGTCGTAGGGCGCACGCACGTCCTCGGGGACGATGGCGTAAAGCTCTTCGGCATCGAACTTCGGCGGGCGTGGCCCCCGCAGGTCGAACGCCGCTGCTTCATTCCGGCCGAGGTGGCTAACGATGTCGCGCAGGATGGTGAGCGCGTGCTCGTCGTTCTCCGCCAGATGATCAACCACGCCCGACTTCCTTGCGTGCAGTTCGCCGCCGCCCAGATCCTCGGCGCTGATCTCCTCGCCCGTGGCGGCTTTCACCAGAGGCGGGCCGGCAAGGAAGATCGTGCCCTGGTTGCGCACGATCACGCTCTCGTCGCTCATCGCCGGAACATAGGCTCCGCCCGCGGTGCAGCTGCCCATCACGCAAGCAATCTGCGGGATTTGCAGCGCGGACATTTGCGCCTGGTTGTAGAAGATGCGCCCGAAATGCTCGCGGTCGGGGAACACCTCCGCCTGATGCGGCAGGTTGGCCCCGCCGCTGTCCACCAGATAGAGGCACGGCAGCCGGTTCTCGCGCGCGATCTCCTGCGCGCGCAGGTGCTTCTTCACGGTGAGCGGGTAGTAGGTGCCGCCCTTCACCGTGGCGTCGTTGGCAACGATCATCACCTGCCGCCCGGATACGCGGCCGATGCCCGCGATCATCCCCGCGCCGGGCACCTCGTCGCCATAGAGCTCGTGCGCCGCCAGTTGCCCGATTTCGAGGAACGGACTGCCGGGATCGAGCAGCCGCTCGACCCGCTCCCTCGGCAGCAGCTTGCCGCGCGCCGTATGCCGCGCGCGGCTCGCCTCCGGCCCGCCAAGCGCGGCCTGCGCCACCTTGGCCCGCAATTCCTCCGCCAGCGCGCGATTGTGCGCAGCGCGGGCGCGGGCCTCGGCCCCCTCCAGGTCGAGCGAACTGGAGAGGGCCGGAGCGCTCATTGCCCGGCGAGATGCTGGGCCATGAACGGCAACACCACGTCGTCGAACCGCTCGGCGATGCGGTTGACGTGGTCACCGTCATAGATCTCCCAGTCGTGCGCGATGCCGAACTTGGCCAGCTCGTCGTGCATCAACGTGTCGTCGGCGACGAGGCCGTCCTTGTCGCCGACGTCGGCGCCGATGGCCTTGAAGCTCTTCAGCGCATCGACATGCCCGGCGACCAGCGCCAGCGGCGAATTGGCCGCCCACTGGGCGATCACCATCTGGTCAACCTCGCCGTCCTTGAGCGGGAAATCGACGTAGTACGGCGGATTATTGGGATTGGGCGCCCATGCCACCGCCGAAGCGAGCCCGGCGCGCATGCCGAAGCCGGCATTGTCGACATTCTCATAGGGGACCGAGGCCATCGCGGTTGCCGATTCGACCGTTTCGGTGCGCGGGCTGATGCAGCACGCGCTCTGCGCCCAGATCGCGGCGTAGACTTCCGGATAGCGCATCGCGATGCGCCATGTGCCGTAGCCGCCCATCGAATGGCCCGCGAGGCCCCGGCTCTCGCGCGTCGCGAGCGTGCGGTAATGGCTGTCGATGTAGGCGACGAGATCCTTCGCGATGAAAGTCTGGAAATCGCCGGTGGTCACCGAGTTCGAGTACATGCTGCCGCCCATTTTGGTGAGCGTATCGGGCACCACGACTATGAACTCGCGCCCTTCGGCGGCGTTGGCCGCAACCGCTTCGGGAACGCGCATAAAGTTGTAGAAATTGCGCCCGTCGATCGAGAACCCGTGCAGATAATAGACCACCGGATAGCGCTTGTCCGGATTGCTGCCGTAGCTCGGCGGCAGCACAACCATCGCCGCGCGCTCGACGCTGTTGCCCTCGAGATTGCCCTCGAGCGCCGGACTGTGGACCTTGACCTCCTCGACGGTGATGCCCTGGGGGATCGCCGCGTCCGGCGCGGTGATGTTCTGCGCCTGCGCCGGTGCGGCGGCGACGGCCAGCAGCGCGAGCATCCCGGCCGCCCATTTCGTCAATCGCATTGCCATCTCTCCAAAATCTCGCTCCCGCTTTCCGGCTGCATCAGCGAATGATTGGTTGCAACAACTATTCCGCCCGATGCAGCCGGATGCTGCTCACCTGGCGAGGTGCGTGCCGAAGAACGGCAACAGGTCCGACCGCATGCGCGATGCGACACGATTGCCGTGGTCGCCGTCGAACACTTCCCAGTCGTGCGCGACGCCGAACCGGGTCAGTTCCTCGTGCATTGCGGTATCGTCGGCGAGCAGGAAGTCCTTGTCGCCCACGTCGATGGCGATGGCCTTCAACGCCTTGAGCTGCGGCACGCTTTGCGACAGCAGCACCAGCGGCGAATTGGCGTGAAGGCGCGCAGTGACAACCGGGCCGAGCTTGCCGTCCGCTTCGTCCACCGCGATGAAGTTGGGCGGATTGTTCGGATCGGGCGCCCAGGCCGCCAGCGAAGCGGCTGCGGCCGCCTCTCCGAACCCGGCCTGTTCGATCTCCTCCGCCGTCATCGCGGCGGCCGCCTTCGCCTGTTCCAGCGTGATGTTGGACGGGGACAGGCAGCATGGCGCCATCGCGTACATGCTGGAATAGATGCCGGGATACTTCATCACGATCTTCAGCGTGCCGTATCCGCCCATCGAATGGCCCGCGAGCCCACGGCTCTCCGGCTTCGCCAGCGTGCGATAGGCGCTGTCGATATGGCCCACGAGATCGCGGGTGACGAAGCCTTCGAAATCGCCGGTCGTCACCGAATTGCTGTACATCGCGCCCTTGAACTTCGTGTGCGCGTCCGGGAGTACGACGATCAGTTCGTTGCCCGCCGCGGCCGCCTCGTCCACCGCTTCCTGGAACTTGACCAGGTTCTCATAGGCGTCGGCGGTGGCGAAGTAGCCGTGCAGGAAATAGACCACCGGATAGCGCTTGTCCGGAGCGCTGTCGTAGCTCGGCGGCAGGAAGACATAGACGTCGCGCTCGATGGCGTTGCCTTCCAGGTTGCCTTCCAGCGACGCGCCGTGGACCTTGATCTTCTCCGTTCGCGCTTCGGCGGGCGCGGCGGCCAGTGTCGCCAGCGCCACGGCGCCGGCCAGAATTGCCTTCAACATTTGCGGTCCTCTCCCTGAATTCCCCCTTCAGGCGCCGATCAGTTCGCGGCCGATCAGCATCCGGCGTATCTCATTGGTCCCGGCCCCGATGTCGAGCAGTTTCGCGTCGCGCAGGTATCGTTCCACCGGCCAGTCGGTGGTATAGCCAGCGCCGCCCAGCGCCTGAATCGCCTCGCCTGCCACGCGGAAGGCGTTCTCGCTCGCCAGCAGGATCGCCCCGGCGGCGTCGAAGCGCGTGGTCTGCCCCCGGTCGCACGCGCGCGCCACGGCGTAAGTATAGGCCCGCGCCGATTGCAGCGCGACGTACATGTCCGCGACCTTGGCCTGGATGAGCTGAAAGCTGCCGATCGGCCGCCCGAACTGCTCGCGCTCGCGGACATAGGGGATCACCACGTCGAGACACGCCTGCATGATCCCGAGCTGGACCCCGGCGAGCACCGCGCGCTCGTAATCGAGCCCGCTCATCAGCACTTTCACGCCCTGCCCGACTTCGCCGAGCACGTTTTCCGCCGGCGCCTCGCAATCGTCGAACACCAGCTCGCTTGTCGGGCTCCCGCGCATGCCGAGCTTGCCGATCTTCTGCGCCGGCCTGAACCCCGGCATGCCCTTTTCGATCAGGAACGCGGTGATGCCCTTGCTGCCCGCCGCAGGATCGGTCTTGGCGTAGACCACCAGCACTTCGGCCTCATGCCCGTTGGTGATCCAGAACTTGCTGCCGTTGAGCACATAACCGCCCCCCACAGCATCCGCCCTGAGCTTCATCGAGACGACGTCGGAGCCCGCCGCCGGTTCGCTCATCGCCAGCGCGCCGACGTGCTCGCCGCTGATCAGCTTCGGCAGGTGCTTCGCCTTCTGCTCGGCCGTGCCCCAGCGGGCGATCTGGTTGATACACAAGTTGGAATGCGCGCCGTAGCTGAGGCCGACCGAAGCGCTCGCCCGGCTGATCTCCTCTATCGCGATCACGTGCTCAAGATAGCCGAGACCGGCCCCGCCATCCGCTTCGGGCACCGTGATGCCGTGCAGCCCCTGTTCACCCAGCCGTGGCCACAGCGCGCGCGGGAAGGCGTCCTCCCGGTCGATCTGTTCGGCAAGCGGGGCGATCTGCTCGTCGGCGAAGCGGGAAACCGCCTCGCGAATCATGGCGGCCTCTTCTCCCAGGCCGAAATCGAAGTCAGGCGTCGCGCGCATGGGGCGTGTCCTCTCGCGACAGCCATAGCAAGGCGGAACGGTGTGGCAAACCGGTTGCGTTTGAAAGCTTTCGGCCGACGAACGGCGCTATCGCTTTCTGACGGCGGTGTTTTCGAGTAATGACGTTCGCGGAGGGTTCCTTCTTGAGTGCTACGATGTCCAGTTTGGCGCCCTCGGCGGCGCTGCGGCTTCAGCCCGACATTCCCGGCGAGGATGAACGCGCGCGGGTCATGGCCGCCTATGGCTGCGGCGCTCTGCAAGACGATCCGGAGTTGCAGGCCATCGCCCGCTTCGCGGCGCAATTGTGCGAAGCGCCGATCGCGCTGGTGAGCATGGTCGAACGCGACCGGCAATGCTTCCTCGGGCGCGTCGGCATCGACCTTCTCGAAAGCCCGCGCGAGATCTCGTTCTGCGCCCACGCGATGCTGGTCGACGGGGCGATGGAAGTGCCCGACGCCACGCGCGATCCGCGCTTCGCCGACAACCCCTTCGTCACCGGGGATCCCGGAATCAGGTTCTACGTCGGACAGGCGCTGGTGTCGGAAGAGGGAGCGCCGCTCGGATCGCTCAGCGTGATCGATACCGTGCCGCGCCACGATGGCCTGACCGATCTCCAGCGTCAGGGGCTGGCCGTGCTTGCCCGGTCGGTAATGCGCCGGCTCCAGGCGCGGCGCGACGCGCTCAGCGCCGAACGGGAACTGGCGGCGCGCGAGGCGCATCTACGCACATTGGCGGATTCGATTCCCGCAATCGCCTGGTCCGCCGATGCCGACGGCAAGTTCGAGTATTTCAACCAGCAGATGGTCGCTTTCACCGGCCAGCCCGACGACAAGGATGGCGGGGCGTTCCACCCGGACGACTGGAAGAAGGCGAGCGCCGCCTGGCAGCATTCGCTGCGGACCGGCGAAATCTACGAGATCGAACACCGGTTACGCCGGCATGACGGCGAATACCGCTGGATGATGTCGCGCGCGGTTCCGGTGCGCGACGAAGCGGGCCGGGTCGTCCACTGGTTCGGCACCGCGGTCGACATCCACGATCTCCACGAGATCGCCGAGACCCGCGATCTCCTCGCGCGGGAACTGTCGCACCGGATCAAGAACATCTTCGCGGTGGTGTCCGGCCTGATTTCGCTCTCGGCGCGCAAGCGGCCCGAAGTAAAGGACTTCAGCGACGAGCTCATCGGGACGATCCGCGCGCTCGGCCGCGCGCATGACTACGTTCGCGGGGACAATGGCAGCGAACGAAGCGGCACGCTCCACGGCGTGCTCGAGGAGCTGTTCAGGCCTTATGGCGCCGGCGAGCGGACGCGCATCGCAGTGCGGGGAGACGACATGCCGATCGCGCCGCGTGCGGCGACGCCGCTGGCGCTGGTGTTCCACGAACTGGCGACCAATTCCGCCAAGTACGGGGCGCTCTCGACGGAAACCGACACGGTCGAGTTGACGATCACCGACAGCGGCGAGACGCTGCTGCTGCATTGGGAGGAAAGCTGCTGTCCGCCGGAGAACGGCGAGCCGGTCGCCGGGTTTGGCTCGCGCCTCGTCGAAATGAGCGTGACCGGGCAGCTCGGCGGCTCGTGGGAGCGTCGCTTCGGCCCCGAGGGCCTGATCTGCGACCTGACGGTGTCGAAGGCTGCGCTGGCGGTTTAGGCCATATCGGTTCCCGTCCGCCCGAGGGAAGGACGGTTTCCGATCAGGCGTTCGGGTCCGGTCCCGACATGCTGCCGTCGTCGTTGGCCTGCGGGCCGGGGATCGGCGTCAGCGTGTGGATCTGGCGGAACTTGCCGTCGATGTAGCGGAAAGTGTGCGAATCCGGCGCTTCCGCCCGTCCGCCGAAGCGGCAGAACACGTTGATGACGCCCTTCTCCTCGTCGATCAGGTAATCACGGTGCGTGATGTAAAGCACGCCCGGCGGCATTCCCAGCTCGCAACTCGCATGGGGATCGCCCTTGACGTTGGTATAGGCCCCGCCTTCCAGCCGCGCGCAGGGCGTGCCCCAGGGGATGTCGGTGAACTTGTCGGCGAACCCGTCGAGATAGGCATTGGCCCCCCGGATCATCTCGGCCGGGCTGGTGAGCTGGTATTTGAACAGCGGCCCCCAGTCCTCCTGCTGCGTATACTTGAGATAGGCGTTGGCGTTGAACAGCCAGTCGCCCGGCTTGGTGACGAGCGAATCGACCCGGATGACCTTGCCTTCGTGCGCATAGAGCCGGGTGCCGATGACGTAGGGCGTACCGCCTTCCGTGACGATGATCTCTGTGAAGGTCTTGCACCGCTTGTCGTCGTGGAAGCTCATCGCATTGGCGACCGACAGGGCGGTGTTCCACAGCCCCGCGCCCGCCTCCACATCCTGCATGTTCTCGAGGTAGTGCGCCTTCTCGTGCAGCGGCAGCGCGGCGAGGCTGCCCGCCTTCTGCCCCTCGACATAGGCCGCCGTCAGCGCCTTCAGCTCGTCGCGGGTGCAGGTGGGGTGGTCCTGTAGCGGCGCATAGGGGCTCGGCGGCGCGCCCTGCGCCAGCGCCGGAGTGGCGACGCAGGCCATGAGGCCGGCGAGAAGCGTCTTGCGGATCATAATCGTCTCTCCCCAGGAAAATGCGGTTCAGCGAACGTCCTGCGGCCTTTCGCTGCGGCACTGTTCATAGGTGCTCCATCCGGAACACACGCCATAGGGCCCGCGGATGAAGATCGCCTCGATCCGGCGGATATTCTCGCCCTCGATCTTGAACAGTTCGCCCAGTTGCCAGGTCCAGTTGATCGGGCGGTGATCGAAGAAGGCGAAGGCGAACACGATCCCGCGCTCGCGATCCACCGCCACGTGTCGGCGGTCGCGGATGCCGGTCACCGCGCCGATCAGCGAGGTTTCGAGCTGTTCCCGGCAGCCCTGCGGCTGCCGCCCGCCGACACCCTCGGTGCCGGGAGGACCGGCGGTGATGACGCCGTTCTCGTAGCGCAGGCAATCGTCGGTGAAGGGATAGTAGTCCTGGCCGGTATTTCGCTCCACCGCGTCGAAGTAATAATCGGCGATCCGGATCAGGTCCGCGCGGCTCTGGCGCTGGTCTTCGGGGATGGCTTCGAGGAAAATCGGATGCGGCGATCCCATCGCCTCCACCGCTTCGCCGGTTGCGGGAAACGGGCTGCTGGCCGCCGCCGCGCCGGCCCCGAGCGGACGGTCCGGCCGCGCGGCGATCTGTTCGACCTCGGCGATCTTGCCGTCGACGATCCGCAGCCGCAGGGACAGGCCGACCGGCTCGGGATCGCGCTGCGGGCCGGTCGCGGAGCTGGACGCCTGCTCGAACACCGTGCCGAGGAACGCCACCTGCTGCGTTTCGATGTCGGGCACGTAGAACTTGTAGTTGCCCACGCTGCTGGTGGTCGCCCACAGCCCTTCATTGCCCAGCGGCAGCTCGATCCCGTTCTCGGTGAAGCGCGCGGTGGGCGAAAACAGCGCCGGGTCCGCCACCCCGTCGGCCATTGCCTGAAGATACTTGTCCACGAACCCTTCGAGACATTCGCGCTGGCACGGCTGCGGTTGCTCCGGCGCCTGCGCCGAGGCGGATCCGGCGGAGAACGCCATCCCGGCGAGCGCAAAGGCGGCCGAGGCGCGGCGAAGGGTCTTGAGCATCGTGAACCTCTCCCTGTTTTCTGTCGGCGCGAATAAATCAGTTTCGGCCGGTTCGCGCCAGCGGGTTCATGGAATTATAATCCGGGCCTCCCCGCCACCAGATTCTCCACCACCCCCGGATCGGCCAGCGTGCTCGTATCGCCCAGGTTCCCCACGTCGTTCTCGGCGATCTTGCGCAATATCCGCCGCATGATCTTGCCGCTGCGGGTCTTGGGGAGCGCAGGGGCGAATTGCAGCACGTCGGGCGTCGCGATGGGGCCGATTTCCTTGCGGACCCACTGGATCAGCTCCTGGCGCAGATCGTCGGTGTCCTCGGTGCCCGCCGTGGTGGTGACGTAGGCATAGATGCCTTGCCCCTTGATGTCGTGGGGCATGCCGACCACCGCCGCCTCCGCCACCTTGTCGTGCAGCACCAGCGCGCTTTCCACTTCGGCGGTGCCCATGCGGTGTCCGGAGACATTGATCACATCGTCGATGCGGCCGGTGATCCAGTAGTACCCGTCCGCGTCGCGGCGGGCGCCGTCACCGGTGAAGTAGAAGCCGGGGTACTGGCTGAAATAGGTCTGGAAGAACCGTTCGTGATCCCCGTAAACGGTACGCATCTGGCCGGGCCACGAGCCGGCGATGACCAGCGCGCCCTCCGCCTCGCCTTCGAGGATGCGGCCATCGGCCGGATCGACGATGGCCGGCTCGACGCCGAACACCGGCCTGGTCGCGCTGCCGGGCTTGAGGTCGGTGGCGCCGGGAAACGGGGTGATCATGTGGCCGCCGGTTTCGGTCTGCCACCAGGTGTCGACGATCGGGCAGCGGCGCTCGCCGACGACGCTGTGGTACCATTCCCACGCCTCGGGATTGATCGGCTCTCCCACGCTGCCGAGCAGGCGCAGGGTGGAGCGGTCGGTACGCTTCACCCATTCGTCGCCTTCGCGCATCAGGGCGCGCAGCGCGGTGGGGGCGGCATAGAAGATCTCTACCGCGTGCTTGTCCACCACCTGCCAGAAGCGGCTGAAGTCCGGGTAGTTGGGCACGCCTTCGAACATCACCGTCACCGCGCCGTTGATGAGCGGACCATAGACGACGTAGCTGTGCCCGGTGACCCAGCCGACGTCCGCCGCACACCAGTAGACCGGACGCGTCCCGTCTTCATGGGGGCGATAGTCGAACACGTATTCGTGCGTCATCGCCACCCATACGGCATAGCCGCCGGTGGTGTGCAGCACTCCCTTGGGCTTGCCGGTGGAGCCCGAGGTGTAGAGGATGAACAGCGGGTCTTCCGCGCCCATTTCCTCCGCCGGGCAATCGGCGGGTTGCCCTGCCACCGCTTCCGCCCAGTCGATGTCGCGCCCGGTCATCATCGGCACATTGGCGCCGGTGTGGCGCAGCACGATCACGCTGTGGACCTTGCCGTGGTGCTCCAGCGCGGCATCGACATTGGCCTTCAGCGGAATGCGCTTGCCGCCGCGCAACCCCTCGTCGGCGGTGATGACGACATCGCTGTCGCAGTCCTCTATGCGGCTGCCGAGCGCTTCCGGGCTGAACCCGGCGAAGACGATAGAATGGATTGCCCCGATCCGCGCGCAGGCGAGCATGGCCACCGCCGCCTCCGGCACCATCGGCAGGTAGATCGTCACCCGGCTGCCGCGCCTGACGCCCTGCGCCTTGAGCAGGTTGGCGAACTTGCAGGTGGCTTCGAACAGCTCGCCATAGGTCAGCGTACGGACGGGAGTGGCGGGATCGTCGGGTTCCCAGACGATCGCGGTGTCGTTCGCCCTGGCGGGCAGGTGCCGGTCCAGGCAGTTGGCGGCAAGGTTGAGCGCGCCGTCCTCGAACCAGCGGATGCCGAACGAGGCCTCGTCGAAGCTGGCGTTCCTGACCTTCGTGAACGGCCTGATCCAGTCGAGCCTTTGCGCCTCCGTGCGCCAGAAACCATCGGGGTCTTCGACCGAGCGGCGGTACATTTCCTCATACGTCGCTGCGTCGATCAGGGCATCGTCGGCCCATTTCCGCGGAACCGGATACACCACCGACTCACTCACTCCACCTCTCCCGTGCTCGCTGCCCAGCTTCGCCCTTGCTGCGAAGGAGAGATGGTAGTGGGAGGGATCCGTCAACGCCAGAGGGCTTCCAGCGCGGGCAGGAGATGACCCCGATGCTCCACTGGCACGCGCGCGATCAGCTCGGCCTCGAACGCCTCGATCACCGCGCGCGCTTGCGCCATCCGCTCTCGCCCGCGCTCGGTCAGTTCCAGGCCGCGCGATTTCCGGTCGATCGGCTCGCGGTCGATCAGCCGCTCGTCCTCCAGGCGCTTGAGCAGCGGCACCATGTTGGCCCGCTGGATGTCGAGCGCGCGGCCGATGGCGCTGGCGGTGACGCCGGGATTTTCCCCGATCAGGATCAGCGCCGAAACGTCCGATTGCCGCAGGCCCGTCGGCGCGAGGCGCGCGGCAAGCTCCGCCGCGGTCGCGTTGGCGGCGCGCCGCAGGGCGTAGCCGGGAAATGCGGGAAGCGGATCGCGCATAGCGAATTCGTAACGATTGCTGTTGTTAATAGCAATCGGGATTGCTATACAAGATAACGATATGCGGTTCGGCAACGCACGCCGGATCGCACTGCTTTTCGAGAGGAAATTTCATCATGGCCATGCCGTCACAGCCCGATCCGCGCCCGGAAGAAGAGACCGTCCGCTACGAGATCGAGGACGGCGTCGCCTGGGTTTATTTCAACCGCCCGGACAAGCGCAACTGCATGAGCCCCAAGCTCAACCGCCGTATGCTGGCGGTGCTGAACGAGCTGGAATTCCGCGACGACGTGCAGGTGCTGGTGCTGACCGGCGAAGGCAGCGCGTGGTCGGCCGGCATGGACCTGCTCGAATACTTCCGCATGTCCGAGGCCGAGGGCATCCACGCCACCCGCCGCTCGCAGCGCGAGGCCTATTCGTGGTGGGAACGGCTGCGCTGGTACGAGAAGGCCACGATCGGCATGATCAACGGCTGGTGCTTCGGCGGCGCTTACGGCCCGCTGTTCGCCTGCGACCTGGCGTTCTGTTCCGACGATGCGCAGTTCGGCCTGTCGGAAATCAACTGGGCCATCCTGCCCGGCGGCGGCGCGTCCAAGGTGGCGGCGGAACTGCTCGGCTTCCGTGACGCGATGTACCACGCGATGATGGGCGAGAACCTGACCGGCAAGCAGGCGGCCGAGAAGGGCATGGTCAACGAATCGCTCCCCGCCGACAAGCTCAGGGCGCGGGTGCAGGAAGTGGCCGACGTGCTGAAGAAGAAGGACAGCCACGCGCTGCGCGCCACCAAGTGGGCCGTGCGCCGGGTGCGCGAGATGACTTACGACAACGCCGAGGACTATCTGATCCGCGCGCAGGAAGCATTGAACGACTTCGGCGGCTGGGAAACGCGCAAGGAAGCGACCAAGCAGTTCCTCGACGACAAGACCTTCAAGCCGGGTCTCGGTGCGTTCGACAAGAGCAAGGTCAAGGGCGACTGAGCGCGGGCGATGGGCCGGGAACGGGAACCCTGCTTGCGAGCGAAGGGTTTGCCCCGCATGACCGTCATCCGCTTCGCGCCGATCCTCGCGCCCGCCCTGCTCCTGGCGGCCTGCCAGCCGCAGTCCGCCGGCGATGCAGACCTGCCGGGCAACACCGATTCGACGCAGCCCTATAGCGGCATCGCCGAGGACGAGACGCTGCGCTTCATCGGCACCGAGCCGTTCTGGGGCGGCGACGTGACCGGCGGCAGCCTGACCTATTCGACGCCGGAAGACCAGGACGGCGAGACGATCGCGGTCGAACGCTTCGCCGGGCGCGGCGGGCTGTCGTTCCATGGCGCGCTGGGCGGGGCGCCGTTCGAGATGATGGTGACCGAGCTGGATTGCAGCGACGGGATGTCCGACCGGACCTATCCCTTCACCGTCACGTTGATGATCGGCGAGAACGCGCGCAACGGCTGCGCCTGGAGCGAGACCAGGCCGTTCGACGGGCCGGAGACGCCTTGACCGGCCCGGCGCAACGGCAACCCGCGCTGTTCATCCCCCACGGCGGCGGGCCGTGCTTCTTCATGCCCGATCCGCAGGGGATCTGGACCGGGATGGCCGATTACCTGCGCGGTCTGGCGGCAAGCCTGCCGGAACCGCCGCGCGCGATACTGGTGGTGTCGGGCCATTGGGAAGAGCCGGCCTTCACCTTTACCGGCGGCGACAGGCCGGGGCTGATCTACGACTACTACGGCTTTCCGCCCGAGACCTATCGCATCGAATGGCCCGCGCCGGGCGCGCCGTGGCTGGCCGAGCGCGGCGCGGAGCTGATCCGCGCGGCGGGACTGCCGGCGGCGATCGACCCGCAGCGCGGGTTCGACCATGGCGTGTTCGTGCCGCTGAAGGTGGCGTTCCCGCAGGCCGACGTTCCGGTGGCGCAGATGGCGCTTCACGCCTCGCTCGATCCGGCGCTGCATGTCGCGGCGGGCAAGGCGCTGGCGCCGCTGCGGGACGAAGGCGTGCTGGTGATCGGATCGGGCATGAGCTTCCACAACCTGCGCGCGATGGGCGATCCGCGAGCGACGGAGCCTTCGCGGCAATTCGACGCCTGGCTGACGCAGTCCGCCGAGGCCGAACCGGAGGAGCGCGCCGCGCGGCTGGCGCAATGGGACGGGGCCCCGTTCGCCCGGCTGTCCCATCCGCGCGAGGAGCACCTGCTGCCGCTGATGGTCGCCGCCGGCGCGTCCGATGCGCCGGGCCGCCGGACCTACAACGAACTGGTGCTGGGCGGCGCGATCTCCGGCTTCGCCTTCGGCTGAGCGTTACTGCGCATCGCGCCCCCAGTCCTCGTTGGCGCGGGCGACGAGGTAGGCGTAGATCGCATCCGCATCCTGCTGGTCGATGATGTCGGCGAAACTGGCCATGCCCTTGTCGACGAACGCGCCCTTGAGCACGATGTCGCTGAACTGGCCGCGCACTTCCGCCGTCATGTGGCGCAGGTCCTTGACCCCGCCGATGGCGTTCTGGCCGTGGCACAGCGCGCAGGTTTCGGCATAGAGCTGCGCCCCGGCGGCGATCTGCGCCTCGCTGGCGCGCAGCGGCGGCGGCGGCTCGACCGGCTCGCGCGCGGCGAGCGGCGGAAGCTGCGCGGTCCCGCCGAGACGGAACACCAGCAGCCGCGCGGACGCGCGCGGCAGCTCTATCCCGGCCGACTGTTCGATCTGCGCCGCGCCGCCGCCCCAGCCGGCGTTGATGGCGACATACTGCACGCCATCGAGCATGTAGGTGATGCCGCCCGCGACAGGGGCGCTCTGCGTCGGGTATTCCCACAGCACCTTGCCGCTGCGCGCGTCGAACGCGGCGAAGGTCTGCTTCGTGGTCCCTTCGAACACGAGGTCGCTGGCGGTGACGAACACCCCGCCGTTGCCATGGCGCGGCAGTTCGACCTGCCAGGCGAGCTTCTGGTTCACCGGATCCCACGCCGTCAGCCAGGCCTTTTCGACCTTGTTGCCTTCGGCCTGCAATTCCGCCCGCTTGCGCCCGACTTCGCCGGTATAGCCGCCCCAGCCGCTGTTGGAGCGCATCGGCTGCGGCTTCCAGTCCGGTTGCAGCGCGTAGACGAACGCCGACTGATAGGCCGGGAAATAGGCCAGCCCGGTGCGCGGGCTGTAGGCCATCGGGAACCAGTTGTGCCCGCCGCCCGGCCCCGGCATGACCAGCGCCGGTTCATCGAAGCTGTAGCGGACCGACTGGTTGACGATCGGCCGCCCCTTTTCATCGAAGCCGCTGGCCCAGTTCTGCATCACGAACGCTTCGGCGCTGATGAATTCGCCCGTCTCACGGTCGAGCACGTAGAAGAACCCGTTCTTCGGCGCCTGCATCAGCACCTTGCGCGTGCGCCCGTCGATTTCGAGATCGGCCGAAATCATCGACTGGGTGCAGGTCCAGTCCCACTCCTCGCCCGGATTCATCTGGTAGTGCCAGCGGTATTCGCCGGTATCGGCATCGAGCGCGACGATCGAGCAGACGAACAGGTTGTCGCCTTCGTTGTTGGAACGATACCAGCGGGCGTGCGGCACCGAGTTGCCGGTGCCGACATAGACGAGGTTGAATTCCGGATCGTAGGCGATCGAATCCCACGGGTTGGCCCCGCCGCCCAGTTCCTTCCACAAACCGTCGGCCGACCAGGTCGCGCGCACCCAGTCCATCACCCCGTCCGACGCCTCGCCATCGGGCCCTTCGGCGGGATCGTTTGGCGTCAGGTAGAACTTCCACAGCTTCTCGCCCGTATCGGCGTCGAACGCGGCGGCGAAGCCGCGCACGCCCAGGTCGCCGCCCGACTGGCCGACCACCACCTTGCCGTCGAACACGCGCGGCGCGCCGGTGATGGTATAGGCGAAGCGGCTGTCGGGATCGAACGTGCGGGTGGTCCACACCGGCTGTCCTGTTTTCTGATCCAGCGCGATCAACCGCCCGTCGAGCGTGGCGATGATGACCTTGCCGTTCCACATCGCAAGGCCGCGCGACACCGGCTCGCAACAGGCGCGCCGGGCCATCTCGCGCGGGACTTGCGGATCGTATTCCCACAGCCGCTCTCCGGTGCGGGCGTCGTAGGCGATGGTCACGTTGAACGGCAGGATGTTGTAGAGCACGCCGTCGGCGTAGATCGGCGTCGCCTCCACTCCGCGGAACGTGCCGAGATCGTCGTACCACGCCAGCCCGAGCTGCGAGACGTTGGAGGCGTCGATCTGCGTCAGCGGGCTGAACCGCTGCGCGGTGTAGTCGCGCCCGTCGCTGGGCCATGCGCCGGCTGCGGGCTGCGCCAGTTCGTCCACCGGCGCGGCGTCCGGCCCGCCCACGCCCGAGCCCTGCGACGCCGTGCAGGCTGCCAGCGCCAGTGCAAGGCAGGCGACGGCCGGCCAGCGCCGAACCTGACACGGAAAGGGGGGTGAAAATTTCGGGCGTTCTGGATTTTTCATATGTGTTTTCATTCACTTGTCTCGGATAATGCGGCGCGCACTGTCACCTTTCGCGAAAAGCCGGCGGCGGGACGCATATCCGGAGTCTTCAATTTACCATATCGGCAATATGAGATATTTTATATTGGCCATATTGGAACGTGCGCGAGTAGGACAGACATTTCCGGCAGGCCCCGGTTTCGGTTTTTTTCGTCATTGCGAGGAACGTAGCAATCCGGAGCGTCGCGCGAGAAGCCCTGGATTGCTTCGTTCCTCGCAATGACGAGGGGCTCCTGAAACACCATCCATTCCCGCCATCGCACCCGGCCGGTCCGCGCTCAATCGCGCGGCGGTTCGGCGATGGGCTGCGATCCGTCCACCAGCCGGCCGACCTTGAGCGCTTCGGCCTGTTCGGGCGTGCCCGGCGGCCGGTGATAGGCGCCCGCTTCGGCCGGATCGGGCCGGAAGACATTGCCCGTGACCGGGTTCGGATAGTGGAATGGGGCGATGTAGTAGGCCGGGTAGGTCAGGTAGACGGTGGACGGCGGCAGGTCCGGCGGCGGATCGAACTTGTCCGGCCAGGTGTTGTTGAGCGCGTTCTTCCCCCACCCTTCCCAGTTGGTGTACATCGTGAACGGGCCCGACAGGCGGCTGATGCGCCACTTTCCGTCCGCCCCCTTCTCGTAAGCGTTTTCGTACAGCGGCAGGCCCCAGCCGCCGTTGCTCATCACATAGGCGCGGCTGCGGACCCAGCCGGTCCGGCCGTCGGCGGAAATGTCCGGGATCGGCTGGAACTGCATGTGGTTGGCGAGCACGCCGGGCTTGGCCCCGTCCGGTCCGAACGCGGTCTGCATGTATTCGAGCACGCGGTGCTTGCCGAGGAACAGGCCCTTGCCGCCGATCTCCAGCGTGGCATCTTCGGTGAACAGCTCCGAAAGCTGGGTCCATTGGCCCTTGTCCACGAAGTAGCCGTAGGTCCGCTGGAGGATCTCGATCTGGTTCATCGCCTCCAGCCGATCGATCCGCGCTTCGAGCGCATCGAGCTTTTCGTCGGCGGTCTGCGCCAGCGCTGGAGTAGCGACGGCGGCGAGGAGCGATGCCGCGAATGCCATCCTCATCATCATTCCCTCCCCACCACGTCGTCGGCCGGTTGCGGCAAGTCCTTCAGCGACTGGCCCGTCACCGGATGGTCGAAGCTGAACGGCGGGATATAGTTGCTCGGATAGGGGCGATAGACTTCCGTGGGCGGCGCGTCGGGCGGGAACAGCGCGCTGACCCCCTCCATCGGCAGGGCCGAGCGCATGAAGCCCTGATCGTAGTCGGTCAGCGCGGTGGGGTAGAAGTGCAGGCTGGAGATCTTCCACACGCCGCCTTCCTTGACATATTCGTTCTCGTAGACGCCCACGCCCCAGACACCGTTCCTGCCCGGTTCGCCGAGCATGACCATGCCCTGCCAGCGACCGGTGGCGGTGCGCCCGTCATCGGCGACGACGACCACGTCCTGAAGCTGCATGTGGTTGTTGAGATATTTGGGCGCGAGGCCCTGCGGCCCGAACAGCAGCAGCGCGCGGCGGATACGCTCCTTGCCGATATAGACCCCGCGCTGGCCGTATTCGAAGCTGCCGTTGCGGCTGAACAGTTCCGCCACTTCGTTCCACAGGCCCTTGTCGAAGTAATAGCCATAGGTCGCCTGGAGGTTTTCGATGGCGTCCTTGTCCTCCAGCCGCTCGACCCGCTCACGATAGGCGGCGAGCCGTTCCTCGGCGGACTGGGCGAAGGCGGGAGCGGCGGGAGCGGCAACGGCGGCGGCGCACAGCGCCAGCAGGGGAGCGCGGATGCCCATCAGCGCGCCTCCTTCACTGCCCGCCCCGTGACCGGGTTGGGCGCCTGGAACGGCGGCGCCTGCACCGCCGGGAACGGTTCGTATGTCGCGGTCGGCCCGCTATCGGGCGGATAATCGACCGCGGCCTGGCTGCGCGCGAGCCCTTCGCCCGGTTTCAGCCGCGCCCAGCCGCGTTCGTACGGGGCGACGAAGTTGACGTAGAGGTGCAGCGACCGGATGCGCCAGATCCCGTCCGGCCCTTTCTCGTACGTGTTCTCGTAGATGCCGTCGCGCCATTCGGCGTGCTGCTTGTATTGCCCCAGCATGCCGAGATCGCGCCAGCGCGCGGTGGCCGTGCGCCCGTCGGCGGCGACGGCAATCGCCGGCTGGAGCGTGACCCATTCGTTGAGCTGGCCGTAGATCAGCCCTTCCTGCCCGCCGTGCAGGCGTTTCAGGTATTCGCGGATGCGCTCTCGCCCCCGGTAGACGCCGTCCACGCCGATCTCGATCGTGCCGTCATCGGCGAACAGGTCCGCCGCTTCGCCCCACAGCCCGCGATCGACGTAGAAGCCGAACGCGCGTTGCAGCTTCTTCACCGCGCGCGTTCCTTCGAGCACTTCGACCCGCTGCGTCAACGCCTCTATCCGGGCGTCGATGCCCTGCGCCCGCGCCGGCCCGGCGGCCGTGGCGGCGAGGGCGAGCGACGAGACTACGAGAATGGCGGCAGCTTTCATCATCCCCCCGGCTCCGGTCCGATTTTTCGCGCATGATAGGCCGGACGGCGATGGTGAAAAGCATAAACTGTCATGCGGGACAACAAATCGGGCCCGACTTTCCTGTTGCATTTGCGCACCATACGGGCATTCGCGCCGATCACCCTCTTGTAACTGTGTTATTGGCACCATACAGTAGGGACGAAAGAGGACGGGTGGGGGTCGCGATGAAGGTGCGGGGACGGACAATGCTGGGGCTCGCCGTGCTGGCGCTGGCCGGCTGCGCGCACCCCGCGGACTTTACGGCGCCGAACGCCGGGATGGCCGTGCCCGAGGACTGGGCCGTGGCCGATCCGGCGCCGGCGTCGCTCGACCTGTCCGCCTACTGGCGCATGCTCGACGACCCGCTGCTGACCGAATTCGTCGAAGCGGCGCTCGCCAACAATCTCGACATAGCGCAGAGCGCGGCCCGGCTCGAGCAGGCGCGGGCGCAACTGCGCGGGGCGCGGGCGGGCTATCTGCCGCAGCTTTCCGCGAGCGGCCGGGCGGCGCGCGATGTCGGCGATCTGGCGCAGGACGATGTGCAGCTTTCGCTGGGGGCCGATGCGAGCTGGGAAGCGGACCTGTTCGGCCGCATCGGCGCCGATGTCGCGGCTTCGGAAGCGGACCTCGCCGCCGCCGGATATTCGCTGGCCGACCTGCGGCGGCTGATCGCCGGGCAAGTGGCGCTGGCGACGATCTCCGCGCGTTCGACCGCGCTCCAGCTCGCGATCGCGCGCGACACGCTCGCCTATCAGGACGAAAACCTGCAAATCGCCCGCTGGCGCGTGCAGGCCGGGCTGGTGTCGAGCCTCGATGTCGAGCAGGCGCGCGGGCAGCGGGCGCAGACGGCGGCGACGATCCCGCTGCTCGAAGGCAATCTCGCCGCCACCGCGAACGCGATCTCGACCATGATCGGCGAGCCGCCGGGACGCGTGCTGGCGGCGTTCGACGGCTCCGACTTCGTTCCCGCGCCGCCCGAGCTGGCCGGGTTCGAAGCGCCGGCCGAAGTGCTGCGCCGCCGGCCCGACGTGCGCGCCGCCGAAGCGAACCTGCTGTCCAGCACCGCGCGCATCGACGGCGCGCGGGCGCAACTGTTTCCGCTGATCCGCCTCGGCGGCACGGTCGGCACGGCCTCGCTCGGGGTCGATACGCTGTTCGACGTGATCACCGGCAGCCTGTTCGGCACCGTCAGCCAGTTGCTGTTCGACGGCGGGCGCACCGCGGCGCAGATCGACAGCGCCGAAGCGGCCGCCGAAGGCTCGCTCGCCGCGTGGCGGCTGTCGATCCTCGGCGCGCTGGAGGATGTCGAGACCGCCGCCGTCGACCTCGACAAGTCCGAAGAACGGGTGCTGATCTTCGACGAAGCGCTGGAAGCGGCGAACAATTCCGCGCTCCTCGCGCGCAGCCAGTACCAGGCCGGCCTGACCGATTTCCGCAACCTGCTGACCTCCGAGAACCAGTTGCTGTCGGCCCGCAACTCCGAAGCGGCGGCGCGGGCGGATCGCGCCAGCGCCTTCGTCAGGCTGACCCAGGCGCTCGGCGGCGGCTGGTCGCCGGCGGACTATCCACTCCCCATCGACGACGGGATCGAACCATGACCGAGACGACCGTGGCTCCGGAGGCCGGAGAACAAGCGCAATCCCTGGAGGAGTTTCTCGGCGTCTCGGAACGGCCGCGCTGGCAGCGCTGGGCCAAGTACTGGGTGCCGGCAGTCGTCGTCCTGCTGGTCGCGCTCTACTTCCTGCGCGGCGGCGAGAAAGGGCCGGACTACATCACCGAGGACGTGGTGGAACGCTCGCTCGACATCGAGATCACCGCCACCGGCAACCTGCGCCCGACCAACCAGGTCGACGTCGGCTCCGAGGTATCCGGGCGGATCGACCGGGTGCTGGTCGACGTCAACGACCAGGTCGCGCGGGGGCAGGTGCTGGCGCAGATCAACACCGACGTGATCGAGGATCAGATCCGGCAGGCGCGGGCCAACGTCAATTCGGCGCAGGCCTCCGTGGCGCAGGCGCGGGCGACGCTGGACGTCGATACCGCCCAGCTCGCGCGGTTGCAGGAAGTCCACCGCCTGTCGGACGGCAAAGTCCCCTCGCGGACCGAGATGGAGGCGGCGGAGGCCGCCGTGGCGCGCAGCCGCGCGGCGCTCAATTCCGCGCAGGCCAGCGTGACTTCGGCGCAGGCGCAGCTTTCGACGGCGATGACCAACCGCGACCGCGCAGTCATCCGTTCGCCGGTGTCGGGCGTGGTGCTGGCGCGGCAGGTGGAGCCGGGCCAGACCGTGGCGGCGAGCTTCAACACGCCGACGCTGTTCGTGATCGCCGAAGACCTTGCGCTGATGCAGCTGAGGGTGTCGGTCGACGAGGCCGACGTCGGTCAGGTCGAGGCGGGGCAGAAGGCCTCCTTCACCGTCGATGCCTATCCCGGACGGCGCTTCCCCGCGACCGTGGAACGGGTGGCGCTGGCTTCCGCCAACACCGCCACATCGAGCCAGACCCAGCAAACGGGCCAGAGCAACACAGTGGTCAACTACGAGGCGCGGCTGACGGTCGCCAATGCCGACGGGTTGCTGCGTCCGGGCATGACCGCCACCGCCAACATCGCCACCGACAGCACCGGCGAGCGCATGCTGGTGCCCAACGGCGCGCTGCGCTTCGAACCGCCGAACGAAGACCAGCTCGGCGGGGTTCAGGTCGCCGGCGGCAACGACTTCGGCCTCGACCGCGAGGAAACGCGGGCGACTATCGGCCGCGGCAGCCGCCAGACGGTCCACGTGCTGGAGGACGACGGCACGCTGAAGCCGGTCGAAGTGGTCACCGGACAGAGCGACGGACGCTATACGGTCGTCACTTCCGACGAGCTCAAGACCGGCATGAAAGTGGTCACCTCGGTAAGGGCCGGCACCGAGTGAGCGGACCGCCGATCATCGAACTCGAAGGCATAACCAAGACCTTCGGCGAGGGGATGGCGGCGTTCCAGGCCCTGAAGGGGGTCGATCTCGCCATCGAGCAGGGCGATTTCGTCGCCGTCATGGGCCCGTCGGGCTCGGGCAAGTCGACCACGATGAACATCCTCGGCTGCCTCGACGTGCCGACCTCGGGCGTGTTCCGGTTCCTCGGCGCCGAAGTGCAGTCGCTCACCCGCGACCAGCGTTCGCTGCTGCGCCGCAGGTACCTCGGCTTCGTGTTCCAGGGCTTCAACCTGCTGGCCCGCACCAGCGCGGTCGAGAACGTCGAGCTGCCGCTACTCTATCGCGGCGAGAGCAAGGCCGTGCGGCGCGAAGCGGCGATGCGGGCGCTCGACCGCGTCGGGCTGGCCCCCTGGGCCGAGCATACGCCGGCGGAGCTTTCGGGCGGGCAGCAGCAGCGCGTCGCCATCGCCCGCGCGCTGGTGACCGACCCCGAAGTGCTGCTGGCGGACGAGCCGACCGGAAACCTCGATTCCGAACGGTCGATAGAGATCATGGAGTTCCTGACCGAGCTGAACGCGACCGGCATCACCATCCTGATGGTGACGCACGAACCGGAAATGGCCGCCTTCGCCAAGACCGTGGTCCACTTCAAGGACGGCCTGGTCGAACGTATCGAGCGCGGCCATCACCAGCGCGAACCGGTCGGGACGGCATAGGACAAGTCTGATGTTCGGCACCACCCTGCTGCTCGCGTTCCGGGAAATCAGGCGGCACCTGCTGCGCAGCTTCCTGACGACGCTGGGCATCATCATCGGCGTCGCGGCGGTCATCACCATGGTCACGCTGGGGCGCGGAGTCACCGTCGACATCGAGGAGCAGATCAACTCGCTCGGCTCCAACATGTTCATCATCTTCCCGATCCAGACCGACCGGGGCCAGATCCGCCCGTTCGACGAACGCGACGTGGAGGCGGTGCGGGAACAGGTCGCGGGCGTCAATTTCGTCGCCGGACAGGTCGAAAGCCAGGTGGTCGCGATCCACAACGGGCAGGACTGGCGCTCCAAGGTCGAAGGCGTGAACAACGAGTTCCTCGATGCGCGCGGCATCGGCATCGACGAGGGCCGCCGCTTCAACGAGCGCGAGCAGCAGGCGGGCGCCAACGTCTGCATCATCGGCCCGACCGTGCGCGAGGAGATCTTCGTCCCCAGCCAGAGCCCGATCGGCGAGCACATGCGGCTCAACAACGTCTCGTGCCAGGTGATCGGGGTGTTCGCCTCGCGCGGGGCGGTGGGCGGCAGCGACGACGACAATTCGATCTTCATGCCGCTGACCAACGTCCAGCGCCGCTTCACCGGAAACGACAATATCGGCTACATGGCGGTCGCTTACGACCCGGCCTATTCCAGCGCGGCGATGACCCGCGCGCTGGTGAGCCTGATGCGCGAGCGCCGCGTCCTGCTGGAAGGCCAGGCGAACGATTTCGACATCATCGACACCGCCGAAATCAACGAGACGGTGGCCGCGACGGTGGGCACGATGACGATCATGGTCGCGGCGATCGCGGCGATCAGCCTGATCGTGGGCGGGGTCGGGATCATGAACATCATGCTCGTCTCGGTAACCGAGCGCACGCGCGAGATCGGCATCCGCCTCGCCATCGGCGCGCTGGCCCGCGAGGTGCAGTTGCAGTTCCTGACCGAAGCCGTGGTGCTGTGCTGCTTCGGCGGCCTGGTCGGCATCCTGCTGGGCTTCGCGCTGTCGTTCAGCCTGTCGAGCGCGCTCCAGATCTCCTACGTCTTCGATCCGTTCATCAACACCCTGAGCTTCGCGATCTCGGCGCTGATCGGGATCATCTTCGGCTACTTCCCGGCCCGCCGCGCTTCGCGGCTCGACCCGATCGAGGCGCTGCGCCACGAATAGCGAAGTTATCGCGGCTCCGGGGTGAGGTTGGCTATGCGGCGGCTTTCGGCGACACGGGCGCCGGCCGCTATGAACGATTCCAGAGCGTCGAGGTCCAGTCCGCCTTCGGCCACCACGCGGCCTTCGGTCAGCACCGAAAAGCCATCGCCCCCGCTGGCGAGGAAATTGTTGACCGTGACGCGATAGCGCCTGTCCGGCGTGAGCGCCTCTCCGTTCAGCGTTGCTTCCACGATCCGTTCGCCCACGGGCCGCGTGCGGTCGTAGGCGAAGGCCAGCCCGGCCGACGGGATCAGCAGCGACTGCCGCACGCGCGCCGGGCTTTCGGCGGTAAATTGCTGTTCGAGCAGACGGACGATCTGCCCGCCTGTCAGCTCCAGCACGACGAGCGTGTTGCCGAACGGCTGGAGTGCGAAGATCTGGCCGTACGAGACCGTACCGTCGGCGGCCGGAGCGAAGCGCGTGCGCAGCCCGCCCGAGTTGATGAAGGCGATCTCCGCGCCGCCGTTCGCCGAGGCGGCGGTCGCGGCGAGCTGGGCATCGGCGATCAGCCGCCCCAGCGGCGGATCGGCATCGCCGCCCCCCGCCGTTTCCAGCGATCCTTCGACGCGGCCGACGATGCGCGACGCGATCGGCGCGATCGCTTCGGCGTAGCGCCGAACGAGCGCCGCGACATCCGTGTCTTCCCCCGCATCTTCCGACACCGCCCGGTTCACCGCGTCCAGCGCGGTTACCCGGTCGCTCGCCGGGTCGACCGTGAGCCGGATATCGGTGACAAAGTTGCCGTAGCGGCCGGCGCTCGTCAGAAGCCGGGTGGAGCCGTCCGGCGCCCGCATTTCGCAAATGTAGGCCATGTGCGTGTGGCCGGAGACCACCAGCCTGATAACCGGATCGAGCCGGTCCAGAATCGGAACCACCGGACCCGAGAGGCCGGGGCAGCCGTTTGCGTTGAAGGCGGGCTGGACCCTGGCCCCCTGATGGAGCAGCAGGATGACCGTGTCCGCCCCTTGTTCCCGCAGGCGCGCGGCCAGCGCGTTGGCCGTTTCCGCTTCATCCGCGAACCGCAGGCCGGCGACGCCCGCCGGGGAAACCAGCGTGCCCGTTTCCTTCAGCGTCATGCCGATGAAGCCAATCCGCGCTGCGCCGAATTCGCGAATCTCCGCGCCGGGAAGGAACGGCCGGCCCGCTTCGTCGAGGACATTGGCCGCGAGGAACCGGAACCTCGCTCCGGCAAACGCGTGGTCGAGCGCACAGGGTTGGCGCGAGGTATGCTTCTGGCAGCCGCCCTGTTGCATCCGGCGCAGTTCCGCCGGCCCCCGGTCGAATTCGTGGTTGCCCACCGCCGCCAGTTCGAGCCCGGCGAGATCGAGCGCCACGATCGTCGGCTCGTCGAGAAAGTGGGCCGAGGTCAGCGGACTGGCGCCGATCATGTCGCCCGCGGCCACGGTGATCGTGTTGCGCCGGCCTTCGCGCAGGCGTTCCAGCACGGCCGCCATCCGCGCCGCGCCGCCCAGCAGGCCCTGTCTGCTTTCGCCGCCGTCGAGCCACGTCACCTCGCCGGCGGGCGGCTCGATATTGCCGTGAAAGTCGTTGAGCGCGAGGATCTGGATCGATTCCGCCGCCGGGGGCTCCGGCGCATCGACCGTCGCGCAGGCAACCAGCGCGAGCGACGCCGCGATTCCGGAAAACAGGCGGGCGATACTAGGGTCCGTACTGGACATGGGCGTCTCCGCCGAAAGATCGGGCCGGGCCCGCACCATACGGCCTTGCCATAGCCAGTGCAGGTGCGGGCACAGGTACGGGCGGGACTTTCGCCCCGCCCGCATCCGACGTGTCAGAACTGCACGTTGACGGTCGCCGAGAAGGTTCGCGGCGCCCCCATCTGCGCGAACGGCGGGGAGGACGCGCCCTGCGCAAGGCTGTTGGTGAAGCTGCCGACATAGAGCTTGTCGAACAGATTGTAGACGTTGAGTTGCAGGTAGGTCCGTTCGTCCAGCCCCGCCCATTCGAGGTTTACCCGCGCATCGAGGTTGACCAGCATGTAGGCGTTGGTCTTCGCCGGATAGACTTCCACACCGTCGGCCATGATCGGCAGGTTGGTGTCGTAGATGTAGCGGCCACCCGTGCGCTTGGCGGTGGCGCCGATGTCCACGGGCCCCAGCATCGCGCGGGCCTGCAACCCGTAGGAATAGCCCGGCGCGCCGGATTCGCGCCTGCCGGCGGTCGGGATCACGGCCCCGGCGGCTTCGATGTCGTTCTTGATTTCCGACTTCATGTAGGAACCGAAGGCGTAGATCAGGAACTGCGGAACCGGCTGGACCGCAACGCTGGCGTCCAGGCCGTATTTGTCCACCGGACCGAGGTTGCGATAGACGTTGCGCTCGGTCACCGGGTCGTAGGCGGAAGCCAGCCGGTTCTCGTACTTCGTGTACCAGCCGACGATCTGCCCCTGGACGATCGGCGAGAGGTAGCGCAGGCCGAGATCGAAGTTGTCGGTCGTCTCCGGCTCCGGCCGCGCGGATGGCGTATCGGCGGGGAAGTAGAACGCGTTGTACAGCGCGTCCGTCCCCGGCACCTGCAAGCCCTTCGAATAGTTTGCGAAGATCGAGAACCGGTCGAACGGATTGAACACCAGCCCTGCGTTGGGCAGGATTTCGTCGTATTTCAGGATGCGTTGCTGCGGCCCCTGCACGCCGGGATTTTCCGCGGCATAGATTGCGTTGCGCGGATCGCCGGCGCCGAAGCAGTCGACAAAACCGCTGTCGCTGGTGGTGAAGCAGTTGTTGGTGAGGTCGCGGGTGAAGAACGGCGCCCGCAGCCCCAGCATGACGCGCAGGGCGTCGTCGGCGAAGGAGCCGCTGTACTCGCCCGAAACCTGGTGCAGCGTCGCATAGGATTGGCGATCGCGCTTTTGCAGCACCGCCCCGGTCGCGTCGGCCAGCGGATCGTTTACCGGAAAGACGTCGTACGGTTCGCCATTGGGATAGAGCAGGCCGACTTGCCCCGTCTGGCGGTGGTTCGCGCGATCGAAGGTATAGGCGACGCGGACCGAATGGTCGTCGGCGATGTCCCAGCGCAAGTTGCCGATAACGCCGAAGCGGTGCGTCCGCGTCTGGCTGGGGGCAAGCAGCGTGAACTCGTCGTCGAGATCGCCATCGCCGTTCAGGTCCATGCCGAAATAGGGCCGCCCGCCGATATAGCCGGACAGACCGCCCGACAGACGCTCGCGCGCGCCGACAACGCCGCCGCCGTTCGCCTTGACGTACTGATAGCTCGGATCGACCGACAGTGTGATCGAATCGGTCAGGTGAAACAGCGATGCGCCGCGAATGTTGCCCGTGTTCGAAGGGTTGTAGCGCCGGTCGAACTCCGTAGCGCAGGAACCCGCCGGCGCTCCCACCTGGTCGAACGTGGTCACTGTGCAGGACAGGTCGACCTCGTATTCCCGCGCCTCGTCGCTGTTCAGCGGAAAGCGGTCGCCCGAGCCCGCTCCGACCACGCGATCGGCATCCAGGCGCAGCGGCACGGAGCCGAAGAAGTTGTTGCGGTTCCGGTTGTAGTGGCCCGAGATGGAGATGAAATCCGGCCCGCTCCCCAGCGGCTGCCAGATACGGCCGTTGACCTGGGTCTTATCGATCTCGCCATAGTTGTTGTAGGGATTGTCGTAGCTGGTCTTGCTCGCGGACACGAAGGCGCGGGTGCCGAACGGCGTGAACTCGCCCGTATCGACCATCGCGAACGCGCGGAAGTAGTTGTAGTCGCCAGCCGAGGCCGACATGCGGATACCGAGATCCTGGCCGGGAACACGCGTGCGGTAGTTTACCGTGGATCCAGTCGCGGCCGCCGTCGGGCTGTCGACGTCGGTGGCGCCGAGATTGACGTTGACCTGCTCGATGACTTCCGGGTCGAGCTGCTGGTTCGAATAGATTGCGTAGTTGCCCGAATCGTTCAGCGGGATGCCGTCGAACGTCAGGCTGATGCGGTCGGCCGAAAAGCCGCGGATCGACAACTGGCCGCCGCCGGAACCATAAGCGTCATTGTTCGTGAAGGTGACGCCGGGCATCATGTTGATGCTGTCGAGCACCGTCTGGCCGGGGTTGTTGCGCAACAGCTGTTCGTTGGTGAGCACCTGCTTGGCCTTCGACGTGTCGGGCACCAGAATGCCCTCGACACCGCCGCGCGCGACACTGCCGGTAACCACGATCACCGATTCCTCGAAGTCGACCGAGCCCGTGGACTGCGCGTTTGCGCCGGCGGCCAGGCCGATGGCGCTGGCGGCCACCAGATATTTGTAATGCATGGGAGTGGACCTTCGTTGCTGCCCTGAACGCCGGTTTCACTAGAAACGATTTGAGACAGAACGCGGTCGGCACGGCTACAGAATGGCTACAGCAGCGCATCCGGCCGGATCGGCGTCCGGGCCGCAACAGGCGGACGAGGACCCGCCGGACAAATGTAACAAGATGTAACGGGACGGATTACGGTAATTAACTGGGTATCGCCACGCCGCCGTGCGATGCCCCGGCTGCGGGTTGTACTTTCATGCCGAACTCCTTGGGCATGGCAGGTCTTCCTACCTCAAGCCGCGCCCGGCATGGCCCGATTTGCGGACCTGCCGGGCGCGGCTTTTTTCCTGGCGATAAGGTCTTACGCCTTGTCTTCGCTGGCGAGCGCGCCGCGGCGGAGCTGGTCGCGCTCGATCGATTCGAACAGCGCGGTGAAGTTGCCTTCGCCGAAGCCTTCGTCGCCCTTGCGCTGGATGAATTCGAAGAACACCGGCCCGACCATCGTGTCGGAGAATATCTGCAACAAGAGCCGCGAATCGCCCTCTTGCGTCGAGCCGTCGAGCAGGATGCCGCGCCGCCGCAGCGCCGCCACGTCCTGTCCGTGGCCGGGCAGCCGTTCGTCGAGCATTTCGTAGTAGGTATCCGGCGGGGGAGCCATGAAGGGCGCCCCCAACGCAGATAGCGCATCCCAGGTGGCGACGAGGTCGTCGGTCAGGAGGGCGATGTGCTGAATGCCTTCGCCGTTGTAGGCGCGCAGGAACTCCTCGATCTGCCCGCCGCCGGCCTTGCCTTCCTCGTTGAGCGGAATGCGGATCCGTCCGTCCGGCGCGGTCATCGCCCGGCTGGTGAGGCCGGTGTATTCGCCCTTGATGTCGAAATAGCGGATCTCGCGGAAGTTGAAGACGCGCTCGTAGAAGCCCGCCCAGTGATCCATCCGCCCGCCGTAGACGTTGTGCGTCAGGTGGTCGATCAGCCGCAGCCCCGCGCCCGCGGGATGCCGTTCCGCTCCTTCCAGATACGCGAAATCGACGTCGTAGATCGACAGTCCGTCGCCATAGCGGTCGGTCAGGTAGATGAAGGCCCCGCCGATGCCGCGAATGGCGGGGATATTCAGTTCCATCGGCCCGGCGATCGTCTGCGCCGGCTCGGCCCCGCGTTCCAGCGCAAGCTCGAACGCCTTCCGCGCATCGCGCACGCGGAAGCCCATGCCGCACGCCGACGGCCCGTGCTCGGCGGCGAAGTAGGCGGCGGGAGAGCCCGGTTCGTAATTGGCGATGAAGCTGATTTCACCCTGCCGCCACAGGTCCACGTCCTTCGAACGGTGGCGGGCGATGTGGGCGAAACCCATCTTCTCGAACGCCGGTTCGAGCACGCCCTTCTCCGGCGCGCAGAACTCGACGAATTCGAAGCCGTCGAGCCCGAGTGGGTTGTCGAAGAGATCGGGCATCCATCCAGTTCCTTTCAATTGAAACTATCTTTACCCGATTCCTCCCGGAGATGCTACCTGTTCGGCGGCCGGCCGGGGTCGGGACCCATCGGTCGGCGCGCCTCGCACCGGCCGCTCCCTTCCCATCGCTGCTCTTGGCGACTATTTGCCTGCCGCTCTGACGGAGGCGTGGAGAGGATTGGCCGAGGACAGCTCCAGCACCGGTCTCGAGGAAGTCTTCCTCGCGAATCGCGACCGCCTGCTGCGCTTTCTCGTGGCGCGCGGGGCGGGCGAGGCGGCCGAGGATCTGTTGCAGGAGATCTGGCTCAAGATCGCGGCGCGCAACACCGGTCCGGTGGCGTCGCCGATGTCCTATCTGTTTCGCACCGCCGATACGCTGATGATCGACCGCTTCCGCTCGGCGCGCCAGGCCGAACGGCGCGAGCGCGACTGGAGCGACGCTCACGACGGCGCGGCCCCCGGCGTTTCCGACACCCCTTCGGCCGAGCGCCATCTGATCGCACGGGAACAGGCGCGGCGCGTGCTCGAAGCGCTCGACACGCTCGGCCCGAGGCCGGCGGCGATCTTCCGCCGGCACCGGATCGACGGCGTCGCCCAGCGGCTGCTGGCCGAGGAATTCGGCGTCAGCCTGAGCACGGTCGAAAGCGACCTCAGGCGGGCCTACGCGGCGCTGGCCGCGCTGAAGGAGCGGACCGATGAGGTTTGAGCGGATCGATTCCGTCTTCATCGCAGGAGGCATTCGGGAATGACGCTTGACGAAACGATCCGCGAGCAGGCCGCCCTCTGGGCGGTGCGCGCGGGCGATCCGGCGTTCGAGGACTGGGACGCCTTCACGCGGTGGCTGGAGGACGACCCCCGCCACGCGCGCGCTTACGACGAGATCGTGGCTTCGGTTCTCGACGCCGCCGAAGCCCTGCCGCCCGTTCCCGCGGCGCAGAACGACGACGAACCCGTAGCGTATCCCGCCCGCCGCCGCTGGCTGGGCGGCGCGATTGCGGCTGCGGTCGCCGGGCTGGCCGCTTTCGGGGCGTGGCAGGCGATGCCCGGCGCCTACGCCATCGAAACGGCGCCGGGAGAGATGCGGCTGGTCGAACTCGCGCCCGGCGAGCAGATCGCGCTGGCGGGCGGCACGCGCCTGATCCTCGACAAGGACGCGCCGCGCACGGCCACGCTCGAACACGGTCAGGCGCTGTTCACGCTGCGCGGCGATTCCAGCGAGCCGTTCAGGCTGACGGTGGGCGAGGATACCCTGGTGGACATCGGCACGGTTTTCGACGTTGCGCTCACCGGCGGGCGGACGAGCGTGGCCGTGTCCGAAGGCGCGGTGCTGTTCAATCCGGGCGCGCAGAACGTGCGCGTCGATCCGGGCCAGATGCTGTCGAGCGAGGCCGGTTCCGACGCTTACCGGCTCATCCCCATCCCGCTGGCCCAGGTCGGCGAATGGCGCGAAGGGCGGCTGACGTTCCAGGACGCGACGCTGGCCGAAGTCGCGGCCGACCTTTCGCGCGCGACCGGCGTTCGCTTCATGGTGACCGCGCGATCGGGCCAGAGCCGTGTATCGGGCAGCCTGCTGCTCGATCCCGTCCGCGACGATCCGCGCGAAGTCGGCCCGCTGCTCGGCGTGTCGATCCGCCCCGTGGACGGCGCGTGGGAGATCGGAGCGCAATAGACGATGCGGGCGTGGTGTATCGGTCTCGCGGCGATCGCGGTCAGCGCCCCGGCGCAGGCGCAGACGCAGCGCGTGGCGATCGACGCGCCCGCCGCCAGCGCCGGCGAAACCGCGATCGTCATCGCGCGCCAGGCGGGCGCCAGCGTGGTGATCGCCGACCGCGACCTGGCGGCGCGCAAGGTCCCGGCGATCCGGGGCCGCCTGTCCGCCGAGGAAGCGGTCGCGCGGCTGGCCCGCGCGGCCGGCGCGCGCGCTGTTCGCGCCGGCTCCAACGGCTGGCGGCTGGTTCCGCGCGCCGCCGCCCGCGCCGCCCCGCGCCCGCGCCCCGCGCCGACCCCCGCGCCCGCTCCCCCGCCCCTACCGCCCGAGACCGAGGACATCGTCGTCATCGGCAGCAAGCGCGACGTGCCGCTGGCCGACTATGCCGGGCAGGCGGAACTGCTCGCCGGCGAAGCGCTGGCGTTCGGCGGCGTCGGCGGGACCGAAAAGATCACCCAGCGCGTGCCGACGGTGTCGTCCACTTATCTCGGCGCGGGGCGCAACAAGCTGTTCATTCGCGGCATCGCCGATTCGAGCTTCACCGGGCCGACGCAATCGACCGTGGGGCAGTACCTCGGCGACCTGCGCCTGAGCTACAACGCGCCCGACCCGGACCTGCGGCTGTCGGACCTCGCCAGAGTCGAAGTTCTCGAAGGGCCGCAGGGCACGCTCTACGGCGCGGGCTCGCTCGGCGGCATCATCCGGCTGGTGCCGAACGATCCCGAGATCGGCGCGACGTACGGAGCGGCGATGGTCGGCGGCAGCGTCACCGGCCACGGCACGCCGGGCGTGGACGCCAGCGCCATGGCCAACCTGCCGCTGATCGCCGACACCGCCGCGCTGCGCCTGACCGTCAACGCCGAGACGCAGGGCGGCTATATCGACAAGCCGCTGCTCGGCCGCGAGGACGTCAACCGCACCGCCGTCTACAGCGGCAGGGCAAGCCTGCGCTTCGAAGCGGGGCCGGACTGGACAGTCGATGTGATCGGGGTCGGCCAGCGGATCGACGGGCGCGACAGCCAGTACGCCGACCGCGACGGCCCGCCGCTGAGCCGCGCGGCGGCCGTCGCCGAAGGCTTCGACGCCGATTTCGCGCAGGGCCAGTTCGTCGTCACCGGGCGGCTGGGCGAGTTGCGCTTCAAGTCCTCCACCGGCGTGACCGGCCAGGAACTCGAAGAGCGCTACGACGCCACCACGCCGGGCGAGGAGCCGCGCGTCTTCACCCAGATCAACGATACCTGGATGCTGGCCAACGAAACCCGCCTGTGGCGTCCGCTCGGCGCGCGCACCGGCTGGCTCGTCGGGGCGAGCTATACGCACAACGCCACGCGGCTGACGCGCACGCTGGGCCCGCCCGACGCGCAGGGGGCCGTGACCGGCGTGACCAACGTCATCAACGAGTTCACGATCTATGGCGAGGCCAGCGTGCGGCTGGCGGACATGCTGGTGGCGACGGGCGGCGGCCGCTTTACCTACAGCCAGCTCAGCGGCCAGGGCGAGGATGTCGCGCGCGAGCTGGCGCTTGCCTTCGCCAATGTCACCGCCTCGCGCGGCGAGGAGATCTTCCTGCCTTCCGCCTCGCTGGCCGCGACCGTGCTGCCCGACACCACGCTGTACTTGCGCTATCAGGAGGGCTTCCGGCCGGGGGGCCTCGCCATCGCCGGAGACTTCGTCACCCGGTTCCGCAACGATTCGCTCGCCACGATCGAGTTCGGCGCGCGCCACGGACGCGCCGGCTCGGGCCCGTTCAATATCGCCGGCAGCGTCGCCTATACGCGGTGGCGCGACATCCAGGCCGATTTCATCGACAGCGCCGGGCTGCCGAGCACCGCCAACATCGGCGACGGACGAATCTGGACCGCCACTCTCGCCGCCGGAGTGGCGCTGACGCCGCGCCTGCGGGTCGATGCGGGAATAACCTGGAACGACGGGCGGATCGACGACCCGCCGGCATTCGTGCTCGCGAACGTCGCCCAGGTGGTGGACATTCCCGGCTTCTCCGGCAGGCTGGAGGAGCTGCCGGCGAATATCCTCGAACGCATCAGCGAAATCCCCAACATCGCCCGCTTCGCCGGCCGGATCGGGTTCGACTATCGCCAGCCCGTGGGGCGCGACCTGGAGCTGACCGCGCAAGGCTGGGCGCACTATGTCGGCCGCTCGCAACTCGGCGTCGGGCCCGAACTGGGCGAGTTGCAGGGCGACTATCTCGATACCGGGCTTACCGTGCGCGTCGGCCGCGAGCGCTTCGGCGTCACGCTGGGCCTCACCAACCTCGCCGACGAGGAAGGCAACCGGTTCGCGCTCGGCACGCCCTTCGCCGTGGGCCGCGACCAGATCACCCCGCTGCGCCCGCGCACGATCCGCATCGGGGTGGACGCCGCGTTCTGACTTTTTTCGCGCCCGCGCCAAGGCGCGGCGGCGGCGGCTCCGTCTTGCAGGTCGACAACCGACCTGTGAGGGGATCCATGCACCGTTACCTGCTCGCCAGCACCGCCGCTCTCGCGCTTTCCGCTCCGGCTTTCGCGGAAACGATCTCGACCACCGTGACGCAGCCCGTGCGCACCTCGACGATCAAGAACGGCGCGCCCGATTCGATCACCATCAGTTCGTCCGGCGCGGTCAAGCCGACGGCGGGGACGGCGGTGACCATGGACAGCAACCACGCCGTCACCAACCAGGGTACGATCACCATCGCCGGCGCCGACGACGCGACCGGCATCCGCGCCCTCGCCGGCACGAGCGGCGACATCGTCAATTCCGGCACGATCGCGATCGACGAACCCTATACCCCCACGGATACCGACAACGACGGCGACCTCGACGGCCCCTTCGCCCTCGGCTCCAACCGCTTCGGCATCCGCACCGAAGGGGCGCACACGGGCAATCTCGTCAACAGCGGCACGATCACCGTGGAAGGCAACGATTCGGCGGGCATCTGGCTGGACAGCCCGCTCGACGGGGATTTCACGCACAGCGGCAAGACATCGGTCCTCGGCGACCGGACCACCGGCATCCGCGCCGACGACATAACCGGCGACGTGCGGCTGGCGGGCGCCGTGTCGGCCAAGGGCGAAGACGCGGTCGCGGCGCATTTCGCCGGCGACATCGACGGGGCGCTGGTCGTCCAGGGCGCGATCAGCTCGACCGGTTATCGCGCCACCACCGCGCCTTCCGACCCGAGCAAGCTGGATGCCGACGACCTGCTCCAGGGCGGCTCGGCGCTGATCGTCGAAGGCGATGTCGGCGGCGGCATCGTGCTGGCGATCCCGCCCAAGGACAACGACAAGGACGACGATGACGAGGACAACGACGGCATCGACGACGAGGACGAAGGCTCGGCCAGCGTCGTCTCCTACGGCGAGGCGCCGGCGATGGCCGTCGGCGCGGAGGACAGGGCCATCGCGATCGGGCCGGTCGCCGGGACCGCCAGCGGATATGGGCTGATCGTCGATGGCGCGGTGGCCGGCCACGGCGTCTACGACGGCGTCGACGGCGCGGGGCTGCTGATCGGCGGGCGCGGAGGCGAGGTGACCATCGCCAACGGCATCGGCATCGCGGGCAAGGTTTCGGCCACCTCGACCGACGCCGCCGCCGTGGCCCTGCGGCTGGGCAGCGGGGCGCAGGTTCCGGAACTGCACGTCTCGGGCGCGGTCGCAGCAACCAGCGGCAACGACGAGGGCGCGCGGGCCACCGCGATCCGGATCGACGCCGGGGCCGCCTTGCCGATCCTGCGCAACAGCGGCGCGATCACGGCCAAGGTGGGCGAGGACGGGACGGCGATAGCCATCCTCGACGGCAGCGGCGGCCTGGCGCTGATCGAGAACAGCGGCGCGATCTCCGCCACCGGGGCGGAAGACGCCGACCGCAACGTGGCGATAGACCTGTCGGTCAACAACGCCGGAGCGACGATCCGGCAGACGGCGGTCGGCTCCGGCATCGCGGCGCCGTCTATCGAAGGCGAGATCCGCTTCGGCGGCGGCGACGACGTGCTCGACGTGGCCGACGGAACGGTGAAGGGCGATGTCTCCTTCGGCGGCGGCGACAACACCCTGAAGCTGTCGGGCGACGCCGTGCAGCGCGGCGACGTGACGTTCGGCGCGGGCGTCGATACGGTCAGCCTCTCCGGCACGTCGCAATTCGACGGGCGGATCGACTTCGGCGGCGGGGCCGACACGCTGTCCATCGCGGGGAAGGCGCGCTTTTCCGGCTCGCTGGCGAACGCCGGCAACCTCTCGGTTGACCTTTCCGGCGGCACGTTCGACATCGCGCGCCCGGTGACCATCGGCTCGCTGGAAGTCGGCGAGGACGGCGTGCTCGTCGCCACGCTCGACAAGAGCGAGGGCGAGGGATCGCTCTATACCGTGGCCGGCAACGCCAGCTTCGCGGAGGGCGCGACGCTCGCCGTGCGTCTTGGCAGCGTGGACGATGCCGAGGGCCGCTATGTCGTGCTCGAGGCGGATTCGATCTCCGGGCTGGACGATCTCGAAACCAGCACGGCGATGATCCCCTTCATGTTCAAGGCCGAGCTGGCCGAAGACGCGGCGGTGAACACCATTGCGGTCGATGTGGCCCGGCGAACTGCGGCGGAACTGGAGCTGAACCGGGCGCAGGGCGCGGCCTACGATGCGATCCTCGACGCCCTCGGCAACGACGAGGACATCGAGGACGTGTTCCTCGGCATCACCGACGGCGACCTGTTCCGCGGCACGGTGCGGCAGATGCTGCCCGACCATGCCGGCGGGGCGTTCGAAGGCGTCAGCCTGGGCGCGCGCACGTTCGCCCGCCAGGTGGCCGATCCGCAGAGCCCGGTCTATTCGATCGGCGGGCTCGACATCCTCGTCAGCACCGGCGTGTGGACGAGCGAGAAGGCCGAAGGCGCGACGACAGCCTACGACCTTGGCGGATTCGGCTTTTCCGCAGCGGGCGAACTGGACACGAAAATCGGCAGCTTCGGCCTGGGCGCCACCTGGTTCTGGAACGACTACGACCACGGCAACGACCTGACCCGCGTCACTTCCGATACATACGAACTGTCGGCCCACTGGCGCGGCAAATGGGGCGGCTTCAGCGCCTATGGCCGGGGATCGATCGGGATGGTCGATTTCAGCGGCAGGCGCGCCTTCGTCGGCGCCGCGAATGGCGACAAGGTCGAGAAGAACGTCGAGAGCGACTGGAGCGGCACGCTGATCACCTTCACCGCCGGCGCAGCCTACGAAGGGCGGGCCGGGAGCCTGTTCTACCGGCCTTCGGTCAGTGTCGATTACCTGAGCCTGGACGAGGACGGCTATACCGAGGAAGGCGGCGGAGAAGCGCTCGACCTGATCGTCGATGACCGCAAGAGCGACGAACTGGCGGTCAACGGCGGACTGGCGGTCGGGTTCGACTTCATCGGCCGGGGCGGCGGAAACATGTTCCGGCAGAGCAGCGTCAACCGCAACTGGTTCCGTGTCGAGGCCGAAGGCGGCTGGCGCGAGATCGTCGCCGGCGAGCTCGGCGCGACGACGGCCCGCTTCGAGGACGGAGACCCGTTCACCATCGACCCCGACCAGACCGCAAGCGGCTGGTACGCGCGCCTGCGCGCCGTCGGCGGCGGGTCGATGTCCGAGGTCGGCGGCGAAGTCGGCGCGGAGGACCGGCACGGCAGCACCGCGCTGTCGCTGCGCGGCACGGTGCGGATCGGCTTCTGAGCATCCGAATACGGGCGGGCGAGCGGCATCGCGCGGGAGTTTCCCCCCAGGAACCCCACCTTCCGCGCGGTCCGTTCGTCCCGTCCGTCGCACGCCGGGGCCCCACGGCTCCGGCGTGCGTTCAGAGCGGGCGGTCTTCCTCGTCGTAGAGGATGCGTTCCCCGGCGCCGTCGAGATCCTCGTACTGGCCGCTCCTCATCGACCAGAAGAACACCGCCAGCCCCGTCATTCCGAGGCCGAGCGAGATCGGAATGAGGTAGCCCAGAACGCTCACGACGCAGCCCTGAGGCGCAGCGCGTTGGCGACCACGACGATCGAGGACAGCGACATCGCCAGCGCGGCGATCAGCGGCGTGACCAGCCCGGCGACGGCGACCGGCAAGGCGATCGCGTTGTAGGCCGCCGCCAGGGCGAAGTTCTGCCGCACAGAGCGCCGGGCGTTGCGCGCGACGGTCACCGCCCTGGGCACGGCGTCCAGGCTTTCGCGCAGGAACACGAAGTCCGCCGCCTGCCGCCCGATGTCGGCCGCGCTCGCCGGAGCGATGGAGACGTGCGCGGCGAGCAGCGCGGCGCTGTCGTTGAGGCCGTCTCCCACCATCAGCACCTTGCGCCCGGCGGCTGCAAGCTCGTCGATCCGGCCGACCTTCTCGCGCGGCAGCATGCCGCCGGCGAAGGTCCGGACATCGAGCCCCGCGGCCACGCGCGCGACTTCCGCCGGCGCGTCGCCGGAGACGATCTCCACGCCGAAGCCCTGCGCGCGAAGCCGGGCGAGCGCGTCCCCCGCGCCGGGACGCAGGCGATCCTCGAACGCGAAGCGCGCCGCGACCTGCCCGTTGCGCGACAGGACCGTTCCGCCAATCTCGCCCTCGGCTTCGCTCTCACCGACGGCCCATTCCGCCCGGCCGAGCCGCCACAGATCGCCCCCCGCGCGCGCCTCCATGCCCAGGCCCGGACGTTCGGCCACATCGTCCAGCACCGCCGCTTCCGGCGCGCCTGCGGCCGCCAGCGCGCGCGAATAGGGATGGCTCGAATGCGCGGCGAGCGTTGCCGCCATCGCCAGCGCGGCCGGCTCGAACGAGGCCGGGCTCCGCAGGACCGGCTCGCCCGAAGTCAGCGTTCCGGTCTTGTCGAACACCGCCGTGTCCGCTTCCGCCAGCCGTTCCATCGCCGCGCCGTCCCTGGCCATGATGCCGCTTTCGAACAGCAGCCTGGCCGCGACGACCTGCACCATAGGCACGGCGAGGCCGAGCGCGCAGGGGCAAGTGACGATGAGGACGGCGATCGCCACCGTGATCGAGCGATGGACATCGCCCGTCGCCGCCATCCAGCCGGCGAAAGCCAGCAGCGCCATCGTGTGGACGACCGGCGCGTAGAGCGACGCGGCGCGATCGGCGACGCGGCGGTATCCCGAGCGGCCGCTTTCGGCGGCTTCCATCAGCCTGGTCATTTCGGCGAGGAAGCTGTCGTCGGCCGTGGCGGTGGCCCGGATCGTCAGCGGGCCCGACAGGTTGAGAGCGCCGGCGCGCAACGCGCTTCCCGGCGCGGCCGGAACGGGTGCGGATTCGCCGGTCGCCAGCGACCAGTCGATGTCCGACCGGCCGCTCTCCACCACCGCGTCGACCGGGACGCGCTCCCCGGCGGCGAGCAGGATCGCCATACCGGGAGCGATGTCTTCGAGCGGCGTGTACACGCGTGCGCCGTCCGCCTCGACCACCGTCGCCCCGCGCGCGGCGAGGCGGCCCAGCCCCTTGACCGCCGTGCGCGCCCGTTCGCGCATCGTGTGGTCGAGCGTGCGGCCGATGAGCAGGAAGAACAGCAGCGACACGGCGGCATCGAAATAGGCGTGCTGATGGCCGTGCAGCGTGTCGTAGAGACTCATGCCGAACGCCAGCGTGACGCCGATGGAGATCGGCACGTCCATGTTGGTCCGGCCACGCCGCAGCGCGGTCCACGCCGAGCGGTAGAAGATGCGCCCGGAATAAAGCAGCGCCGGCAGGGCGATCAGCGCCGACAGCCAGTGGAACAGGTCGCGCGTCTCGCCCGATGCGCCCGACCAGACCGCCACCGACAGCCCCATGATGTTCATCGCGGCGAAGCCGGCCACGGCCAGCGCGCGGATCAGGCGAGCCAGTTCGGGATCGGCCTCTTCGTCGCGCCGGTCCTGCAAGACGGCGTCGAAGCCGAGGCCGGAGAGCGTTTCTCCCAGCGGAGGCGCGCCGGCGCTCTCGCGCCAGTTCACCGCGACGCGCCTGGTCGAAAGGTTGACGCGCGCCTGCTCCACCCCGTCGAGCGCGCCCACCGCCTGCTCGATCTTGCGGATACAGCCGCCGCAATGGATGCCGGGAACCGACAGGCTGGTCTGACGCAGGCCGGCGCCGATGTCGCGGCTGGCGAGCCTTATTTCCTCCGCCGCGAGCGGGCGAGGGGCGATGGTGGCCACTATCCCAGGGTCCGCCCTAGCGCACCGCCCGCCAGGCGCGCCACGTCGCATGCCCGAGCAGCGGGAAGACGACCACCAGCCCCAGCAGGCCGGTCGCGAGCGAAAACAGGAACAGCGCCAGCACGATCGCGCCCCAGACGATCATCGCCCGCAGGTTGTTCCACACCAGCGCCCAGCTCGTGCCCATGGCGGTGAGCGCATCGGTGCGGCGATCGAGGAGCATGGGGATCGAGAACGCCGAGATCGCGAAAGCGAAGGCGGCGAACAGCGCGCCGACGAACGATCCGACCAGCAGCATCGCCCAGCCGGTCGGCGTGGTGAACAGCATCCCGGCGATATGGTCGAGCCCCGGAAACGCCCGCACGCCGAAGAACAGCGCGTAGACGATCACCGCCGCGCGCATCCACAGCAGCATCAGCCCGCACAGCAGCGCCCCGATGAACAGCATCTGCCCGCCCGATTGCGCGCGGGGCAGGATCATGCCGGCCAGCGTCGCGCGCTCGCCCCGCTCGATCGCCCGGCTCTTGGCGTAGAGGCCGATGGCGAGCGTGGGGGCGAAGACGAGGAAGCCGGCGAGGGCCGGGAACAGCACATAGTCCAGTTCCAGCACCACCATGCCGATCACGATGGCGAGCGAGAGCAGGCACACGAATGCGCCGTAAAGCAGGCTCGGCAGCGGATCGGTGGCGAGGTCGCGCCAGCCATCGCGCAGCCAGCCGAAGGCGGCGCCCGCGGGCAGGCCGCGCGCATAGGGCCTTTCGGCGGGCAGCGGGGGCACGACGGGCGGGATGGTCGCCATCAGCGTCTCCTAGGGTCAGGTCCCATTAGATGCACGCCCGAGGCGTCGAAATGGCGAAGAGATCGGGTTCGGGCGGCCGCCGCGGGTAGCATCGCTACCTGCAAGGCCGCGCGGACACGAGATCGAAGCCATTTCGGCGTCCCTGCGGGATTTGACCGATTTTGCCCAGGCCAGCGTCGGCAGGACTTGAAATATCGACATATTCCTACGCCCTGCCTCCTCGCCCTGAGCAAAATCGCTTCAAACCTCGAGCGTGCATCTAATGGGTCCTGACCCTAAGCGGTATCAGCACGACGACCGCGCCGCGCGATAGGTATCGGGCGCGGATGCGTCGGCGCGGTCTTTCAGGTGGCTGACGCAATCCGGCTGCGACCGCATCGCCACATAGACCAGATGGGCGTTGGCGAGCAGCACCGCGGCGAGCGCCGCCAGCGCCAGCCAGACATAGAACCGGCGGGAGCGGGGGAGGATCATCGCGCCTGCGCCTTGTCGAGCAGATAGACCGTCAGCAGCTTGCGCTCCGCCGCGCTCAGCCGCGTTTCCCAGGCCGGCATCTCGCCCTGGCGGCCGTTGACGACGATCGCATGGATTGCGCCGATGCCGGAGCCATGGAGCGAGACAGCATCGGTCAGGTCGGGCGCGCCGAAGCTCTGGTCGCCCTTGCCGTCGGGCCCGTGGCAGATCGCGCAGTTGTCGGCGAACACCGCGGCCCCGGCGGCGATCTCGTCCGGCGCTTTCGCCGCCCACTGACCATCCGACAGCGACTTCACGTAGTTCGCCACCGCCAGCGCGGCGTCCGCATCGATCAGCCCGTCGCGCCCGAAAGCCATCATCTGGCTGACGCGCGTTTCGGGATGACCGGCGCTGTTGATGCCGACGCGAATCGTCTGTTCGATCGCTTCGGGGCTGCCGCCCCACAGCCAGTCGCCATCGACGAGGCTGGGATAGCCGGGCGTGCCCGTGGCGTCGGTGCCGTGACAGGCGGCGCAGTTGTCGCCGAACAGCCGCGCGCCGTCCTCGCGCACTTTCGCCATCAGGCCCGCATCGGCGCGGATGGCCTCATGGTCGAGCGCCTCGATCCGATCGAGCCACACCGCCCGCTCCGCGCTCGCCCGCGCCACGTTCCCGTCGACCACTTCCCTGTCGTCGTAACCGAGCAGGCCGCGCGTGAAGCCAACGCCGGTCGGCCACGCGGGCATCAGGACCCAGTACCCGAGCGAGAACAGCGCGGTTCCGATCAGAAAGAACCATACCGGCCAGGGCACCGGAGTGTTGAGTTCCTTGATCCCGTTCCACTCGTGGCCGGTGGTCATGTGCCCGCTGTGCGGATCGCGTTCGCCTAGGCCCACGGCTTGTCCTCGTCGTCTTCGATGATGTCGCGCGCGGCTTTGTCGAACCGGTCCTTGTTGGCGGGCCAGCAGGCATAGAGCAGCGCCGCCGCCGACAGGGCGATCAGGTAGAACAGCCCCCAGGACTTGGAGAAGGCGACCAGCGTGTCGTGATCGAGGTTCATTGCGCCCCGCCCTCCTGCCGCTCTTCGCCCGGCTCGTGCGCCGCATCGCTCAGCTTGCCGAGGATCTGGAGATAGGCGACCAGCGCGTCCATCTCGGTCACCACCCGCGGATTGCCGTCGAAGCCGCGCGCATTGGTCGCCTGGCCATAGCGTTCGACCAGGCCCGTCTTGGCCAGATCCGGCGAAGCCTGCGCGCGCGCATCGGCGGTAGCGTTTTCGATCATGGCGTCGGTATAGGGCACGCCCACCGCGCGCTGGGCGCGCAGGTTGTCGCCCAGCCCCTCCACCCGCAGTTCGTTGCGCGCGAGCCATGCGTATGCCGGCATGACCGATTGCGGCACCACCGCGCGCGGATCGATCAGGTGCTCGACATGCCACTGGTCGGAATACTTGCCGCCCACGCGCGCGAGGTCGGGCCCGGTCCGCTTGGAGCCCCACAGCATCGGATGATCGTACTGCGATTCCACCGCCAGCGAGTAGGGGCCGTAGCGCTCCACCTCGTCCCGCAGGGTGCGGATCATCTGCGAATGGCAGGCATAGCAGCCCTCGCGGATGTAGATGTCGCGGCCGGCCAGTTCGAGCGGGGTATAGACGCGCATGTCGGGGTCGTGCTCGACCGTCTCGTCGATGGTGAACAGCGGCGCGATCTCCACCGCTCCGCCGATGCTCGCCACCAGCATGATCGCCACGGCGAGGCCGACCGACTTGCGTTCCAGATTGTAGTGCGTTCCGAACATCGCCGTTACTCCGCCGGCTCGAGCGCCGGGGCGGGCATGTCTTCCTGCCCCGCGGGCGCGCCGGCGGGCCGGCGTATCGTCATCCACACGTTGTAGCAGCCGATCACGGCGCCGGTCAGGAACAGCAGGCCGCCGATGGCGCGGGCGATATAGTACGGGTGCATCGCCTCCATCGATTCGATGAACGAATAGGCGAGCGTCCCGCTTTCGTTATAGGTGCGCCACATCAGGCCCTGGATGATGCCCGAGTTCCACATCGCGAAGACGTAGATCAGCGTCCCGGCGAGAGCCAACCAGAAGTGCGCCTCCACCAGCGCGGGCGAATACATCCGCTCGCGCTTCCACAGCCACGGAACCAGCGCGTAGATCGAGCCGAACGTGATCAGCGCCACCCAGCCCATCGCCCCGGCGTGGACGTGGCCGATGGTCCAGTCGGTATAGTGCGACAGCGCATTGACCGAACGGATCGCCATGAACGACCCCTCGAACGTCGACAGGCCGTAGAACACCGCCGCCATCATCATGAAGCGCAGCGTGGCGTCGTCGCGCACCTTGTGCCACGCGCCGTTGAGCGTCAGCAGCGCATTGGCCGCCGCGATCCACGACGGCACCAGCAGCATGACCGAAAAGGTCATGCCCAGCGTCTGCACCCATTGCGGCAGCGCGGTGTAGTGCAGGTGGTGCGAACCGGCCCACATGTAGAAGAAGGTGATGCCCCAGAAGCCGATGATCGACATGCGATAGGAATAGATCGGCCGCTCCGCCCGCTTGGGCAGATAGTAGTACAGCATGCCGAGGAACCCGGCGGTGAGGAAGAACGCCACCGCATTGTGGCCGTACCACCACTGCGTCATCGCATCCTGCACGCCGGAGAAGGCCGAATAGCTCTTCGCCCCGCCGAACGAGACCGGCACCGCCAGGTTGTTGACCACGTGGAGCAGAGCCACGACGAGGATGAAGGCGAGATAGTACCAGTTGGCGACGTAGATATGCGGTTCCTTGCGCCGCGCCAGCGTGCGCAGGTAGAGCGCCAGATAGGTCACCCACACGATCACCAGCCAGATGTCGGCGTACCATTCGGGCTCGGCATATTCCTTCGACTGGGTGATGCCGATGAAATAGCCGCTGACCGCCAGTAGGCAGAACAGGTTGTAGCCGACGAGCACGAACCACGGGCTGAACTGGTCGGGCATGCGCGCGCGAGAAGTGCGCTGCATGACGTGGAACGAGGTCGCGATCAGCGCATTGCCGCCGAAGCCGAAGATCACGCCGGTGGTATGCGCGGGGCGCAGCCGTCCGAAGCTCGACCACGCGGCGTCGAACGTGAGTTCGGGAAAAGCCAGCAGCCAGGCGACCCAGTCGCCGATGAACATCCCGAACACCGCCCACAGCATGGCGATGACCACGCCCGCCTTGCTGGGATCGTCGTAGTAGGACTTGAGCCTTTCGGGATTCGGTTCCGGCGCCCACAAGGCTCCGATTACCGGCAGCAGCACGACGCCGGCGAAGAGCATGACCAGATAGCCGTGCGTCCCGAAGCCGCCATGCGGATCCGCGGCCGCCATGAGCAGCCCCGCCAGGATCAGCGCGCACAGAAAGCCGAACGCAAGCTTGCGTTCGAAAACCGTCAACTGCGAAACCATGTCGACGCCAACCTCCGTCGGCGGGCCGCATTCCCGCCATCCGAAACCTGCCCGGCGCGCGCGACGCCGAACCGCGACCGCCGCGCTACGGACCGAAAGCCCATGCCGCGACGCAGCTTCTCCCCTAGGACCCGCCAAGGCGGAAACAATGATCTGGATCAAACTCCGGCGGAACGCCAGACGCTTCGGCCCCAGTCACCGCGCGGCAGAAGCGAGGGCGGCCGGTGCGCCACTGGTAAGTACGCGCGCTGCCCGCTAGTCACGCAGCGGTTGCGGGTGTGGCGGAATGGTAGACGCCGGGGACTTAAAATCCCCTGTCCTGTGGACGTGCCGGTTCGAGTCCGGCCACCCGCACCAGATCGACCGTCGCCGGATCTTGCCTCTTCGCTGCGGGTTTGCCCCTAAGGTTGCGCAAACGAAGATTTTGCGGAGGCCGCTGTAGTTCGTCCGCCAGGAGGGACAGGGGCATGGCGGTCGAACCGGCAAGCGAACGCAAATACGAACACGAGGACAAGGATCCGCGCGGCGCACCGCGTGTCGCGCTGTTGATTCGCGCGGCGAAAATCACCTGTCCCGAAGGCGAATTCCTGTGCGTGGTGCAGGACGTTTCCGAAACCGGCTTCAGCGCCCGGCTGTTTCACCCGCTGCCCGCGACGGACGATCTGGTGCTGGAGATGCCCAACGAGGACCGGCATCCGATCGAGCTGATATGGGAGAGCGACAGCCGCGCGGGCTTCCGCTTCCGCGAGCAGCAGGAGATGGACCGGCTCATTGCCTCCCCGAGCCCGTTTCCCAAGCGGCCCCTGAGGGTCAAGCTGCGCATCGCCGGCGAACTCGGCCTCGGCCAGCGCCGGGCGCATGCGACGCTGCACAACCTGTCGCAGCACGGCGCGAGAGTGCACACGGCGGAACTGCTGGCGCTGGGCCAGCGGCTGACGCTGAGCATGCCGGGACTTCCGCGCATCGCCGCGCGCGTGCGCTGGCGGCGGGGGGAAGCGCATGGCCTGAGCTTCGACGAGACGTTCCGGTACGCAGACTTCGCGGAAACCGTTTTTCGCCTCCAGCGCCAGATGCGCGACCGAAACCGGGACGGCCATTAACCGTCATATAACCAATTTCCTTCACTCCCGCCGATGAACGCAAGAACCGGGGGCGAGAGTGAGACTATCCGACAATGGCGCGCGGCGCGAAGTGGCGGTCGATGTGGCGATCATCGGCGCCGGGCCGGCCGGGCTGACCGCCGGCTACCTGCTGACCAAGGCCGGCAAGTCGGTGGCCATAATCGAAAAGGACGCGACCTACGTGGGCGGCATCAGCCGCACGGTCGAACATGACGGCTATCGCTTCGACATCGGCGGGCACCGCTTCTTCTCCAAGAGCCAGCAGGTCGTGGACCTGTGGAACGAGATCCTGCCCGACGACTTCATCCAGCGTCCGCGGATGAGCCGCATCTACTACGAGGGCAAGTTCTACTCCTATCCGCTGCGCGCCTTCGAGGCGTTGCGCAATCTGGGGGTACTGCGCTCGGCTTTGTGCATGGCGAGCTATCTCCAGTACAAGCTGTTCCCGATCAAGGAGGTGAAGAGCTTCGAGGACTGGACCTGCAACCAGTTCGGCAGGAAGCTCTATTCGATCTTCTTCAAGACCTACACCGAGAAGGTGTGGGGCATGCCGTGCGACGAGATGAGCGCCGACTGGGCCGCGCAGCGGATCAAGGGCCTGAGCCTGTGGGGCGCGGTGACCGACGGGCTCAGGCGCTCGCTCGGCCTCAACAAGCGGCCGAACGACGGGCAGGCGGTGAAGACGCTGCTGGAAACCTTCCGCTATCCGCGCCTCGGCCCCGGCATGATGTGGGAAGCCGCGCGCGACCGGATCGAGGAGCGCGGCAGCAAGGTGCTGATGGGCCATGCGCTGAAGCAGCTCGCCAGCGACGGGCAGGACGGCTGGCGGCTAACCGCCACCGGCCCGGATGGCGACGTGGTCATCCGCGCCGGCCACGCGATCAGCTCCGCACCGATGCGCGAACTGGCCGCGCGGCTGCATCCGCTGCCCGCAAGCACGGTCGAGGCCAGCCAGCTCAGGTATCGCGACTTCCTGACCGTGGCGCTGATGATCAGGTCGGAAGACCTGTTCCCCGACAACTGGATCTACATCCACGACAGCAAGGTGAAGGTCGGCCGGGTGCAGAACTTCCGCTCGTGGTCGCCCGAGATGGTGCCCGATCCCGAGGTCGCCTGTGTCGGGCTCGAGTACTTCTGCTTCGAGGGCGACGGGCTGTGGTCGATGGCCGACGACGATCTCGTCGAGCTGGCCAGGAACGAGATGGCGATCCTCGGACTGGTCTCGCCCGACAAGGTCATCGGCGGCGCCGTGGTCCGCCAGGAGAAGGCCTACCCGGTCTACGACGAGACCTACGCCGCGAACGTCGACGCGATGCGCAGCGAGCTCGAGGCGCGGCATCCGACGCTGCACCTGGTCGGGCGCAACGGCATGCACCGCTACAACAACCAGGACCACGCGATGATGACCGCGATGCTGACGGTCGAGAACATCCTCGCCGGCAAGCGCGTCTACGACACCTGGTGCGTCAACGAAGACGCCGAATACCACGAAGCCGGCGACGAGGGCGCGGAAAAGGTGTTGCCCGCACGCGACACGCAGCCGGTGACCGAGGACCAGGCCGCGGCGCTCGCCTCGGTGCGCGAGGTGCCCGAGCGGATCGCCGCGTCGGACCGCAAGGCGGCGTGAGCGGCGCGATGCTGGCGAGAATGATCGAGATCGCGGACGCGCGAATGGTCCGCTATCTGCTGGCGAGCGTAGGCGCGCTGGCGGTCGACATGGGCTGCTTCCTCGGACTGCTCTCCGCCGGAATGTGGCCGACCGGTGCGTCGATGCTGGCATATTGCATGGGGATCGTCGCACACTGGCTGATGTCCAGCAGAGCGGTCTTCACGGACGGCGTGGCAAGTCGCGGCGCGGGACGCACGCGGCAAAAGGCGCTGTTCGTCAGCTCGGCATTGGTCGGGCTGGCTTTGACCGCGGGGATCGTCTGGCTGGGAGACATGGCTGCGGTGGACCCGCGCATCGCCAAGATGATGGCTATCGTGGTGAGCTTTTTCGCCACCTGGCTGCTGCGCAGCAGGATCGTGTTTCGTCCGAGTCGGGCAAGCTGCGAAGCCTGAAATGTCTGACCGGGATTCGCCGCCCTGGGCACGCATGGCATTGGCGTGGCTCGCGGTTTCGTTGCTGCTGGTGATTGTCGGATGGGACCGGCTGGGAAGCTGGCGGTTTCCCGATCCCGACGACAGCCTGCGCCTGGTGCAGGTGCGCGATTTGCTGGCCGGGCAGCCCTGGTTCGATCTGCACCAGTATCGCATAAACCCCGGCAGCAGCGCCGTCATGCACTGGTCGCGTATTGTCGATGTTCCCCTTGTGGCCGTGATAGCCACTCTCGCCCCAATGCTCGGACAGCCTCTGGCCGAAGATGTCGCCGCGTTGATGGTGCCCCTGTTGACGCTTGGCGCGATCATGGCGGTGGTCGGCCTTCTGGCGTTCCGGCTGTTCGGCAAGGAGATTGCCGGTTTCGCCTGCCTGGCATGCGGGCTTTCGCCGATCTTGCTGGCGCAAGTGCAGCCATTGCGGATCGATCACCATGGCTGGCAGGTATTCATGGTCATCGCCGCCGTGGCCGCGCTTCTGAATTCCAGGCCACTGGTCGGAAGCGCGATTGCGGGCCTCGCCATGGCTGCTGGATTACTCATTTCTATCGAAACCTTGCCTCTTGCCGCAGCGTTCGCCGCCGTCATGCTCCTGCGCTGGCTGCGCGCGCCGGAACAGCAGTGGCGGCTGCCGGCATATCTGCTCGGCCTGGCCGGCGGGCTTGTCGCTTTTTTTGCACTGACACGCGGCTTCGCGGACCCGTCGCAATATTGCGACGCCATTGCGCCCGCGCATCTGCTGTTCTTCGTCCTCGTGGCGCTGGCATCGTCCGGCCTGGCGGCGTTGCGCAACCTGCCGCGTGTTGCCTTGGTGGGCTTGCTCGGCCTTTCCGGCGCCGCGGCGCTGGCCGCTTTCCTCTATGCCGCACCGGCCTGCCTCAACGGCCCCTTCGGGTCGCTGGACCCGTTGGTCCGGGAATACTGGTACCTGAACGTGTTCGAGGGACGGCCGGCCTGGATTCAGCCCTACGACCGCTCCGTACCCGTCGTCCTCCAGGCGCTGGTCGCCCTGACCGCCACCATTGTCATATGGCGCCAGAGCACCGGATCGGCGCGCGAATGGTGGCTCGATTACGTCCTGCTTTTCACAGCGGCACTGATCGGCGGCTTGCTGGTTTGGCGGTCGATGGCATTCGTCGGCGTCCTGTCTGCCTTGCCCAACGGCTGGATAATCCACCGCGTGCTGCTTCGTTATCGTTCGGGCGCGACAATACTTGCGCGCCTGGGAACCATAGTCGCGGCGATCTGTGTTCTGGTGCCGATGTCACCGGTCCAGGCTTTCAAGATGGCCCTGCCGTCGGAGCGATCAAACGTGACGAGCACGATCGGCCTGTCGAGTTGCGACCTCGACCCGAGCGTGATGCAACTCGACGGCTTGGCCCCGGCGACGGTTTTCGCCCCGATCGACATCGGCCCTTCGATCCTGGAGCACACGCGCCACAGCGTGGTCGCGACCGGTCATCATCGTGCGCAGTCGGCGATGCGCGATGTGATCGACGCCTTCATGAAACCGGACACGGCGGCGCATGCAATAATTTCAGGCCACGGCGCGCAATATGTCGTCATCTGCACCGATCTTGCAGAACCGCGAATATACTCCAATGATGCGCCCGATGGATTAATGGCGCACCTCCTGAACGAAGAGGTTCCGGACTGGCTTGAGGAAGTCACGCTCGACACGCCGCCGACATTCAAGGTCTGGCGGATTACGCGCTAACCGCTCACGCCGGTCTGAACTTCAACGCCAGGCCGTTCATGCAATAGCGCAGCCCTGTGGGCCTGGGGCCGTCCTTGAACACGTGGCCGAGGTGGCCGCCGCAGTCGGCGCAGTGGACTTCGGTGCGCGGGTAGCCGATCTTGTGGTCGGTCTTGGTGCCGATCGCGCCGGGGAGCGGGCGATAGAAGCTGGGCCAGCCGGTGCGGCTGTCGAACTTGGTGCTGCTCGAATAGAGGTCGTTGCCGCAGCCGGCGCAGACGAAAGTGCCTGTGCGCTTTTCCTTGTCGAGCGGGGAGCTGAACGGACGCTCGGTATGTTCCTGCCGCAGCACCGCATATTGCGCGGGCGTCAGCCGCTGCTTCCACTGGGCGTCGGTATAGGAAACCTTGTAGGCCTTCGCCTGCGCCTGTGCGGCGGAAGCCCAGCCGGCGAGCACCGGAATCGCGACGCCCGCCGCCATCCAGGCGAGCGCCCCGCGGCGGGATTGAACTGAGTCGGGCATGGCGACGAACCTGCTGAAACGGTTACGAACCTGCGCTGAACACCCTACTCCGATGGCGTCCCCGGCGCAACCGGGCGGGCCGCGCGTCGCCACCACCGGCGCCGTTTCGCGCCGCGCGGGCCGGATTTCATCACCCGGCGGCGGAACAGTTCCGCACCGAGGCGGATGGACAGCGCGACCCATGCCGCCTGCCACGCCAGCGCCAGCGCGTGCGGCCACAGCGCGCCGTCCTGCGCCGCGCGGGCGAGCATGGCGAACGGCGAGCTGAACGGGAAGGCGATCGCGGCGAGCTCTATCGGCTCGCCCGGCTGGCCCATCGCCAGGGTGGCGAAAAGGAACAGGAACACTTGCGCCATCGTCACCGGCATCGACAGCGTCTGCACTTCGCGCACGGTGCTGGCGAGCGAGCCGATGGCGAGGAACACCGAGCCGAGCAGCAGGTATCCCATCGCGAAATAGGCCACTCCCAACAGCAGGAACAGCGGCCAGCCGACGCCCGGTTCGGGCAGATTGGAAAAGTCGATCGCGCCGCCGAACAGGTTGCCGATGCCGGGCAGGCCCAGCAGCCCGCCGATCGCCAGCGCCCAGACCGCAATTCCCACCAGCGATACCGCCAGCATGGCGAAGAGCTTGCCGAGGAACACCGCGTCCATCGGGATTGCGGCGGCGAGCACTTCGATGATCTTGTTGCCCTTCTCCTCGACCAGATTGGACAGCACCATGCCGGCGAGCAACATGGTCAGCAGGAACAGCAGCACCTGCCCGGCCTGCGCCGTCCTCATGCGGCCGTGCGCCTCGCTGGCGCCGCTGGTGGCGACGGCATCGGTCGCGACTGCCGGGAAAGCCGTGGGCTCGGCGCGCCGCGCTTCGGCCGCGACCAACGACACCGGACCGCGCCACCAGTCGAGCCGGCCGGCGGTGGCGGTGAGAACGGGCTCTTGCAGCGTTCCGCCGACCACCGCGCCGAGCCTGCCGCGTTCCTTGAGCGCCGCGCGGGCATCGAAGCTTTCGCCGGGCGAGAGCCGCGCGAGTTCGATCATGTCGGGCACCGCGCCGCCGAGCCGCGACTGGAGCCTTTGCGCGGCGGCGAGCATCGCATCCAGATCGGCCGCCTGCATCGCCACGCCGATCTGAGGCCGTCCGGCGTCCGCCTCCACCCGCGCGCCGATCCCGCCCGCGAGCGCGCCCACCGTCAGCGGGAACAGCGGCCCGAGGAGGAAGAACACGAACGCGCGGCTGAACAGCACCGCGACGAAATCGCGCCGGGCGACGACGAAGGCCGCCTTGAGCCGGGGGAGACGGCCGTCCCGTTCGGCGGCGTTCATACTGCCGGCTCCGACCCGGCCGCGAGCGCCCTGGCGGCGGCTTCCCCGGCGATGGACACGAAGGCGTCGTGCAGCCCGGCGCGTTCGATCGACAGCGATTCGATGCCCGCCTCGCCCTCGATCAGCGCGCGCAGCAGCGGCTCCACCCCGCTTTCGGGCAGCGGGAAATACCAGAAACTGCCTTCGCGCCGGGCATCGGCGGGCAGAGCCGCGCGCCAGCGGCCATCGGGGCTGCGGGTTTCCAGCCGCACTTGCGCCGGGATCCGGTCGCGCGCGGCGTCGACCGAGCCGGCATAGGGCACTTTGCCCCCGGCGATGATCGCCACCCCTTCGCACAACCGTTCCGCATGAGCGATGACGTGGGTCGAGAAGATCACCGTGGCGCCGCCTTCGGCCAGCCGGCGGATCAGGCGTTCGAGCCGCCCCTGGTTGATCGCGTCGAGGCCCGAGAACGGTTCGTCCAGCACCACCAGCCGGGGTTCGTGGACCAGCGTGCCGAGCAGTTGCACCTGCTGCGCCATGCCCTTGGAAAGCTGGCGGATCTGCCGCTCCACCGCATGGCCGAGGCCGTGTTCCTCCATCAGCGCGCGCCCGCGCCGCCGCCCTTCGGCGAGCGGCAACCCGCGCAGCGCGCCCATGAAGGCGATCGCGTCATAGGCCTTCATCGACGGATAGAGCCCGCGCTCTTCGGGCAGGTAGCCGACCTTGCGGGCGACATCGCGCGGATTGGCGTGGCCGAGCACGCGCCGCTCGCCCGCGTCGGGCTCTATGATGCCGAGCAGCATCCGCAGCGTCGTGGTCTTGCCCGCGCCGTTGGGGCCGAGCACGCCGTAGATCGCGCCTTCCGGCACCGAAAGGTCGACGCCATCGACCGCCAGCGCGCCGTCGAAGCGCTTGACCAGGCCCCGCGCCTCCACGGCCAGCGCACCCCCGCCGCAGCCGTTGCCGGCTCGCGCCGCTTCGCCTAGCCCCCGGTTCATGCCTTTCCGATTACAGGGCGCAGGTTAACAGGAGCAACCCGTTCGTGCGCGGCGATGCCGATCTCGATGCCTTGAAGACGGCGCTGGCCGAACAGGCGCGCGCGCTCGGTTTCGCGGCGGTAGGGTTCGCACCGGCGGCCGACGATCCGGAACGCGCGCGGCGGCTGCGCGAATGGCTCGCCGCGGGCCATCACGGCGAGATGGAATGGATGGAAGCGCGCGCCGACGTGCGCCAGGGGCCGAGCAGCCTGTGGCCCGAGGCGCGCAGCGTGATCGCGCTGGGCATGAGCTATGCGCCGGGGCACGACCCGCTGGCGCTGGCGGACGATCCGGAACACGCGCGCATCTCGGTCTATGCGCAAGGGCAGGACTATCACGATACGGTCAAGAAAGCGCTGAAAGCGCTGGCCCGCTGGCTGGTGGAGCAGGCGCCGGACAGCCAGCTCAAGGTCTTCGTCGATACCGCGCCGGTGATGGAAAAGCCGCTCGGGCAGGCGGCGGGAATCGGCTGGCAGGGCAAGCACACCAACCTCGTCAACCGCGAGCACGGCAGCTGGCTGTTCCTCGGCGCGATCTACACCACCGTGCCCTTCGCACCCGACGAGCCGGAACGGGATACCTGCGGCACCTGCCGGGCGTGCCAGGACGCCTGCCCGACACACGCCTTTCCCGCGCCGTACCGGCTCGATGCCCGCCGCTGCATTTCCTACCTCACCATCGAGCACAAGGGACCGATCCCGCACGAGTTCCGCGAGGCGATCGGCAACCGCATCTATGGCTGCGACGATTGCCTGGCGGTGTGCCCGTGGAACAAGTTCGCCGAGGAGGCGGCGCGCCACCGCGCGTTCCTGCCCCGCGCCGAGCTGGTCGCGCCCCGGCTCGACGAATTGCTGGCGCTCGACGATGCGGGCTTCCGGCGGCTGTTCTCCGGCTCGCCGGTCAAGCGCATCGGCCGCGATCGGTTCGTGCGCAACTGCCTGATCGCGGCGGGCAACAGCCGCAATGCCGCGCTGGCCGGACCGGTGCGCGCGCTGGCCGGCGACCCCGACCCGGCGGTGGCGGAAGCGGCGGAATGGGCGCTGGGCAAGCTGGCCTTGCAGTAAATCTCCCCCCGCCCGGAGGTGAGGGAGTCTGCTGCCGGACGCCTACAGCAGTTCCTTGAGCGGGGTTTCGACATCCATCAGCCGTTCCGGATCGATGACGGCGCGCGCTTCCACCAGCTTGCGCCCCTGGGCGTAGTCGCGGGTCCGGTTGACGCAGTCGAGCGCGACGACCTGGCCGCCCCTGAGGTAGATCACCGCGAAGCTGCGCTCCGCCGGATCGCCGCGCAGCACGGTGGCGTCGTGCCCGTGATTGAGGCCCACGGTCTGGAGCTTGAGGTCGTACTGGTTGGACCAGAACCACGGCGTCGCGTCGTAGGGTTGCGGATCGCCGCAGATCGCCCGCGCCGCCGTATTGGCCATGTCGGTGGCGTTCTGCACGCTTTCGAGCCGGATGACCGAACCGTTGCCCCACGGGTTGGCGTGGGCCGCGCAATCGCCGATCGCATAGACATCGGGCAGGCTGGTGCGGCAGAATTCGTCGACATCGACGCCGTTGGCTCCGGCCGCGCCGGCGGCGATCAGCGGTCCGGCTGCGGGCACGATGCCGATGCCCGCGACAACGAGATCGCAGGGAAGCGTCTCGCCCCCTTCGAGGCGGACGGCGGCGACCCGCTCTTCCCCCTCGATGGCTTCGAGCTGCGCGCCGAGGCGCACGTCCACGCCGTGCGCGCGATGTTCGGCTTCGTAGAAGCGCGCCAGATCCTCCCCCGCCACGCGCGACAGCAGCCGCTGCTCCATTTCCACCAGCGTCACCTCGCAGCCGAGCTTGTTCAGCACGGCCGCCGCCTCGAGCCCGATATAGCCGCCGCCGACCACCACCGCGCGCCGCGCGCCCGCGGCAAGCTCGGCCGCGAGGACATCGGCGTCGACCTTGTCGCGCATGGTGTGGATGCCCGCGAGATGCGCGCCGGGGCAGGACAGCCGCCGCGCATCGCCGCCGGCCGCCCAGATCAGCACGCCGTAGCCGATCGTATCGCCGCCGGCGACGGTGAGCAGCTTCTGCGCCGGATCGACTTTGGTCACGGCGGTTTCCAGCAGCAGCGCGATGTCGCGTTCGGCCCAGAAAGCCGCCGGGCGGATCAGCATCCGTTCGAAGGGCTTCTCTCCGGCAAGATACTCCTTGGACAGCGGCGGGCGCTCGTAGGGCGGTACGGCGTCGCGGCCGACCATCAGGACGGAGCCGGCAAAGCCCTGCTGGCGCAAGGCGATCGCCGCCTGCGCCCCGCCATGGCCGGCGCCCACGATCACGGCGTCCGCCTGGGTCATCGCGGCGCTATCGCTGGAGCAGGTTGCGCGCCTGGCTGGCGATCTGGGCCAGCGTGGCGGGGGCCAGCGGATCGGCTGTCTGGGCGCGGGCGATCATGGCGCGGAACTGGCGGATCGCGGCATCGCGCGCAACCGCCCATTGCGCGATCCGCGCCAGCGGGTCCTTGCGGCCGCCCTTGCCGCCGGCCACGCCGCGCAGGAATTCGAACCGCATCTGCTGGAAATCGCGCGCCAGCCCGGCGACCAGCAGTCGCTCCCACGGATCGGACGGGCTCATCACCGAGGCTTTCGCCTGCGCCCAGTCGAGCCCGAGCCGCTCGCCGAGGTCGATGAAGGCATGGGTCAGCGGCACCGGCGCGATGCCGGTGGCGCGCGACAGGCTGGCGAGGCCGATGGCGCCGTCGACCGCGAACAGTTGCGCCACCCGCGCCGCGAGCGCCTGCGGCGCGCCGGCGTCGGTCAGCGCGTCGGCGATGGCGCCCGCGTGGTCGCGCGCTTCCGCCGCCAGCAGATCGTCCACGTGGTCGACCAGGTCGGCCACGCCTCCTTCCACCTCGTCGATCAGCTTCGAGGGCGAGAGGCCCGGCCCGCCCGCGCGCAGCAGGTCCGCCATGTGGCCGCGCAGCGCCAGCGCGGTCTGCTCGAACAGCTTGATGCGCGCCGCCTCGGGCATCGGCGCGGCGTCGACATCGGCCCACAGCGCATCGACGCCGAACAGCGCGCAGGCGGCGACGAACGCGGCCGCGACCTGTTCCAGCCCGGCGCCTTCTTCCTCCGCCAGCTCGAACGGATGGACCAGCCCCATGCGGTTGATCATCCGATTCGCCGCCACCGTGCCGACGATCTGCGGCCGCAGCCGGTGGGCCAGCAGCCGCTTGCGGAACGGTTCCTGCATCAGCGGCGGGAAATCGGCCAGCAGCAGCGGATCGACGGCCGGATCGCCCGGCAGGTCGCTGGTTTCGATGGCGTCCTGCAACAGCAGCTTGGTGGTCGAAAGCAGCACCGCCAGCTCCGGCCGGGTCAGCCCGTGGCCATCGACCGCGCGGCGCGCCAGCGTTTCGCTGTCGGCCAGTCCTTCGGTCTTGCGGTCGAGCTCGCCGCTGTCCTCCAGCGTTTCGATCAGGCGGATCAGCGCGCCCATGGCCCGCGCCCCGCCGGCTTCGGCGATCGACAGCGCCAGCGCCTGGAGCCGGTTGTCCTCCAGCACCAGTTCCGCCACTTCGCCGGTCATCGCTTCGAGCAGCGCGACGCGCTTCGTCTCCGGCAGCTTGCCCGCGCGCTGCGCGGCGGCCAGCGCGATCTTGATGTTGACCTCGTTGTCGGAGCAATCGACCCCGGCGGAATTGTCGATGAAGTCGGTGTTGATGCTGCCCCCCGCGCCGCCGTTGCCGCGCCGGGCGTATTCGATGCGGCCGGCCTGCGTGACGCCGAGGTTGGCCCCTTCGCCCACCACCCGCGCGCGCACTTGCGCGCCGTCGACGCGCAGGGCGTCGTTGGCCGGATCGCCGACCTGCTGGTTGGTTTCGTGGCCGGCCTTGATGTAGGTGCCGATGCCGCCGAACCACAGCAGGTCCACCGGCGCGCGCAGCAGCGCGGAAATCAGGCTGTCGGGGTCCAGCGCTTCCGCCTCCACCCCCAGCGCGGCGCGCGCTTCGGGCGACAGCGGAATGCTCTTGAGCGAACGCGGATAGACGCCGCCGCCCTTCGAGATCAGCTTCTTCGAATAATCGTCCCAGCTCGACCGGGGCAGATCGAACAGCCGCTTGCGCTCCGCCCAGCTCTTCGCCGGATCGGGATTGGGGTCGATGAACACGTGCCGGTGGTCGAATGCCGCCACCAGTTTGATCGCCTGCGACAGCAGCATGCCGTTGCCGAACACGTCGCCCGACATGTCGCCGCAGCCCGCGACCCGCACGCTCTCGCTCTGCACGTCGACGCCGAGTTCGCTGAAGTGCTGCCGGACGGAGAGCCACGCGCCGCGCGCGGTGATGCCCATTTCCTTGTGGTCGTAGCCCTTCGACCCGCCGCTGGCGAAAGCATCGCCGAGCCAGAAATCGAATTCGGCGGCGATGGTGTTGGCGGTGTCGGAAAAGCTGGCCGTGCCCTTGTCGGCGGCGACCACGAAATAGGGATCGTCGCCGTCGCGCAGCACCACGCCTTGCGGGTGGACGACCTTGTCGCCGACGATGTTGTCGGTGATCGACAGCAAGGTGCGGATGAACAGCTTGTAGCTTTCGCGACCTTCGGCCGCCCAGGCGTCGCGGTCGAGCGCCGGGTCGGGCAACTGCTTGGGATAGAAGCCGCCCTTGGCCCCGGTGGGCACGATGACCGCGTTCTTGACCCGCTGCGCCTTCATCAGCCCGAGGATCTCGGTGCGGAAGTCGTCGCGCCGGTCGGACCAGCGCAGGCCGCCGCGCGCGACCGGGCCGGCGCGCAGGTGGATGCCTTCGACGCGGCGCGAATAGACGAAGATCTCGCGCCACGGCACCGGCTTCGGCAGGTTCGGCACCAGCGCCGAATCGAGCTTGAAGGCCAGCGCCTCCTCCCCCGCCGGAGCGAAGGCGTTGGTGCGCAGGATAGCGCCTATCACCGCGTGGCAGAGCCGCAGCACGCGATCGTCGTTGATCGCGGCGACCTGTTGCAGTCCCGCGCGGATCGCGTCTTCCGCCCCGGCGATGGCGGCGGCGCGGTCGCCCTTGAAGGCCGGGTCGTGGCTGACCCGGAACAGTTCCACCAGCGCGCGCGTCACCCCCGGCGCGCCGCGCAGGGCGTCGGCCACGGTGTAGATGGTGAAGGTCACCGCCGCCTGCCGCAGATAGCGATAGATCGCACGCAGCCAGTCGGCTTCCTGCGCGGTGAGCGCGGTGCCGACCACCAGCCGGTTGAACACGTCGTTCTCCGCCCGGCCGTTGATGACCGCGCAGACCGCCTGCTCGATCGCGCCCGCCCGCGTCAGCAGCGGCTGGGCATGTTCGCCCGGCGGCATGCCGAGGTGGAAATCGTGAACCGTCGCCGGCTCCGCCCCGTCGAGCCGGGTCGGCTGTTCGAACAGCACGCGGAAGCCGAAGTTCTCCAGCGCGGGCACCGCATCGGACAGCGGCATCGTGCCGCCCATCTGGTATATCTTCAGCCGCAACTGCTCCGGCGGATCGCTTTCCAGCCGGTAGAGCCGGGCATCGCGGCGCAGCGGGTGGATCTGGCCGTCGTCCGCCCCCAGCGCCCTGATCCGTTCGATGTCGCGCGCCGCTTCGGCGGGGCCGTATGTCGCGCGATAGCCGGTGGGGAATGCGTCCGCATAGCGCGCCGCCAGCGCCGCCGCGCGGCCCGGCTCCTCGCTCTCGCCCAGCGCCGCTTCGACCGCGTCGCCCCAGCCGCGCAGCATTTCCTGCAACTTCGCGTCGATCGCCGCGACGTCGGGCTCCCTGGCGCGGCCGCGGAAGTCCATCACGAAGCGCAGCATGGCGAGATTGCCGCCTTCGATCAGCACGCTCCAGTCGAGCGTATCGGCGCCGGATGCGCTTTCCAGCAGGCGCTGGATCTCCAGCCGCATCGCGGTCGACATGCTGTCGCGCGGCAGCCAGACGAAGGCGAACAGGTGGCGGCCGAGCGGGGCCTCGACCATCGCCAGGCGCGGGCGCGGCCGGTCGGCCAGCGCGACCATGGTGGTCGCCACGCTTTCGATGTCTTCGGCCGAAAAGCCGATGGCGAGATCGTGCGGCAGCACCGTCAGCGCATGGACCAGCGCCTTGCCGTCGTGGCTGCCGCGGGCGAATCCCAGCCGCTCCATCAGCGCCGCGAGATGGCGGCGCAGCACCGGCACTTCCTGCGGCGGCGTGGCCAGCGCGGCGCTGGTCCACAGCCCGGCGTGGATCGACAGCGCCGCGACCTTGCCGCCTTCCACAACGGGAACGATGAACAGGTCGAGCGGCACATGGCGGTGCACGCGCGAAACGCGGTTGGCCTTGACGATCAGCGGCCCGCCGGCCTTGCCGCGCCTGCCTTCGAACCAGGCGAAGGCGCGCTCGCAGGTTTCGGCCGCCAGCAGGTCGGACGCGCTCTTGCGGCAGATGCCGAGCGCCTTTGTCACGCCGCCCTCGCGGCCGACCGTCTGGTGGCCGAGCAGGGTGATCATCCCGCCGGCGAACCAGTTCAGCAGCGCCGCGCCTTCGGAGTCCCCGACCCGCTCCGCGTCCGCTTTCAGCAGCGCGCGCATCTTCGGCCAGTCCTCGACCGCCGCGCGCACGTCGCGCAGCGTCACCGCCAGTTCGCGCTCCAGCGTGCGGCGGGCCCTGGCGTCGACGCGGTCGGTTTCGAGATAGATCATCGATTCGCGCGCGGCGTCCGCCCCGTCGTCCGCCCCGCCGTCCGGCAGTGCGGTAAGCTCGCCCGCCGCATCGCGCCGCACGGCGACGACCGGGTGGACCAGCACGTCGATCGCATGGCCTTGCGCGGCGACCGTTCCGGCGATGGAATCGACCAGGAACGGCATGTCGCGGTTGACCACGGCGATCGCGGTTGCGCGCCGTCCGCCCGAAGCGGAGCGCACGACCAGCGACGCTTCGCCGCCCTTGCGCCGGCGCGCCGCCTCGAACACCAGCGCGGCGGCATCGTCGAGCTGCGCGGCGCTCATCGGCGGGTCGGCGGGGAGCAGCGAATCGGCCAGATGCGCGCGGAGCGTCTTCACCAGCTTGCGCTCGGCAGCGGTCGGCGTCGCGGCCCCCTTGTCGTTCTGCCGCTTCGTGCTCGCCATGTTCTGCTTCTCCCGTCGGATGCCCCGGCTCTCGAACGGGCCGGACCGCCCGGATGTTCCTAGCCCCAAATCCGTTGCCGGTGAAACCGCTTTCCCTGGCGAAGCTTTCCCTAGGCGACAGCTTTCATCGTCAGTTCGAGCGAGCGCTGCCGCGCCGCCGGATCGTATGTCGCGCCCGATACGATCAGTTCGTCGGCCCGCGTACGCTCCACGAAGCGGGCGATCCGCGCCGCGACCGTCTCCATCGAGCCGACGGCGCGCACCTGCCCCAGGTGCTCCAGCATCGCGCGCGCGCTTTCCGGCAGGCTCTCGCGATAGCCGGGCGCGGGCGGCGGCAGCTTGCCGGGATCGCCGCTGCGCAGGCGCACGAACGACTGGTCCTGGCTCGATGCAAGCAGCTCGGCCTCTTCGTCCGTTTCGGCGGCGATCACGGTCATGGCCGCCATCGCGTGAGGCTTGTCGAGCCAGGCGGACGGGCGGAACTGGCTGCGATAGGCGGCGAGCGCCGCGTCGAGGTGATCGGGCGCGAAGTGGCTGGCGAAGGCATAGGGCATGCCCAACTGCGCGGCGAGCTGCGCGCCGAACAGGCTGGATCCGAGCATCCACATCTCAACCGACGCGCCGAGGCCGGGGGTGGCGACGAGCGGCAGGTCCACATCGCCGGTCAGCAGCGCGCGCAGCTCGACCACGTCCTGCGGGAAGTATTCGGCCGCCCGGCGCAGGTCCTTGCGCAGCGCCTGCGCCACGATGCCCGCCGCGCCGGGCGCGCGGCCGAGGCCGAGATCGACCCGGCCGGGAAACAGCCCGTCGAGTGTGCCGAACTGCTCGGCGATCACGAACGGGTTGTGGTTGGGCAGCATGATGCCGCCCGCGCCGATGCGGATGGTGGACGTGCAATGCCCGACATGCGCGATCACCACCGACGCCGCGCCGCCGGCGACGCCCGCGGTGGCGTGGTGCTCGGCGACCCAGAAGCGCCTGTATCCCGCCCTTTCGGCCACGGCGGCGAGCTTGCCCGTTTCGGCCAGCGCTTCTGCCACGCCGCCGCCTTCGCGGATCGGCACGAGGTCGAGAACGGACAGGGGGATCATGGCGTGGCGGGCTCCGCTGCGGAAATCTGCGCGAGATAACCGCGCGCGGTGGCAGCCGTCTCGCTGTCCGGATCGATCGCGACGACCGATTCCCAGCTCGCCCGCGCCGCCGCCTCGCGCCCGTCGAGCATGGCGATCACGCCGGCCTCGAGCCCGGTTTCGGGATAGTCCGGCGCGAGCGCCGCCGCTGTTTCGATGAACGCCTGCGCCGCCGCCAGATCGCCCTGCCGCCGCGCCAGCGTGGCCGAAAGCAGGAAGGCGTAGGGGCTTTGCGGATCGAGCGTGCGCGCCTGTTCCAGCGCCGCGCCGGCCCCGGCTTCGTCGTCCAGCGCCGCCAGCGCCCTGGCGCGATCGACCTGCACGATGGCGTGGAGCGCATCGTCGCCCGTCGCTTCGGCATCGAGCGCGGCGGTATCGAGGAGGACCAGCGCGGCTGCCGGGCGATTGTCCGCCAGCGCCGCGTTGGCCGCCATCGCGCCAAGCTGCGCCCGGCGGAAACGGGCCTCGGCAGACAGCACGTCGCGCGCGGCGACGAAGGCCTGTTCCGCCGCCTGCCAGCGCAGCAGCGCGGTATAGGCCATGCCGAGGCATTGCTGCGGATGGCTGCGCTGCTCACCCCCGGTTCCCGCGAGCCATTCGCCGGCTTCGGAGATCGCCGTCGCCGGATCGGTCCGCGCGCTATCGAGGCATACCAGCAGCCGGTCGTCGGCCGAGGTGCGCGGCGGCTCGGCCGTCGCTTGCGCGGCCAAGGCGAGAGAAGCGGCAAGGAAGGGGGTGATCATCGGCGGGCCTTTCAGGCGACGGCGGCCACGGTGCGCAGCAGCAGGGCGATGTCGCCTTCGCGCGACAGCCGGTGGTCGCCGCCCTTGACCAGCGTCACCTGCACGTCCTGTGAACGCAGCGCGCGCGCCAGCCGGAGCGAGATTTCCGGCGGCACGTCGGCGTCTTCCTGCCCGTGCAGCAGCCGCGCCGGGCAATCTATCGCGATCTCCCCGCCGAGCATCCGCCGCGCCTGCCCGTCGGCCCAGAAGCGGGGATGGGTGGGCGTCGGCTCGGAGCCGTAGGGGTTGTCCTCGAACACCGTTTCCCCGGCGGCGAGGCGCGCCTGCTGCGCGGCGTCATAGCCCCAGTCGGTGAAGTCGGGCGCAGCGGCGATGCCGACCAGCCCGGCGACGCGGGGACCGAGCGCGCGCGCCACCAGCAGCATCAGCCACCCACCCATCGACGAGCCGACGAGAATCACCGGCCCCGAGAGCCGCGCCGCGATCAACGCCTGCGCTTCCTCCGCCCAGCGGCCGAGCGCGCCATCGGCGAAATCGCCGGAGCTTTCTCCGCACCCGGAGTAATCGAACAGCAGGCATTCGCGCCCTTGCGCTTCGGCCCAGTCGATCAGCGCCGTCACCTTGCCGCCCGCCATGTCGGACATGTAGCCGGGCAGGAACACCACCGCCGGCCCCGCCCCCGGCGCATGGCGGAAGGCGATCCGCCTGCCGTCGGGCATGGTATGAAACCGCGTTTCGGCCATGGCGGGGAGATGGAGGGCGGCGGCGCGAAGGGCAAGGCCTGTGGGGCGAACCGGCCCACCCCCGGCCCCTCCCGCAAGCGGGAGATCAGCGCCGGGCGGCGGCGACGCGGGCTATGTCGGTCAGGCCTTGCGCCAGCAGCAGGTCGGCCGCCTGGCTGTTGGCCAGCAGCGCGCGGTGGAGCGCGGTCAGGCGCGGGATGAGGCGTTCGAGCCGGGCGGCGTTCCAGCGTTCGAGCTGGGTGGCGAGATCCTTGCGGTCGCGCCAGAACACGCGGTAGGCCTTCTGTTCCGCATCGAGCAGGTCCTTGATCCGCCCCCCGCGCCCGAGGCGGGCGGTGAGCTGCGCCAGTTGCGCCGCGCGCCGCTCCACCGCCAGCAGCACGGCGACCGCGTTGAGCGAGACTTCACGCATGCGCCGCAGTTCGCCCGGCAGGCGGCCGGTTTCGCCCGACAGCACCGCGTTGACCAGCGGCATGAAGCCTTCTTCCTCGGTCTTCGCGCCGATCGCGTCGAGCGCTTCTTCATCGAGCGTGCGCGGGGCCTGCGGCGTGGCGTCGAGATAGAGCGCCAGCTTGGTCACTTCCGATTGCGCCAGCCGCACGTCGAGCCCGGAAGCGCGGGCGATGCGTTCGGCGAGGCTGGCGTCGAGCCGCAGTCCGGCCGCCCCCGCCATCGCGCGCACTTCCGAGGTCACGGTGCCGAGATCGGGCGGATGGAACATCGCCACCAGCGCATCGGCGCGTTTTTCCAGCAGCTTGGCTGTGCGCGCCTTGTCGGTGGCCGATGTGGCGACGACCAGCACCGGGCACACGCCATCGCCCTCGCCGCCGTCGATCAGTTCCAGCAGCACCTTGACCGCATCGTGCGTATCGTCGCCGGTGGCGCGCACGACGATGTGCCGCGCGCCGCCGAACAGCGATGTCGAGCGCGCCTCGTCCCCCAGCCTGACCGGATCGGCGCGCAGTTCCGCCCCCGAAAGCTCGATGCGTTCGCCGGGATCGGGCAGCATGGCCACGATCTTGGCCGCGGCCGCACTCGCCCCGGCCTCGTCGGGGCCGCAGAAGAACATGATCCGCGCCTGGTTCGCGGCGCGCGGCGCAATCCCGGCGAAGTCGCGCTGGGTCGCCTTCACGACCGGGCGCGCAGGGCCAGCGTCAGCCGGCGGACGATCTGGTCGGCAACTTCGTTCGAGAGGTTTTCGAGCGCGGTCTGCTCGGCGGCGATGGTCGCCAGTTCGGAGGAGACGACGTCGATGCCGGCGTCCGAGCCGGCCGTGGCGTCGACCACGATCGCGCCGGTGCTCAGGTCCACCAGCTGGTAGCGCGCGCGCAGCGTGCGGCGTTCGCGGCCGATGGTCTCGTCGGTCAGCAGGCCCATGCCTTCGAGCCGGTCGTCGAGCAGGACGTCGAGGCGATAGCGCGATTCGGCCGCGGCGGCCCCGTGCGCCAGCCGGTCCTGCAAGGCGTTGCGCATCAGCCAGCCGGCGCGGCCCTGGATCGGCGGGACCTCGACTGCCGCCAGCCCCTGAGCCACTTGCCCGCTGCCGCCGCCAGCGTACATCGGCTGCAACCCGCAGCCCGCCAGAGCGAGCGCTGCGGCAAGAGACGCGGCAAGGGCCGCCAAACGCTTCATGCGACGATGTTCACCAGCCTGTCAGGCACCACGATAACCTTGCGCACTTCCGCCCCGTCGATCGCACGCTGGACCTTCTCGCTCGCCAGCGCAAGCGCCTCCAACTCGGCATCGGGCAGGCCCTTGGCGACGGTCAGCGTATCGCGCAGCTTGCCCTTGACCTGCACCGCGATGGTCACTTCGTCGTCCACCAGCAGCGCCGGATCGACTTGCGGCCACAGCGCGTTCGCCACCAGTCCTTCACCGCCGATGGCCGCCCACGCCTCTTCGGCGAGATGCGGCATCATCGGCGCGGACAGCAGCAGCAGCGCGCGGATCGCCGCGCTGCGGTCGGCCGAAGGCGCGGCCTTTTCGGCGGCCGAGGTCAGCTCGTAGATGCGCGCCACGGCCTTGTTGAACGCCAGCGCCTCTATGTCCTCGGCCACGGCGGCGATGGCCTGGTGGGTCTTGCGGGCGAGCGGCCTGTCCTCGCCCGTGGCGTCGGCATCGTATTGCGCGAACAGCCGCCACAGCCGGTGGACGAAGCGTCCGCAGCCTTCGATGCCGCTTTCGGACCACGGCAGGTCGCGCTCCGGCGGGCTGTCCGACAGCATGAACCAGCGCACCGCGTCCGCGCCGTAACGCGCGACGATCGTATCGGGATCGACCACGTTCTTCTTCGACTTGGACATCTTCTCGACACGGCCGACTTGGACCAACTGCCGCTCGTCACCCCTGACAGCAAAAACTTCACCGGCGATCTTCTGTATCTCGTCAGGTGAGAAATAGTGGCGGATAACTGGGCCATTGGAGGCACCGCTCACCTGAAGATCTAAATAGTAGGTCTCGTGCGTCACCATGCCTTGCGTGAACAGGCTGGCGAAGGGCTCCTTCACCTCCAGCTTGCCGAGATGGGCCAGCGCGCGGGTCCAGAAGCGGGCGTAGAGCAGGTGCAGGATCGCATGCTCGATGCCGCCGATGTACTGGTCCACCGGCATCCATGCGGCGACTTCGGCGGCGTCGAACGGCTTGTCCGCCGGCTGGCTGGCGAAGCGCAGGAAATACCACGAGCTGTCGACGAAAGTGTCGAGCGTGTCGGTCTCGCGCTCCGCCGCGCCGCCGCATCGGGGGCACGCGACATGCTTCCACGTCGGGTGACGCAACAGCGGATTGCCGGGGGTGGCGAAGTCCACGTCTTCCGGCAGCGTGACCGGGAGCTGGTCCTTCGGCACCGACGCCACGCCGCACGACGCGCAATGAATGAACGGGATCGGCGTGCCCCAGTAGCGCTGGCGCGAAACGCCCCAGTCGCGCAGCCGCCACACGGTCTTGCCCTCGCCCCAGCCTTCGCTCTCGGCCCGGTCGATCACCGCCTGCTTGGCGTCGCCCACGGCCATGCCATCGAGGAAGCCGGAATTGACCAGCACGCCGTCACCGGCCTCGGCCTCCGTCAACGGGGCGTCGGCGGCCTCGGCCGAAGCGGCGACCACGCGCACGATCGGCAATCCGTACTTCCTGGCGAAATCGAAGTCGCGCTGGTCGTGCCCCGGCACGGCCATGATCGCCCCCGTGCCGTATTCCATCAGCACGAAGTTGGCGATGTAGACCGGCAGGTGCTGGCCGGTGAACGGATGCTTCGCCCCGATGCCGGTATCGAAGCCCAGCTTCTCCGCCGTTTCCAGCTCTGCCGCAGTGGTGCCGCCGCGCTTGCACTGGTCGATGAACTTCGCCGCGTCGCAATTGATCATCGCCACCTGCTGCGCGACCGGATGATCGGGCGCGACGGCGACGAAGCTGGCCCCGAACACCGTGTCGGGCCGGGTGGTGTAGACTTCCACCGTCTCGCCGTTCGACAGGTCGAAGCGGAATTGCAGGCCCTGGCTCTTGCCGATCCAGTTTTCCTGCATCGCGCGCACTTTTTCCGGCCAGTGCTCGAGCGCGCCCAGCCCGTCGAGCAGGTCTTCGGCGAACTGCGTGATCCTGAGGAACCACTGGTTGAGCTGGCGCTTTTCGACCAGCGCGCCCGAGCGCCAGCCGCGCCCGTCGATGACCTGTTCGTTGGCCAGCACCGTCTGGTCCACCGGATCCCAGTTGACCGCGCTCTGCCGGCGATAGACCAGGCCCGCTTCGTAGAGGTCGAGAAACAGCGCCTGTTCGTGCCCGTAGTACCCCGGATCGCAGGTGGCGAGTTCGCGGCTCCAGTCGAGCGCGAAGCCGAGGCGCTTCAACTGCGCCTTCATGTTGGCAATGTTCTGGTAGGTCCAGCCCGCCGGGTGGACGCCCTTTTCCATCGCCGCGTTTTCGGCCGGCATGCCGAAGGCGTCCCACCCCATCGGGTGCAGCACCTCGTGCCCTGTCATCCGCTTGTAGCGCGCCAGCACGTCGCCCATCGTGTAATTGCGCACGTGGCCGATGTGGATGCGCCCCGACGGATAGGGGAACATCTCCAGCACGTAGCTCTTCGGCTTGCTGCTGGCGCTGTCGGCCTCGAAACAGCGCGCTTCGTCCCACGCGCGCTGCCAGCGCCCGTCGGCCTGCGACGGATCGAAACGCTGGTCTGTCATGACGATGTTGCCCCTGAGTATTCCGAACCGATCAGCCGATGGCCGAGCGCCTGAGATCGCGCGCCTTGGTGAGGATGATGTCCTCCAGCCGCTGCACCGTGGCCGCCTGCACCGGCGCTTCGACCCAGTTGCCGTCTTGCAGCACCTGCCGGCTGGCGGCGAGACGCAGGGCGTCCGCGCGCAGGTCCTGATCGAGAATCGAGACCGAGACCTTCATCCGTTCGTTGGGATTCTGCGGATTGGCGTACCAGTCGGTCACGATCACGCCGCCGGCGCTGTCCGCCTGGGTCAGCGGCATGAACGACAGCGTTTCGAGGCTGGCGCGCCAGAGATAGGAATTGACGCCGATCGTCGTCACCTGGGACGCGGCGATGTCCGCCTGCGGCCGTTCGTTACGGGCGCTGCCGCAGGCCGCAAGCCCGGCGACCGCCATGCCGAGCAGGAGCGCGCGGCCGAGGGACGGCGTCCGTGGCGGATGTGCGGTGGCCGAATCGGTGTGCGAAGGCATTCTCGGTCCTGTCCTTAACATTCCGGGCTCAACGCCCGAAAGCGCCTCTATACCGCCCGTGACTCTGCGGGCAAGGTCGCGCGCATCTGCGAGTCTCCGGCAGCGTCTCTGGCGGGCGCGGCCTTGAACCGCGGATGAACTGGCGGCGATTCTGTTGAGCGGCTGCAACAGTTTGAAAAAATACCGTGCGTTTAGCTCGCCGCACTGGTCAAGCGCGCCCATGCGCCTAATCTTACGCCCGATCGGGAAATGCGACTCGATTCCCTGCTGGCGATTCCCTGGGCGTTAAGGTCAGGAACCGTTAAGCCGGGATTTGCGTCATTCGCCCGGATGTTTATTGGGCCGGTGGCTTTTTGGGGGACCCTGGGGCTGTTCGCATGAGGACGAAGTTGGCGATCCACGGCAAGGCGATGCACGGCAAGAAGCGGCTGCTGGCGGCGATCGCCGGCGGCACGCTTGCGGCCGCCTTCGTGCCGACCGCCGGACTTGCCCTCAATGCCCTCGACGCGCGTGGAGAGCCGGGCGCGGGCGTGGCGTTCGCCGCGCTGACGCCGGCGTCGGTCGATCCGCGACTGGCGGAGCTCGTGGCCACGCGCAGCGGCGGCGCGGCCGGACTGCTGCGATTCACGCCGGCGGGCGTGGCGCAGCGCGCCAACCGCTCGATAACGGTCGCCATCCGCGTCAACGAGGAAGAGGCGCGGGCGATCTCGGTCCGCTCGGCGATCGAGGCGGCGAAGGAGCAGGTTGCCGCCGAAGCGGGCGTGCGCATCGCCCCGACCCGCTACAACCTGGGCCTGTCGCGCGACTATCAGAGCTTCGCCAAGGCGGAGCCGCTGGTGTCGCGGACGCTGTCCGACGCGCGGATCCCCGACCTCGCCGATTTCCGCCCGTCCCCCGGCGCGCGGGAAGAACAGAGCCGCTTCGCCGCGCGAATCGAACTCGACGACACCGGGGCGGCGAGCACGGCGGCGCGCACGCTCGCAACCCGCGACAGGCCGACGGTCGACGTCGAAGGCAGCTATCGCCTGACGCGCAACCTCGATGTCACCGCGGGTGTGCGCTACTCGCAGGAGCACGACCGGCTCGCGCCCCTGCCTTCGCCGACCAGGCAGGACAGCCAGGCGGTCTACGTCGGGACCCAGTTCCGCTTCTGACCGCAAGCATTGCGCCCGCGACCCAGGAACCCTGCTTCGGCAGGGTTTTTTCTTTGTGCGAGACGGCGCAGGCGGCATATGATCGACCGAGCCGCCCCGACGGCGGAAAGGGAGAGAATGCATGGCGCGCGTGGCGATCGTTACCGGTGGTACAAGAGGTATTGGCAGGGCCATTTGCGAGGCGCTGCGGGCGGACGGCCTGACGGTCGTCGCCAACTATGCCGGCAACGAGGAAAAGGCCCGCGCCTTTACCGCCGAGACGGACATTGCCGCCTATCGCTGGGACGTGGGCGATCATGAGGCCGCGATCGAGGGCTGCCGGCGGGTCGAGGCCGAAGTGGGGCCGATCGACGTGCTGATCAACAACGCCGGCATCACCCGCGACGGCACACTGCTCAAGATGAGCTTCGAGGACTGGTACGACGTGATGCGCATCAACCTCGGCGGCTGCTTCAACATGGCCAAGGCGTGCTTTCCGGGCATGCGGGAGCGCGGCTGGGGCCGGATCGTCAACATCGGCTCGATCAACGGGCAGGCCGGGCAATACGGCCAGGTCAACTACGCCGCCGCCAAGAGCGGCATCCACGGCTTCACCAAGGCGCTGGCGCAGGAGGGCGCGCGCTTCGGCGTGACCGTCAACGCGATCGCGCCGGGTTACATCGACACCGAAATGGTCGCCGCGGTGCCCGAGGCGGTGCTGGAAAAGATCGTCGCGCGGATCCCCGTCGGCCGGCTCGGCCATGCCGACGAAATCGCCCGCGGCGTGGCTTTTCTCGCTTCGGAGGACGGCGGCTTCGTCACCGGATCGACGCTGTCGATCAACGGTGGGCAGCACATGTATTGAGGCTGTGGGCGAACTCTATCATCCGCCGGTCAAGCGGTCGATCGAGATCGCCGGACACAAGACCTCGATCAGCCTCGAACCGCTGTTCTGGAGCCTGCTGAAGCAGGCGGCGGAAAGCGAGGGCCTGCCGCTCAACGCGCTCGTCGCGCGGATCGACGCCGAACGGATCGGGGCGGAGCGGCCGCCGGGGCTGGCGGGCGCGATCCGGCTGTGGCTGGTGGCGCGGCAGGGTTCGTGAGACGTCTCGCCGCAGCGCTGGCGGCCATCTGGCTAGGCGCCGCGTCCTCCTTGGCGAGCGCGGCGGACGGCCTGTCGAACTACATCTTTGCCGGAGGCGCGGCCGCCGACGAGCTGGAGCCGCTGCTGGAGCGCGGCGACATCGACGGGGTGCAGATCGTCTATACCTGGAAGGCGCTGGAACCCGAGGAAGGGCGCTACGACTTCTCGGCGATCGAGCGCGACCTGGCGGCAACCGGCGCGATGGGCAAGAAGCTGTTCGTGCAGGTGCAGGACCGGTTCTTCCTGCCGACCGCGCGCAACCTGCCCGACTACATCCTGTCGCAACCGCAATACGATGGCGGGCTGGCGCGGCAGGCGGACAATCCGGGCGAAGGGCGGCCGGTGGCGGCGGGGTGGGCCGCCAGGCAATGGAACCCCGCCGTGAGGGCGCGCTTCCAGGCGTTGATCGCGGCGCTGGCCGAACGGTTCGACGGACGCATCCACGGGCTCAACCTGCCGGAGACCGCGATCGACCTGCTGGAACCGGAGGAAGGGTTTTCCTGCGACGCCTATTTCGCCGCCGAGCTGGAGAACGCCACATTCGCGCGCGCGGCCTTCGCGCGCAGCCATGTGGTCCAATATGTCAATTTCTGGCCCTGCGAATGGAACAACGACCATGGCTACATGGAACGGTTCTTCGCCGCCGCCGTCGAGCAGGGAATCGGCATCGGCGGGCCGGACATCGTGCCGTGGCGGCGCGGCCAGATGGCCAATTCCTATCCGTTCCTCAATCGCCACCGGGACGGGCTGTCGCTGGTGGCGATGGCGGTGCAGGAACCGACGCTGACCTACACCGACCCCGACACCGGCAAGCCGTTCACGCGCGAGGACATCGTCGCCTTCGCGCGCGACTACCTCGGCGTCGACATCGTGTTCTGGACGCCCGAAGCGCCGTGGCTGCGCGGCGGGGAATGATTTCGCGCGGTCAGTGTCAGTACGTCGCGGGGGGATCGCTGGCCGGGAAGCTTTCGTCGCTCGCCTGGTCCGTCGCGGTCCATTCGCGGCCGGGGCTGTCGGCCATGGCGGCCGGGCCCGCGTCGCGGACCTTGGCGAAGTTCTCCCCCGTCGCCTGGTTGCCGGCGAACGCGGGCTCGCTTTCGTTCCGCGTCTTCTCATAAGCCTTGTAGCCGATGTAACCGAGCGCGCCGAGCGCGGCCATCTTGAGCAAACCCATGAAACACCTTCCTTTCGCCGTCCCAACGCTTCGGCGCGCGGAAGGTTCATGTCCGCCGGAACGGGCGCGGCAATGTGGTTGACCCGCGCGCCCGGCCGCTTCAATTGCGGCGCATGAGCAGCCGCAAACCGATCCGCAAGGCCGTGTTCCCCGTGGCGGGGCTCGGCACCCGATTCCTGCCCGCGACCAAGGCCATCCCCAAGGAGCTGCTGCCGATCGTCGACCGGCCGCTGATCCAGTATGCGGTGGACGAGGCGCGCGAGGCGGGAATCGAGCAGATGATCTTCGTCACCGGCCGCGGCAAGACCGCGCTGGTCGAGCATTTCGACATCGCCTACGAACTCGAATCGACGATGCAGGAGCGCGGCAAGGGACTGTCCGTGCTCGATTCGACCCGCTTCACGCCGGGCGACCTCATCACCGTGCGGCAACAGGTTCCGCTGGGGCTCGGCCACGCGATCTGGTGCGCGCGCGCCATCGTCGGCGACGAGCCGTTCGCGATCCTGCTGCCCGACGAACTGATGGTCGGCCAGCCGGGGTGCATGAAGCAGATGGTCGAAGCCTACAACGAAGTGGGCGGCAACCTGATCTCGGTGCTGGAAGTCCCGCGCGAGGACGTGTCGAGCTATGGCGTGATCGACCCCGGCGAATCGTTGGGGGGCGCGCTGACCGAGGTGCGCGGGCTGGTGGAAAAGCCGCCGGTGGAACAGGCCCCGTCGAACAAGATCATTTCGGGCCGCTACATCCTCCAGCCCGAAGTGATGCGCACGCTCGAAAGCCAGGAGCAAGGCGCGGGAGGCGAGATCCAGCTTACCGACGCGATGGCGCGGATGATCGGCAACCAGCCGTTCCACGCGGTGACGTTCGCCGGGCGGCGCTTCGACTGCGGCAGCAAGGCCGGCTTCGTCGAGGCGACGCTGGCGCTGGCGCTCGAACGCGAGGACATGGGCGAAGAAGTCCGCCGCCTGGCCGAACGCCTGTTGGCCCGCTGAGCCGCGCAGAGCTCTCGTCCCATGCGCGGCTGTGCCGCACCCTCTCGGTAATCCGAACGCTTCAGGGCGTGCGGCCCGATGGACCCTGAAACGAGTTCAGGGTGACGAATGGGGTAAGGCAGGTACGGGAGCCGGGGGGCCGTGTTTGCAACAGATACGATCGCCAAACGAAAAGGGCGCCTGAACGGCGCCCTTGTTCATCGGTGCTGGATGGCGCCGCTTATTCGGGGCCGCCCATCGCGCCTTCGCCGGTCGCGACCACGGCTTCGGCGAGCATGTAGGGGCGCGGATCGACGGCATCGCCGGCGACGCGCACTTCATAGTGCAGGTGCGGGCCGGTCGACCGGCCGGTCGAACCGACGTAGCCGATCAGCTGGCCTTTCCTGACCATGTCGCCATTGGCGACCGCATAGCCCGAAAGGTGCGCATAGCGGGTCTGCAATTCGCCGCCATGCTCGATCTGGATGTAGTTGCCGTAGCTGCTGAACCGTTCGGCCTTGGACACCAGACCGTCGGCGGTGGCGTAGACCGGGGTGCCGGACGGGGCGGCGAGATCCACGCCCTTGTGATTGCGGCGGCCGCCGAGAACCGGGTGGTTGCGCATGCCGTAATCGCTGGTCAGCGTATAGCCTTCGACCGGCATCTGCGACGGCACCGAAACGCGCGCCGCCGGAGACGGGGTGGCCGACACGATGCCGGTGGCGTCCATCGATTTCCAGCTGGCGAACAGTTCGCTGAATTCACGGTCGCCGGAACCTTCGCCGGCCTTGGCGGCATCCACCGCGCCGGTAATCTGGGCGCTGGCGGCGGTCTCGTTGGCCTGTGCCGGAGCCGCCACCGAAAGGGCGATGCCGGTCAGCGCCGCGAAGCCGAACTTGAATACCATGCGACCATCCGTCGTGTTGCCTGCGGCCAGTATGCGGCCGTCTTTCAATCTGTGCTGAGATGGTCGGAACCCCCCGCCGTCTCGCGCATTGGGGTCGTAGGTGGCAAAATGTTAATCAAGCAACACCGGCGTAGTAATCGCGCGACAGACCGGCAGCGAGACGCGCTGAGTCGTTGAACGGCGGCTTAAGCGCCCCGCCGAAATGGCGCGCAACCAGCGTTTTCCAGTGATTCCGCGGCTCGATCCGATGGCTTTCGCACCATGCGGCGAAATGGGTTGCGCCCGTGCGCACGTGGCGGATTTCATCGTCAAGGATTCGTTGCAGGATGCGCGCGCCGTTCTCGTCGCCCGCGGCGCGAACCCGCGCTAGCGTGGCCGGCGTGACGTCGAGGCCGCGCGCTTCGAGCACCATCGGCACCACCGCGAGCCGCGCCGCGACGTCATGCCGCGTATTCGCCGCCGCTTCCCACAGCCCGCCATGCGCGGGGAGCATGCCGTAATGCGCGCCGAGGGTATGCAGCTTGCGCTCCAGCAGCGCGAAATGCATCGCCTCGTCCGCGGCGACGGAGAGGAAATCGGCCGCGAAACCGCGCCCCATCCCGCCGCCGAATCGCCCCGCCATGTCGAGCGCGAGGTCGATGGCGACGAATTCGATATGCGCCAGCGAATGCCACAGCGCGATTCGCCCGCGCTCCGACCCGCCCCGGCCGCGCCGGGGCATGCGGCCCGGCGGCAGCAGTCGAGCCCGGCTGGCACGGCCGGTTCGTCGGGCATCGCGGTGGAGAAGTCCCACGCCAGTTCGCCGCGCCGCGATGCGCGCACGAGCGCGCGCGTGGCCATGACCTTGGCGCGCGGATCGCTTTCCAGCAGCGCCGCGCGGATCGCCGCCGAAAGCCCCGTCACAGCGCCCTTGCCGCCTCCAGCACTTCCGCCGCGTGGCCCTTGACCTTCACCTTGCGCCAGACCTGGGCGATGCGCCCTTCCGCGTCGATCAGGTAAGTGGTGCGGTGCATGCCCATGAACAGGCGGCCGTAGAGCTTCTTTTCGCCCCACACGCCCAGCGCATCGGACAGCCCGCCATCGGCATCGGTCGCAAGCGGCGCGGCGAGCGAATGCTTGGCGGCGAACTTCGCGTGCTTTGCCGGCGGATCCTTGCTGACGCCGAGGACCGCCGCGCCCGCCGCCTCGAATTCCGGCAGCAAGGCGGAGAAGTCCTTGTTCTCCACCGTGCAGCCGGGGGTGTCGTCCTTCGGGTAGAAGAACACCACCAGCTTGCGGCCGCGGAAGTCGGACGGCTTCACGCTGCCGCCGTCGGTGGTTTGCAGGGCGATGTCGGGCATCGGGTCGCCGATGCCGGCCTGTTTCGTTCCGGTCTGTTTCGTCCCGGTCTGTTCGGTCATTGCGCTATCTCCAGCGTTTCGCCGAATGTCTCGGCCCAGATCGCCGCCACGCCATGCCGCGCGGCGGACAGGTGTTGCAAGAGCGTGTCGTAGCTCTCCTCGCCGCAGGCCTTCGCGAGCGCGGCGCAGGCGGCGTCGGGCGGGCGGTCGAGATCGGGGGCGAGCAGCCGCGCGGCGACGAGCAGCCGGGCGAGGAACGCCTGGTCCGCGGCGAAGGACGGCGGCGCCAGCCCTTCGGCGACAAGCGCCTCGATCGCCTCGCTCAGACCGGGGTGGAAGGCGGTGCGATGGCGCAGCTGGAGATAGTGGATCACGAACTCGCAATCGACCAGCCCGCCGCGCAGCAGCTTGGCGTCGAGCGGGCCGGCGGCGGGCTTGTGCGCGGCCATTTCCGCCCGCATCGCCAGCACGTCGGCGCGCAGCTTGTCCGGATTGCGCGGCGCATCGAGCACGCGGCCGACGACCGCATCGAGCTGCGCGCGCGCCTCTGGCGGGCTGAACACCGGGCGCGCACGGCACAGCGCCATGTGCTCCCAGGTCCAGGCGTCTTCGCGCTGGTAGCGCTCGAAGCTGTCGAGGCCGACCGCGATCGGCCCCTGCGCGCCCGAGGGCCGCAGCCGGGTATCGACTTCGTAGAGCGCGCCTTCGGCGGTCGGCACGCTGAGCGCGGCGGTGACGCGCTGGGCGAGGCGGTTGAAATAGAGCGCCGGGGTCAGCGGCCGGCGGCCGTCCGATTCGCCCGAACCGTCGCCGGTGAACAGGTAGATCAGGTCGAGGTCCGATGCGTGGGTCAGCGCGCATCCGCCGAGCCGCCCGAGGCCGAGCACGACCAGCTCCGCGCCCGGAACCTTGCCGTGGGCGCGCTCGAACTCGGCGCAGGCGGCTTCGGCCGCCACATCGAGCGCCGCTTCGGCGACACGCGAGAGCCCGGCGGCGATCGCGAGCGGATCGTGACGCCCTTCGACGAGCTGCGCGCCGAGCGCGAAGCGCTCTTCACCCACGACCTGGCGGATGCGGTCGAGCACCTGTTCGTAGTCGTCGTTCACCTCGGCACGCCGCATGCGCGCGGCGAGATCCTCCACCGCGCCGGGCAGGTCGAAGGCCGAACGGTCGATCAGCCGGTCGAGCAGCTCGGGCCGCCGGGCAAGCTCGTCGGCCAGCGGGCGGGCGATGGTGAGGATGCGCAGCACCAGCTCCAGCAGTCCGGGACGCTGCTCGAACAGCCGGAACAGGTTAACCGCGGTCGGCAGGCGCGAAAGCAGCGTTTCCCAGCGGGCGAGCGCGATGTCAGGCTCCGGCGCGTCGGCGAGCGCCTCGACGAGGTCCGGCAGCATGGCGTCGAACGCCGCGCGCGCTTCCGTGCCGCGCAGGCTGCGGATGGTGTCGCGCCAGGCGGCGGCGCGTTCGTCGATCTTGCGGCGCAATTCGGGGGCGACGGTGTTGCGCGGCCGCGCCGCCGCCTCCTCCCCGTCGCCGAGCAGGCCGTCGTAGCGTTCGGCCACCGACGCGCAGAGCGCGCGCAGTTCCGCAACCAGTTCCGCGCCCGAGCCGAGCCCGTCGAGCCGGGCGACATTGTCGAGCGCGGCGGCGTCTTCCGGCAGCGAATGGGTCTGGCGATCGTCGATCATCTGCAAGCGGTGCTCGACTGTCCGCAGCCGGTCATAGGCATCGCCGAGCACGCGGGCGTCTTCGGCCGAGACGATCCCTTCCGCCGCCAGCGCGTCGAGCGCGGCGCGGGTGCCGCGCCGGCGCAGCGGCGGCAACCGCCCGCCGTAGATGAGCTGGTGCGTCTGGGCGAAGAATTCGACTTCGCGAATCCCGCCGCGCCCGCGTTTGAGATCGAAGCCGGGGCCGGGCTCGCGCGGGCCGCAATGGGTTTCGCGAATCCGCCGGGTCAGGCGGCGCACTTCCTCCAGCGCGGTGAAATCGAGGCTGCGCCGCCAGACGAACGGGCGAATCGCGCGCAGGAACTCGATCCCGATCGGCACGTCCCCGGCGGCGGCGCGGGCGCGGATGAAGGCCGCGCGTTCCCACGCCAGCGCCGAGCTTTCGTAGTGGCTCAGCGCGCCGTTGAGCGGGATCGCCAGCGGGCTGACTTCGGACGCCGGGCGCAGCCGCAAATCGACGCGGAAGACGTAGCCGTCGCCGGTCTGCGAGCTGAGCGTCTCGACCAGCGTGCGGGCATAGCGCTGCGCCGCCTCGCCCGGTTCGTCGCGTTCGCGGCGGGGCAGGCGTTCGGGATCGTAGAGCAGGATCGGATCGATGTCGGAACTGTAGTTGAGTTCGCCCGCCCCGTGCTTGCCGAGCGCGAGGGCGACGAAGCCGACCGGCTGCGCATCGGGCGCGCGGCGCGCGATGGCGGCGGCTATCGCGCGGTCGAGCGCGCGGTCCGCCAGCGCGCTCAGTTCGCCCATGACCATGTCCAGCCCGAACGCGCCGGCGAGATCGCCGATGGCGAGCGCGGTCGCCAGCGCCAGCCGTTCGCGGCGCAGCGCCACTGGCACATCGGCGCCTTCGCCCGCCCGCCGCGCCGCCGCCAGCGCCGCCTCGCCCTCGCCCGCCGCCAGCAGCGCGGCAAGATCGGGCTGGCGCTGGAGCGCGAGGGCGAGGAAGGGCGAATGCGCCGCGGCGCGCCCGATCGCCGATTGCCAGTCGATGGTCATGGGCCGGATGGTCATGGGGCGCGTGAGTGCATGGCCCGCCGGGCAAGGGCAAGCCCTCGTTCTCGGCGCGTGTTGCCTGCCGCCGCCGGCTTTGCCAGAGTCGCGCGTCCCACCTTGCCGCAGCGAGTCCGTCCATGAATCGAGCCTGCCCATGAATCGAGCCTGCCTTGCCGCCGCCGTCGCGGTTTTCCTTGCCGGTTGCGCCGCCAACGGCGGCCCGGACGGCGACGCAGCGATTTCCGAAGCGACGATGAAGGACGTGACGCGCACGCTGTCGTCCGACGAATTCGAAGGCCGCGCGCCGGGCACGGCGGGCGAGGAAAAGACGCTGGCCTATCTGGTCGAGCGGTTCGCCGCCGCCGGGCTGCAACCGGGGAACGGCGAGAGCTGGTTCCAGGACGTGCCGCTGGTCGAGATCACCGCATCCAACTTCGAACCGCTGACCATCGGCGGCAAGAGCTACGCCGCCGCGACCGACTGGGTCGGCGTGACCTATCGCGAAGTTCCGCGCATCGACCTCGACGACAGCGAAGTGGTGTTCGTCGGCTACGGCGTGGTCGCGCCGGAGAAGGGCTGGAACGACTACGAAGGGATCGACATGCGCGGAAAGACCGCGCTGATCCTGGTCAACGACCCCGATTACGAGAGCGAAGCGCTGGAAGGCGCGTTCAACGGGCGGGCGATGACCTATTACGGTCGCTGGACCTACAAGTACGAGGAAGCGGCGCGGCAGGGCGCGGCGGCGGCGCTGATCGTGCATGATGCGTTCCCGGCGTCCTATGGCTGGGGGACGGTCGAAAGCTCGTGGTCCGGGCCGCAGGCCTATGCCCGGCGCACCGACGGCGGCGAAAGCCAGACGCTGGTCAACGGCTGGGTGCAGAAGCGCGTGGCGGAAGAGATCGCGCGCGCGGCGGGCAAGGATCTGGCGCAGCTTTCCGCCGCGGCGAAGCGGCCGGGATTCAGGCCCGTGCCGCTGGGCCTTGCCGCCTCGACCGGATTCGACAACGCGATCCGGCGGTTCGAATCGAAGAACGTGATCGCGGTGCTGCCGGGGCGCGAGCGGCCGGACGAATACGTGCTGCACACCGCGCACTGGGATCATCTCGGCCGCTGTACGCCCGATGCGAGCGGCGACGACATCTGTAACGGCGCGATCGACAACGCCACCGGCACGGCGGCGCTGGTGGCGCTGGGCGAGGCCCACGCGAAGGCGGGCCCGACCGCGCGGACGCAGGTGTTCCTGGCGGTGACGGCGGAGGAAGCGGGTCTGCTGGGTTCGGAATACTACGCCGCCAACCCGGTGTTTCCGCTGGCGCGGACGGTCGGCGGGCTGAACATCGACGCGATGTCGCTGGCCGGGCCGGCGCGCGACGTGACGGTGGTCGGCGGCGGCAAGAGCGAACTCGACGCCTATCTGTCGGACGCGCTGGCGCAGCAGGGCCGCACCGCCACGCCCGACGCGTCGCCCGAGGCCGGATACTACTACCGCTCGGACCACTTCAGCCTCGCCAAGCGCGGCGTGCCGATGTTCTACATCGACGGCGGGCAGGACCTGCTCGACGGCGGAGCCGCGGCCGGGCGCGCCTACGAGGTCGCCTATCGCGAGAACGCCTACCACCTGCCGGGCGACGAATACGATCCCGCCTGGGACTGGAGCGGGGCGATGCAGGATCTCGCGCTCTACTATCGCCTCGCGCGGACGATGGGCGAAGACAGCGCCTGGCCCAACTGGCTCCCCGGCGACGAATTCCGCGGCATCCGCGACGCAAGCTGCGCCGCGCAGGAAGGCGGGTGCTGACGATGCCGGTGAGAATGCCCGCCGAATGGGCGCCGCAGGAATGGCTGTGGATCGGCTTCCCGCACGATGCCGCGCTGTGGGAAGACGATCTGGTTCCGGCGCAGGAGCAGATCGCGGCTTTCGCCAATGCCGTCGCCGAAACCGGCCAGCAGGTGCGGCTGGTGGTGCGCGATGCGGCCAACGAGATGCGCGCGCGGGAGCTGGTCGCGGGCAACGTGGCGCTGGAACGGCACGCCTATGGCGACATCTGGCTGCGCGACACCGGGCCGCTGGTGCTGTTCGACAGCCCAGGAGAGGGCGGCGGCAGGCGGATCGCGCGGCGGTTCGGCTTCAACGGCTGGGGCGGCAAGTACGACATGGCGGGCGATCAGGAGGTCGGCGGCGCGATGGCCGAAGCCGCCGGGCTGCCCGGCGACACGATGGACTGGATTCTCGAAGGCGGGGCGATCGACACCGATGGCGCGGGGCTCGTCGTCACCACCGAACAATGCCTGCTCAACCCCAACCGCAACCCTGCGCTGAGCAAGGCCGACATCGAGGCGCGGCTGCGCGATCACCTGGGGTTCGACCGCGTGCTGTGGCTGGGCGATGGGCTGCTCGGCGATCATACCGACGGCCATGTCGACAACCTCGCCCGGTTCGTCGCGCCGGGCGTGCTGGCGATCCCCGTGGCGAGCGGAGCGGACGATCCCAACGCACAGGTCTATGCCGACGCACGGGCGCGGGCGCTGGCCTTCGGGCTGGAGGTGCGCGACGCGCCCTCGCCGGGGCGGATGGACGAGGCGGGGATCGTGGAGCCGGCGAGCTACATGAACTTTGCCGTGTGCAACGACGTGGTGGTGGTGCCGACTTACGGCTCGCCGCACGACGAGGAGGCGGTGGCGGCGATCGGCAGCCTGTTCCCCGGCCGCGCGGCGGTGGGCCTGCGCGCCGAGGCGGTGCTGACCGGCGGCGGCAGCTTCCACTGTTCGAGCCAGCACGCTCCGGCCGAACCCCAACCTTAAACAATTGTTTACTTTCCGGGCGGACAGTCGCGGCCATGAGCAAGGCCGCCACGATCGCCCGCAACGCCGCCGACTATGCGCGCGCGGCAATCGTGCTCGCCTGCGCCGCCGCGCTGATCCTCGCCGGCGACGCGCTCCCGTTCTGAACACGCACTTTCGCACCATCGCGCATGATTCGTTGGGCGCAGGGGATTATCCGGCGGCGAGGCCGGACGTTGCGCCTGGGTGGGATGCGCGGACGGTGGGGCCGGCGCTTGCCTGGGCGTCACAGGATTGCCTGCGCA
>JBIQKC010000076.1:0-4323 GCA_044506885.1 Sphingomonadales bacterium
CCGATCCGTTCTATCTGCTGGCGCCGGAATCGATGCGCCTGCCGCTGGTCGTCCTCGCCACGGCCGCCACGACGATCGCGAGCCAGGCCGTCATCACGGGCGCCTATTCCCTGACGCGGCAGGCGATGCAGCTCGGCCTGCTGCCGCGCCTTGAAATCCGGCACACCTCCGCGCAGCTTTTCGGCCAGATCTACATGCCGCGCGTGAATTTCATCCTGCTGATCGGCGTGCTGCTGCTGGTGGTCGTGTTCCGCTCCTCCAGCGCGCTGGCGGCGGCCTATGTGCTGGCGGTCGCCGCGACGGAATGGGCGGCCGGCGTGCTCGGCTTCATCGTGGTGTGGAAGCAGTGGCGCTGGGCGTTCTGGAGCGCGGCGGCGCTGATGGTGCCGTTCATTTTCATCGATACGGTCTTTGTCGCCGCGGCCTTCATCAATATCCTGGAAGGCGCGTGGGTTCCGGTCGTGTTCGGCTTCGCGATCATGCTGGTCATGACCACGTGGCGGCGCGGGACGCGGCTGCTGACCCTCAAGACGCGGCGCACGGAAGTGCCGTTCGAGCCGCTGGTGAAGAGTCTGGAAAAGAAGCTGCCGCACGTCGTGCCGGGGACGGCGATTTTTCTCACCAGCGATCCGGAATATGCGCCGACGGCGCTGCTGCACAATCTCAAGCACAACAAGGTGCTGCACGAGCACAATGTCGTCCTGACCGTGGTGACGGCCGATACGCCGCGCGTTTCGGAAGAGGACCGTGTGCAGATTTTTGGGATATCACCGCATTTCTACAGGGTGGTGCTGACCTTCGGCTACATGGAGACGCCGAACGTTCCCAAGGCGCTGGCGCTGGCGCGCAAGCTCGGCTGGCAGTTCGACATCATGTCCACGTCGTTCTTCCTCTCGCGCCGGGCGCTGAAGCCGGCGCCGCAGTCGGGCATGCCGAAATGGCAGAACCGGCTGTTCATCCGCCTGGCCCACGCCGCCGACGACGCGACGACGTTTTTCCACATCCCCACGGAGCGCGTGGTGGAAATCGGCACGCAGGTGGCCGTCTAGGGCAGGATAGGAACCGCTTCCGCAAGGGGACCGGGCTCGGGTAAAATAGCGTCATGGACGAGGTGCTTTCCTATTTGCAGGAGGTCGATCCGCTGTGGGCGGTGGTGCCGGTCGCCATCGCGCTCGCCACGCTGGTCGTGGTGCGGCTCTGGGGGCCGTCGCTGGCCTATGTCTTCGCCGGCCTGATCGCCTTCGGGCTGGTCGGGGGCGTGGCGACTGCCGCCTATTACGGATACGTCTATTTCGAGGACCAGCGGCGGCTGGCCGAGCGTGGCGCGCTCGACGAGCGGGCGGAGGTGCTGTTCAGCAAGTCGATCGAGCCGGACTCGGTGTTCGCCTGTCTCGACGGCTCACCGGCGCCCGCCATGCTCGAAGCCTGCGAGCGCAGCCTGTTCGCGGAGCCGCAGCGGGTGGCGGCGGCGGTCGCCATCGTCACGCAGCGCATCGCGTTTCTTGCCGACGCACTCGCCTTCGTCGCCGAGCGCGATCCGTCCTACGAACGGCGTGTCGCGGCGATGCGCAACGCGGTCGAGAGCGATCCCTACGGTTTTGTCGGCTTCGTGCTGTCGGTCGAACATGGCTGCACGCATGAGGCCTGCGCCCGCTTCAGCCTGTTCCGCGACGACAAGCGCGTGCGTGAGAACATGCGCACCCGGCGGCTGGAGGCGTATCTCGCGAAATACACGAACGACTGGCGCGGCGCGCCGGAGGCGTCGGCGGCATCCGCGCCCGCACGCACCAGCGCGCCGGTCGTTTCGGTGAGCCCCGATCCCGCAGCGGCTCCCGAGACGAGCGAGCCTGCGTCCGAGCCGGTGCCGGAGCCGGCGCCTGCGGCGAGCGCGGAGCCTCAGGCTCCGATCGTCGTTGCGCCGCCTGCCGCCGCCCTGGCGCCCATTCTCACGCCGCCGACCGGTCAAACGTTCGCCGAGCCCGCGCGCCCCGCCGAAGCGGCGGCCAAACAGCCTGCGGCGAAGAGCGCCACGGTGTCGGCCAGAAGCGAGCCTAAGGGCGAGGCCAAGGCTGAACCCAAGACTGAAACCAAGACTGAAACCAAGGCCGAGCAGAAGAGCGCGCCGCGCCCGGCCGTGCAGCAGTCCAGGGCAAAGGCAAAGCAAGCGGATCCCGTTTCGCGGCCGTCGTCCGAGCCGGTCGCCGGGCTGCCGCGCGTGGTGCCGAGCGAGTACATTCGGGACGCGCAAGAAAAAGAAGAAGCCGCAGCGCAACCGGCGCCGCAGGCGGCCGGAGCGCCGACCCCCATCTTTCCGCCGCAGCAGAATTTCAACGGCAACTGAGCCGGCAGCGCAGGGCACTGGCGGCCCCGCAATTGGCCGCTAGGATCGAACGATGTCCGCGCCGAATCTTCCCTTCCGCTCCGTGCTGGTTGCCAATCGCGGCGAGATCGCGTTGCGCGTGATGCGCACCGCGCGCGCCATGGGCCTGCGCACCATCGCGATCTATTCGGACGCCGACGAGAGCGCGCCGCATGTGCGTTTTGCCGACGAGGCGCATCGCGTGGGCCCTTCGCCGGCGCGCGAAAGCTATCTCGACATCGAGAAGGTGATCGCGGTCGCGAAGCACGCGAAGGCCGGCGCCATTCATCCCGGCTACGGCTTCCTGTCCGAGCGCGCGGAATTCGCCGAGGCGTGCGCCGCGGCGGGCATCGTCTTTGTCGGGCCGCCTGCGGGCGCGATCCGCGCCATGGGCGACAAGGCGGCCGCAAAGCTCCTGATGGAAAAGGCGCACGTGCCGGTGGTGCCCGGCTATCACGGCGCGCAGCAGGACCCGAAATTCCTTCGCCAAAAAGCCTATGAGATCGGCTACCCGGTGCTGATCAAGGCGGCGGCGGGCGGCGGCGGCAAGGGCATGCGCCGCGTCGAGAAGGCGATCGACTTCGACGATGCGCTCGCGGCCGCGAGCCGCGAGGCGCAATCGGCGTTCGGCGACGGCCGCATGCTGATCGAAAAATGGATCGAGCGTCCGCGCCATATCGAGGTGCAGGTGTTCGGCGACAACCACGGCAATGTCGTGCATCTCTTTGAGCGCGACTGCTCGGCGCAGCGCCGCCATCAGAAGGTGATCGAGGAGACGCCGGCGCCCGGCATGACGGCAAACGTGCGGGAGGCCATGACGAAAGCGGCGATCGGAGCCGCGCGTGCCGTCGGCTACTCGGGCGCGGGGACGGTCGAATTCATCGCGAGCGGCGAAGGTGCGCTCAAGCCGGACGGCTTCTGGTTCCTCGAGATGAACACGCGGTTGCAGGTCGAGCATCCGGTAACCGAGATGGTGACGGGCATCGACCTGGTGGAATGGCAATTCCGCGTGGCGGGGGGCGAGCAACTGCCCAAGACTCAGGAGCAGATTTCGCTCTCCGGGCACGCAGTGGAAGTGCGGCTCTATGCCGAAGACCCGTTGCGCAACTTTCTTCCCTCGACCGGGCGGCTGCATGTGCTGCGCTTCGGTGCAGGCGAGGGAGTCCGCGTCGATGCCGGTGTCGAGCAGGGGCAGGAGGTGTCGCCCTATTACGACCCCATGCTGGCCAAGGTCATCGCCCACGGGCCCGATCGCGGCGCGGCCTTCGACCGGCTGGCGGCGGCCTTGCGCGGCAGCGCCGTCGCGGGGCCGCGGACCAATCTCGCCTTCCTGCGCGCGCTGATCGACGCGCCGGACGTCCGGGCCGGCAGGATCGACACCGGACTGATCGAGCGCGACCTCGACAAGCTGGCAGTCGCGCCGGTGGCGGACCAGGCGGCTGCCGCCCATGCGGTCGAGGCGCTGATCCGGCGCGATCGGGAACGCATCGCGCAGCGCGCCGCCCGGCGCAGCAACGAGCGCCGCTCGCCATGGGATGCCGATGATGCCTTCGACTTCGCAGGTGCGCGCGAGATGTCCGTTCCGGTCCGGATCGACGGGGAGCGCGTCATGGCGCTCGTGCGCTTCGGTCCGGAAGGCATGCGCGTGGAGATCGGGGGAATCGCGGCTGCGCCGTGCGAGCTGGTGGATGTGGCGGGCGGCCTGCTGGCCGTGCGCGGCGACTCCGCCTCTCTGGTCGAGTTGGGAGCCGGCGCCGCTGCTGACGCGGCGCAGGGTGGCGGCGATGGTGTGATCGTCGCGCCGATGCACGGCAAGGTGCTGGCAATCGAGGTCGCCAGGGGCGATCGGGTGGCGCGCGGCCAGCGCCTCGCGGTGATCGAGGCGATGAAGATGGAGCACGCCTTGCTGGCGCAAAGCGACGGCGTGGTGGAAGACATTGCGGTTGAAGCCGGCGCCCAGGTTA
>JBIQKC010000032.1:0-29787 GCA_044506885.1 Sphingomonadales bacterium
CCGCCCGAACCCGATCTCTTCGCCATTTCGACGCCTCGGGCGTGCATCTAATGGGTCCTGACCCTAAAGCTCTGCGCGATGTCCGGTTCGACCACCTTCGGCCCGCTTGCCCACCGCTCGTTCGCGCTGATTCTCGCGGGCAGCCTCGCGGCCAATCTCGGCAACGCGGTGCAGTCGGTCGGCGCGGCCTGGCATCTGACCGAGGGCGGCGCGCCGGCGGACGTCATCGCGCTGGTCCAGACCGCCACCAACCTGCCGATCATGCTCCTCGCCCTGCCCGCCGGCGCCTGGGCCGACATGCACGACAAGCGCACCGTGGCGCTCGCCGCGCAAGGCGCGATGCTGGCGATCTCGCTGGTGCTCGCCGCGCTGGTCTTCGCGGGGAGCGCATCGCCCGCCGCCATCATCGGCCTGACCGCGCTGCTGGCTTGCGGCATCGCCTGCTTCGCCCCGGCGATGGCGGGATCGATCGGCGGCGTGGTGCCGCGTGCGGAGCTGGCCGCGGCGGTGGCGCTCAACATCCTCGCCTTCAACGTCGCGCGCAGTCTCGGGCCGGCGCTCGGCGGGGCGATCGTCGCCGCCGGGGGAGCGGCCACCGCCTTTGCGGTCAGCGCGGCGAGCTACCTGCTGGCGCTGGCGGTGTTCTGGCGCTGGCGCGGGCTTCCGCCGCCGCCGGACCGGATCGGCCGCGCGCTGCGCCCGATGATCGCCGGCGGCATCGCCTATGCCGCCGCATCGCCGCAGGTCCGCACGATCATGCTGCGCGCGCTGACCTTCACGCTTGCCGGCGCGGCCGCCTGGGCGCTGATGCCGCTGGTGGCGTCGGAGCTGCTCGGGCGCGGGTCGCAGGTCTACGGCCTGCTGCTGGGCGCGCTGGGGCTCGGCGCGGTCATCGGCGCGGGAACCAGCACCGCGCTCCGCCGCCGTTTCTCCGCCGAGGCGATCGTGCGCGCGGCCGGCGTGATCTACGGAATAGCTTGCATTCTGGTTTCGCTGCGACCGGGCCTGTTCGCGATGCTGGCGCTGCTGGTGGCGGCAGGGGCCGGCTGGGTCCAGGCGCTGTCGGGCTTTTCGGTCGCCGGGCAGATGTGGAGCACGCCCGAAGTGGTCGGCCGGGTGACGGCGATGGTCAGCAGCCTGACGTTCGGCGGGATCGCTCTCGGAAGCTGGCTATGGGGCCATTTCGCGGAAAGCCACGGCGTCGCGGCGGCGCTGGCCGTCTCGGGCGGCGCTATGATCGCGCTCCCCCTCCTCGGCCTGCTGCGCCCGATGCCGGCGCACGAGGCGGCCCTGGGGCCCTAGGGGTCGGTACTCAATAGCCAGCGCACCCGAGGCGTGCTGGCTATTGAGTACGGACCCTAAGCCATCGAAGCGACCATGTCCGCCAGTTCAATGTCGGAGAACGGCTTCGCCAGCCGCGGCACTTCGAGCGCCCTACCCTCCGGCAGATCGGCATAGCCCGACAGGATCACGGCCTTGATGCCCGGCTGCATTTCGCGCGCCATGCGCACCAGTTCGCCGCCGTCCATGCCCGGCATCGCGTAGTCGGTCAGCAGCAGGTCGAACGCTTCGGTTTCGAGAATGCGCAGCGCCGCCGCCGCCGAATGGGCCGGCCGCACATCGTGGCCGATTTCGGACAGGATCGTCGCGGTGTTGAGAAGGATGATCGGGTCGTCGTCCACGGTCAGGATGCGCAGGGTCTTTGCCGGAGTCTCGGCCGCCGGGCGTTCGGCGGCGTGCTCCTCGGCATGGGTCTCGGTCACCGGCAGCCACAGCTCCACCGTGGTTCCCGACCCCACTTCGCTTTCCAGCCGGAAGCGCCCGCCGCACTGCTCGATCATGCCCTGCACCATCGACAGGCCGAGCCCGGTGCCCTTGCCGATACCCTTGGTGGTGAAGAACGGTTCGACCGCCCGGCGCAAGGTCTCCTCGTCCATACCGGCGCCCTCGTCCCGCACGCGCAGGCGGACGTAGCGCGCGCCCTCGTCCTCGATCTCGTCGGCGCTGAGCACGACCTTGCCGCCGCTTTCCATCGCGTCGCGCGCGTTGACCACCAGGTTCATGATCGCCAGTTCGAGCTGCGTCCGGTCGGCGAGCGCGGCGGGCAGGGTCAGCGGGAAGTGCGTGACGATGGAGACGTTCGATCCGATCGTGCGCGTCAGCAGTTCGGCCATGTCGCGCACCGATGCGATGAGATCGACCGGCTCAAGCTGAAGCTCCTGCTTGCGCGCGAAGGCCAGCATCCGCTGGGTCAGCACTTTGCCCCGTTCCGCCGCCTGAAGCGCATTTTCGAGGAACGGGGCGATGTCTTCTCCCCGCGCCAGCCGGCGCTGCGCCAGGCCGATGCTGCCGACGATGGCCGCCAGCATGTTGTTGAAATCGTGCGCCACGCCGCCAGTCAACTGGCCGATCGCCTCCATCTTCTGCGACTGGAAGAACTGCTCGCGCGATCGTTGGAGCGCCTCCTCCAGCCCCTTGCGCTCGGTGAGGTCGCGGGTGATCTTGGCGAAGCCGAGATGCCGGCCGTCCTCGTCGCGGATCGGCTCGATCACCACGCCGGCCCAGAACCGGCTGCCGTCCTTGCGCAGCCGCCAGCCTTCCGCGGAATAGCGCCCTTCGCGCAGCGTCGCCGCCAGCGCCTTTTCCGGCATTCCGGCCTCGCGTTCCTCCGGCGTGTAGAAGCGGGCGAAGTTCTGGCCCACGATCTCGTCGGCGCTGTAGCCCTTGAAGCGTTCCGCCCCGGCATTCCAGCTGCGCACCACGCCTTGCGGATCGAGCATGTAGATCGCGTAGTCGCTGACGCTTTGAACGAGAAGTTCGGCGTGGTTCCGAACGGCTTCGATATCGGACATTCCGCACCCGCGCCCCTGTTGCGCAGGGTTAACGGGCCTTCGCCGCGGCGGTTCCCCCTTTCGCGGATTGACGCGGCCGCCGCCACGGCTATTTCGCACGGCAAAGCGAGGCCACGTCCTCCCCCTCCTTCGAGGGCTCAGGTCCGGGACGGCCCGGCGGCACAACGAAGGAGGCCGCCCCATGGCATGGACAATCCTGATTATCGCCGGCGTGCTGGAAGTGATCTGGGCTTTCTCGATGAAGGCGTCGGACGGGTTCAGCAAGCTCGCGCCCTCGGCGATAACCATCGGCACGATGATCGTCAGCTTCGCGCTGCTCTCGTGGTCGATGCGCACGCTGCCGCTGGGGACGGCCTATGCGGTCTGGACCGGTATCGGCGCGGCGGGCGCGTTCGTGGTCGGCATCGTGGTGTTGGGCGAGGCGGCCACTCCGCTGCGCATCCTCGCCGCGCTGCTGATCGTGGGGGGAATCGTGCTGATGAAAGTGTCGAGCCCGGCGTAGGGCTGGCAAGGACGCTCCCAGCTTCGTCATTCCCGCGTTCGCGGGAATGACGAAGTGGGGTTGAGGCCGGCTGCTTACCCCAACCCCGCCGCCTTCAGCAGCGCCTCGGTGCTGGCGTCGAACCCCTCGCCGCCCTTCTCGATCTTCTTGGCGATCTCTTTCCCCAGTTCCACGCCGAACTGGTCGAAGGCGTTGATGCCCATCAGCACCGCATTGGCAAACGTCCGGTGTTCGTGGAACGCGATCAACGCGCCGAGGGTGGCCGGGTCCAGATCGTCGCACAGGATCGTCGTGCTCGGCCGGTCGCCGGGATAGGCGCGCGCCGGATCGTCGCTGGCCTTGCCCGCCATCAGCGCCGCCCCTTGCGCGAAGCAGTTCATCAGCAGGATGCGGTGGTGCGCCGGGTCCAGATCGTCGCCGGGCGCAGCGCTGGCGATGAAGTCGATCGGCACCAGATGCGTGCCCTGGTGCAGCAACTGGAACACCGCGTGCTGCGCGTCGGTGCCCACCCCGCCCCAGGTGATCGGCGCGGTCGGGCCGTCCACCGGCTGGCCGTCCACCGTGACCCGCTTGCCGTTCGATTCCATCTCGAGCTGCTGGAGATAGCTCGGGAACAGCCGCAGCCGCTCGTCATAGGCGAACACCGCGCGCGTCTCCGCGCCCTTCAGCCGGGCATAGAGCTGGTCCGCGAAGGCGGCGCGCAAGGGCAGGTTGGCCCGTCCGTCGGCATCGCGGAAATGCGCGTCCACCGCCGCTGCGCCGTCGAGAAAGGCCGCAAAATCCTCCCATCCGATGGCAAGAGCAACCGGGAAGCCTATGGAAGACCATATGGAATAGCGCCCGCCCACGCTTTCGGCGAACGGCAGCACGCGCGTTTCGTCCACGCCCCATTCCACCGCCTTTTCGGGGTATGCGGTCAGCGCGATCACCCGGCCATAGGGATCGGCCACGCCGTTGTCCGCCAGCCAGGCGAGCGCGCTGGCGGCGTTGGTCATCGTCTCGATGGTGGTGAAGGTCTTGCTCGCCACCGCGACCAGCGTGGTTTGCGGGTCGCAGGCGGCGAAGGCGGCTTCCAGCGCCACGCCGTCGATGTTCGACACGACGTGGACGTCCACCCGCGCCCCAAGCGGACCGGCGCCGCGCGCCAGCGCGTCCACAGCCAGCGCGGGGCCGAGCGCGGAACCGCCGATGCCGATGTGGATCAGGTGGTTTACCTCTCCCAGCGCGCCTTCGTGGATTGCTTCGACCAGCAGCTTCATCCGCACGAGCAGGGCGGCCGCTTCCTCGACGCTGGCCTCCTTGCCGACACCGCGCAGCGCGGAATGCTCTGCCGCGCGCCCCTCGGTCGGGTTGACCGTTTCGCCTGCGAACAGGCGGCGGCGCATTTCGGGGAAGCCGCAGGCATCGGCCAGCGCTTCGAACCCGCCGAGCAACCCGTCGGTCAGGTGCGTCTTCGACCAGTCGAACAGCGCACCGCTCTCGCCGAACTCCAGCCGCGTCGACAGCTTCGCCACCCGGTCCGGATCGGCCGCGAACAGTTCCGCCAGGGTTTCATTGCCGGGCGTCAGATCGTTCCACGCGGCAGCGGTCATACGGTGTTTCCCCTTTCCTACAGGCCCGCCGCTGGGTTAGGGCCTCGCGCCATGCTTGCAAACGGCAATTCCTTCTCCCGATCCATCGGTGCGCCGACCCGAATTTTTTGGCGATTGCCTCGCTTGCAAACACAGCGAGCCGCTTCCGCTTTCGTCATCCCGAACTTGTTTGTGCAGGCACAGCTTCGCTTCCGGGATTCATTTTTCCTCCCGCGCGGAGCTCTCGCCCCATACGCCGCTGTGCCGCACCGTCGCGGTAGGTCCGAACGCTTCGTGACCGTGGCCGGATGGACCCTGAAACGAGTTCAGGGTGACGAGGTTCGAGAGCGAGGGCGTCGTGTTTGCAAGCGATACAATCCTCAATTTTTTTCCGCGGTACTTTTTTTCCGCCGTACGAGGGGAAGGGTGTCAACTGTGTCACCCTCAACAGCCGGAGCGGCCGCACGATGAACGACAGCGCCACCGCCGCCGGCACGGCGAATACCGCCGCCCCGCCCCCGGCCGAAAAGCCGAAGAAGAAGGAAGAGGGCAGCTTCCTCTGGTTCCTGGTCAAGCTGGTGGTCATCGTGCTGCTGTTCCGCACGCTGGCGTTCACCAGTTTCTCCATCCCCAGCGAATCGATGATGCCCCGGCTGCTGGTGGGCGATTTCCTGTTCGCCGCGAAGTGGCCCTACGGCTATTCGCAAGCCTCGCTGCCGCTCGATCCGGCGATCGGCGAAGGGCGCCTGTTCGGCAGCCTGCCCGATCGCGGCGACGTGGTGATCTTCAAGCATCCGATCGACCGCGCCGACTACGTCAAGCGAGTGATCGGCCTGCCGGGGGACCAGATCCAGATGGTCGCCGGCGTGCTGCACATCAACGGCGAGGCCGTGCCGACGGAACCGGTCGAGGACTTCGTGCTGCCGATCAGACCGGACGAATCCTGCCGCGAAGCGCGCTTCGCCGAGCGCCGGCCGGACGGCAGCTTCGCCTGCCGCTATCCGCAGTTCCGCGAAACGCTGCCCGGCGGCGTATCGTACGACGTGCTCGACTTCGGCCCGCGTCCGCAGGACACGACGCCGCCTGTGGTGGTGCCCGAAGGCAGCCTGTTCCTGATGGGCGACAACCGCGACAATTCGATGGACAGCCGCTTCCCGCCGGTCGCCGGACAGGGCATCGGCCTGGTCCCGGTCGAAAACCTGGTCGGCGAAGCCAGCTTCATGTTCTTCTCGGTCGATTCCACCTTCACCTGGAAACGGCCGTGGACGCTGTTCGGGGCGATCCGCTGGGGCCGGATCGGGCGCGGGATTTGACCGGGCTCGCGCAAGGAACGCAGCGCTGGCTCGAAAGCCTCGGGTTCGCCGTGCGCGATCCCGCGCTGTGGGCCGAAGCGCTGACGCATGGCAGCACCGGGCGCGCGCGCAACTACGAACGGCTCGAATTCCTCGGCGACCGGGTGCTCGGGCTGTCCATCGCCGGCCTGCTCTACCAGCAGGGAAACGGCAGCGAGGGCGAACTGGCGCAGCGGCTCAACGCGCTGGTCAGCCGCCAGACATGCGCCGGGGTGGCCCGCCGGATCGGCGTGGGCGAGCACCTTCTGCTCGGCAAGCAGGCGCGCGACGACGGCGCGGCCGACAGCGACAACGTCCTCGGCGACATCATGGAAGCGCTGCTCGGCGCGAGCTTCGTCGAAGCCGGGTTCGACGCGACCCGCGCGGTCGCGCTCGAACTGTGGCGCCCGGCCATCGAGGGCCGCGCCGGCCGCTCGAAGCATCCCAAGAGCGCGTTGCAGGAATGGGCCGCCGGCAACCGCCGCAAGCCGCCCGAATACACCGTCGTCGATCGCTCGGGCCCCGATCATGCGGCGCGCTTCACCGTTCGGGTCGGCGTAGGAAATGTCGGTGAAGTCGAAGCCACGGCCGGCAGCAAGCAGGAAGCCGAGACCGAGGCAGCAAGGCTGTTCATGGAGAAGTTCGGGTGAAGTCGACCTACAAATCCTCCCCGGCACGGGGAGGGGGACCATCCGCAGGATGGTGGAGGGGCACGGGCGGTGAACCTTTCGGTGCGAGGTCGGGAGCACTTGCCTGTTCCCCTCCACCCCGCGCTGCGCGCGCGGTCCCCCTCCCCTTCCAGGGGAGGATGGCATGACCCGCTGCGGCGTCGTGGCCGTGATCGGCGCGCCCAATGCGGGCAAGTCCACGCTGGTCAACCAGCTCGTCGGCCAGAAGGTCGCGATCACCAGCGCCAAGGCGCAGACCACGCGCGCACGGCTGCTCGGCATCGCGCTGGAAGGCGATGTACAGATCATCCTCGTCGATACGCCCGGCATCTTCGCGCCCAAGCGGCGGCTCGACCGGGCGATGGTCAGCGCGGCGTGGGAAGGCGCGGTGGCGGCCGATGCGGTGCTGCTGGTGGTCGATCCGGTCAAGCAGCGCCGGCACGAGCTGGAGCCGCTGCTCGACATCCTGAAGGACCGGCCCGAACGCAAGCTGCTGGCGCTCAACAAGGTCGACGCCAGCGCCAAGGAGCCGCTGCTGGCTCTGGCGCAGGAACTGGCCGGTAAGGTCGATTTCGCCGAAGTGTTCTTCGTCTCCGCGCTGACCGGCGACGGCGTGCCGGCGCTCAAGGCGCATCTCGCCGGACTGATGCCCGAAGGCCCGTGGCACTATCCCGAAGACCAGGTTTCCGACGCCAGCGAACGCCTGCTCGCCGCCGAAGTCACGCGCGAACAGCTCTATCGCCAGCTCCACGAGGAACTGCCCTACGACAGCGCGGTGCGGCCCGAGAGCTATCGGGTGCGCAGGGACGGCAGCGTCGAAATCCACCAGCAGATCGTCATCGCGCGCGACAGCCAGAAGGCCATCGTGCTGGGCAAGCGCGGCGCGAGGATCAAAGCCATCGGCGAGGAAGCGAGGAAGGAACTGAGCGAAATCCTCGGCGTGAAAGTCCACCTGTTCCTGCATGTGAAGGTGGACGAGAAGTGGGCCGAAAGCCGCGAGATTTTCGAGGAAATCGGACTGGACTGGGTCCGCTAGTCGCCGCGCAGCGTCGCCATCGTCCCGCCGGCCTTCGTCACGCTCCGGAACCGCGCGAGGCTGCATAGCGCCGCGACCACCGCCAGCGCGCAGGCTACGAACAGCGGCACGGGGCCAAGGCCCGCCCCGCCCGCCAGCAGAATGCCCACGACTACCGCGGCCATGGTCTGGCCCAGCAGGCGCGAAGTGGACAGCAGGCCGCCGGCCGCGGCCGCCCGGTTCCGCGGCGACTGGCCGATCAGCAGGCGCGAGTTGGGGGCAAAGAACAGGCCGAAGCCGATGGCGGCGAGGCTCAACCGCCAGGCGATGGCGAACTCGCCGGGGTTGTCGGGCATCAGCGCCAGCAGCAGCAGGCCGGCGATGGCGATGGCCATGCCGGTGACGCCAAGCTTCGTCGGGGCGACGCGGTCGCTGAGCCATCCGGCGAGCGGCGAGACGACCAGCATCGTCAGCGGGAACGGCAGCAGCAGCAGGCCGACCTGCTGCGGTTCATAGCCCATCGCCTCCTCCAGCCGGAACGGCAGCGAAATCATCAGCGATCCGGCGGCGATGAAGCAGGCGATCGCTGCGAGCGCCGACAGGCCGATCACCGGCCTCGCCAGCAGGTCCACCGGCACGACCGGGGCGGCGCGCTGCCGCTCGCGCCGCACCAGCAGCAGCAGCGAGACCAGCCCGGCCGCCGCCAGCGCCGCGCCGATACCGGCGTTCTCGTGCGTGGCCAGTTGCAGCCCGCCGATCAGCAGCAGCATGGTCGCCGCGCTCCACAGCCCGCTCAGCCACTCGGGCGGCCGGTCCTGCGGCGCGGGATCGGGCAGGAAGCGCCCGAGCAGCAGCGAAACCACCGCGAACGGCACCGCCGCCGCGAAGACCCACTGCCACGGCGCATGGCCGACGATGAACCCGCCCAGCGTCGGCGCCAGCGCGCCCGAAGAGGCGACGATGACGCTGTTGATTCCCATCCCGCTGCCGAGCTGGCGCGCCGGATAGATCTGCCGCAGCATCGCCGCCGAAACGCTCAGCGCCATGCCCGCGCCGAGCGCCTGCAACGCGCGCAGCACCAGCAGGACGATGAAGTCGCCCACGAACAGGCACAGCGCCGAAGCGATGAGGAACACCAGCTGTCCGTACTGATAGAGCACCCGGTGTCCGAGCCGGTCGCCCACGCTGGCGAAGGGCAGCAGCACCATGACCAGCACGAGCTGGTAGATGGTCACAACATTGGTAACGACCGCGTTGCTGACGCCGAGATCGCGCGCGATGGTGGGCAGCGCGACATTGGCGATGGCCCCATCCAGCACCAGCAGCGCGGTGCCGAAGCTGATCGCCGCGATGGCCCAGTATCGGCGCGGCCTGGGCAGGCCGTCGGGTTGGCTGGGGGCGGTCGCATCCGGCATCGCCGCCATGTGAAGGCGACGAGCCCTCTATTCAAGTCTGAGCCGAAGTAGCCTCGAAACGCACTTTGGTGTTGGTTACGTAGGCACTCGGCTGACCATCAGCACCGTTCAAGACCTGCCTTGTATACTTCCTCGCCTCAACGCAGGCGGCGTCGACGAATGGCGCCGGAACGCCATCGTTTCGCTCCTCGATGCCCGAGCATCCGACGACTTCTCCGTCTGGTCCGATCTGAAGGGCAACCTCCAAATCGACCGTCGATGTATCCGGAGGCAATGCCTCCACTTTGAGTGCAATATCTGCCGGGGAAGTCCACGCTTCGACAGCCTGCGCCTCCTCTCTTCTTGCCGCGCTTGGCAAAAAGTAGCGGGAACTCGTGCGATACAGCCCAAGTATTGGACGGCCGTCAGCGCCACTCGCGGGCCGCAGTTTCCGACCCTTCCACATGGCGCAAGCTTCGTTCGCCAACCGCTCACTGCCTACAAACGCAACAATCCGGCACTCACGAATTTTGCCGTCAGTTTCGACAATGAACTCAAGCTGCGCTCCAGCAGATCGCCCTTCTCGCACCGCCCACGTGGGATAGTTGGAAAAAATGCGGCGTAGCACGTCCTCGGAGACGGTGACTGGCGTCAATGCGCTGGCAGCAAACAGAGTCGTGACAAGCATTATCCCTTCCCCTCGATAATCGCGTTGCGCGCAAAGCTGCTACTTCTTCTTCGCAGCCGCCTTCTTCGCCGGGGCCTTCTTGCGCGCGCCCTTCTTCTTCGCCGGGCCCTTGGCGGCGCGGGCGTCGATCAGGGCGATGGCCTGTTCCTCCGTCACGTCCTCCGGCTTCATGTCGCGCGGGATGGTGGCGTTGGTGGCGCCGTCGGTGACATAGGGGCCGTAGCGGCCGGGCATGACCTTGATCTCGCCGCCGCTGGTCGGGTGCGCGCCGAAAGTCTTGATCGGTTCCGCCTTGGTTCCGCCGCGCGCGCCATTCTTGCGGTTGGCGGCTTCGGCGAGCAGCGTTACGGCCGCGTTCATGCCGGTTTCGAACACGTCGCGGGTGCCACCGAGCTTGGCGTATTTCCCGTCATGCGCAAGGTAGGGGCCGTAGCGGCCGATGCTGGCGGTGATCGGCTGGCCGGTTTCCGGGTGCGCGCCGATGGTGCGCGGCAGGCTCAGCAGCCTGAGCGCCCAGTCGAGATCGAAATCGGGCAGGTCGCGCGGGATCGAGGCGCGCTTCGCCTCCTTGCCCTCGCCGAGCTGGACGTACGGCCCGAAGCGGCCGACCTTGCGCGTCACTTCCAGCCCGGTTTCCGGATCCTCGCCCATCGCGCCGTCCTCGTCCTCACCGTTTTCGGCCGGCTGGCCGAAGCGGCGGGTGAACGTGCATTCGGGATAGTTGGAACAGCCGATGAAGGGGCCGTTGCGGCTGCCCTTGAGCGACAGCCGCCCCTGCCCGCACTTCGGGCACAGGCGCGGATCGCCGCCGTCTTCCTTCGGCGGGAACAGATAGTCGGACAGGAACTCGTCCAGCGCCTCGGTGACTTCGGACGGCATGCGCTCCATCACTTCGTCGCTCTTGGGCTTGAAGTCGCGCCAGAACGCGTCGAGCACCGCCTTCCACGCCGCGCGGCCGCCCGAGACGTCGTCCAGTTCCTCCTCCATCCCGGCGGTGAAATCGAAAGCGACGTAGCGGGGGAAGAACCGTTCGAGGAACGCGGTCAGCAGGCGGCCCGAATCCTCGGCGAAAAAGCGGTTCTTCTCCATCCGCACATAGGCCCGGTCGCGCAGCGTCTGGATGGTCGAGGCATAAGTGGAAGGCCGGCCGATGCCGAGTTCCTCCAGCCGCTTGACCAAGCTCGCTTCGGAAAAGCGCGGCGGCGGCTGGGTGAAGTGCTGATTGGCCTCGACGCCCAGCCTGGCCGGGCCGTCGCCCTGGCGCATGAGCGGCAACAGGCCTTCCGCCTCGTCATCGTCGTTCTTCTGGTCGAAGCTCTCTTCGTAGACCGCCAGGAAGCCGGGGAACTTCACCACCTGCCCTGTGGCGCGCAGCTCGTTGCGGCCCGTGCCGTCGCGCAGCGTGACCGTGGTGCGTTCGAGGCTGGCGGCCGCCATCTGGCTCGCCATCGCGCGCTTGAAGATCAGGTCGTAGAGCTTCGCCTCGTCGCCCGTCCCGGCGCGGTCGCGGGTGAAGTCGGTCGGGCGGATCGCCTCGTGCGCTTCCTGCGCGTTCTTCGCCTTGGTCTGATAAATGCGCGGCTTTTCCGGCAGGTAGTGGCCGCTGAACCTATCCGCGATGGCCTTGCGCGCGGCGGAAATGGCGCTGCCGTCCATCTGCACGCCGTCGGTGCGCATGTAGGTGATCGCGCCCGCTTCATACAGGTTCTGCGCCAGCCGCATCGTGTGGCTGGCGGAATAGCCGAGCTTGCGCGCGGCTTCCTGTTGCAGGGTGGAGGTGGTGAACGGCGGCGCGGGATTGCGCTTGAGCGGTTTCGTCTCGACGCCTTCGACGGTGAAGCGCCCGGCCTCGACCGCGGCCTTCGCCCGGTCGGCGATGCCCTTGTCGCCGAGCGAGAGCTTGTCGAGCTTTTCGCCCTCGAACGTCACCAGACGCGCATCGAAAGCCGTTCCGTCATGCTGCATCTTCGCGACGACGGACCAGTATTCCTGCGCCGTGAACGCCTCGATCTCGCGCTCGCGGTCGACGATCAGGCGCAGGGCCACCGATTGCACGCGCCCCGCGCTCTTGGCGCCGGGCAGCTTGCGCCACAGCACCGGGCTGAGCGTGAAACCGAACAGGTAATCGAGCGCGCGGCGGGCGAGGTAGGCGTCGATCAGGTCGCTATCGAGATCGCGCGGATGCGCCATCGCCTGCGTCACCGCATCTTTGGTGATGGCGTTGAAGGTGACGCGCTCCACCTCCCTGGGCAGCGCCTTGCGCTTGGCCAGCAGCTCGCGCACGTGCCACGAGATCGCTTCCCCCTCGCGGTCGGGGTCGGTGGCGAGGATCAGGCGGTCGGCCTTCTTCGCCGTATCGGCGATTTCCTTCACGCGGCTCATCTTGTCGCGATAGGTTTCCCAATCCATCGCGAAGCCTTCGTCCGGCCGCACGCTGCCGTCCCTGGGCGGCAGGTCGCGGATATGGCCGTAGCTGGCGAGGACCTTGTAGTCCTTGCCGAGGTACTTCTCGATGGTCTTCGCCTTGGCCGGCGATTCAACGATGACAAGCTGCATGAAGAGAGGACAGTCCTTACGCGTATACGTACGCGCGAGGGTGGTGGCCCCGCGCGCCGTTCGTCAAGCCGCTATGTGCGCCGCCTCATTCGAAGGCGCTGGCCTCGGCCGCGCCGCCGACGATCATGCCGTAGATCGCCACGCTCATGGCCGCCACCACCAGGCTGATCACACTGCTGGCTATTTGCGACACCGTCATCCCGACCAGATCGTCCGGCTCGAAGAGAAAGCTGACGGCGATGGTCGCCGCAAGCGGAATCAGGACGAGCGCCAGCGCCGCGACGATGATCGAAACCTCGCTGCCGCGGGTGCGTTCCCAGCTTTCGCCGAGCGACTTCATTACCCCGTGTCCGCGCCCGACCACCAGCGGCCCGGCGATGATCCACCTTGCCATAAGGAACAGTCCGGGAAGTATGATCGCGATAAAGCCGAGCATTACCGCGATGCCGGAAAGAAGCGCCATCCCGATGTAGGGGAAAAAAGTGTCTCCTTCACCGTGCGCCTGAAGGCCGGTCCGGCGCACCATGGCGACGAGAAGGAAATACCCGCAGACGATGCCGACGATGCTTCCCAGTACTTGCCCACCCGCGATATTCATCGGATCCATGGAGCCGGTCGAAACATAGGTGATCGGGAGGTTGGCGGCAGTCAGCGCCAGCACGAAGATCAACGCCGGAACGGCATTGAGTTCGAGCACGGCGAGCGTCTTGTCGATGATCTTGCCGATCTTGAGATCGCGCGGCGGTGTTACCGTCACCATATCCGTCCTCCCCTTTGTCCCGAAGACAAAGGTGGGACGATCGGGGTAGTAGTCAAGTGGCGTCTTCATTGAACGAGGCTCACCCGCCCCGCTGCGTGGCGCACGAGCCGCCCGGCGATCTCCAGTTCCAGCAGCGCCATCTGCACCGCGCCGGTGCTTGCCCCGCTCTGACGGACCAGTTCGTCGACCGCGACCGGCGCGGCGGTGAGCAGCGCGGCGATTTCGGCGGGTTCTTCGCCAGGCGTCTCGTCCACGGCGCGGAGATAATCCGGCCGCGCCTCGCGCAAGGTCGATCGCGGCGCGCCGTCGAAGCCGCTCAGCAGTTCCGCCACATCCTCCGGCGTCTGCACCAGCACCGCGCCTTCGCGGATAAGCTGGTTGCAGCCGTGGCTGCGCGCGTCGAGCGGGCTGCCGGGCACGGCCATGACCTCGCGCCCGTATTCCCCCGCCAGCCGCGCGGTGATGAGGGAGCCCGAGCGGGGCGCGGCCTCCACCACCAGCGTGCCGAGCGCGAGGCCGGCGATGATGCGGTTGCGGCTGGGAAAATGGCTGCCGCGCGGCTCGGTGCCCGGCGGCTGCTCGGCGAGGAGCAGGCCCTCGCACGCGATGCGTTCCTGCAATTCGGCGTGCTGGGGCGGATAGGCCACGTCGATGCCGCTGGCGATGACGCCCACGGTGCGCGGCTCATGACAGTTCAGGGCCCCCTCGTGCGCCGCGCCGTCGATGCCCCGCGCGAGCCCGGAGACAACCACGAACCCGTGCTCCGCCAGCCCGTGGGCAAAATCGCGCGCGAGCTTGACCGCCGCGGCGGAAGCGTTGCGCGCGCCCACGATCGCCACGCAGGGCGCGCGGGCCAGCGACAGGTCGCCGCGCACGATCAGGATCGGCGGCGCGCCCTCCGCCTGCGCCAGCAGCGCCGGATATTCGGGCGAATCGTGGAACAGGTATCGCGCCCCCGCCGCGCGCACGGCCGCCACCTCGCGCTCTATGCCGTCGGGCGATGCAATCCGGTAGCCTTTGCCCGCGCGCCCGGCGAGATCGGGCAAGGCATCCAGCGCGGCGCGCGCGTGGCCGAACCGGCGCAGCAGTTGCGCATAGCTGACCGGCCCGATGTTGGGGGAGCGCAGCAGGCGGATGCGGGCGAACGCCTCTTCCTGCGCCAGCGCGCTCATGGCTTTGCGCCGACTTTCGGCTCGACGCCCGCGATCAGCCGGCGGATGTTGGCGCGGTGCTGCACCAGCACGATCGCCGCAACCGCGACCAGCGTGGGCGCGAGTGAGGCAAAGCCCATCAGCCATGCGACGATGGGCGCGGCGACGACCGCGCTCAGCGAGGAAACCGAGGATATGCGGCTGACCGCCAGCGCCGCCGCCCAGACCGCCGCGCAGACCAGCATCACCTGCCAGGCGAGCGCGAAGCAGACGCCGGCTGCCGTGGCGAAACCCTTGCCGCCCCTGAACTTCAGCCAGACCGGAAAGCAGTGCCCCAGAATCGCGCCGATTGCCGCTGACCCCTCCGAACCGGGAAAGAATCGCGCGGCTAGGAGCACGGCGGCCGCGCCTTTGCCCGCATCGAGCAGGACCGTGGCCGCCGCCAGATCCTTGCGCCCGGTGCGCAGGACATTGGTGGCGCCGATGCTGCCCGAACCGATGTTGCGAACGTCGCCCGCGCCGGACAGCCGCGTCAGTAGCAGGCCGAACGGGACCGAGCCGAGCGCATAGCCAAAAGCCAGCGCCGCAAGAATCGCCTGCCACTGTTCCAAGCGCGTCCCCTTCACCCCTTTCGATAGCGCACGCCTTCGCATCGGGGCAGTCGGAAAACAATCCGTTGCGGAGCGGATCTTGGGGTACCAGCCCATCGGGGTTTGGTACCGGAGCGCATTGTCCTAGACCTTGCCCGATGAGCGACATCCAGATCGACGAGAAGACCTTCGCGGCGCTCGGCCGGCTGACGGAAGCGGAGAAGGAATGCCTGCGCCGGCGGTTGCAGCATCAGACCGCCAAGGAAATGGCGCTCGACCTCGGCGTGTCGCCTCACGCCGTGGAGAAGCGCCTCAAGATGGCGCGGGCCAAGCTGGGGCTGTCGTCTTCGCTGGAAGCGGCGCGGCTGATGGCGGCGTCGGAGCAGTACCAGCGGACGGCACCCCAGGCGGCGGACCTCGCTGCTGCGGAAATTCCCTGCAACGAGGGCTCCTTCCGAAAACCGATTGGAGTCCTTGCCATGGGCGTTCTTGCCACAGCCATCATCGCCCTCGCGGCGCAGTCGTCGATCATCGGCAGCGATGCGAACTCCTCCGCACCTGCCGGAGAAGCCGTGCAAGACGGATTTCGAATGCGGCCCGCCAGCGATTTCGTCGACGCCCCGGCAGACGAAGTGCGGGCCTACGCCGAGCAGCTGTTTCGCGAGCAGGACAAGGACCGATCGGGTTTCGTCGAACGCGATGAAGCTCCGGCAGTCCTGATCCGCATGACCGAAGCTAGCTGGGACGGCGAAGGCCCCGCACCGTACGAGTGGTACGAGAAGCAGAAAACCCAGGCTGTTGGGCTCGACCCGGTCGCTGCAAAAGCCGCGTACATCGCGGTGGGGGACGCCAACGCGGACGGCAAACTGAGCCTCGACGAATTCATCGAGCGCTACAAGAGGGGCCTCAATGGCCAACAGGTGCCGGCCGCGTGGCGGGAGCAACGTCAGGCGGCACGCCGATAGAGGTCCGTTGACCTGAATCGCAGGTTTGTCCATCCCACGCGGATGAACCCCGCCGCCCCGATCCTGCTGTTCGATTCCGGCGTCGGCGGGCTCACGGTGCTGGCGGAGCTGCGCAAGCTGCTGCCGGATGCGCCGGTAATCTACGCGGCCGATACCGCCGGGTTGCCCTATGGCGAGAAGACCGAGGCGGAGATCGCCGCGCGCGTCGCGGGGCTGCTGGGGCGGTTGAGCGAACGTTATTCGCCGCGCCTCGTCACCATCGCCTGCAACACCGCCAGCACCATCGCGCTGGGCATGGTGCGCGAGGTGCTGCACGTGCCGATCGTCGGCACCGTGCCGGCGATCAAGCCGGCTGCGGCGATGACCAGGACAGGGGTTATCGGCCTGCTCGGCACCGCCGCCACCATCCGGCAGGGCTATGTCGACCGGCTGGAGGCGGAGTTCGGCAACGGGCACAAGCTCCTGCGTCATGCCGAGCCGGAGCTGGTCGCGGCCGCCGAAGCAACGCTACGCGGCGAAACTGTCGCACCCGAGGTGTTCGAACGCGCCGCCGCCGGGCTCCGCTCGCAACCCGGCGGCGACCGGATCGACACCGTCGTTCTTGCCTGCACCCATTTCCCGCTGGTGGAAGCCGGATTGCGCACCGCCTTCGGCCCCGAAGTTGACTTTGTCCATGGCGCAGAAGGCATCGCCCGCCGGATCGCATTTCTGACGCAGGGGCAGGAGTTCATCCGCCAAGCGCCTGATTTCGCAGTTTTCACCGGCGCCGCCGCGCCGATGGCTGCGCTGAGGCGGTTCGGCATCGAACGCAGCGACAATTTCTAGTTGCGAATCTCTCGCAAACTCCGTGCTTTAATCGGTGCGCGGGTTGGCCTAAGCGGCGCGTGACTCGCTGGCCGCGCGGGATCGCGGCGTTGGATGGACAAGTCCGCTGAACTACGATCACATCTTCGAACAGGCGATCGAACGCCTTCACGCGGAAGGGCGCTACCGCGTGTTCATCGACATCCTGCGCAACAAGGGCGCTTTCCCCGAAGCGCGCTGCTTCGCGCACCACAACGGGCCGCGCCCGGTCACCGTGTGGTGCTCCAACGACTACCTTGCGATGGGCCAGCACCCCAAGGTCATCGCGGCGATGGAAGAGGCGCTGCACAACGTCGGCGCCGGCAGCGGCGGCACCCGCAACATCGGCGGCAACACGCACTATCATATCGAGCTGGAGCGCGAGCTGGCCGACCTGCACGGCAAGGAAAGCGCGCTGCTGTTCACCAGCGGCTATGTCTCCAACGACGCGACGCTGTCCACCCTCGCCAAGCTGCTGCCCGGCTGCGTGATCTTCTCCGACGAGATGAACCATGCCAGCATGATCGCCGGCATGCGCAATTCGGGCTGCGAGAAGCGTATCTTCCGCCACAACGACCCGGCGCATCTGGAAGAGCTGCTGGCGGCCGAAGCGCCCGATGCGCCCAAGCTGATCGCGTTCGAAAGCGTCTATTCGATGGACGGGGACGTCGCCCCGATCCACACTTTCTGCGACCTGGCGGAGAAGTACAACGCGCTGACCTATATCGACGAGGTCCACGCGGTCGGCATGTACGGCGCGCGCGGCGGCGGCATTTCTGAGCGGGACGAGGCCGCGCACCGCATCGACATCATCGAAGGCACGATGGGCAAGGCCTTCGGCGTGATGGGCGGATACATCGCCGCCGACAAGCGGATCGTCGATTGCATCCGCAGCTACGCCCCCGGCTTCATCTTCACCACCTCGCTCAGCCCGGTGCTCGTCGCCGGCGTGCTGGCGGCGGTGCGGCACCTCAAGCAAAGCTGCGAGGAACGCGACGCGCAACAGGCGGCCGCCGCCTCGCTCAAGCGCCATTTCCGCGAAGCCGGGCTGCCGGTGATGGACACCAACACCCACATCGTGCCGCTGATGGTCGGCGACCCGGTGCGGGCGAAGAAGATCAGCGACATCCTGCTGGCCGAATACGGTGTCTACGTGCAGCCGATCAATTTCCCGACTGTGCCGCGCGGCACCGAGCGCCTGCGCTTCACCCCCGGCCCGGCGCACAGCGACGCGATGATGGCCGAACTGACGGCGGCGCTGGTCGAGATCTGGGATCGGCTGGAGCTGCAATTGCGCCAGGCGGCTTGAGAGAGCCATTCTCCGCCCGCGAGGGTGACACAAGCGACATATCCTACATTCGCTATCGCCGCCGATTTGAGACGCTATATCAGGCGTTTGCACCATGCAGGGCGACAGGATCGCGCGTACGGGAAAATAAAATATCCTTTCGCGCAACTTCGCGAATATTTCCCGCGCGCGGCGCCAGCCGCTCACCGTCGCCGGAATCGCGCCGATCCGGTCGCGAGCTGCGGGAGGATTCCGGTGCAAGCGCATGGGCGGAACATAACAGGATCATCGGCCTGTAGGAAAGTGGTTTGGCGGGAAGGCCCCTCTCCGTCAGGCGCTGCGCGCCCGCCACGTTCCGTTGCAGGGAGGATCGAAGCCGCGATTCCAGAATCCTAGAGCCCGATCACCTTACCTTGCATCGTCATGGCGAGCCCCCGGGTCTGGCTCCGCCAGCCCGAGGACAGGCTGCGCGAAGCAATCCAGGGCGTATCGCACTGCCCCCTGGATTGCTTCGTCCCCCGGCTCAAGGCCGGGGTCCTCGCAATGACGAGCGCTTCTGTCAAAAGCGATCGTGCTCCAAGCCCGCTCGCCGAGCGAGAACGGGGAGGATTGGTCTACCGCAGGCTCACCACATTGTCGCTCTGGCGCGGGTCGGGGCGGGCGCCGGTGTAGAGGCTCTCCATCGGTTCGTCCGTCACGATCACCGCCTGCGCCATGCCGAAGCCGTTGAAACGGGTCTTCATCGCCGCGCCGTAAGCTCCGAGCATGCCGACCTCGATCCAGTCGCCGGCCTGGATGTCGGCCGGAAGCATGAAGGGGCCCTTCATGAAATCGGCATCGTCGCAGGTCGGGCCGTAGAACGAGAATTCCTCGAGCGGCTGCGTCAGGTCGTCTTCCAGCGCGCGCACGGGGAAGCGCCACGCGACATGCGCGGCGTCGAACAGCGCGCCATAGGCGCCGTCGTTGATGTAGAGTTCGTCGCCGCGGCGCTTTTCCACCTTGACGATCATCGAGCTGTATTCGGCGCACAGCGCCCTGCCCGGCTCCGCCCACAGCTCGGCCGAATAGGAGATCGGCAGCGCTTCGAAGTGGCGGTGGATCATCGCGAAATAGTCTTCGAGCGGCGGCGGCTCCATGCCCGGATAGGAGCTGGGGAAGCCGCCCCCGACATCGACGATGTCGACTGTCACCGCCGCCTCGGCGATCGCCGCGCGCACGCGCTCCAGCGCCTGGACATAGGCGAACGGCGTCATCGCCTGGCTGCCGACGTGGAAGCAGATGCCGAGCGCGTCGCAATGCTGGCGCACCGCCTGGAGCAGCGGCGCGGCATCGGCGAGATCGATCCCGAACTTTGCCGCCAGCGACAGCTCCGAATGCTCCGACGAGACGCGCAGGCGCACCAGCAGGTTGAGATCGGTCGCGGGTTCGCCGGATTCGCTGGCGGTCGCCTCCAGAATCTTCGCCAGCTCCTCGTGCGTGTCGAGGCTGAAGGTGCGCACGCCGTGGGCCTTGTACGCCTCTGCAATCGCGCTCTTCGTCTTGACCGGGTGCATGAAGCACAGCGTGGCCGACGGCGGCAGGACTTCGCGCACCAGCCGCACCTCGGCGATCGAGGCCACGTCGAAATGGGTAATTCCCGAATCCCACAGGATCGGCAGCAGTTCGGGCGAGGGATTCGCCTTCACCGCATACATCGACTTGCCGGGAAACTTCTCGGCGAAGAAACGGGCCGCCCGCGCCGCGGCATGCGGGCGGTTGCAGATCACGGGTTCGTCCGGCGCGAGGGCGCGGACTACAGCCTTGGCGTCAGGATGATTGTGCAACTCAAGGGACCCCCAACTGGTTAGTGCGAAAAGCTGCCTTGCGGTTGGAAGTCCCCATGGGGCAGCGGAAGCGCGCATATATGGGGGCGCGGCTGAACTGCAAGTTAAAAACGCACCGGCCGTTTCAGCCCTGCGGCGAGCCCAGCTTTCGCGCGAAAACGTGCGAGATTTCGCCGAAAGCATTGGCTTCGAAGAATGCATGCGCGCGGCGATTTTCCCGTCCCGATTCGAGGAAGGCCCAGTCGCAGCCGCGTTCTTCCAGCCGGGCGACGAGTCGTTCGAGCAACTGCTGGCCGATGCCGCCCCCGCGCAGGTCCGGATCGACCGCCATGTCCTCGATAGTGCCGTACCGCGCCGGACCGTCGAGCTGCCATGAAATGACCCCGACCCCCGCGATCGCGCCGTCCGCCCGGCGGGCGACCAGCATTTCGCGCGCGTCGCCCGGATCGGAGAAATCCTGCCGGTAACGGGCTTCGAGCCCGTCGATCCAGTGCTCCCCGTCGACACTGAGGCCGGTCTGTATCTCGCCGTGGCTGATGTAGCTCTGCTGGCGCCCGATCGCCGCCGCGGCAAACCGCGCCGCCTCTTCCGCGGCAGCGCCCGTATCCCATTCGAATGTCAATGAATCCACGACCTGTCCCTGTTCCTTGTCGCCCTGCGGACACGATGCCCGGCCCGATGCATTACCCGATCTCCGGCCTGTTCAACCCGTGACGCGCCCTGCGTATCCTGCCGAGCAGTCCGATCCGTTCGGTTTCGCGGCCGTGCCAGCCGGCTATGACCGGGCAGGCCACGATCCAGCCGACGTACTGATAGAACAGGCGGCGGCGGCGGTCGGTCGGGCCGCCTTCCGGCCCCACCCTGCCCAGTTCGGAGGAATCGGGCGGCGCATCCGCGGGTATCGCCTCCCACAGCCTGACCCCCGCGTCGAAGATGTCCTGCAATTCGGGCGTGTAGTTGTCGCGATATTCGAGGGGCCATTGCCTGCGAAAATACGGCACTTCCAGCGCCTCGTAGAACCAGGCCACCCAACTTGCATAGATCTGCGGGTCGATGATGCCGACCTTTCGAAACCGGCTCGAAATCTCGAACAGGTTCAGGCACTGGTAGAAGTACTGGTCGGCCGCTTCCTCCAGGCTTTTCCGAGCCACCCTCTTCGGGTTTTCGTTCGTGAGCGCCCAGTTCAGGGCGTACCAGTGTTCGGCCTTGTACTTGAACGTTTCTATCGAAGCGAGTTCGAGCTCGAGGTAGGCCTGCGAGCGTTCGATCCGCTGCTCGCGGATCGCGGCGGGCCTGCTGACCAGGAAATATCCCAGTATCCCCGCCAGCGCGCCGACGCCCAGGTTGACGACGCTGACCGTATCTTCGAGCGAGCCGCGTTCCAGCATGTCGCCGATCAGCGCCCCGAGCCCGCCGCCTGTCTGCATCTGCACTTTCCCCCGTCGAAAAGATCCGGCCGGAGGTCAAAGCCCCCCCGACCGGCGATCCGTCGCAGCGGGAATAGCGCAGCCGGCCTCAGTCGAACAGCTTCGCCCAGCGGCGCGCCTCGCGGTCCTTCCACGCGCCGCGATGCCACGCGTCGCTCGCCAGCAGCGGCATCACCGAGGCGGCTTCGGCGAACACCATCTGTTCGATGCCGGTGTTGACCTTGCCCCAGCTCGCCGCCTCTTGCAGCGTCGAGGACGAACACGCCCCGTCGCGCACGTCGGCGACGGTGATCTGCACCGCATACTTGTGCACCGCGACGTCCTCGTGCCCGAGGATTTCGGCGCAGACGACGGTGTCCTGGATGAAGTTCTTGGGCACGCCGCCGCCGATCATCAGCAGCCCGGTGGTCCCCGCCTCGATCTTGATCTGGGTCAGTTCGCGGAAGTCGGCGACCGAATCGATCGTCATGTACGGCTTGCCGGCCTTCATCGCATCGACCTGATGCTTGACGAGGCCGAAGCCGGCCGAGCTGTCGGTGAAGGCCGGGCAGAAGATCGGCACGTCGTGCTCGTAGGCGAGCTTGACCAGGCTGTTGTCCTTCTTGCCATGCTCGACCAGGTACTTGCCCATCTCGCGGATGAAGGCGCGCGAGCTGTAAGCCTTCGGCTCCAGCGTCTCGGCAATTTCGAAGATCGTGTGATCGACGTTCTGGAGGTCTTCCTCGTCGATGTAGGTGTCGTAGATGCGGTCTATGTAGAGCGAGCGCAGGGTATCGTCGTCGGGGATTTCGAGCGCCTGATAGTGCTTGTGGCCGAGCCCTTCGAAGAAATCCATGTCGACAATGGTGGCCCCGGTGGCGACCACGCCGTCGACCATGTTGTTGCGCAGAAGTTCGGCATAGAGGTCCATGCAGCCGGCGGCGCTGGTGGAACCGGCGATCACCAGGAAGACCGTGCAATCCCTGTCGGCCAGCATCTGGTTGTAGATGCGCGTGGCGCGGGCGAGATCGCGGCTGGTGAAGCTCATCTTGCCCATCGCGTCGATGATCGGGCGCGCGTCGAAGCTCTTGATGTCGATATGCTCGACCTCGGTCGAAAGCAGTTCGGCTTTCCGGGTGTCGTTGATCGGGGAATCGGCCATGGCGATGAATTGGTCCTCCGGTCTGGAACTGACGAACGGGCCGCCGTGCGGCGGGGTTCCCCGTAAAGGGCGCGCCCGATAGAGACTGGCCCGCCCCAAGTAAATATGCGACGTGACCCGGCGATGACGCAGGATCGCGAGATGCGCAAGCCGACGCATGAAGGCGTGCTGGCGGCGGCGCGCAAAGTGGCGGACATCCTGCCCCCGACACCGCTGCTCCCGGTGCGGATCGGCCAGGCCGAAATCCGCGCCAAGGCCGAATGCCTGCAACCGGTCGGCGCGTTCAAGATTCGCGGCGCGTGGCATCGGCTGACCGAGCTTTCGGAAGCCGAACGGGCGCGCGGCGTGGTGGGGGTGTCGAGCGGCAACCACGCGCAGGGCGTGGCATGGGCTGCGCGCGCGCTGGGCATCGCGGCGACCATCGTGATGCCGCGCGATGCGCCGGCAGTGAAGCTGGAGAGGACGCGCGCGCTCGGGGCCGAAATCGTGCTCTACGACCGCGCGCGCGAAGATCGCGACGCCATCGCGCGGACGCTGGCGGCGGAGCGTGGGGCCACGCTGGTCCATGCCTATGCCGATCCGTGGGTCATCGAAGGCCAGGGCTCGGCAGGTATCGAGATCGCCGCGCAGATGGAGCGTTGGGCGGGCGGGCCGCCGACGCGGATCATTGCGCCGTGCGGCGGCGGCGGATTGACCGCCGGGCTCGCGCTCGCGTGCCCCGATGCCGAGATCGTCCCGGTCGAACCCGAGGGGTGGGATGACGTCTGCCGCAGCATCGAGAGCGGAACCATCCAGCGCGTCGCCGCCGACGCTCCGCCCACGGCCTGCGACGCCTTGCAGACGCCGGCGACATGGCCGGTCAATTTCGAGGTGCTGACAGCGCGCTGCCACTATGGGTTGCGCGTCAGCGAGGCCGAGGTGGCGGCGGCGCAACGGTTCGCCTTTGCGCATCTACGGCTGGTGGTCGAGCCGGGCGGCGCGGTTGCGCTGGCGGCGGCGCTGGCGGGCAAGGCGGCGCTCGACGGGCGCACGGCAATCGTGCTGAGCGGCGGGAACGTCGATCCCGCGCGGTTCGCACAGGTTCTGGCAGAGACATAACTTCGGAGCGACACGAGGAAGCGTCATGACGAGCACCATTCTCACCCCGGCCGCGGTCCTGATCCTGTGGACCCTGGCGATGCTCTACTGGATGGGGATGGCGCGCGCGCCAGAGCTGCGCAAGCTGGGCATGGACAAGCTCAAGACCGGCGCTCGCGGACCGGATCTCGAAGGCGTGATCGACGACCGGGCAAACTGGAAGGCGCACAATTACAACCACCTGCACGAACAGCCGACCTTGTTCTACGCCACGATCATGATCCTGGCGTTGGCCGGATTCACCGCTACCGACGTGCTGCTGGCCTGGGCCTATGTCGTGCTTCGGATCGTCCATTCGGTGTGGCAGGCGACCGTCAACCGGCTGCGCGAGCGGGTCATGCTGTTCATGATTTCGAGCGCGGTGCTGGCGCTGCTGGCGATACGCGCGTTCCTGTCCACGTTCTGGTGACGGTCAGGCCGCGCCGGCCGCCTGCAAATCGCCGAGGAAGTTTTCCGTCCAGCGCTGGACGTTCTCTTCCCTGACGCTCGCGACCAGCTTCTCCCACCGCGCCTTGCGCTCGGCCAGCGGCATGTCGAGCGCGGTGTGGATGTGCCGCGCGATGTCGTCGGGGCTGTGCGGATTGACCAGCAGCGCATCCTCGAGCTGCTGCGCCGCGCCGGCGAACATCGAGAGGATCAGAACGCCCGGATCCGCGGGATCCTGCGCCGCAACATATTCCTTGGCCACCAGGTTCATGCCGTCGCGCAGCGGCGTCACCAGCCCGATCTTCGACGCGCGGTAGAACCCGAACAGTTCCGCCGTGCTGTGGCCCTTGTTGACGTAGCGGATGGGCACGAGGTCGACTTCGGACCGGGCGCCGTTGATCTGGCCGGTCTTCTGCTCCAGTTCCGCGCGGATGCGGCGGTAACTGCCAATATCCTCGCGGCTGGGCGGCGCGATCTGGATGAAGACCACGTCCTTCACCCGATCGGGATAGGTGTCGAAGAAGCGGCCGATGCCGTCGATCCTTTCGGGCAGGCCTTTCGAATAGTCGAGCCGGTCGACGCCGATCATCGCCGTGCGATGGCGCGTGCTCGACATCAGCCGCTGCTGCGCCTGCCGCGCCTCGCCGGTTTCGCCCTGCGCCATGAAGTGATCGTAGTCGATGCCGATCGGGTAGGCGCGGGCGACCACCGTCCGCCCGTCGAGCCGGATCACGCCGTCCGCATCGACATCGGCCCCCAGTTCCTTGCCGCAATAGTGGAGGAAGCTTTCCAGCCAGGTATCGTTCTGGAACCCGATCAGATCGTAGGCGAGCATTTCGCGCACCAGCCGCTCGTGGAACGGCAGCGACACGAACAGGTTCGACGGCGGCCAGGGAATGTGGAGGAAGAACCCGATGCGGTTCCTCACCCCCCGCGCGCGCAGCCGCTCGCCCAGGGGGATCAGGTGATAGTCGTGGATCCACACGGTGTCGTCCGGCTCGATCAGCGGCCGCACGCTGTCCGCGAAGCGCTCGTTGACCCGTTCGTAGCCCTTGCCGAACTCCATCTCGTAGCGGGTCAGGTCGATCCGGTAGTGGAACAGCGGCCACAGCGTCGAGTTGGCGTAGCCGTTGTAGTATTCCTCTACGTCCTGCGGTTCGAGGTCGATGGTCGCGGTGGTCATGCCGTCGCCGCGCCGGACGTCGAGCGCGCCGGTGAATTCGTCCGTTTCCTGCCCCGACCAGCCGAACCAGATGCCGCCGCGTTCCTTCAGCGCCGAATTGAGCGCCCCGGCAAGCCCGCCCTGCGCGCCCGCCGCCCCGCGCGCCTTGGGCACGGCGACGCGGTTGGAGATGACGACGAGACGGCTCAACGGACGGTGTTCCAGCTTTTCGACAACAACCCTGCGCAGTTGATCACACCCACCAGCGAGTAGGTCTGGGGGAAGTTCCCCCACAGCTCGCCGTTCTGGAAGTCCATGTCTTCGGACAGCAGCCCCGACCGCGTGCGATGGGCGAGCATGGTGGCGAACAGCGCCCGCGCCTCCTCCTCGCGCTCCATCCGCGCCAGCGCCTCGATCAGCCAGAAGGTGCAGATGTTGAACGCGGTCTCGGGCAGGCCGAAGTCGTCCTCCGCCGCATAGCGCAGCATATGCTCGCCGCGCCGGAGCGCCTTTTCCACCGCAGCGAACGTGGACCGGAAGCGCGCGTCGTCCGGGGCGAGGTAGCGCAGCTCGATCAGTTGCAGCAGGCTGGCGTCGAGATAGCCGCTCTCGAAACTGGCGCCGTAGTGGCCGCCCTCCCCGTTCTCGACCCACGCCTCGCGGTCGATGCGCTGGCGGATCGCATCGGCCCGCTCCCGCCAGTGCTCCGCCCGGTCGGGCTTGCCGAGGCGCTCGGCGACATTCGCCAGACGGTCGCAGGCGGCCCAGCTCATCACGGCGGAATAGGTGTGGACTTCCTGCCGGGTGCGGAACTCCCACAGGCCGGCGTCGGGCTTGTCGTGCATCGCCCAGGCCATGTCGCCGACTTCTTCGAGCGCGGCGAAGTCGTTGTCGTCCGCCATGCGCAGGAGCCGGCGGTCGAAGAACGCCTGCGCGGTGGGCAGCACGATCTGGCCGTAGCAATCGTGCTGCACCTGCCGCCAGGCGTCGTTCCCCACGCGCACCGGACCGATGCCGCGATAGCCGGCCAGCGAGGGCGCGGTGCCTTCCGCAAGCTCGGCCACGCCCATCACCGAATAGAGCGGCTGGATCTGCCCCCCACGCGCATCGTCGACGATGTTGCGCAGATAGGCGAGGTACTTCTCCAGCACGTCGAGCGCGCCGAGGCGGTTGAGCGCCTGGACCGTGTAGTAGGAATCGCGAATCCAGCAGTAGCGATAGTCCCAGTTGCGTTCGCTGTCCGGCGCTTCGGGAATGGACGTGGTGAGCGCGGCGACGATGGCGCCGGTTTCCTCGTGCTGGCACAGCTTGAGCGTGATCGCGCAGCGGATCACCTCGTCCTGCCATTCGAGCGGCGTCGCGAGGCCCCGCGCCCACAAGCGCCAGTACTTGCGCGTCTGCTCTTCCATATTGCGCAGTTCGGCGCGCAGGTTGCCCGAGAACGGCTCGTCCGGGCCGAGGTAGAAGTGCTGGTCGCTTTCGACGCGATAGGCGTGCCGGTCGAGCAGGTAGCCGACCGGGGCATCGGTGGAGAGGCGCAGCGCCTGTTCGCCGACCAGATAGCGGATGTGGTTGGTGCCGCTGGTCGTCTCCGCCAGCTTCGCGCCGTAGCCGCGCATCGGGCGCAGCGTGACCTTCAGCCGCGGCGTGCCCGCCACCGGGCGCACGATGCGCACGAACGAAACCGGGCGGAACATGCGGCCGGAGCGCTCGAAACGCGGGCAGAAGTCGGTGATCTCGACCGCGCCGCCGCGTTCGTCCTCCAGCCGGGTGACGAGGATCGGCGTGTTGCGCTCGTAGCGCTGCGATGCGGAGACCTGCCCTTCGAGCTCGAACCGCCAGACGCCGGTGTCGGCGCGGTCGCCGTTGAGAAGCGCGCAGAACACCGGATCGCCATCGACGCGCGGCACGCAGCCCCAGACGAGGCCGGCGCGATCGTCGATCAGGCCGGAGATCTGGCAATTGCCGACCGGCCATAGCTCAAGCGATGCGGGGTTCGGGTTCACAGGCCGAGCCATTCGTAGACCGCCGCGGTATCGGCCAGGGCATGGCGCGCAGCGGTGGGCGTCCGGGTTCCGACCAGCACCCCGAATCCTCCCAGTTCCTCGACGGCGGCGAAGCCGTCCTCATCGGTCACATCGTCGCCCACGAACACCGGCCTTGCCCCCGCAAAAGGCGCGACCTGCATGAACGCGCGCACCGCCTCGCCCTTGTCGACGCCGGGGCGGACCAGTTCGACCATGTATTTGCCGTGCTTCACCTGCAAGCCGTGGCGTTCCGCCAGTTCGGCTGCAAACGCCGCGCCGAGCGCTTCGAGTTGCGGACGCGCGCGATAGTGCAGCACGGCGCCGTGGGGCTTGTCTTCGAGATCGAAGCCATGCCCGGCGGCGAAGGCGCGCACGGCGTCGACGGCGTCATGCGGCAGGGAAGCGGGCTCGTCCCCCAGCTTCGCGCCGCCCCGCAGCCGGCGATGCGCGCCGTGAGAGCCGGCGCAGGCTGTGTCGATCATGCCGAGATGCCGTTCCAGGTCGACGATCGAGCGTCCGCTGATCAAGGCAAAGCGGCCGTCGAGACGGTCCGACAGCCGGCCAAGCCGCGCGCCCAGCGCGGCGGGAACGCGAATGGCGTCCGGACGCGGGGCCAGTTCCACCAGCGTCCCGTCGAAATCGAGAAACAACGCCAGCGGGCCATCGCCACGCAACAGGTCGAAGGAAGGCGGCGGAGCGAGAATGGAACGCAACTCCATCGCCGAAAGGGCATAGCCATCGTGCGCCCGCGGTCAATGCGCGATACCGCCGAAAACAGGGCCGCAAAAGCAGAAAGGCCGCCAGCGTTCCCGCGGGCGGCCCCTGCGAAATACCGGAAACCGGCGACGACTACGGGCTGACGGGCAGCTCGTCGCTCTCCTCGTCGTTGATCTGGAACAGCACGAACACGAGCAGGCCGGCGGCCAGAAGGCCGAGCCACAGAGCCGGACCCGCGAGTTCGTCCGCGTCGGCCACAGGCGCGCCCGTGCGCACGTTGGACACCGGAGCTGCCTGCGCGATCGTGCTCCCCGCAACCATCGCTGCCGCGGCAGCGCCCATAAGAATTCTACGCATCTGCATCTCCAGACCCTTGTTACGCCACGGGCTTCTAAACGTAACGACAGTGGAACCGCAACCCCATTCTCGCGCCATTGCGGCAACTTGCGCCCGCGATACCGCCGTCAAAACACTGTTTTTCGATACAAGTTCCGATCCTTCGGGACGACTGCCCCAATCTGCCCGAAGTTGTTGCATGAATCACACATTCGGCGCGCTCCGCCGGCGAATCCGACATGCGGGAGAGATCGGACGATTCGGATCCGGCGAATACGGATTCTCATGTAACGGCGCGTAACGCCTGCGATTACGGTAATTAACTTCGCAACGGCGGGTCCGGTCACCTAGGCAAGGAGCCGCGGGTCACCACGGCGGTCGTTCTACTCCGACGATTCCCGGACAACGCAAACTCCTATGCCGCACTCGACCTGCTGCCTCTCTCAGTCGGGTCGAGTGCTGCGCCCTTTTATGAATGACCGCCCGGCAATCGTCCACCATCGTATTGGGCGCGAAGTTCGAGGCGTTCGATGAAAACCTGGTTCCCCGCATCGTTGCTGCTCGCCCTGTCGGGCGTCCTCGCCGCGTGCTCGGGCGCGACAGACCCGGCGGCGAGCGGCGCGCGGGCGCACGAGTTGTCGCTGGCCGTGGAGCGGGACCGCCACTTCGCCGCATGGCATGGCGGGGAAGGCGAAGGCTCGGCCATCCATGTGCAGGCGCTCGATTCCTCCGGGCAGCCGGTTGGCGAGAGCTTCGTCGCGAGCGACGGCGCGGCGCTCGCCTATGAGCCCGACCTGATCCTCGTCGGCGACCGGCTGGTCGTGGCGTGGTACCAGCGCGATCCCGCAAGCGGCCGCCTGTCGGCCCATCTCGCGGCATTTTCGACGCACGGCGTCCGCCAGTGGGAAGCCGCGCTGGGGGATGCGGCCGGGAATGCGCGCAACCCTGTCGTCCGCGCGATCGGCGACAGGATCCATGTCGCATGGATCGCGCAGGATCGCGACGCGGCTGGCGAAGGCAAGGCAGCGGTGCGCTATCGGCAATTCTCGGCCGACGGACGAGCCGCAGGCGCGACCGTCACCGTCGGCGAAGCGGACCGCGACACCTGGAACCTCAATGCGGCCACGACGGACGAGAGCTTCCTGATCGTGTTCGATGCCGGGCGAGCGGACAATGCCAACGAGCTGCACCTCGTCGCCATCGGCCCGGCGGGGACGGTCGAGCGCCAACTGACGCCGGGCGACGACTTCGCGTCGCTCTATCCCGATCTCCAGATCGGCCCGGACGGCCGGGCGGCGATCACGTGGTTCGACGAACGCGACGGCAATCGCGAAGTCTATCTGGCCGTCGCCCCGCTCGACGCTGTCAACGGCGGCCGGATTCTGTGCCAGCAGGGCGGAGTAAAAGTGTGCCACTG
>JBIQKC010000077.1:0-4148 GCA_044506885.1 Sphingomonadales bacterium
CTGGGAGGACTCCGGCGGGCTGGCCTACGATCCCACGCCCACGCAGCGGCAGGCGACGCTGGCGGTGGCGATGGCCGGGGTCGCGCTGGCTGCGATCTGCGCCGGAATGGCCGGGGCGGACTGGCCGTGGTGGCGCTGGACGGCGGTGCTGTTCGTCGCCTTCGACCTCGTGGGCGGAGTCGTGGCGATGTGCCTGCCGCCCGCGATCCGCAAGATTCGCCCGCCGGGCGATCCGCTGCGTCCGGTCGTCTTCGCCGCGTTCCACATCCATCCGTTCGTGCTCATGCTCGTCGTTCCGGGCGCAGGATGGGCGGGGCTCGCGGCGACATATGCGTTCGGCGTCGGCGGCGTGCTCGCCGTCGCAGCCTGCCCGCGCGAATTCCGCGCCTCGGCCGCGCTCGGCTGGTGCGCTTTCGCGCTCGCGGTCGTCGCGCTCGTCGGCATGCCGCGCGGCCTCGAATGGCTCGCGCCGGCCTTTCTCCTCAAGCTGGTCGGCTCACACGCCGCGGGCAATTGACAGCACCCCGCGCGAAGCGGCATGATAGCGCTACCATAAAGACCGGGGAGAGGTCTGCCATGATCCACGTCTCGCAAACCGCCGTGCTGTCGCGGCTTCCCGCCGTCGCGGCGATAGCCCTGCTCGCGGCCTGCGGCGGGGGCTCGTCTTCGGGTTCACCGGCTCCGACGCCCGCGCCTGCACCGGCTCCGGCGCCTGCCCCCGCACCGTCCGCCCCTGTCCTCACGCACGAGAACACCCGCATCGGGGCCTGCATCAACATGGGCAATCATCTCGAAGCGCCGAACGAGGGCGAATGGGGCCGCGCCATCGCCAATGCCGACTTCGCCGAAATCGCCGCAAAGGGCTTCGAGACGGTGCGCCTGCCGGTGCGCTTTTCCAACCACGCCGCCACCGCCGCGCCCTACGCCATCGATCCCGCGTTCATGGACCGGGTCGAGCATGTCGTCGACACCGCCCGCGCGGCCGGCCTGCGCGTCATCCTCGACCTGCACCACTACGACGATCCGCAAGGCAGCATCTTCGCCAATCCCGCCGGCGAGACCGCGCGCCTCGCCGGATTATGGAAGCAGATCGGCGAGCGCTTCCGCGACAAGGACGACATGGTGTGGTTCGAACTGCTCAACGAACCGCACGACCAGCTCACCCATGCCAACCTGCTGTCGGTGCTGGAACCGGCGCTGGCCGAAGTGCGCGCGACCAATCCCACGCGCCCGGTGGTGATCGGCGGCGAATTCTGGAGCGGCATCGGCTCGCTCGCCACGCTGCCGCTGCCCGACGATCCCTACCTCGTCGCCACCTTCCACTACTACGATCCGTTCGACTTCACCCATCAGGGCGCAGACTGGATCGATCCGCCGCTGCCGACGCGAGTCATCTTCCCCCGCGGGACCGACGCGACCGATCTTGCCGCTAACGTGCAAAAAGCGCGCGATTTCATGACAGACACCGGCCGCCCGCTGTTCATGGGCGAGTACGGCGCCAACGAGACCATCGCGCTGGCCGAACGCGCGACCTACTACGCCACGGTCCACGGCGCTTTCGCACAAGCCGGAGTGGACGGCTGCGTCTGGGGTTACGCCAACACTTTCCCGTTCCGCGATTCCGCCAGCGGCGCGTGGTACGAAGAGCTGCTGGACGCGATAGGGCTATAGCGCGCGATTGGACGCGGCGGGCGCAAGACCCTACCTTGCGGGGCTGGAAAGGAGATTGCCGAATGGCCACCGCCGCCGACGCCCCCGCATGGATCGCCCTGTTCCTCGGCCTTTACCTGCTCGCCGCCGCAGCAGCCGAATTGCGCGAGATGGGGACATGGAACGCGATGCTTGCGGAGTTCGAACGCAGCCCGGCGCTGCGGTTCGTGACCGGGGTGATCGCGCTGGCGATCGGCGCGGCGATCTATCTCGCCAGCCCGTGGCGGCCGGGGGACTGGCTGTCGGTCGTCGTCAGCCTGATCGGCGGCGTGGCGATAGCCGAGGGGCTGCTGTTGCTGGCCATGGGCGACCGCTTCCTCGCCTTCGCCCGCGCGCTCGTCATCCGCTTCGGCCGTGGCTGGGCCGGCTTTGCCGCGCTGGCCGGCGCGGCGCTGGTGCTCGCCGGGCTAGCGCACTTGCCGGCTTTCTGAACGCGCGAGCGCCCGGCCGACGCCATGTGCAACAATTATCGCCTGATCGAACGCGTGCCGGCGGAAGAGCTTTTCGCCGACCTCGCCGCGCCCGAAGGCATGCCCAATTTCGAGCCGCGCGAGGACATCCGCATCACCGACCGCGCGCCGATCCTGCGCCTCGGCCGGAGCGGAACGGTCGAGCTGGTCCAGCGCCGCTGGTCGTGGCCGGGCCCCGGCGGCAGGCCGGTCTACAACTTCCGTTCCGAAGGCCGCGAGTTCCGCCACGGGCGCTGCCTGATCCTGGCCGACGGGTTCTACGAATTCACCCCGCACACCGACCCGAGATCGAAGCGCAAGCACAAGCGGCTGTTCACGCTCAAGGGCTCGCCATGGTTCGCTATCGCCGGCCTGTGGCGCGACGATCCGCACGTGGGCGAGGCGTTCACGATGCTGACCTGCGCGCCCGGCCCCGACGTCGCGCCCTACCACAGCCGTTCGATCGTCGTCCTGCCGCCGGCGCAATGCGGCCGATGGCTCGAACCGGCGACGGCCGAGCGCGACATCCTGCGGCCGCCGCCGGCGGGCAGCCTTGCGGTGGAGCAGGTCAACTAGCGCCGCGCAGCCGCCACCGTCCCCGCTCGATCTGTGTCCGCCGTCCGACGAGACTTTCGATCAAGACGAATTCGCGGGCGGGCCAACTCACCGGTATCACGCACGCCCCGCCGCGGCTTCGAGTCCGATAGGATGCCGTCATGTGCGGGCGGAACGGCGGCTTTCTTCGTCCGATCAACCCGGCGTCCGCCAATCCGTCCATCAATTGTCGCTGAAACCGGTCGAAGGCCGGTATCGGTTCGGTGGCCGTCAGCAATATCCGATCCGCCACGACCAGGTCGTCGAGCACCAATCTGAAGGCTGCCGCGCTCGTCGAAGCGCATACGCTCCTCGCCCGCGCGATCACGGCCTCCGGCATATCCCGCCATGCTCCCACCGGCGCCAGCGTCACATGCAGCCTGCCCGGTTCCACGCGATCGTCTCCGGGCGCCAGCCAGTCGAATTGCTCCCAGACCTCGTGCGCCAGATCGGGCGGCGGGCGCAGCGCGCAAAACAACGCGCTGTAACAGCCGCGAGCCGCCGCATTCCGAATCGTCCGATGCATGTTTCCATTATGTTCCGTTTGCATCGGGAGTCGAATCCTTCCCGCGCCACCGCTCTTCCCCTCCCGCGCCAACACGCCTAGGGTGCGCCGCATCCCCGGGGGACCGCTGGACGGCGGTTGAGAGGGAAGCGCGAGCTTCCGACCCGCAGAACCTGATCCGGCTCACACCGGCGTAGGGAGGGAAGCGCGGCGATTGCGTGCTCCCTCCGAATTGGAGAGCACCCATGGCCGACATCAACAGCAAGCTCGAAATAGGCGTCACCACCGGGCCGATCCGCGGCAGCCGCAAGGTCCACGTCGGCCCGCTGGGGGTGGCGATGCGCGAGATCGACCTCGAGCCTTCGAGCGGGGAGCCGCCGGTGCGGGTCTACGACACCTCCGGCCCCTATAGCGATCCCGCGGCGCGCATCGACATCGCCACCGGCCTGCCGCAACTGCGCCGGGAATGGCAGCTCGCAAGGGGCGACGTCGAGGAATACGCCGCGCGCGAGGTGCGCCCGGAGGATAACGGCCAGCTCGGCCCCGATCGCTCCGGCGGCGTTCCGGCGTTCCCCAACGTCGCCCGCACGGTCCTGCGCGCCAGACCGGGCGGCAACATCAGCCAGATGCACTACGCCCGGCGCGGGATCGTCACGCCGGAGATGGAATATGTCGCCCTGAGAGAGAATATCGGGCGCGAAATGCTCCGCGACCATGCGCGCGACGGGCAGGACTGGGGCGCCGCCATCCCCGATTATGTGACCCCCGAGTTCGTGCGGGACGAGGTCGCGCGCGGCCGCGCCATCATCCCCAGCAATGTCAACCACCCCGAGGCCGAGCCGATGGCCATCGGCCGCAACTTCCTGGTCAAGATCAACGCCAACATCGGC
>JBIQKC010000033.1:0-28827 GCA_044506885.1 Sphingomonadales bacterium
AGTGGCACACTTTTACTCCGCCCTGCTGGCACAGAATCCGGCCGCCGTTGACACCATGTGTCGGGTTGCTTCGAATAAACCAGAATGTAGTTATGGGAATTGGAAACGCTGGCGTCACTCGAAACGGAATATCGCGCTTGCCATGCGATCGACGCCACGAAACTCTTTTCTCCGAAAACTTCATCCATAATAGAGCGGGCGCGATGAACTTCGTTATCGTCTAGCGTCATCCAAAAGCTGCCGTCTTCCGCTAGAAGCTCGTGCAATAGCTTCAACCGGGGCCACATCATGCAGGCCCATTTGTCGTGGCGCAGGCCGTCATCCACTCCGATGGGGTTTGCATCCAGCCATTCGCGGATCATCGGCGAATTGACGTTGTCGTTATAGGCCCAGCCTTCGTTGCCGGTGTTGTAGGGCGGATCGATGAACACGCAGTCCACCTTGCCCGCATACATGGGCAACAGCGCCTTCAGCGCGTGCAGATTGTCGCCATGGACGATCAGGTTGCCGTCCAGCCGGGGCGCGCCGATTTCCCCAAGAACGCTTTTTTCCGCGTCCATCTCCAGCGGGCGGAAGGGCACCGTCAGGTGGTGGTTATAGACGAACTCTTTGCCCTTGAATTGCAGTTCCGGCACGCGCGCGGCTCCCCTCTTGCGCGGGCGTTGTGCCTTGCGGGGTAATGATCGGCAAGCGTTGCCAGCGGCGAAAACCGGCTATCGGCGGCCAAGCCTGCCCAGCAGCGCCGCCATTTCCACCGCGCACGCGGCATCCAGTTCCCAGTATCGTTCCATGTGCCGGTCGAACGTGCGCTGCCACATGCCCTTGGGCCGTTGCAGGCCCGCGTCCCACCCCTGATAGCTGCCCAGTTTCTTTTGCAGCCGGAACAGCTTCTCGAAAGGCCGGTCCCGCGCCGCGTCACGCTGGCACTGGTATCCTAGCCGCCACGCCTGCCGCGATGCGAAGCGGTCGCCGCCCGGCGGCAGGTAGAGCTTGCCGACGCGGATATGGCGGAACGGGCAGATCATCCACCATCGCTTGCCGCCATAGTTCGGCACGGTGAAACACAGGCGCACCGTCTGTCGCACCTGCTCCCGGTCATCCCCGTTGCCGCGCGTGTAGGACAATTCCAGCCGTTCTTCGCCCGGTTCATGCATGATCGCCTGATAGCCAATCGAACCGGACGGCTCGCCGCCACAGGTCCAGTTGAGGGTGCCGGACAACCATGCGCCTTCCCTCGCGCGCCCGGTGCGCAGCATCCACGCCAGATCGATCCGCAAAGATGTGTCCGCCGTTGGCCTGCCGCCGTATCTGCCTGAACCCCAGCCGCCCATGTCTATTTGCCTCTATTTTAGTGGCGGGCCGGGCCGCCAGATTTTCCTAAATCATCAGTGTTCTTGCGCATTTCCGCTCTTTGCCTTTTCGCCGATATTGCGGCTTGTTCCGCAGCGCTTTCCGATGATGCGCCCGCCGGATTCATGGTCAATGCCGATGATCGATGCGGAATCGGGATATGCACCCTTGCGAATGTAATCGAGCGCGGCGCGGAGGTTAGCGGCATAGATCGGGCCATCGGGCGCGCGGTGCCCGGCGATGCACCGGGTCTTGATCGCGCCGGGGCGATAGGGCTGGCCGGTGATCTTCTCCAGCCAGCGGCGGGATCGCGCCCCGCTCATTCTGCGGCCAGGGGGTATGTGCGCCAGTATGTGCAGATGAGTCCCCTTGCTGTCGCCGTTCTCTCGCACCCAAACATAGGCCGTCCGGCCGCCCAGCCAGTCGCGCAGGTATTTCAGGAACGCGGTCGTCGCCATCGCCGCCCGGTCGTCGCCAATGCCCGCTGCGGCCAAGTGCACGGTGATATGGCGGTTAAGCGGCAGGCCGATATGGGCCGCCATCATCGCGGCGTCGGCCAGCAGGCGGGCTTGCCGCATTGTCAGGCCATCGCTTGTCCGGCTGGCTTTCAGTCGTGCCCCGCCATGCCCGGTGTTGGGGATCGGGGCGGGGGAAGGTGCAGACTCTAAGTCTATATCTATAACAGCAAGGCGTGTGCCAGACGGCGCGCGCCTGCGGTAATACACTGATTCTACGCCAGTTTTCGAGTCCTGCGGATACTGTTGCTTGCGGGGACGTGCCGGGGCCGAAAGCGCGCCGGATTGGTCCGCAGATTCAGGTGTTTGGACGGCTGGCGCGCATCGCACAGCGTGTTCCTGTCGTGTTTTTCAAAGCTGTCTGGATTCGGGGGCGAATGGTGCTGCTCGCCCCCGTCTCCGGCGACTTGCGGCCTTACCGTTCCACTACGGATTGAAGCGCGGCGATCAGTTCCGGCACGCGATCCATCGGAATGGCGAAGCCGCCCCCGTAGCGCGCTGCACAGGGCCGAAGGTCGCCACCTTCCTTGGTCCGATACCATGGCCAGACTTGCAGCCGTGGCTGCCCGTTCCAGTCCGACAACTGCACGCACCACGTTTTCGATCCGTGATCCTGCTCGAACAGAAACGCCGCAGGATTGCGTTGCCCGGTTTCGGATTGGGCGGTATCGTCGGCTGTCGGCTCTGGAGAGTGGACATTCCCGGCCCTTGCGCGGTTGCCGCCGCGCAGGGGCCTTTTCGTGTCAGGCTTCATCGTGGCGGCCCTCCAGCAAGCGACGGAGGGAATCGGCCGGGATCAGTGTCCGGCGGCCCAGCTTGCGAGCCTCCAACCGGCCAGCGGAGATATGCTGATAAAGCGCCGTGCGTCCGATAGACGAAACGCGGCACGCCTCTTTCACGCTGTAGGCCAGCGGTGCGCCTTGTTCGATTGCTGCCATTGGTCAGCCACCTTTCTATTCGGGTGGCCATCCAGTTATCGGAGGACAGATCGTCAACCTACGGACGGCCACGGTTGCAAGTGGCCATCCAGCTATTGGGCTTTGGGTCGGGCGAAAAGGTTACTTATTTCAGCGTCATTTTCGGGATGACAAAATATCGGAACAGTTTTGTCCCTATGCAGCATTACCGGCGTTGCCCGCGTCATTCACGTAGCTTCCCAGCAGGCCAAACATGCCACCGCGCCTCGGCTGGAGGCGATTCATTGCCAAGAGCGCATTTAGCGGTTCCTTCGCGCCTGCTTCAATCGTCGCCATCGTAAGGTTGTCCGTCGGCTGGCCGTGCTTGGCCGTATAGTCAGCAATGGAACCTTCCGCCTTTTCAAGATATTGCTGCCACATACCTTGAGGGTCCAGTGAACAGAGCATTCGCAGCGTGCGGAGATGCGCGGTATAGGGATACTTCTCCTCACTCTTCATCCAAGCGTTCACGAGCGTAAACCACTTGCGGCCCAATCGCCCCCCTAACTTCCGCTGAATGCGCTTCATTGTCGCGGAATGACTATGGCCAGGGTTGTCGTCGGCGATAGCCTTGGCAATGGAGTAGTTGGAGCGAGTCGCAAACGGGTCGCCGCCCTCCAGCCATGTAAGAGCATCCTCTTCGATGAAGGGGTGCAGTTCTCGCCAGTCATTCACCTTGGGGCGGCCAATTTTCGCTTTGGTTTGCCGTTTGACGGCCGCCTTTACTGCGTCAGCGCCGTGCCGGTTGATAGCGCGACGAATGTCATCGTCGGCCGTTGGCCCAACAAAATCCATGGCCGGTAGGCTTGGAGCTGGATTCAAAAGTGCATTCAGGACAGCGCTCATCTGGTTTCCTTGCCTTTTTTCGCCTCCTCCAAAGGCGAACGGTTGTGCTTCCATGACCAATAATGAGCGTTGGCGGACGATTGGCAAAGAACGAAACGAAAACGGCTCTGTGGATAACCGGGATAGCTTGTTCGAGCCGGAGCCGTTGGTCGCCTTTCCGGCATGCATCGGCACAAGGTGCGCAGGCGCTATTTAGCGGAAGTCCTTGCTGTGATCGGCACCACGTCCGCCGCGCCATCGCCAGCCGCAAACCGTCCCCAAGCGTCCATCAGTTCGCGGCGCTTGTCGAAAAAGTCGGTGCGCCGGTAAGCGGCTTCCACCGCGTTGGGGACGGTGTGCGCCAGCGCCGCTTCCGCGATCTCGCCGGGGAAACTGGTCTGTTCGGCCGCCCAGTCGCGGAACGTGCTGCGGAAGCCGTGCACGGTGCAGGGCGCTTCCATATCGCGCAGCGCCTTGGTCAGCGTCATGTCGGAAAGCGGTTTGTCGCGCATTGAGGGGAACACCAGATCGGTCCCGCTCCTGCGCAGCTTCGCCATGTTGCGGAACAGGGCAAGGGCGGGGGCCGAGAGAGGCACGCGATGCGCCCGGCGGGCTTTCATCCGCGCCGCAGGGATCGTCCACACGGCGGCATCCAGGTCGATTTCATCCCATGTAGCGCCGCGTATCTCGCCACTGCGCGCGGCTGTCAGGATGACGGCGCGCAAGGCCAGTGCGCCCATACCGCCCTTGTCCGTCAATTGCGCAAGGAAGGCGGGCAGTTCGCCATAGGGCATCGCCTCGAAATTGCCCCGGCGCGGTTGGTCGGGCAGGCGGTCGGCCACGGCGGGGCCAAGCGTGCCGATGAACAGTGCGCCATCGGGCCGCGCATAGCGCAGGGTGCGGATGATCAGGCTGCGCACCTTGCGCGCGGTTTCCGGCTTTTTCGTCCAGATCGGCCGCAGGCAATCGGCGATGGCGTCAGCATCGATGCTTTGCACTTGCAGCTTGCCCAGAGCGGGGAAGGCATATGCGCGCAATTGCGATAGCTGTTGCCGCTGTTTGGTTTCGGAGATTCGCGCCTCGCTCGCCTTCGCCCCGATATATTCCACGGCGGCATCGCGGAATGTCCGGGTCATGCTGCGCGGTGGCTTCAGCTCAAGATGCGGATCGCGTCCGGCAATCAGCGCAGCCTTGACCGCCCGCGCCTTCTCCCGCGCTTCGGCCAGCGTCACGGCGCGATAGGAGCCTAAACCGAACTCCCGGCGCTTACCGTCCTGTTGCACTCGCGCGATCCAACTGGCGCTCCCGGAAGCGCGGACAAAGAGAATCAGGCCATCCCCGTCATGGTGGCGTCCGGGCGATTCCAGAAGCGCCTTGGCCTTGGCTGCGGACAGTTTGACCATGCCTATATCCCGAAACTCAAAATCCGACCCCCATTTAGTCCCCCACCATTAGCGCGAAGGGCCGTGAATGGCAATGAACGTCCGTGAACGCCTTATCCGCAGATTTCCTAGGGTTTTGGGCTAATTTTCGGCCGCTGGCGAACGCTAGCGAAAGAGCAAGTGGCTCCCCGAGTAGGATTCGAACCTACGGCCATTCGATTAACAGTCGAATGCTCTACCGCTGAGCTATCGGGGAGCAGCCCAACAGGGCAGGGGTGCGCCTATATGGGCGGCCCGCCCCTTTGACAAGCCTGTCCTGAGCGCGGCGAAGGTTCCGGCCCGGCGAGCGCTCAATAGGCGAACTGTTCCGCCACGATTCGCTCGTCGAGAGTGTGGCCGGAATCGAACAGCAGCGTCAGTTCGCGCGAACGGTCGATCTGGAGCCGCACTTCGGCAACGTCGCGCAACTCCTTCTGATCGGCAACCGCCGCCACCGGGCGCTTGGACGGTTCGAGAATGCGGAACGTAACCCGGCTGCGATCGGGCAGAATCGCGCCGCGCCAGCGCCGTGGGCGGAACGGGCTGAGCGGGGTCAGCGCCAGCATCTGCGAATCGAGCGGCAGGATCGGCCCGCCGGCCGAATAGTTGTAGGCAGTGGAGCCCACGGGCGTCGCCAGCAGCACGCCATCGGCGGCCAGTTCGGCAATCCGCACCCGTTCGTTGACGCCGATTTCGATCTTGGCGGTCTGGCGCGTTTCGCGCAGCAGCGAGACTTCGTTGATCGCGTAAAGGCTTTCGCTCTCGCCGGTCTGGGTGATCGCTTCCATCCTCAGCGGCGACACGGCGATCCGCTTGGCCTTGTTCATCCGCTCCAGCACGCGGCAGTCCTTGCGATAGCGGTTCATCAGGAAGCCGACCGTCCCCAGATTCAGGCCATAGACCGGGCGCACCAGGTCTTCGTCGATCATCCGGTGCATCGCATCGAGCATGAAGCCGTCGCCGCCGAGCACGACCGCCGCGTCGGCCTCGGCAAGCGGGACCCAGTCGGCGCACTCGCGCAGCGTTTCGGCGGCTTCCTGCGCGCGCTCGGTCGGCGATGCGAGCAGCGCCAGCCTCGCGAATGGTTCCCCGTTGCTCATCGGCCTCAGACTATGGATCGCCGTCCCGATTTGCAACGCGCCTAGCGAAGGGCGAGACGCGGACCGTTCGCCGCGCCACAGCGGGCCGATGCGAAATACCGACTGGGGCGAAGATCGGCGACGACTGCCCGACCGACGTGGCGCCCGCAACGATGCCCGTGCCGAAGAGCTTCTGACGGCGCTGGACCGCCGCGAAATCGAGATCCTGTTCCAGCCCCAGTTTGCCTGCGACGACGGCCGTGTCACGGGCGCGGAGGCGCTGGTCCGCTGGCGTCGCCCCGACTTGGGCAGCCTGGGCGCGGAAGCGCTGTTCGCGCTGGCGGCGCGCAGCAGGCATCGCACGGCCCTGTCGCGGTATATCGTGCGCACGGCCCTGGCGGCTGCCGCGGCCTGGCCGGCCGGCCTGCGCCTGTCGCTCAACGTCACCGCCGCCGATCTCGCCACGGCCGGGTTTCCCGACATGATCGCCGCTGCGCTCGCCGAAACCGGATTCGAGCCCGAACGCCTGACGCTGGAAATCACCGAGCAGACCCTCGTTGCCGAACTCGACCGCTCGGCCGAGCGCCTGCGGCTGCTCGCCGATCTCGGGGTGCATGTCGCGCTCGACGATTTCGGCGCCGGCTTCTGCAACTTCGGCTATCTCAAGCGGTTGCCGCTCCACAGCCTCAAGCTCGACCGCAGCATGATCCAGGACATCGAAGCCGATCCGCGCGACCTTGCCGTGCTGCGCGCGATCGTCTCGCTGGCGCACGCGCTTGGGCTGAAGGTCATCGCGGAAGGGGTGGAGACCGAGGCCCAGCGCGCCACGATCGCGCAGGAAGGCTGTGTCGACTGGCAGGGCTTCCTTGGCGGTGAGCCGATGAGCGCCGCGGCTTTCGCGGAACTCGCGTCGGGCTAAGCTGCTTCCGTCTCGCGTTTCTGCGCCTTCCGGACGATCCCGCTCAGCCCCCTGGTCAGTTGCAGCAGGCCGTTGAGGCGGCTGCGCGGATCGCTCCAGGCGCGGTTGATGACCAGCTTCATGTCCGGCCGCAGCCGCGCCGTGCCCTGGAGGCGCTCGACATAGGCGATGAGGCCGGCGGGATCGGGGAAATGGTCGTTGTGGAAGCTCACCAGCGTCCCGCGCGCGCCGACTTCGATCTTCGCCACGCAGGCCTCGATCGCCTGGTGCTTGATCTCGATCAGCTTGACGAGGTTGGCGGTGGCGTCGGGCAGGGGGCCGAAGCGGTCGATCATCTCCGCCGCCATGGCCTCGATCTCGCCCTTGTCCCGCGCATCGTTGAGGCGGCGGTAAAGCGCCATCCGCACCGCCAGATCGGGCACATAGTCGTCGGGAATCATGATCGGCGCATCGACGGTGATCTGGGGGCTCAGCCCGTCCCGCTCGCGTTCCAGCCCGGCGTCGCCGGCCTTGGCGGCAAGGATCGCGTCTTCCAGCATCGACTGGTAGAGTTCGAAGCCGACCTCGCGGATATGGCCCGATTGCTCGTCGCCCAGCAGGTTGCCGGCGCCGCGGATGTCGAGATCGTGGCTGGCGAGCTGGAACCCGGCGCCGAGGCTGTCGAGATCGCCCAGCACTTTCAGCCGCTTTTCCGCCACTTCGCTCAGCACGGTATCCTGCGGCGTCGTCAGATAGGCATAGGCGCGCAGTTTGCTGCGCCCGACGCGCCCGCGAAGCTGGTAGAGCTGGGCCAGGCCGAAGCGGTCGGCGCGGTGGATGATGATCGTGTTGGCGCTCGGAATGTCGAGCCCGCTTTCGACGATGGTGGTGGAAAGCAGCACTTCGTACTTCTTCTCGTAGAAGGCGCTCATCCGCTCTTCCACTTCGCTTGGCGACATCTGGCCGTGGGCGGTGACGAACTTCACTTCGGGCACGTACTTGTGCAGCCAGTCGGAGACAGCCTCCATGTCGGCGATGCGCGGCACGACGATGAAGCTCTGCCCGCCGCGATGGTGTTCGCGCAGCAGCGCCTCGCGCATCACCATGTCGTCCCATTCCATCACGTAAGTGCGCACCGCCAGCCGATCGACGGGCGGGGTCTGGATGGTCGAGAGTTCGCGCAGGCCGGACATCGCCATCTGCAACGTGCGCGGGATCGGCGTGGCGGTGAGCGTGAGGACGTGGACGTCGGCGCGCAGCTGCTTGAGCTTTTCCTTGTGGTTGACCCCGAAGCGCTGTTCTTCGTCGACGATGACGAGACCGAGACGCTTGAACTTCGTCGTCTTGCTGAGGATGGCGTGGGTGCCGATCACCACGTCCATCGTGCCTTCCGCCAGCGCGTCGCGAGTCGCCCTGGCCTCGCCCGTGGGAACGAGCCTGGAAAGGCGGCCGATCCGCAGGGGAAATCCGGAGAAGCGCTCGGCAAAGCTCTGATAATGCTGGCGTGCGAGCAGGGTGGTCGGCGCCACCACGGCGACTTGCATCCCCTGCATCGCGGCGACGAACGCCGCCCTCAGCGCGACTTCGGTCTTGCCGAAACCGACATCGCCGCAGACCAGCCGGTCCATCGGCCGGCCCTCGGCCAGATCGCGCAGAACGTCGGCGATGGCCTGGTCCTGGTCCTCCGTTTCCTGCCACGGGAAGCGTTCGACGAACTGATTGAACGCGCCGTCCTCGGGCTCCAGCACCGGCGCCTTGCGCAGCGCGCGCGCGGCGGCGGTGCGCAGCAGTTCGTTGGCGATTTCGCGGATGCGTTCCTTGAGCCGCGCCTTGCGCCGCTGCCAGCCTTCGCCGCCCAGCCGGTCGAGCACCGCGCCGTCCTCGCCGCTGCCGTAGCGGCTGAGCACGTCGATGTTCTCGACCGGGATGTAGAGCTTGTCGCCCCCGGCGTATTCCAGCATCACGCAGTCGTGCTTGCTCTGGCCGACCGTGATCGGCTCCAGCCCGAGATAGCGGCCGATGCCGTGGTCCAGATGGACGACGAGGTCGCCGCGATTGAGCGCCGACAATTCAGCGAGGAAGGCGTCCGAATCCTTCTTCCGCTGCCGCCGCTGCACCAGTCGGTCGCCGAGCAGGTCCTGTTCGGTGACCAGCTCCAGTTCGTCGTTGGCGAAGCCGGTGTCGAGCGGCAGCACCATCGCCACCGGCGCGCCTTTTGCCGCGAGCCCGAGCGCTTCCTGCCAGTTCGTGGCGGTCCTCAACGTCGTTCCCGCTTCGCCGAGGATGGCCGCGATGCGGCTGCGCGAGCCCTCGGAATAGGCCGCGAACAGTGGCCGCTTGCCGGTCTGGCCCAGCACCGCGAAGTGCGCCGCCGCCGCTTCGTAGACGTTCGCTCCCCGCGACCGTTCGGGCGCGAAGTCGCGCGCCGAGCGGAACCCGAAATCGACCGACTTGCCGCTCTCCGGCTCGGCGAAGATCGACGCGCGGTGCGTGGGGCGTTCGCGCAGCGCCCGCTCCCATTCCTCGCGTCCGAGATAGAGCGCGTCGGCGGCCAGCGGGCGATAGCTGCCCGCCGCCTGTCCGGCGATTTCGCCGCGCTGGCGGTGATAATCCTCGATGTCCGCCAGCCGTTCCTCGCCGGCGCCGGCGGCGGCCGCATCGATCACCACCACGTCTTCGGGCGAGAGGTGGTCGAACAGCGTGGTCAGCTTGTCCTCGAACAGCGGCAGCCAGTGCTCCATGCCCGCCAGCCTGCGGCCCTCGCTGACTGCCTGGTAGAGCGGATCCTGCGTGGCGTTGGCGCCGAACAGCTCGCGATAGCGGGTGCGAAAGCGCTTGATCGTGTCCTCGGCCAGCAGCGCTTCGCTGGCCGGCAGCAGCAGGTGCCCCTCGACGGTGGCGGTGGTCCGCTGCGTGCCGGGGTCGAACAGCCGCAGCGATTCCAGTTCGTCGCCGAAGAAGTCGAGCCTGAGGCCTTGGTCGAGCCCCGCCGGGAACACGTCGAAGATCGACCCGCGCACGGCGAATTCGCCGGTGTCGATCACCGTGTCGGTGCGGCCATAGCCCTGCCGCTGGAGCAGCGCGATCAGGCTTTCGCGCCCGATCTCCATTCCCGGCGCCAGCTCGCGCACCGCCTCGCGGATGCGGAACGGGCTCAGCACGCGCTGGAGCGCGGCGTTGACCGTGGTCACCAGCAGCTGCGCCCCACGCATTTGCGCCCTGGGCTTGCCCGCCTGCAACTGATGCAGCGCCGCCAGCCGCCGCGCGCTGACCGACAAGGCCGGACTGGCGCGGTCGTAGGGCAGGCAGTCCCAGGCCGGAAACTCGATCACCTGCAATTCGGGCGCGAACCAGCGGGCGGCGTCGGTGACGGCGCGCATCGCCTGCTCGTCCGGAGCGATGAATACCGCACGCCCCTTCGCCGCGCGCGCCAGATCGGCCATCACCAGCGGCTGGGCCCCGCGCGGGACCGAGCTCAGCGTCAGCGGCGTGTCGGCGGCAAGGATGCGGGAAAGGTCGGGCATTCGGTATTCCGGACAAGCGCTAAAACCCCCACCTCTTCGGAGGAGGGGGCGGGAGTCGCCGCGCGATAGCGCTCCATGCCTCACGGGGCCACCCCCGTAAGACGCTTCGATCTTCGATGCAGGAAACCCGCCCACGCTGGCCATCGAGGCGCGCGCGGGCGGGCGGTTACGCAAGCGGGTGGTTGGGGGGAACCTGCCTGCGCTCCGTCCGTCAGATCGTTACGTAATCAAGTTTTTCAAGGTCTTCTATCATGGGCCCGCGAAATTCCGGCGGGGCCGGGCGGACCTTCAGCGCCCAGGCCATGATGTCGACGTCGTCCTGTTCCAGCAACGCCTCGAACCACGCCAGTTCGTCTCCGTCCCAATGCGCGTGATGGCGGTCGAAGAAGCCCCCGATCATGAAATCGGCCTCGCGCGTTCCGCGATGCCAGGCGCGGAACCGGGCGCGGGCAAGGCGGGCGGCAAAATCGGGCGGATTGGGCATGTATCCTCTTTCCGTCCGACAAGGGCCGCGTCAAGCCGCGGCAATGTCATGGCAATGGAACCGCGAGCCCGTTGGAGACTTTGCACGAGTAAGGGCGGCTGAGCCCCCGAACCGGAGATGAAATCATGGCAAAAGAAGAATTTACCGACGCGATCGCGCTGCTGAAGGCGGACCATCGCAATGTGGAGGATCTGTTCGGCAAGTTCGAGAGCGCCAGCGGCAGCGAGCGCAAACAGGCGCTGGCGCGGGAGATCTGCACCGAGCTGAAAATCCACGCCCAGATCGAGGAGGAGATCTTCTATCCGACTTTCGAAGGCAAGGTGGACGATGACCTCTACCACGAGGCTTATGTCGAGCACGATGGCGCGAAGGTGCTGATCAACGACATCATGGCCAACGGCGCGAACGATCCGTTCTTCGAAGCCAAAGTCGCGGTGCTGGAAGAAGAAATCCGGCACCACGTGAAGGAAGAGGAAAGGCCGGCCGAAGGCTTCTTCGCGCAAGCCCGCGAGAGCGGCGTCGACATGGTCGAACTGCGTGACCGGCTGCTCGCGCGCAAGGAGGAACTGATGGCGCAGGCGGAGAGCGGCGGGCTGCCGGCCGCGAAGATGGCGGCCGTGCGGTTGGAAGCAGCCTAGGGTTCCAAGCTCCCGCGCGCGGCGGCTTACGCGTGAGAAAACGCGCAGGCCGCCGTGTCCGGGCGCTTCCGGCGCCGCATGATCGCGCCGATGGCCCCGAAGCCGACAATCATCATCAGCCAGGTCGCGGGCTCGGGAACGGCGGGGCCGGTGGCGGGCAAGCCGGTAAAGGCGGCGCCGCCGACAAAGGCGCCTTGGCCGTTAAGCGCGCTGGCAACGACAGCGCCTTCGACACCGCCCCCGTTCAGTGTGACGAGCGAGTACGGCGCGAGCACCGAGCCGGGCACGATCATGCCGCCCATCGATACCGCATCGGCTTCATGGAAGTTGAAGATGACCTTGTCGGCCGCCAGGCCGCCGAGGTTGAAATTGACCCAGTTGGTCAGCGAAGCGCCCCAGACGTTGACGATCGCGCCCGTTCCGGGGCCGTTGAACGTCAGCGTGTTGAGCTGGCCCCATGTGGGGTTCCCGGCATCGCCGATATTGAACACGTTGACGCCGGAAGAGGAGCCGGTCAGCCTCACGTCGCCGTCCCAGCTGCCGTAGGAAAAGCTGCCGGTTGGGGTCATCGCGAGCAACTGCGCGGAAAGCGCCTGCGCCGACGAATCGAGCGCGCCCGACGAAGCCGTATGGCTCGATACGCTGGCGCCGTTGTTGGTCAGGCTGCCCGAGGCGATATCGCCGTAAGTTCCGCCCGAAACGTAGACGTTGCCGGAAGCGTAGACGTTGTAGTCGAAAATATCCGCCGCCGCGGCAGGTTGGGCGACAAGGGCTGCCGAGAAGGCGACCAGTGCATACTTCAACATCGCGAGGCACTCCGGAACATGATTCGTGCCGCCGCATATAGGATCGTAATCCCGTAATTACAGCGGGTTATTTTCGGAAACGCTAAGGCGGCCTTTACCATAGTTTTCCGTCGCGCAGGCCCGTCCCATCGATCGACAGGCGGCATGTCGAGCGTTGCCGACGCAACAAAATTACGCCTGCGCCGCAAATCGGCGCGCTTCGCAGAGCGGTGAAAAACGAATAGACCCGGCGCGATGCGGCCCGACATCCTCAATCCGCTGTTCGCCGAGACCGAAAGCCTCGAGGGCGTCGGCCCGAAGCTGAGGAAGCCGCTCGAAAAGCTTGGTCTCGGCCGGGTCAGGGACCTCGCCTATCACTTGCCTGACCGCTTCGTGCGTCGCCGCGCGGTGGCCGATCTCGACGAGGCGAACGTGGGCGAGCAGATCGTCGTTCCGCTCACCGTCACCGAGCACCGCGCCAGCCCGAACAACCGCGCGCCCCACCGCGTGCTGACGGCCGACGCGAAGGGCAACGTCTGCGCGCTCGTCTATTTCGGCAAGGCCAGCTACACCGCAAAGAAGCTGTTTCCGCCGGGCGCGAAGCGCTGGGTCGCGGGCAAGCTGGAACAGTACGACCAGTGGCTCCAGATCGTTCACCCCGAACATGTGTCGGAAGACAGCGCCGGGCTGATCGGTCATCTGGTGGAGCCGGTCTATCCGCTCGCCGAAGGGCTGACGCAGCCGAAGGCGGCCAGCCTCGCCCGGCAGGCGCTGGACCGGGCGCCGGAGCTGCCCGAATGGATCGAACCCGGCGTGCTCGACCGGCGCAAATGGCCGGCGTGGCGCGATGCCCTGGCGCTCGCGCATCGTGGCGAGCACGCGGCGGCGCGCGACCGGCTGGCTTACGACGAGCTGTTCGCCAACAGCCTCGCGTTGATGCTGGTGCGCGAGGCCAACCGCCGCCGCCGCGGACAGCCGCTGAAAGGCGATGGGCGCCTGCGCGACCGGCTGGATCTGCCGTTCCCGCTCACCGGCGCGCAGAAGCGCTCGATCGGCGAGATCGAAGGCGATCTCGCGCAGGCTTCGCCGATGCTGCGGCTGCTCCAGGGCGATGTCGGCTCGGGCAAGACCGTGGTCGCGCTGGAGGCCATGCTGATCGCGGTCGAGGCCGGGACGCAGGCGGCACTGCTCGCGCCGACCGAAATCCTCGCCCGCCAGCACTACGACACCCTGTGCGCCATGGCCGGCCCCACCGGCGTCGCCGCCACGCTGCTTACCGGGCGCGACAAGGGCCGGGCGCGCGAATCGATCCTGATGGGGCTGATGGACGGCTCGATCCAGATCGTCGTCGGCACCCATGCGATCTTCCAGGAGGCGGTGTCCTACAGGAACCTCGGCCTGGTGGTGATCGACGAACAGCATCGTTTCGGCGTCGGCCAGCGGCTGATGCTGACGCAGAAGGGTAAAGTCACGCCGCATTGCCTGGCCATGACCGCGACTCCGATTCCGCGCACGCTGACGCTGGCGCAATACGGGGAGATGGACGTCAGCCGCCTCGACGAAATGCCGCCCGGCCGGCAGGCGATCGACACCCGCGTCGTCGCGCTCGACCGGCTGAGCGAAGTCGTCGACGGCCTCGGCCGCCACATCGAAAGCGGAGCGCAGGCCTATTGGGTCTGTCCGATGGTCCGGGGAGGCGAGCACGAAAGCGAGGACCTTGCGGCTGCCGAGGCCCGCTTCGCCAGCCTCAGGGCGCGCTTCGGAGACGCGGCGGTGCTGGTTCACGGCCAGATGAAGGCCGAGCTCAAGGACGCCGCGATGGCGCGCTTCGCTGGCGGCGATGCGAAGCTGCTGGTCGCCACCACGGTGATCGAGGTCGGCGTCGACGTTCCCAACGCCACGCTGATGGTGGTCGAACAGGCCGAACGCTTCGGCCTCGCCCAGCTACACCAGCTTCGGGGCCGGGTGGGGCGAGGGACGGACAAGTCCGTTTGCCTGCTCCTGCGCGGCGAGATGCTCAGCGAGACCGGTCGCGAACGCCTCGCCCTGATGCGCGAGACGCAGGACGGCTTCCGCCTCGCCGAGGAGGATCTGCGCCTGCGCGGCGGCGGCGAGCTGCTGGGTACGCGCCAGTCCGGCGACACCCCGTTCCGCATCGCCGACCTCGAACAGATCCAGCGCCTGCTCCAGACGGCGAGCGACGATGCCCGCCTGCTGGTCGAACGCGACGGCGGGCTGGCAAGCACACGGGGCGAGGCGGCAAGGGTGCTGCTTTACCTGTTCGAGCGCGACTGGGGCGTGCAATTGCTGCGGGGCGGGTGACGAAGCAAGCCTTGCGATCGAGGCGATGGTGGGCCCGGCAGGATTCGAACCCGCGACCTAGCCGTTATGAGCGGCCAGCTCTAACCGCTGAGCTACAGGCCCCACGCTCGCCGATTGCGCCGCGGCGCGGTAGCGTTCGGCGCGCGCGCTGGCAAGCGAGGGCGGCGATCAGCGCTCCACGGCGTCCATGATCTCGCTCACGGTGGTCGGGGGCACGCCGCGCATTTCGAGGTAGGCGAACACCCGCCGCCACCAGTCGTAGAGCCGGTCGAGATCGTCCTCGTCGCGCACATAGGGCGTGTGGCCCGGATGGAGCGAGGGGCTGTGGAACGAGAACACCAGCAACGGCAACCCGTCGTCGAGCGCCACGTCGATCGCGCGGATCGCTTCCTCGACGCTCACCCCTTCCGGGGTCAGCGGAATGCGTTCGAGCAGGCCCAGCCGGCTCAGCAGCCCGCGCAGCCGCGGCGCGCGCCATAGCGCGGGGTAGAGCCAGTCGCCCTGCTTGCGCAGCGGGCCCCAGAACATCGTCGTCAGGGGCAGCTCGAGCAATGTCGCCTCGTCGTCGAGCCAGTAGGGCGCGAGCGGATGGCGGCGGTAATCGGCCCCTCCGGTTCCGCCATAATCGAACTTCGCGCGCACCGACGTGTCGATGGCGATACCGCCTTCGGCCAGCATCGCCGCCGTGTTCGGGCCGACGCCATAGCGGCCCGCGCGGTAGATCTGCGGCGCCATCTCGAAGTTCGCGGCGATCGCGCCGCGCAGGTTGCGGAACTTGGCCGCCTCCAGCTCGCGCGGCAGGTTGCCGGCGAACGAGTTTTCCTGCGTCACCTGCTCCTCGTGCGGCGGATTGACCCAGGGGTGAAGCTGGACGCCGATCTGGGCCTTGCCCGAGGCGATCGGTCCGCGCAGGATATTTGCCGCCTCTTTCGACTCCGCGATCGGCCAGTCGGCCAGATAGACCGGCGCAACGCCTTCGCCTTCACAGAACTGCTGGAACTTGGCCAGGCGCGGAACATGGTCGAGCCCGTGCCCCTCGCGGCTGAGCGGCTGATCCCAGTCGAACTCCTCCTCGGTATCGACCGTGAGCAGAAACCGCTGCCCGAAGGACGGAACGAAGCGCGCGAAAGCCGAGCGGGGCGGCGGATCGGTCAACGATCGCATCGCCATGTTGTATATCCTCTCGGTCCTAGGGTCCGTTGCCGTCGCCTTCGCCCACGACGGTATGGGGCGCCGCAGGGCCGGTCAAGACAGGCAGGGTCAGGCGCAAGCGGTCGTCCCGCCGTTCGAGAGCGCCCCCTCCGGCAGCGGCTTCGGCCCGCGCCAGCCGCAACGTGAAGCCGGAGCCGAACATTCCCGCCGTGACCGCGCGGGGCGGCGAGGGCGCACTGGCCGCGAACAGGTCGTCGACATCCAGCAACGCGATCGGCAGGTCGGCTTCCAGCGCCGCCGTTTGCCCGTCGGACTCCAGCGACAGCTGGATCACTTCGCCCGGCGCGAGCATTCCGGCCAGCGTCGCCAGCAGACGCCAGGCGAGCTGGAGCGCATCCGGTTCGGCGAGCCCGACGGTGAAGTGCGCGTCGGTCGCCACGAGATCGATCCGCGCGTTGCGCTGGCGCAGCACGCCTTCCAGCCGGCGCAGAATCTGCGCCGTCGCTTCGCGCAAGTCGCTGTGCCCCTCGTCCAGCTCGCCCACGCCCGTTTCCAGCCGCGCGAGACGGTCGATCTCGTCGAATCCGGCGAGGAGGCGCGCCGCATCGACCGCCACCGCGGCGGCCAGCGCGCGATAGGCGTTCGGCGCCGGGCCGAACAGCTGCTGCTGGATCAGCTCCGCGAAGCCCTGGATCGCGCCCACCGGGGTCCGCAACTCGTGGAGCAATTGCCGCAGCCGGTCGCCTTCGTCGGTTGCCGGCGATTGCGGCCGCGCGGGTCCCGGTCGGCGAAGGCGGCCGCGATAGCCGGCGAATTGCCCTCCGGCCGGATCGAACGCCGGCGCGGCGTCGATGCGCCATTCGCCGGCAATCTCCGCCGCGCCCGCCAGTTGCGCCCGCGCCCGGCGCAGCGGCTGGCGGCGCGCCAGCATCAGGGCTCCGGCCTCGTCGAGCTGGGCGGCCGCGCCCGGACGCATGGGGCCGAGCCTCATGCCGACCACCAGCGGCGCCATGGCCGGATCGGCCCAGACGATTTCCCCCTGCGCATCGGTGGCGAAGTCGAAGGCGCGGCGAGCGACAAGCGCCTGTTCGCGCGAATTGCCGAGCTCCAGGCGCGGCGCGGCCGTCGCGTCGCGCCGCGCGCGCTGGAAAGCCTCGATCCGGCGGACAAGCGCTCCGATTCCCGCTTCCGCGTCGGCGGGCGACGGTGGTGGGGGCGGAGTCGGAGGCGGAGCCGGAGGCGGAGGCGCGTCCCGCTGTTCCATGTCGTTGGCGGGCGCGGCTCTCTCCGGCTCGGGCAGCACCAGATCGCGCACGCCGAGTCGGTCGAGCACCTGTCGCGCGCTGAACGGCAGGTCGCGGCGATGACGCAGGAACCCGCGCGCGGTCAGCGGCAGGCCGGGTATCAGCCGCAGCCAGTCGCTTTCGTCGAGTTCGGCCGTCGCCAGCGCTGCGGCGGCCGCCTGCGGTTCGCCCCGCGCGAGGAAGGCCAGCAGCGATCGGCTGCGCAGGCGCAGGCCCGGCGCGCGCAGGATCGCCGCCTGGACCCCCTGCGGCAGCTCTTCCGCGAGTTCTCCCAGCCGATCGTAGGCCGCCTCTACCGCCGCTTCCGCAAGGTCTTCGGGCATCGAGCCGAGCAGGTCGAGCAACTGCCGGTACTGCGTGCGCGCGCCGGCCTCGCTCTGCGCGGGGTGGCGCAGCACGGTGGCGAGGCGATCGTCGAACAGCATCGATTCTCCGGCGGAAGGCGCAAGCAGGCGCAGCCTGCCCATAGCCCCTGGCGCGAGATCGAAAACGCGCGCGAGATCGCGCGTTGCAAAGCGGGACAATTACCGCCATACACAACAATATTACGGGGGCGGTGCTTGGACGCGGTGGATAATTTCTCTACGTCGAAGATCAACGCAGGCAAAGGGCGGGGGTGGCGATAGCAACGCTCGACAGTATCGACCGGCGACTGCTCGCCGAACTCCAGGCCGAAGGGCGGGTGACGAACGTCGACCTCGCCCGCCGCGTGGGGTTGACCGCGCCGCCGTGCCTCAGGCGCGTGCGTTCGCTGGAGGAAGCGGGCGTGATTCGCGGCTATCACGCCGACCTCGATCCCTCGCAGCTCGGCTTCACGATCACGGTGTTCGCGATGGTCAGCCTCAGGAGCCAGGCGGAAGAAGACCTGCGCGCGTTCGAGAATCACATCAGGACGCTGCCCGAAGTGCGCGAGTGCCACATGCTGAATGGGGAGATCGACTTCATCCTCAAGATCGTCAGCAAGGACTTGCAGAGCTTTCAGGAATTCCTCACCAGCAAGCTCACTCCCGCGCCCAATGTCGCCAGCGTCAAGACCTCGCTGACCATCCGCACCTCGAAGAACGAGCCCGGTGTTCCGCTCGGTTGAGCTTTCCCGTTGTCGGGAAGCGGGGTAGCCTGCCGTCAGGCGGATAGCGGCGCATACGAATGCGCGCCTCGCCGCTGCTGGGACGGAGGAGGTTCAGGCCCGCATGGACAGGATATTCACGCGCATCGCCTCGCTGATCTCCGGCTGGGCGGGCCAGCCCGCGACGACGCTTCTGGCGCTGCTGGTCATCCTCGCATGGGCGGTCAGCGGGCCGCTGTTCGGCTTTTCCGACACCTGGCAACTGGTCATCAACACCGGCACTACCATCGTCACGTTCCTGATGGTGTTCCTGATCCAGAATTCGCAGAACCGCGATGCGGCGGCGATGCAGGCCAAGCTCGACGAGCTGATCCGCGCCAACGAGAATGCGCGGCGACAGTTCATCGGCATCGAACACCTGACCGACCAGCAGATCGAGCAAATCCGCGCCGCGCTGGAGCACGAGGCGGGGCGCGACAGGGGCAAACCGGGCAAATCGGCCTACGAAAGCGTCGAACGCCTGCTCGACCGCTACTGATCGGGCCTCAGGTATCGGCGGCGGGCAAGCGCCTGCCCATGCTCACGCGTTCTTCGACTTCATAGCCGAGCTTGCGGTAAAAGGCTGCGACTGCTGCATTTTCGGCGCGGACCTGAAGATTCAGCTTGATGCAGCCGAGACGCGCCAGGCGCCGCTCGGCCTCGCGGACGAGCAGGGTGCCGATCCCCGCACGGCGGTGCGACAGCCGCACGGCGACGCTGTAGAGCCAGCCGCGGTGGCCATCGTATCCCGCCATCGCCGTGCCGACGACTTCGCCGCGATCCACGGCGACCAGCAACAGGTCCGGTTGCAGCGCAAGCTTGGCGGGAATTGAGAACTCGGCGCGGTTGTGCGGCGGATCGTCTGGAAAAGCTTCTTCCCAAAGCGCGCTGACGCCGTCGAAGTGATCACTGCGATAGCGTTCGACTACGGGGCCGGCCTCCACTGCCTCAGCCCTCGCGCCCCGGTTCCCTCTGCGCCATCCACTCTTCCAGCCATTTGATCGAATAGTCGCCGCTGAGCACGTCGGGTTCCTGCAACAGCCGCTGGTGCAGCGGGATCGAAGTCCTGACCCCTTCGACCACCATTTCCTCCAGCGCGCGGCGCAGGCGCATGATGCAGCCTTCGCGGGTGCGGCCGTAGACGATCAGCTTGGCGATCATCGAATCGTAATACGGCGGGATGCGGTATCCGGCGTAGAGCCCGCTATCCACGCGCACGTGCATGCCGCCCGCGGCGTGATAGGCGGTCACCAGGCCGGGGCTGGGGGCGAAAGTGTCGGGATCCTCGGCATTGATCCGGCATTCGATCGCGTGGCCGGTGAACGCGATGTCCTCCTGCGCCACCGACAGCGGCTTGCCTTCGGCAACGCGGATCTGCTCGCGCACCAGGTCCACCCCGGTAATCGCTTCGGTCACCGGATGCTCGACCTGGAGCCGAGTGTTCATCTCGATGAAGTAGAATTCGCCGTTTTCCCACAGGAACTCGATCGTGCCCGCGCCGCGATAGCCCATTTCGGCCATCGCCTCGGCCACGATGCCGCCCATCCGGGCGCGTTCGTCCGGGGTGATGACGGGGGAGGGAGCTTCCTCCAGCACCTTCTGGTGCCGGCGCTGGAGCGAGCAGTCGCGTTCCCCGAGATGGATGGCGGCGCCCTTGCCGTCGCCGAACACCTGGAATTCGATGTGGCGCGGGTTGCCGAGATACTTTTCCAGGTAGACGGTGTCGTCGCCGAACGCGGCCTTGGCCTCGTTCCCGGCCTGCTTCATCAGCGATTCGAGCTCATCCGGACTGGCGCAGACCTTCATCCCGCGCCCGCCGCCGCCGGCGGCCGCCTTGATGATGACCGGATAGCCGATCTCCTCGGCGATTCTGGCGGCCACGGCCGGATCGGAAATCGCCCCGTCGGAACCCGGCACCAGCGGCAGGCCGAGCTTGCCGGCGGTGCGCTTGGCTTCGACCTTGTCGCCCATTGTGCGGATATGTTCGGGCTTGGGGCCGATCCAGGCGATGTCGTGCGCCTCTACGATCTCGGCGAACTGCGCGTTCTCGCTCAGGAAGCCGTAGCCGGGGTGGATCGCGTCCGCGCCGGAGATTTCCGCCGCCGAGATGATCGCGGCGGTGTTGAGATAGCTGTCGGTGGCGGGCGGCGGGCCGATGCACACCGCATGGTCGGCCAGCCGCACGTGCATCGCGTCGGCATCGGCGGTCGAATGCACCGCGACCGTCTCGATGCCCATTTCATGCGCCGCGCGATGGATGCGCAGCGCGATCTCGCCTCGGTTGGCAATCAGCAGCCGGGTAATAGCCATCGTGTCAGGCGACCACGACCAGCGGCTGGTCGTATTCGACCGGCTGGGCATTCTCGATCAGGATTTGCTGCACCGTTCCGGCGGTGGCGGCGGTGATCGGATTCATCACCTTCATGGCTTCGACGATCAGCAGCGTGTCGCCCGTCTTCACCGTATCGCCCACCTTGACGAACGGTGCGGCCCCCGGTTCGGGATAAAGATACGCCGTGCCGACCATCGGGGACCGGATGGCGTTGGCGGTGTCGACCGCTGGCGCCTCGGCAGCCGCCGGGGCGGGAAGGGGGGCGCTCGCCACGGCGGCGGGGGCAGGCGCCGCGGCGACGATCGGCGCTGCCTGCGCGACGATCTCGCGCGCCACCTTGATCTTGCGATCCCCGTCTTCGACCTCGATCTCGGTCAGGCCGGTTTCGGCCAGCAATTCGGCGAGTTCGCGCACCAGCCTGGTGTCGACGTTCATTCCCCCGCCGCGTCCGCTCTTGCCACTCTCGGCCATTCAATCCCTCTGGGCTGTTCCAACAGGCGGCCGCTATGCGTTTTGCGAGACGGCAAGGCAAGCCGTGGTTGCGCGATGGCGAGTCGGCGCGGCCTGGCTGTATGAGATACAGCCTAAAGTTTCGCCGCCGCTTCCAGCGCCAGTTCGTATCCATATGCGCCGAAGCCGGCGATCGTTCCCTTCGCCGCCATCGCTACGAAGCTCTTGTGGCGATAGGCTTCCCGCGCGTGCGGGTTGGAGATGTGGACCTCGATCACCGGGGTCCGGATAGACCGGATCGCGTCGTAAAGCGCCAGGCTGGTGTGCGTCAGCGCCCCGGCGTTGAGCAGGACCGCCTTCGCCCCGTCGGCCTGCGCCTCGTGCAGCCAGTCGCACAAGTGGCCTTCGTGGTTCGACTGCCGCAGGTCCACCTCAAGCCCCAGCGCGCGCCCTTTGTCCTCCAGCCGCGCGGCGATGTCGTCCAGCGTGTCCGAGCCATAGATCTCCGGCTCGCGCATGCCGAGCAGGTTCAGGTTGGGCCCGTTGAGGACATAGACTGTGTTCGACATCGGTTCCCCCGGCGGTTTATGGCACGCGCCATAGCGCCAAGGGCGCACGAGCGCAAAAGCCGGTGAGCGGGCGCCGGCTGTTGCCGTTCTGCATCACCATCACGATCGTTACGATTCTTCATCGGCATCGCCAGATTTTAGCATTGCTGTTGCGATGCACTCGCATTAGCGGCACGCCCAATGCGACTCGGCAAGGAAAAACGATGACGAAGACTCACACTGCTCTCTGGCTGGCGCTTGCTCTTGCCGCGCCCGTTTCCGCCCACGCGGAAGATAGCGCCGCCGACGAGCAGGAGACGAACCAGATCGTCGTCACCGCCACCGGCCGTTCCGCGGCGTCCTCGTCGACCAAGACCGACACGCCGATTATCGAATCGGCGCAGACCATCTCCATCATCAGCCGTGACGAGATCGAACTGCGCGCCGCGTCCACGATTGCCGACGCCTTGTCCTACTCCGCCGGCGTGCAGGCGGAACCTGTGGGTATCGACAGCCGCACCGATGAAGTGTCCGTGCGCGGATTCTCGGCCGGCGGCTTCTCCTCGAACAACAACTACGTCGATGGCCTGCGCCTGCCGCAGGGCGGGCAGTGGACGCGATTCGGCTTCGATCCGTTCGGTATCGAGCAGATCGAAGTGCTCAAGGGGCCGTCCAGCGTCCTCTACGGCCAGACCGCGCCGGGCGGCATCGTCAACATGGTCAGCAAGCGCCCGCACGACACGTTCGGCGCGGAAGTGACCGTGCAGGCGCAGGGCTATACCGATCTCGACAACTTCTCCGGCCGCATCGGCGCCGACATTACCGGCCCGCTCGACAAGAACGGCGACATTTCCGCCCGCCTCGTCGGGCTTGCCCATCATGGCGGATCGCAAGTCGATGACGTGACCAATTCACGCTACTATGTCTCGCCCAGCCTGACCTGGAAGCCGGGCGCGAACACGACCTGGACGCTGCTTGGCCAGTACCAGCGGGATTCGGGCGGGGCGACCTACCAGTTCCTGCCGATGACCGGCACGCTCGTCCCCACCAACGGCAAGTACATCGAGAACGACGCCAACCTGGGCGAGCCGGACTGGAACACCTTCGACCGCGACCAGATGCTGATCGGCTCGTTCTTCGCGCACGAATTCAGCCCCGCGATCACCTTGCGCAACAATGCGCGCTATACCCATGTCGAAACGCTCTATCGCGTCACCGTGCTTTCCGGCGACACCATCACCGACTGTACGGGCATCGGGGCGGAGTGCATTCCCGGTCAGACGATCGGCCGCCGCGCGGTGCAGGGCGATGGGGAGAGCGACGGTTTCGCCATCGATACCCAGCTCGAAGCGCGCTTCGACACCGGCGCGCTGTCGCACACGCTGCTTGCCGGCGTCGACTACTTCCACACCGAGTGGGAGCACTATCGCGATCTGGTGAGCCAGCCCGGACTTCCGCCGGGGCAGGTCGATCGGCTATGGAACATTTTCGACCCCGAGCCGCGCGGTACCTCGCAGTATGAAGCCAACTTGAATCCGCAGATCTACGGTTCCGCCCTTTCCAAGCAGACCGGCGTCTACTTGCAGGAACAGCTGGCCGTCGGCGGCCTGCGTCTCACGCTCGGCGGCCGGTATGACTGGTCCGACGACACCAACACCAACCTGATTTCCACCCGCACCTATTCCACCGACGCCGAAGCCTTTACCTGGCGCGCGGGCGCGGTTTACCTGTTCGACAACGGGCTCGCGCCCTACGCCAGCTATTCGGAAAGCTTCCAGCCGATGCTGGTCGATCCGTCCTCGACGCTGGGCGGCGTGCTGTTCGATCCGACAACCGGCCAGCAGTGGGAGGCTGGGCTGCGCTATCAGGGCGGGCACGGCATTTATCTCACCGCCGGCGCCTACCAGATCACACAGCAGAACGTCGCCACGCCGGACCCCGACGGCACGCTCTGCGGAACCAGCGTGTGCCAGGTCCAGACCGGCGAAACGCGCGTGCGCGGGCTGGAGTTCGAAGGGCGCGCGTCGCTCGCGTCGGGAACCACCGTGATCGGCTCGATCTCGCATCAGGACGCGGAAGTCACGAAGGCCAACACTCCGATCGTCGGCAACAACGTGGCCGCCGTGCCGGAGCTTCTGGCCTCGGTGTTCCTCGATCAGCGCATTTCCGGCGGCCCTCTCGCCGGTTTCGGTTTCGGTGGCGGTGCGCGCTACACCGGCAAGAGCTTTGGTGACACCAACAACGTGTATCGTATTGGCGATTACATGCTGTTCGACCTGTTCCTGCGCTACGACTTCGGCATCGCCAAAGAGGAGCTCGACGGGCTTTCCCTTTCGCTCAACGCCCGCAACCTCGCCGACAAGCGCGTCCTCGCCACCTGCTCCTCGCCCGCCTCGTGCTTCTACGGCCAGGGCCGCGTCGTGACGGCCCGGCTGAGCTACAAGTGGTGACCCTGGCGGATCGGAATGGAGTGGCGGCGATAGTGAAACCTGCTTTCCACGGGAGCGAAGGATGACGTTCGGTCTGGCCGGCATGGCGGTGGTCGTTGCCGCCTCGCTGGCGCTCTATCTCGCATCGCCCCAGCAGCTTGCGGTCCGGCGCGCCTTGCCCCGGCGGGTGCTCGGCCGGGCCGGGGCCGCCGGGCTCGTCGCGGGGCTCTTCCTGCTGCTCAAGTGGGCCGGGCCGGCGACCGCCGTGTTCATTGCCCTGACGCTCGTCATGCTGGTCTGGACCGGCGCGCCGATGCTCGCCGCCTGGCTGCGCCGTCCGAAAGGAGATGCGGGATGAGCGTCGAACTGACCAGCCGCAACTGGTTCGGCAAGGCCAGCGCCGGTACGATACTCGGGCTGGCCATCGCCGTCGGCATCTCGGGCCTGCTGTCCTGGGCGCTGGGTATTGGCGATACCTATTTCTCGCTGCCGGGCCAGTTCACCATGTGGATCGTCTCGCCGATCTGGTGCGGCATTCTCAGCTTCTGCTTCCTGTTCCGATCGGGGGCGCGGGCATGGGCCATTCTCGGGCTGGCCACGGCGGCAGTATGGCTGGCCCTGCTCGCAACGGGAAAACTGATATGAAAGTCCGCACCGACATCCTGCGGATGTACAAGGAGATTCACGGCTGGGTCGGCATCGTCTCCGGCCTGGCGCTGTTCATCGCCTTCTATGCCGGCGCGATCACGATGTTCGAGGAGCCGCTGCAACGCTGGGCCTCGCCCCAGGCCGAACTGGCGCAGCCCGTTCCGCTGGAGCAGGCGCCGCAACTGGTCGAAGCCGTGCTCGCCGAACGTCCCGAAGCCGCGCGCAGCTACGATATTCTCGTCGAAACCAGCCCCGAGCAGCCCGCCCGGATGACCTGGTCGGTGCGTGGTGGCGGCGATCACGATCCGCCGAAGACCTTCTACGCCGCTCTCGCGCCCGACGGCGCGGTGCAGGTAGTGGAGAAGGGGCCGTCGCCGGTGGCCCAGTTCGTCGACATCCTGCACCAGCATGTCGGCCTTCCTTTCGATGCCGAGGTTTCGCGCTTCGTGATGGGCATCGTTTCGCTGCTCTATGCGATCGCCATCGTCTCGGGCGTCATCGTCTTGCTGCCGAGCCTGGTCAGCGATCTGTTCGCCTTGCGCGTGGGCAAGAACGTCAAGCGCATGTGGCTCGATCTGCACAATGTCCTCGGGATTCTCAGCGTGCCGTTTCACCTCGTTATGGTGTTGACGGCGGTGGTCTTCGCCTTCCACGACGGGTTCTACGGCCTGCAAGGGGCCACGTTCGCTCGCAATACGCCGGAGCGCACCGAACAGGCCGCGCCGCCGCCGCCGGCCGCCGAGCGCACGCCGTTGTCCCCGGTCGAGATCGTCGCCCGTATCGAGGCGCAGGCCCCCGGTTTTACCGTTCGCGGCGTGAACTATCACAAGGAGCCCGACGGCAGCACGCACGTGCGCGTGGCGGGCGTCGATCCGCGCTACGGCCTGCGCGCGCCGACATACGGCATGGCCGAAGCGGATGCCTATACCGGCGAGCTGACGGAGGTCGATTACATGCCCGGCAAGCAGGGCGGCTGGGGCGCCACGGTGACCAGCTTCTTCGCGCTCCATTTCGGCAATTTCGGCGGAGCGGGCGTGCGCTGGGCCTACTTCCTGCTCGGCCTGGCCGGCGCATTCCTGTTCTATACCGGCAACCTGCTGTGGATCGAATCCCGCCGCAAGCGGGAGCGCAAGGCCGGGGCGGTGGAGCAGACGCGCGCCACGAAGATTCTCGCGGCGCTCACCGTCGGCGTGCCGCTGGGCTGCGTGGCCGGCATCGCGGTCACCGTGGCGGCCGCCAAGCCGCTCGGGCTGGATGCCACGGCGGGCTTGCACAGCGCGATCTACTATCTGGTGTTCGTCGCCTTCACCGGCTGGGCGCTGATGCGCGGCGCGCCGCGCGCGGCGGTCGAGCTGATGCCCGCCACCGCGCTGTCGCTGCTGACGGTGCCGCTGGCCTCGCTCGTCCACCTGCGGGCATTCCCCGTAACGGTGCCGCTGGTGGACGTGATCGCGCTGGCGGCCGCCGCCTTCGCTCTCGTCGCCTGGCGCTCCGCCGTCCGCCGCGTTCGCGCGCTGCCGCGCGACAGCGTATGGTCGCTGCAATCGGGCCGCACAGAGCCGCTGAGCGCGCAGGCCGAAGGGGCCTAGGCTGTATCGCCATTCAGAAGATGACGAGCCGAAAATGGTGGTTTTCCGTGACCCGGAGCGGAGCGTGCTTCTGGCACGTGAGCACCGGAAGCGCGGAAAGCCGCCGTTTGCAGGCTGTCAGGGCTGAAATGTCGATACAGCCTAGCGTTCCACACCTTTGACCTTCCCCCACTGCCGCGCGGCGGTGTAGCCGAGGTAGCCGGTGCCGAAGAGCGCATAGAGCGGTTCGGGCAATCCGTTGAGGTAGGCGTTCATGCCGCTCGCGATGGCGCGGGCGGCATCGGGTCGGAACGCGGCGATCACGCCCATCGGGATCGCCCACAGCAACAGGCCGTACATCACGTAAAGGAAGCTCGGTCGTGCGCGGCTGGTCCACGGGTCGGGCGATCCGGCCTCGGCCACGATGGCGGAAAGCCGCGCCTGGACGGCCTCCAGCTCCTGCGATCCTTCGAGCTTCACCAGCTCGATCTTGGCCCGGTCGCGGGCCTCCTTGTCGGGAATGATCTTGTCGATGATCGAGGCAAGCGGGCCGATGAGCGATTCGACGATGGCCATGACACGTTCTCCGCTGGTTGCGAGTCGCGTCATATTGAACCAAATTGGTTCGTGTAGGAAAGCGGTTTGTTGAGGTTCGGTTGAACCCACTGGCTGCGAGCATGCGACGAAAAGCCTTGCATTGACCGGGATGAGCGCGTGAAGTTTTCGCCGCGCCGCGCGGGTGCAGGCGGCGGCATCGATTGCGGCTCGGCAAGCAGCAATCCGAACGGGGGTGAGCATGGGGGTGAACGACCGTTCGGCATTTTCGGGCTTGCCGCTGCGATGCCGGGGAAAAGGCCGGCGCTCCGGTCCCATCCTGCGCAAGCCGGGCGGCAACGCATCGTGACGGCCATGTTTTTCTCGGCGCAGGATGCTCCGCCCCACGGCCGGCGGGATTTTATCGAAGAGCGTATTTCCGCGCTGGCGCCGGTTTCTTTCGACTATCCGGATGATCGGGAAATTGCCCTGGCGGTGCATGGCCGCATGTTGCCGCAAGTCGCGCTCACGCGTGCGGCGAGTTCGCCGTTCCGGTGCGAATACCGTCATGACAGGGCGATGGGCGTCGATACCAGCGCCGTGGTGGCTCTGCTCCTGGCGACCCGCGGGGTCTGCGCGGTCTCGCAGAATCGACGCGAAAGCGAAATATCCGCGCAAGCGGCGCGGCTCTGCGCATTCGACAGGGACTATGGCGTAGGCGCGCTCGCGCCCTCCGTGTCCCTCAGCATCGCCGTTCCACGCGCCGCGCTCGACGCGCGGATAGGCGATGTCGATGCAGTCATGGCGAGCGACATTCCCGCTTCGCCGGTATTGCGCCTGCTTGGCGTCTACGCGGATCGGATCGTTTGCGAAGGCGGGGCCTTGTCGCCCTCGGAGGCGGAGTCCTTCTCCGCGCACCTTCTCGATCTCATAAGCCTTTGCCTCGGAGCGACGGGCGAACAGGCGCACATGGCGCGCGAGCGCGGCGGGCAGGCGGCGCGGTTTGCCGCAATCGCCGCGACGGCCAACGCCCAGCTTGCCAACCCGGATCTGTCGCTCGATTGGCTTTCCCGGCATTTTCGGATGTCGCAGCGGGCCATACGCGACCTGTTCTATGCTCGGGATACGAACTTCACCGACTACATGCTGAATGCGCGCCTCGATCGCGCGCATGAACTGCTTTCGTCCCCGGACTGGGCGGAGCGAACGATAACCGCCATCGCCATGGAATCCGGTTTCGGCGACCTGTCATGGTTCCACCAGGCGTTCCGCCGCAAGTTCGGCGCGACGCCCGGCGAGATAAGGCGCGCAGGCCGGGATTCTTCCTGACAGCCGTCTCCGCGTCCTGGCTCTGACCCCCGCCGCATTCCCCAAGAACACTTCTTCCGGCCCCGCCATAGGCGGCGGACCGCCGGCGGCGCATGGGCGGCCCCGCCTCAGCACAGACGGTTTCGGCGCTGGAAGCGGCGCAAGCTACGCTGAAAAGCCGTGCCAATGCCTATGAAGCAACGGCGAAGGAAGCCTTGCGGGACCGCTTCGCTATGAAGGCCGATGACAAATGGATTTATGATCGTTGGGCCGGTTTCGTTGAACGGGAAGCCCAAAATCCTGACGGCGGATACGGCAACATTTCCGCCGCAATCGGGAAGCATCGCGACCTTGCTGTTGTGATGATGAAGCTTCCGCCCGAACTGCTTGGTGTGCCGTCCGAACAGCATGTTCGCTGGCAGACTGCGGCGGTCGAAAAGTGGGAACCGGAAATCGGGGCCGGTTTCCAGATGGCACAGACCATTCGCGACGTTGCCGACCGCTACGTTCGCATAACTGCGATGGTGAAGTTGAATTTTCATTCGCCCGTTATCGCGTCGCGGATGAAGACCCGCGTTACGCTGTGACGCTGGCCGGGCTGTCAACGGCGGCCGGATTCTGTGCCAGCAGGGCGGAGTAAAAGTGTGCCACT
>JBIQKC010000004.1:0-115367 GCA_044506885.1 Sphingomonadales bacterium
CTCGCTCCCCCACCCCCAACCCCTCCCCGCCGGGGAGGGGAGATTCAATCCGATCGGGACAGACTCTAGCCGCCCATCGCCGTGGTAACGGTGTTGAACACGTTGCCGAGGTTCAGGCCGAGGGACATGAAGGCCATGATCGCGGCGAGCGAGATCAGCGCCGCGATCAGCGCATATTCGATCGCGGTGGCCCCGCGTTCGTCGTCGAGCATTCGTTGCAGCATGGGCGCGACCCCCTTTCGGGCCCGATGCTGCGCCCGGAAGGTTAGCGCGCGGTTAAAGCGGCGTCAGGGCTTGCGCGCGCTGACCAGCGAGTAGTAGCCGCCGCCGGTGCGCACCGCCTCCACGTCGACGAAGCCGGCGCTTTCGAGGATCTCTCGGAATTCGGGCAACGAGTACTGCTTGCCGAGCGTGCCGATCAGCATCAGCAGGCTGAACGCGGCGGCGTGCCAGGGGCCGGTTCCGTCGTCGTCCATCAGGATTTCGGAGAGGAAGATGCGCCCGCCGCTGGGGAGGGCGGCGAAGCTCTTGGCGGCGAGCAGCTTGTTGGTTTCGACCGACCAGTCGTGGAACACGTTGGCGAAGAAATGCGCGTCGGGGCCGGTGGGCCAGTCTTCGGTGAACATGTTGCAGGCGGTGGCGGCGACGCGGCCGCGCATCCCCGCGCGTTCGACGAAGGCGTCGGCCTCCTCGGCCATCGCCGCAAGGTCGAGCAGCGTGACGCGCAGCGCATGGTGCGCCTTGGCGATCTCTATGCCGTAGACGCCCGAGCCGCAGCCGACGTCCATCAGGTGCTCGACCTCGCCGAACGCCGCCTGCGCCGCGGCGCCGCGCGCGGGGGCCATCGAGTGCGCGTGCATGAACCGGGCGATGCGCTGTGCGGCCTCGGCGCTCATTTCCCCGCGCTCCCATTCGGGCGCGCCGGAGTTGAAGCCTTGCGGGCGCTTGCCGGTCTTCATCGCTTCGAGAAGCTGCGCGTGGAGCGGCGCACGCTCGCGGTAGCTGTGGAGGAACCCGCCCCAGTAGCCTTCGCCATCGGGGTGCAGCCAGGTCCGCGCCGCGGGCAGCGCGCGCCACAGCCCCTCGCGCTTCTCGATCAGGTCCGACGAGGCGAGCGCGGCGAGCAGGATGGCGAGCGCGCGCGGTTCGAGATCGAGCGCGGCGGCGAGCGTTTCGGTGGTCCGCCCCGCCTCGGCAAGCGCGCGGAACACGCCCAGTTCGTCCGCGACGGTAGTGGCGGGAAGGCGGAACTGCGATTCCCAGATGTCCCATATCAGGCGGTCGTCGCCCGTCGGCGGCAGATGGCTCATACCGTGTCCCCTCTCCTGTCCAGACCGCATTGATAGCCGCAAGTGGCGGTTTGGAAAGAGCGTCATGTTAAGGCAAAAGTAACTACGCCGGCATAGGCTCCGGCCATGACCCCCGCCAGCGCCGCCGCGCGACAAATATCTGTTATCGCGATGATTCGTCCGATCCCGGCGCGTCGCGGGCGCGCGTGGGCGGCATGACCGGCCGCGACCCGGCGCTGCCCGACAAGGTCTATGTCGAGCTGGTGCGGACGCTGTTCGCGCAGATTCTGCCGTCAATCATCATGACCGGGATCTTCGTCCTGACCATGGCGCTGGTGTACCGAGAGGTGGGCGGGCCGATCATGCTGGGCATGGGCATCGTCGGGCTTGTCGTGAGCGCGGTGCGCCTGTCGATCGCCATCGGCTATCGGCGCGAAGCGCTGACGGCGGAGCTGGACAAGGCGCGCGCGCGGCGGCTGGAACTGCTGTTCGGCGCGCCTTACATCGCCTTTGCGTTCTGCCTTGGCGCGTTCGGTGCGCGAGTCATGATGCTCGGGTCCGCCGAAGCGCACATGATCACGGTGTGCATGCTGGTGGGGTATTGCGCCGGAGTCGCCACCGGAACCGGCCTGAGGCCCAAGGTCGCCATCCCGAGCATGATGCTGGCGCTGGTGCCGGCAAGCGTGGCTGCAATCGGCCGGGGCGATCCGATCTATGCGGGAATGGCCGTCTGCGCGATGGCGTTCCTGTTCGGCGGCATCCGCACCGTGCTCGGCCGCGCGGCGACCATGCATGCGGAAATCGCCAAGCGCCTGACATTCGGCTCGCTGGCGCGCAGCGACGAGCTGACCGCCTTGCCCAACCGGCTGGGCTTGCAGGAATACTTCGACGAGAACATGGCGCTGTTGCCGGACAATACGCAGGTCGCGGTGCATTACATCGACCTCGACGGGTTCAAGCCGGTCAACGACCTGTACGGCCATGCGGTGGGCGACACCCTGCTTGGCGCGGTCGGCGAACGGCTGAGAAGCGCCATCCGCAACGGCGACATCGCGGCGCGGATCGGCGGCGACGAGTTCGTGGTGCTGCAATTCGGCCTGACGCATAGCGAACAGGCGGGCCTGCTGGCCAAGCGTATCGCCGCGGCCATCGAACAGCCGTTCCGAATCGGGGACAGGACGATCGGCATTTCCGCCTCGATCGGGACGGCCGCCACTTCGCAGCGTTCCACCAGCCTCGACGCGCTGATGCAGCAGGCGGACGAAAAGCTCTATGCGATGAAGCGCGCGCGCACGCCCCGGCGCGCGGCCTGAGCCCCGCGCGGCGCAACATGCTTGCCCCGCCATAGCGGGGCGTGCCACAACAGTAACGAACGATAATATCGATACGGAGAGCATGCCATGGCCACCGCAGCCCCCGAGCGGCCGGTCGCGATCGACGACAGCATCGAGGATGACGCCCGCACCGTGGAGGCGATGATCCGCTTCGTCGATCCGGGCGATTTCGTGACCCGCCGGTTCGTATCGCAAGGCCGGGAAGTGAACACCGGCACTTATTCCGACCATAAGGTGACCGTGCGCGACGGGATGCCGATCCGCGATCATTTCGATCTCGACGTCCACGGGTTCGTCATCGCCGATGCGCCGACGAAGGTGACCGATTTTCACGACCCGGACCAGGTGGACACGATCTACATGGACGAGGTGGCGGCCGAGGTCCGGCGGCTGACCGGCGCGGACAAGGTGGTCGCGCGCGGTTCGACCGGCAAGGCGTGGATGATCCGCACTTCGGCCGACCTGACCGAGCGGGCGGAGGAGAAAGTCGAGAATTACCAGCATGGCGGCGGCATCCAGCCTCCGGCCGGCGAAGCGCATGTCGACCTCGACACGCAGACCGCCGAGGCGCTGGCGGAGCGGATGTATCGGACCGAGTTTCCCGACGGGCCGGGATACCGGCGGTTCCTGATAACGTCCTACTGGCGCACCTTCAGCCCGCCGCCGCAGGACGTGCCGCTGGCATTGTGCGACGGGCGCACCAGCTTCGGCGGCGAGGAGAAGAGCAACGAGCTGATGATCGTCGATACGATCCCCGAAGGCGATGCCCTGACCGGACCGATCGAGCGCAAGCACGGGCGCATCGCCGCCTCGATCTTCAGCCACAATCCGGCGATGCGCTGGTGGTATTTCTCCAACATGCGGGCCGAGGACGTGTTGCTGTTCAAGTTTCACGACAGCGACCATTCGCGCACCTGGCGCTGCCCGCACACCGCGTTCCACGATCCCAGCTTTGCCGATGCGCGGGTTCGCGAAAGTATCGAAGTGCGGTCGGTGGCGTTCTGGGAATAATATTCTGTCGCGGACGCCGGTTGCGGCATTTTCGCTTACCCGCGCTTAACGTTTGCCCGTCATTCTGCCCGCCGAAGGATCGTCAGGATCCTTTTCGGGGGCAGCGTCGCATGACACGAGAGAAGCGCCGCGAGGACCGCTACAGCGTCGTGCTCGACGCGCGTATCCGCAATGGCAGCGGCGTGGTCCACGAGGCCATGGTGTCGGACCTGTCCCGCACGGGTTGCCGCATCACGTCGCCGCGCCGCCGCCTGGGCCCCAATTCGTTCCTGACGATCACGGTGGCCGGGGTCGGCTTTCTCGACGCGCGGGTGCAGTGGCGAGATGGCAACGAGCACGGCATCCGCTTCGATCGTCCGCTGCACCAGGCGGTGCTCGATCACATCCGCCATTACCTGAGCCGCGAGCCGGCGTATCTGGCGGACAAGGCGGCCTGAGCGGCCCGAGCGGTCGGGGGATCAGACCCTGCCGCCAGCGAGCAGTTCCGCGACGCGGCGACGCAGGTCGGCGGCGGTGAACGGCTTGGCGAGAACGTGCATTGCGCCGGCGGGCTCGTTTTCGGCGACCACGCGGGTGTCGGCATAGCCGGTGACGAACAGCACGCCGAGGCCCGGCAGGATCGCGCGCACGGCGTCGGCGAGCTGGCGGCCGTTCATTCCGCCCGGCAGGCCGACGTCGGTGACCAGCAGGTCCACCTTGCCGCCGGCATCGTCGAGCATCCGCAGCGCCGAGGCGCCGTCGTGCGCCTCGATCACCCGATAGCCGGCTTCCTCCAGCTCTTCGACCATCAGCATGCGGACGATGACTTCGTCGTCGACCACCAGCACGGTGCGGTTGCCGATGGAGTCGGCCGGCGGCGCGGCGGATCCGGCGGCGGGCCGGGACGCGGCCGGCAGCCCGCCGGCGAGCGGCAGGAACAGGCGCATCGCGGTTCCCCGATCCGGCGCGGAATCGACTTCCACCTGGCCGCCGGACTGGCGCACGAAGCCGTGGACCATCGACAGTCCGAGCCCGGTTCCTTCGCCGAGCGGCTTGGTGGTGAAGAACGGATCGAAGATGCGGTCGACGGCGTCCGCGGGGATGCCGACGCCGGTATCGGAGACGGTGACGACGACATAGTCCCCGGCGGGCAGATCGTTGCGCGCGGCGCGCTCCCCGGCAAGCGGCTCGCAGGCGATCTCCAGCGTCAGGCTGCCTCCGTCGGGCATCGCGTCGCGCGCGTTGACGGCGAGATTGAGCAGCGCGTTCTCGAGCTGGCCGGAGTCCACGCGGGCGACCCACGGGCCTTCGCGCCCGACGACCGACACCGCGACAGCGGGACCGACGCTCTGCACGATCATATCTTCCAGCCCGGCGACGAGCGCGCCGATGTCGGTGGGCTTCGGGTCGAGCGTCTGCCGGCGCGAGAAGGCGAGCAGGCGCTGGGTCAGCGCGGCGGCGCGATCGGCGGATTGGCGCGCGCCGGCAATGTAGCGGTCGAGGCCATCGGTCACGCCGTCGCGGATGCGGCGGTCGAGCACTTCCAGGCTGCCGCCGATCGCGGCAAGCAGGTTGTTGAAATCGTGCGCGATGCCGCCGGTGAGCTGGCCGACCGCCTCCATCTTCTGCGCATGGCGCAGCGCCTCGTGCGCTTCCGACAGTTCGCGCGTGCGCTCGGCCACGCGCTCTTCGAGCGTTTCGTTGTCTTCGCGCACCCGGCGGACGAGGCGGTGGTTTTCGATCACGATGGCGGTTTGCGCCGCGAGCAGGGCGATGCGCTGTTCGTGCCGATCCTCGAACATGCCGGGCCGGTCGTGGCCGAAGAACATGCCGCCGACCACTTCCCCTTCGTGCAGGATCACCGGCGCGGCGAGGAAGCTGCGCACCTGCCCTGCGCCCGCGGACGGGGCGTGGCCGGCATAGCGCGGATCGGCCGCTATATCGCTGGAGCGGACGAGTTGCCGGCCGTCGAGCACGGAGGCGAACAGGGCCTCCGCCAGGGCTGCGGGAATGTCGTCGAAGGCCGTCCGCGCGGCGCCGGACGAGAGGCGCAGCGTGCGGCGCTCGCCGTCGCGTTCGGTGAAATTGTAGACGACCGTGCCGGTTCGCGCGCCGGTCAGCTTCACTCCGGCGTCGACCACCTGCCGGGCGATGCTCTCGCGGTTTCCTTCGACGATCGGCGCGCCGAGAATGCCGTTGAGCGTTTCGAGCGCGAAGCCCTTTTCCCTCAGCTCGCGGAGCGCGCGGTGCGACTGCGTCGAATCCGCGCCTTCGCAGAACAGGCCGGCGACGTTGCCGTGCTCGTCGAGGATCGGTTCGTAGATATAGTCTATGTAAAGCTCTTCTTCGCCGAGGTTGTCGCGCACGATCCTGACCGGCATGTCGCGGGCGACGAAGCGTTCGCCGCTGGCATAGACGCGGTCGAGGATTTCCACGATGTCCTGCCCTTCGAGTTCGGGGAAGACTTCCCGCGCGGTGCGGCCGATGTAGTCCCGGTCGCCGAACACGCGCCGGTATGCGTCGTTGACGAATTCGAACCGGTGATCGGGCCCGCGCAGGACGGTGATGAAGCCGGGCGCCTGTTCGAACAGCCGCCGCTGACGCTGTGCCTCCGCCTCCCGCCGGCGTTCGTGCAGCACGCGGGCGGTGGTCTCGTGCCCCTGGTTGAACACGCCGAGGATGCCGCCGTCTTCCCCCCGCAGCGGCGAGAAGCTGTAGTTCCAGTAGGTTTCGCGGACCGCGCCTTCGCGCTCCATTGGCAAGTGCCGGTCGTAGAATGCGAGGCCGCGACCGAGCGCGACGACTTCGGCCAGCTGCGGTTCGATGACCTCCCAGATGTCGTGCCAGACTTCGACCGCCGGGCGGCCGAGCGCCCACGGATGACGGTCGGCCGGGACGCGCGACCAAGCGTCGTTGTAAAGCAGGCGAAAGTCCGGACCCCAGTAGATCGCCGTGGGGACGCTGGAGCCGAGGCAGATCGCCAGCGCGCAACGCAGCGCCGGGGGCCAGCCTTCCGGCGGGCCGAGCGGCGTGGCGGCCCAGTCGAACGCGCGGATGCGTTCGCCCATCTCGCCGCCGCCCGACAGAAACTCGAAACCATCGGAGGGTGATGCTCCACCCATAAGGAACCGCTCCCTTGCTGTTCCCCGGTGTGCAGAAACCGGGGGGCGATGACAAGCCATCGGGGGCGGCGTCTCGACGAGCGGCCGGACCTCGGGGTAGGGGCGGCCAGTGAGCGCCGCGCCGACAGATGCCATGCCGATAGATGCCGTCCTGCCGGAACTGCTGGCGGCGCTGCGCGCGCGCAATTCCGCCGTGCTGATCGCGCCGCCGGGCGCGGGCAAGACCACGGGCGTGGCGCCGGCGCTGATCGCGGAGCCGTGGTGCGGGGGTCAGGTGATCCTGCTCAGCCCCCGGCGCGTGGCGGCGCGGGCGGCGGCCGAAAGGATCGCCGCGCTGCTGGGCGAGCCGGTGGGGCAGCGCGTGGGCTACCTGACGCGGCTCGACAGCAAACAGTCGGCGGCGACGCGGATACTGGTGGTGACGGAGGCGATCTTCGTCAGCCGGATACTCGGCGACCAGGAGCTGGACGGGGTTTCGGCGGTGCTGTTCGACGAGGCGCACGAGCGGCATCTCGACAGCGACCTGGGGCTGGCGCTGGCGCTCGAAAGCCAGGCGGTGCTGCGCGAGGACCTGCGCGTGCTGGCGATGTCGGCGACGATCGACGGGGCGCGGTTCGCGCGGCTGCTGGGCGAGGGCGCGCCGCTGATCGAGAGCGAGGGGCGCGCCTATCCGCTGCGGATCGAATGGCTGGGCAGTCGCGCCGAGCAGCGGACGGACGAGGCCGTGGCCGGCGCGGTGCTGGCGGCGTGGCGCGAGGAGCAGGGCGACATCCTCGCCTTCCTGCCCGGCGTGGGCGAGATCGAGCGCACGCGCGAGCGGCTGGCGGCGCGGCTGCCCGATGCGCCGGTGCTGCCGCTGCACGGTCAGGTGGAGCCGGCGGCGCAGCGGGCGGTGGTTCGGCGCGGTCCGCAGGGGCGGCGGCGGATAGTGCTGGGGAGGGGCAACGGCGAGAGCTTGGTTAAGCTCGACGGCGTATCGGTGGTGGTGGACAGCGGGCTCTCGCGCCGGGCGGAGTTCGACGTGGCGGCGGGGGTGACGCATCTCGTCACCCGCCGCGCCAGCCAGGCGGCGGCGGCCCAGCGCGCCGGACGCGCCGCGCGGCAGGGGCCGGGCGTCGCCTACCGGTTGTGGGAGGAAGCCGCGCATCCGGGGCGCGAGGCGTTCGATCCGCCCGAGATCCTGACCGCCGACCTTGCGCCGCTGGTGCTGGCGCTGGCGCAGTGGGGAGTGGCCGATCCGGCATCGCTGGCCTGGCTCGATCCGCCGCCGCCCGCTGCGCTGGCCGCCGCGCGCGAGCGGCTGGCGAAGCTCGACGCGCTCGATGCCGAGGGGCGGATCACCGAACGCGGGCGGCGGATCGCGGCGCTGCCGATGGAGCCGTGGCAAGCGGCGATGGTGCTGCACGGCGCGGAGCACGGCGCGGCGCGCGATGCGGCGAAGCTGGCGCTGCTGTTGCAGGAGCGCGGACTGGGCGGGAAGGGCGAGGATCTTGCCGCGCGGCTGACGCGGTGGGACGGGGAGCGCTCGCCGCGCGCGGAGGCGAGCCGCAAGCTGGCGGAACGGTGGGCGAAGCGCGCGCAGGATGCTGCACGGGACTATGCTGGCCCCACCCCAACCCCTCCTCCGATGGGGAGGGGCTCGCCGCCCCCCGGCGTCCTCCTCGCCCTTGCCTTGCCGGACAACCTTGCGCGGCGGCGGGACGCTTCGGGGGAGACGTGGCTTTCGGCCGGAGGGCGCGGCTATGCGCTCGATGCCGCATCGCCGCTGGCGCGGGCGGAGTGGCTGGCGATCGGCGATGCGCAGGGACAGGCCAGGGGCGCGCGGATCACCGCCGCGCTGCCGCTGGAGGAACGCGAGGTCGAGGAATGGCTGGGCGCGCGGATCGAGCGGCGCTCCGTGCTGCGCTGGACGGGGGAACGGGTGGAAGCGCGGCTCGAACGGCGGATAGGGGCGATAACGCTGGCGAGCGGGCCGGACCCCGCGCCCGATCCGGCAGCGGTGGTGGACATGCTTGTCGGCAAGGCTGTGGAAAGATTGGGGGAATTGCTGCCCGCCGGCCTCGTCGCCCGCGCGCGGTTTGCCGGGCTCGATGCGCTGGCTCCCGAGCGGCTGGCGGAGGACGCGGACGCGTGGCTGGGGCCGCTGCTGGAAGGGCGGCGCGATCTCGCCATTGGCAAAGGCGCGCTGGCGGATGCGCTGCTGGCGCGGCTGTCGTGGGAGGAACGGCAGCGGCTCGACCGGATTGCCCCGCGCGAGTTCGCCAGCCCGGCGGGAACCCGCCATGCGATCGACTATGGCGGCGACGATGCGCCGAGCGTGGAGGTTCGGGTGCAGGCGGTGTTCGGGCTGGAGACGCACCCGACGATCGGCGAGACGCCGCTGCTGCTCAAGCTGACCAGCCCGGCCGGACGACCAATCCAGTCCACCCGCGACCTGCCGGGTTTCTGGCGCGGCAGCTGGGCGGAAGTGAAGAAGGAGATGAAAGGCCGCTATCCGAAGCACCGCTGGCCGGACGAGCCGTGGGCGGAAAAGCCGAGCCTGAAGACGCGCAACGCCTTTCGCTAGGCTACGCCTGCATTTTTGTTCGTCATTGCGAGGAGCGAAGCGACGAAGCAATCCAGGGCGGTGGGACGATACGCCCTGGATTGCTTCGCTCCGCTCGCAATGACGAACGTTGGACAAGGCTCAGGCAAAGCTGCCGCTTAGAACTCTTGATTTCGGCCGCGTTCCGAACGAAAGGCACAGCCATGCAGGCCCGTATCTTCCAGCGACCCAGGAACGCCATGCAGTCCGGCAAGGCGCTGACCGACCAGTGGGTGCTCGATTTCGTTCCGGCGGAAGCGAAGAAGCCCGATCCGCTGATGGGCTGGGCGGGCAGCGGCGACATGCGCCAGCAGGTGCAGTTGCGGTTCCCGAGCCGGGAAGCCGCCGTCGCCTATGCCGAAAAGTACGGGATCGACGCGGTGGTCCACGGCACGCCGCCCCGGCGGCTGAAGATACAGGCATACGCCGACAACTTTCGGTGAATCCTCTCCGAACGTGCTTGGGGAGAACTGGGAAGCGGGCCAGTTTCAACCCTTCGTCATTGCGAGCGCAGCGAAGCAATCCAGAGCGTATTGCCCCACCGCTCTGGATTGCTTCGTCACTTCGTTCCTCGCAATGACGAGCGGATGGAATTAGACCGCCTCCCTACCGAGGATTGTCTTCCTTGCATTCGCATCCAGCCGCCGCCATATGCGCGGCCGGGAGTCGGGCGGACGTTCGCGTCCGCCAACCTGGTCAGGTCCGGAAGGAAGCAGCCACAACGGATGGCAGCGGGTCGCCCGGCTCCTTTTCTCTCCATGACCCCGGTTTCTTTCTGTCCATGACAATGCCGGCTGCACCGCCTACCTAGCGAGGCATGGGTGATTCAGGCGACATGTTCGGCGGCGAACCTGCGGAAGACGGGCAGGAAGAGGTTCAGCCGACGGCCGCGGAGCTGGAAGCGGCGGGCCAGTCCGCGCTGTTCGGCGCGCCGGCGGAGCCCGCGGCGGCCGATCCGCCGGAGCCGGTCTCCTCGGAACCCGGTCCAAGCCCGGTCCAGGACAACTCCAAGGCCGCTCCAGCCGCGCAGCCTTACCGCGTGCTGGCTCGTAAATATCGGCCGCAGACCTTCTCCGAGCTGATCGGGCAGGAGCCGATGGTGCGCACGCTGGCCAACGCCATCGCGCGCGAGCGGCTGGCGCATGCGTTCCTGATGACCGGCGTGCGCGGGGTGGGCAAGACCAGCACCGCGCGGCTGATCGCCAAGGCGCTCAACTGCGTCGGGCCGGACGGCAAGGGCGGGCCGACGATCGATCCGTGTGGGCAGTGCGAGCCGTGCGTCGCCATCGCCGAAGGCCGCCACATCGACGTGATCGAAATGGACGCCGCCAGCCATACCGGTGTCGACGACGTGCGCGAGATCATCGAGGCGGTACGCTATGCCGCGGTCAGTGCGCGCTACAAGATCTACATCGTCGACGAAGTCCACATGTTGAGCCGCAATGCGTTCAACGCCTTGTTGAAGACGCTGGAGGAACCGCCGGCGCACGTGAAGTTCCTGTTCGCGACGACCGAGGTCGACAAGCTGCCGGTGACGGTGCTGAGCCGCTGCCAGCGCTTCGACCTGCGGCGGATTCCCAAGGAATTGCTGGAAAGGCAGTTCGCCGAGATCTGCGCGAAGGAAGGGGTCGAGGCGGAGCCGGAAGCGCTGGCGATCATCGCCTCGGCGGCGGAAGGATCGAGCCGCGACGGGCTCTCGATCCTCGACCAGGCGATTGCCCATGCGGACCTGGAGGCCGACGGCAAGGTTACGGCCGAGCGGGTGCGCGGAATGCTGGGGCTGGCGGACAAGTCCGCGCTGCGGCGGCTCTACGGCGCGCTGCTGGAAGGCGAGCCGCAGGCGCTGCTGGCCGAAGTCGAGCGGCAATACGCCTATGGCGTCGAGCCGCTGGCGCTGATGCGCGCGCTGATGGACCTGACCCACCGGATAGCGGTGACGCAAGTGGGTGGGGCGGGCGCGGATGCGCCTTCGGCCGAGGAGCGCGAGGCGATCGAAGGCTGGGCCGGGCGGCTTTCGCCGGGGCAGGTCCACCGGCTGTGGCAACTGCTGCTGAAAGGCCACGACGAAGTGCGCGGCGCGCCCGATCCGCTGGTCTCGGCGCAGATGGCGCTGCTGCGGGTGCTGCACGCGAGCGACCTGCCCGATCCGGGGACGCTGGCGAAGCAGTTGACCGAACTGGCGGCAAGCGCGGCTCCATCTGCTGGTGCGGGCGGCGGAGGGGCGGATGCGCCGGTCGCGCGCGTGGACTGGCGCGAGTTGTGCGATGCGGTGGAGCGCGAAGGGCGCTTGCGGGTCGCCAGCATGATGCGCGACTGGGTGCGGGTGATCGACCTCGCGCCCGGCAGGCTGGTCTATTCGCTGGCGCCGGGGCTGACCGACGATCCCGCCGCCGAACTGCGCGACGCGTTGCTGCGGGCCACCGGCGAGCGCTGGCAAGTGGAGCGCGGCGAGGGAGAGGGCGGACCGACACTGCGCGAGCAGGGCGAGGCCGCAAAGGCCGCCGACGCCGAGCGCATCCGCAAGCATCCGCTGGTGGAAGCGGCCTTCGCCGCCTTCCCCGATGCCGAAATCATCGCCGAGGACGACACGCCGAGAGGCGAACGAAACTGGAGCAAGAGCGCATGAAGTCGATGGAAGAGATGATGCAGGCGGCGCAGAAGGCCGCCGAGACGATCCAGAAGCAGATGAACGAGGCCCAGGCCAAGCTCGATTCGATCGAGGTCGAAGGCGTGGCGGGCGGCGGGCTGGTGAAGATCCGCTGCACCGCCAAGGGCCGCATCCTCGGCGTGTCGATCGACGACAGCCTGATCGTGCCGCAAGACAAGCAGATCCTGGAGGATCTGGTGACGGCGGCGTTCAACGACGCGCGCGCCAAGGCCGATCAGGCCGCCGGGCGCGAGATGCAGGCGATCCAGCAAGGGATGGGCCTGCCGCCGGGCTTCGACATCCCTGGACTCGGCTGAGGTCCCGGAGCACGCGAAGGCGCGCCGCCGGCGCGGAGCGTCAGAGCTTCGGATCGGGCGGGGCTGCGACGAGACGCGGCGGCGCGGCATTGGATGCGCTCGATTGCGTCATCTGCGTCCCGTTGCCCAGCTCGCCGCCGGAACACGACAGGTGCTTGTCGATGCAGTTGGCGATCCACGTCTCCAGCGTGTCGTCGTCCCACGCGCCGAACCAGTCGGAATGGAACGTCATGCCCGATGTCATCGGGGCCATTCCGGCCATGCGGTCGGACGAGAAGTACCACGTTTTGACCGTAGGCGAGGTGTTGCCCGAGCGGTCGAGCGTGTCGTCCGTGTCATACCATACGCCGACCGTGAAGGTCGGGATGCGATAAGGATGCGTTGCCGGGCAGGGCGCGCTGCCGATGGCGTATGCCATGTGCGAGCGGTGATCCGGGCTGTCGAGGTCGCGCCCGTTCCAGCAGCCCGGCGCGCTCACCATCGCGCCGATCCGCGCGCCGGTGGGGCAGTTCTTCGCCGCTTCGGGCAGGGTCTTGTAATGTCCCGGCACCGCGCCGGGCCCGTCGCAGTTGAAATGCACGGTGGTCGATCCGCCGCCCGGCAAAGTGCCGGACATCGTGCGTCCGAAGACGTAGCGCAGCCCGCGCGGCAGGCCGATGCAGCCCGCGCCTTCCTTGCACCGGGGGTCAGATTGCGGGTAGCGCTTGTAGTAGATCGAGATGCTTTGCGGCATGACGACCTGGCCCTGGCCGTTCATCAGCGCGGGCACCCAGTATGCCGAGCGGTTGAGCGCGTTGCGGCAGGAGCTTTCGCCGGTCTTGCGCAGCGATTCGTAGGTCGAGTTGCCGTCGGCCAGCGTGTTGCCGAAGAACATATGCAGATGCGATCGGCCCGGCTGACCGGGGTAGACGATCGGATCGTCGTAGGCGAGGTGGGTCGCCGTGCAGTGAAAGCGGAACGCGCCCACGGGGTCGCTGCCCATCGACTTCGGGATGTTGCCCTGGCCCCACGCGGGTGTGAGCATGTTCGCCGTCGCGAAGTTGGTCGGGATAGCCGCGAGCTGCGGGAAGCCTTCATCCGTGACGACGCCCACCGGAGGGGCGCCGACCTGTGGCGCGGACGGAGCGGGCGTTGGCGCAGGGGTCTCCGTCGGCGCGGGCGTCGGGGTTTCCGCCGGAGTGGGCGTGGGTGCGGGGGTTTCGTCCGGAACGTGGACCGTTCCGCCGGTCGAGCCGCCCGTTCCGCCGGTCGAACCGCTCGCTCCGCCGGTCGAACTCGTTGCGCTTTCCCCTCCGCATCCGAAGACCAAAAGCATTGCCGACGCCGCGAGGGAGGTCGTCCAACGGTTTCTCAAGGCTGTCCTCCAGCGCAAAAATTGGTGAATGGGCTATCTCGCCGCGAGCCTAATTTCGGCTTACCGAAGATGGTTAACGGCCGGAGACGAATGCGCCCGGATGCGGCGGCGCTGCGGCGGAGCGCCGCTTCGCGCCGCCAGGCGTGGGGAGCGGAGGCCATTCCCTCGCCGCAAGGCATACCTATCTAGACTGCGATCGCGGCGGGCATCCACGGCGCCGCCGCGCAGGAGAAGCACGATGACCAAGACCGTTCTCGGCCGCGCCGGGACCGACCGCCGCCACTGGGTGGGCGACGGCTTTCCGGTGCGCTCGCTGTTTTCCTACAATACGCTGGGCGAGCGGATCAGTCCGTTCCTGCTGCTTGACTACGCCGGCCCGCACGTGTTCGAGCCGACCGGGGCCCGCCGCGGCGTGGGCCAGCATCCGCATCGCGGGTTCGAGACGGTGACGATCGTCTACGACGGCGAGGTCGAGCATCGCGATTCGGCCGGCAACGGCGGAGTGATCGGGCCCGGCGACGTGCAGTGGATGACCGCGGCCGGCGGCATCCTGCACGAGGAGTATCATTCGCCGGCCTTCGCGCGCACCGGCGGGCCGTTCCGCATGGTCCAGCTGTGGGTCAACCTGCCAGCGAAGGACAAGATGGCGCCGGGCGCATATCAGGGCATCACCGCCGACACGATCCCGTCGGTCGACCTCCCCGGCGGCGCGGGTGCGGCGCGGATCATCGCGGGCGAGTTCGATGGCGTAAAGGGCCCGGCGCATACGTTCACGCCGGTCAACGTGTGGGACTTGCGCCTGAACCGCGATGCCGACGCCGCGCTCGACCTGCCGGACGGCCATACCTCGATGCTGGTCGTGCTTTCGGGCCACGTCACCATCGACGGGAGCGAGCCTGCCGGCGAAGGCGAAGTGATCCTGCTCAGCCGCGAGGGGAGCGAAGTCGCGCTCCATGCCGATGGCGATGCGACGCTGCTGGTCCTGACCGGCGAGCCGATCGACGAGCCGATCGTCGGTTACGGCCCGTTCGTGATGAACAGCGAGGCCGAGATCCGCGAAGCGATCGAGGACTTCAACAGCGGCAGGTTCGCCGTGCAGGCGGCCTGAGGCCGGACGTTAGACAGGGTCTGGGGGCGGGGGCGGCGATGCCGTCTCCGCCCGCATCCACAGCCGCGCCGCGATGCGGCATTGCGGCGGTGCGGCCAGACCCCCATATTCAGCACGAATGGCCGGTTCCCGCGGCCGGAATGGATTTTTGAGCCTTATGAACCAGTCGTATCCCCTGCTTCCCCTGCGCGACATCGTGGTGTTTCCCGGCATGGTCGTCCCCCTGTTCGTGGGGCGCGACAAGTCGGTGGCCGCGCTCGAGGCGGCGATGGAAGGAAGCAAGGACATCTTCCTGCTGGCGCAGCTCGATCCCGGCTGCGACGATCCGTTGCGCGACGACCTCTATGACGTGGGCGTGATCGCGCAGGTGTTGCAGCTTCTGAAGCTGCCCGACGGCACGGTGCGCGTGCTGGTCGAAGGGCAGGCGCGGGCGCGGTTGCAGGCTCTGGCGGAGCACGACGACCATGTTTCCGCCGAAGTGGAGGCGATCGACGAGGAGGCGGCTTCGGGCAACGAAGTCGCCGCCATGATGCGCTCGGCGCTCGACCAGTTCGCCGACTATGCCAAGCACAACAAGAAGCTGCCCGACGACGTCGAGGACGAGCTGGCAGGGATCGACGACGCGGGCAGGCTGGCGGACGCCATCGCCGGCGCGTTGCAGGCCAAGGTTTCCACCAAGCAGTCGCTGCTGACCGAACCCGATCCGCTGAAACGGCTGGAAATGGTCTATTCGGTAATGGAAGGCGAGCTGTCGGTGCTCCAGGTCGAGCGCAAGATCCGCGGCCGCGTGAAGCGGCAGATGGAGAAGACGCAGCGCGAGTATTATCTGAACGAGCAGCTCAAGGCGATTCAGAACGAGCTCGGCGGCGGCGAGGGCGAGGAAGGCGACGAGATCGCCGAGTTGCAGCAGAAGATCGACACGCTGAAGCTGTCGAAGGAAGCGCGCGCCAAGGCCGCGACCGAGCTCAAGAAGCTCAAGACCATGCAGCCGATGAGCGCCGAGGCGACCGTGGTGCGCAACTATCTCGACGTGCTGCTGGGCCTGCCGTGGGGCAAGAAGAGCCGGCTAAAAAAGGACATCGCCAAGGCGCAGGAAATCCTCGACGAGGATCACTACGCGCTGGAGAAGGTCAAGGACCGCATCGTCGAATACCTGGCGGTGCAGGCGCGGACCAACAAGCTCAAGGGGCCGATCCTGTGCCTGGTCGGCCCGCCCGGCGTGGGCAAGACCAGCCTGGGCAAGTCGATCGCCAAGGCGACCGGACGCGAATTCGTGCGCCAGTCGCTGGGCGGCGTGCGCGACGAGGCGGAAATCCGCGGCCACCGGCGCACCTATATCGGCTCGCTGCCGGGCAAGATCGTCACCAACCTGCGCCGCGCGGGCGCGAGCAATCCGCTGTTCCTGCTCGACGAGATCGACAAGCTGGGGCAGGATTTCCGGGGCGATCCGGCATCGGCGCTGCTGGAAGTTCTGGATCCTGAACAGAACGCCAAATTCCAGGACCATTACCTGGAGCTCGACATCGACCTTAGCGACGTGATGTTCGTGACCACCGCGAACTCGCTCAACCTGCCGCAGCCGTTGCTCGACCGGATGGAGATCATCCGGCTGGAAGGCTATACCGAGGACGAGAAGGTCGAGATCGCCCAGCGGCACCTGATCGCCAAGCAGATCGAGGCGCACGGGCTGAAGGAGGGCGAGTTCGAGCTGACCGAGGCCGGACTGCGCGACCTGATCCGCTATTACACCCGCGAGGCCGGGGTGCGCACGCTGGAGCGCGAGATCGCGCGGCTGGCGCGCAAGAGCCTGCGGCAGATCCTCGAAGGCAAGGCGACGAGCGTGGTGGTCGCGCCGGACAACCTCGGCGAGTTCGCCGGGGTGCGCAAGTTCCGCCACGGCATGTCTGACGACGAGGCGCAGGTCGGCGCGGTGACCGGGCTCGCCTGGACAGAAGTCGGCGGCGAGCTGCTGACGATCGAAAGCGTGACCACTCCCGGCAAGGGCGAGATCCGCACCACCGGCAAGCTGGGCGAAGTGATGAACGAAAGCGTCGCCGCCGCGTTCAGCTTCGTCAAGGCGCGCGCGCCGGCCTATGGCATCAAGCCGTCGATCTTCCAGCGCAAGAACGTCCACATCCACTTGCCCGAAGGCGCGGTGCCGAAGGACGGACCGAGCGCCGGGATCGGCATGGTCACCTCGATCGTCTCGACGCTGACCGGCATCGCCGTGCGGCCGGATGTGGCCATGACCGGCGAAGTGACGCTGCGCGGCCGGGTGCTGCCGATCGGCGGACTGAAGGAAAAGCTGCTGGCGGCGCTGCGCGGCGGCATCGAGACGGTGCTGATCCCGCAGGAGAACGAGAAGGATCTGGCGGAGATTCCGGCCAACGTGAAGGACGCGCTGACCATCGTCCCCGTGAGCCATGTGGACGAGGTTCTGCGGCATGCGCTGGTTTCCACGCCGAGCGCGATCGAATGGACCGAGGCCGACGATCTGGCGAGCCAGCCGGGCCCGTCCGCCGCGTCCGCTCCGTCCCCGTCGATTCCGCACTGAGGGGGCGAAAGCGGCTACCGGCGTGTTGCGGCGCAGCGAATCGGACGGCGGCTGGTAGCGTTAACCATCGCTGCCGCTTGGCGCGCAGGCCGCGATGGCGCGCGCCGCCGCCAAAGGCCGGTAAAATGCCGCAATTCTGCGCCGGAGCGAGGGATTGCCTTTGACACTGACGGCAAAACTCGCTCAATTCCTCGGCAATCGCGAGGCGATTCAAATCCTATTTTCGCAAACACAAGCTTGAGGGGGTTCTTCCGGCAATGAACAAGAATGAACTGATCGGCGCCGTCGCGGAAGCGAGCGGGCTTTCGCGCAGCGATGCGACCAAGGCCGTCGAAGGCGTGTTCGACACCATCACCGGCACGCTGGCGCGCGGCGACGAGGTTCGTCTCGTAGGCTTCGGCACGTTCTCCGTGGCAAAGCGCAAGGCTTCGACCGGCCGTAACCCCCGCACCGGCGAGCCGATGACGATCAAGGCCTCCACGCAGCCGAAGTTCAAGGCCGGCAAGGGCCTCAAGGATTCGGTGAACTGACGGGCCGGACCGCCCGACGACGGCGGTCCAGCTTCCGGAACAGAAAGGGCCGCTCCGACCGGGGGCGGCCCTTTTCTTTGGCGATTGTATCTGTTGCAAACACGGGGAGCCGCTTTTCGCCTTCGTCATCCCGAACTTGTTTGTGCAGGCACAGCTTCGCTTCCAGGGTCCATCGGACCGCACGTCCGCGTATCGGACGAGAGTTCCGCGTGGGTGGAAAAAATGGATCCCGGAAGCGAAGCTGTGCCTGCACAAACGAGTTCAGGGTGACGAATGAGGGTAAGGTAGGTCCGGAAGCGGTTACAATCTATGCAATCGCCTTCTCTCCCGCTCAACTACCGCCGAGCTCGATCAGCGCCATCGGCGCGGCCTGAGTGCGGGGGCTGATCGACCATTCGAGGACGCGCCCGTCCGGCGTCGTGGACGGGCCATCGTCGGTGTTGTTGGCGAGGATTGCGCCGTCGGTGACGATGCGGAACGTCCCCTCGACCTTCGGCAGCGAGGGCATGCCTTCGGTTTCCCCGCCGAACGCGCCGGCGAGGCCGGCCATTCCCGCCATCGGCCCGGTCATGGGGCCGCTGCCCGATTGCGGCGCGAAGCCCGGCGCTTCGATGCGCACTGCATCGCCCTTGCGCACGGTGGCGACGACGAAGCTGTTGAGCATGGGAAAGCGCTCGATCATCGGAAAGACGAAGTCGTGATCCATGCGGCTTGTCAGCGAGACCTTCACGTCGAACAGGCCGTCGCCGCGATGGGTGACTTCCCGCCACCCCTTCTGTCGCGACAGCCGCTCGGCGACTTCTTCCGCCGCTCTCGGATCGCTCGGATCGATGCCGCCGAGCAGCACGCTCATCTCGGCGGCTTCCTGCTGCGCCCTGGCCGCGCGCTCTTCGGCGCCGGCGGCCCATTCCGCTTCCTGCGCGGGGAGTTCTTCGGCCGTGCATTCGCGGTCTTCGAAGGTGTCCTCGTCGTAGCAGGATTCGGGCGAGAAGGTTTCCTGCTCCTGCCCCATCCGCGCAAGCTGGCTGAGCGCGAGGAAATGGATTTCGCCATCGTAGGTGAAAGTGAAGGTCCCGTCGCGGCGCAAGTCCAGCGTCGAGACGAACTTGCCCGGCGCTATCATGCAGGCCGCCAGCGCGAGCGACAGGCCCGCCGCCAGAACCGCCGAGGCGGCCATTCGCCACCGCTCGATACCGATCATGCTTCCCCCCTTTCGACAATCAACGCCGGGTGGCGACCGCATAGAGCGCGATCGCGGCGGCGTTGGAGACATTCAGGCTTTCCATTGCATCGCCGATCGGCAGGCGCGCCAGCGCGTCGCAGTGCGCGGCGATGTTGTGGCGCATCCCTTCGCCCTCGGCGCCGAGGACCAGCGCGACCGGACCGGCGGGCAGAGCCTCGGCGAGCGTCGCCTGCGCTTCGCCCGCAAGGCCCAGCCGCCAGTAGCCGGCTTCGGCCATTTCCTCGAGCCCGCGGGCGAGGTTGACCACCCGCACCCAGGGCACGACTTCGAGCGCGCCGGACGCCGCCTTGCCGACGACGCCGCCTTCGGGCGGGGCATGGCGGTCCTGCGTCACCAGTGCCGCCGCGCCGAATGCGGCGGCCGAGCGCAGGATGGCGCCGACGTTGTGCGGATCGGTCACCTGGTCGAGCACGACGATCGGGTGTTCGGGCCGGGCATCGAGCACTTCGGACAAGTGCAGGTCTTCCAGTGGCGCGCATTCGAGCACCAGCCCCTGATGCGGCGCATCGCGCGCGACGAGGCGGGCGAGGTCGGCGACGTCGGCATATTCGACCGGGAAATCGGGCGGCAGTTCGCCGTCGAGCGAGGCGACGCCTTCGCGGGTGGCCCACAGCTTGCGGTGCGCGCGCGCCGGGTTCTTCAGCGCCGCTTCGACCGCGTGGCGGCCCCACAGGCGCACCTGGCCCTGCGACGCGCGGCCCGATCCGCGCCCGCCCTGCATGCGTCCGGCCCGGCCGCGCAGGTTCTTCTTCTCGCCCCGTTTGGTCATCCTGCGAGCCTGTGCCAGCGCCGCCATTGACAGGCAAGCGCCGCTTCGCCATGAGCGCCCGCACTCGGCCGGACGGCCCCTTTGCGGGGCCAGAACGCGGCGGTTTTCCGCCTCCGGCTCTTCCGGTGGACAGGTGGCCGAGTGGTTAAAGGCAGCAGACTGTAAATCTGCCCGCGCAAGCGTACGGTGGTTCGAATCCACCCCTGTCCACCACCGAGCCTTCCGCCCCAACCGGCCTTTGCTGTCGAAGAACCGCCGAATGTCCACGATTCCGGCCGGACTTCGGCTTGTGGCGCGGACCGCGAATCCCTAGATGGGCCGCATGGCAGGCGAGTTGCTCGACAACCGAGGCCGCGGCGATGCGGAGTGGTCCTGGCCTGCGATCCATCCGGAAGGGCGCAAGTTCGGACTGATCGCGGTCGGGGTCGCGCTCGTGTTCCTGCTGCTGCTCGACTGGGAGATCGTCGGCTGGCCGCTGCTGCTGCTGTCCGCGGGGATCTTCGCGTTCTTCCGCGATCCCGAGCGGGTCGTGCCGCAGGGCGACGACCTGATCGTGTCGCCCGCCGACGGGCTCGTTTCGCTGATCGCGACGGTGGCCCCGCCGCGCGAGTTGCAGGGGCCCGACAGCAGCGGAAATCCGGGGCTGGGCGCCGAGCCGGTGATGCGCATCTCGATCTTCATGTCGGTGTTCGACGTCCACATCAACCGCGCGCCGGTGGGCGGGACGATCCGCCGGGTCATCTACGTCCCCGGCAAGTACATGAACGCCGATCTCGACAAGGCGAGCGAGGAGAACGAGCGCCAGCATGTGCTGATCGAGCGGTCTGACGGGCGGCCGGTCGGCTTCACCCAGATCGCCGGGCTGGTCGCGCGGCGGATCGTGCCGTTCGTCAAGCCGGGCGACATCATCGCCGCCGGGCAGCGGGTGGGGCTGATCCGCTTCGGCAGCCGGGTCGACGTCTATCTGCCCGCCGGGACCGATGCGAAAGTGCTGTTGGGCCAGCGGGTGATTGCCGGGGAGACGGTGCTGGCCGAGACCGGCCGGCAGCAGATCATCGAAGGCGTTCGCCAGTGAAGGGCCGCCGATGAACGGGCCGGCGGGACCGGACGAGGACGACCTGGCCACGCCGGGACCGTCATGGCTCGGCCCCCGGAGCAGCGAGAAGGAGCCCCGCGCGCCTGCGCGAGCTGCCGGCGGCGGGCTGACGCTGCGGGCGGTGCTGCCCAACGCCATCACCGCGGCGGCGCTGTGTTCGGGGCTGACCGGCATCCGGTTCGCGATCACCGGCAACTTCCGCATGGCGGTGCTCGCGATCATCCTCGCCGGAATGCTCGACGGGATCGACGGGCGCATCGCCCGGCTGCTCAAGGCGCAGTCGCGGTTCGGGGCCGAACTGGACAGCCTGGCGGATTCGCTGAGCTTCGGCATGGCCCCGGCGCTGGTGCTGTTCCTGTGGTCGTTGCAGGACCTGCCGCGCTTCGGCTGGTTCGCGGCGCTGGCCTTCGCGCTGTGCTGCGCGCTGCGGCTGGCGCGGTTCAACGCCCAGATCGACGTCCACGACCAGCCGCACAAGTCGGTCGGCTTCCTGACCGGCGTGCCCGCGCCGGTGGGGGCGGGGCTGGCGTTCCTGCCGCTCTATCTGTGGATGGCGAGCGGGGAGGATTTCTTCCGCTCTCCGGCGCTGGTCGCGGTGTGGATCACGCTGATCGCGGGCCTGATGATCTCCAACATGGCGACGCTGAGCTGGACGCTGATCCGGCCCCGGCACGAAGTCCGGCTGGGGGCGATCGCGCTGGCGGGCCTGGTGTTCGCCGCGCTGCTGACCGAACCGTGGTGGACGCTGGCGGCGATCAGCATCGTCTATCTGGCGCTGATGCCTTACGCGGTGGTGCGGTACGGCAGAATCAAGCGGCAACGAGGCGGAGGCGGGGCGTTGCCTGCGACGGGCGGGTCCACGCCGCGACCGTAGGCCGCGGGCTTTCTTCCAATTGGGCAAGTTCGGCGAGGATTTGCGGCGTCCGCATTGCGGCCGCGTGGAACGCCAGCGCGATGACGACGAGCGCCGCGATGGCGGCAAATCCGAACAGCAGCGAGACAGCGAGAGCCAGCATCCGATCTACTCCTAAACTCACGCCCGATGCCGGGAGACCGGAGGTGTCCTGACAACAGGGGGGCGGTTGATTCGTTCCTCTTGCCGGGCATATGTTCTCTATTTGTTCCAACGTCAAGACGGTTTCGTGAGGCGTGGTCTCGGGACCTGCGCAGGCGTTGGGTGCTCCCCCCTCCGCCCCTTCGGGGGCGCCCTCCCCGTGAATGGGGGAGGATCGCGTCGGGCGTCGCGTGCCTCGCGACGGAGCAGATGGCGCTGGATTCTCGCGCGCCGATCGGGTAGGGGCCCCCCGCTTGCGGGACGGCTCCGGCCGGATCGCGGGCAAATTCACATGGAAGGCACAGACATACCGGTGCCGGCTGCGGGATCTCCGCAACGCTGGTTCCCCGTCTTCCAGAGGACCAACCGGAAAGGAAATACCTATGGCGGCCCCTACCGTCACCATGCAGCAATTGATTGAGGCCGGCGCGCACTTCGGCCACCAGACGCACCGCTGGAACCCGCGGATGAAGCCGTACATCTTCGGCAGCCGCAACGGCGTTCACATCATCGACCTGTCGCAGACCGTGCCGCTGTTCGCGCGCGCGCTGGACTTCGTTTCGGCCACCGTCCGCGCGGGCGGCAGGGTGCTGTTCGTCGGCACCAAGCGCCAGGCGCAGGAGCCGATCGCCCAGGCGGCGCGCGCTTGCGGCCAGCACTTCGTCAACCACCGCTGGCTCGGCGGCATGCTGACCAACTGGAAGACGATCTCGGGTTCGATCCGCCGGCTCAAGAGCCTCGAGGAGCAGCTTTCGGGCGACACCTCGGGCCTGACCAAGAAGGAAGTGCTGCAGCTGACCCGCGAGCGCGACAAGCTCGAGCTGTCGCTCGGCGGCATCCGCGACATGGGCGGCATTCCCGACGTGATGTTCGTGATCGACGCCAACAAGGAAGAGCTGGCGATCAAGGAAGCCAACGTGCTGGGCATTCCGGTGGTGGCGATCCTCGACACCAACGTCGATCCCAACGGCATCGCCTTCCCGATCCCCGGCAACGACGACGCCAGCCGCGCGGTGCGCCTCTATTGCGACGCTATCGCCAAGGCGGCGAGCACCGGGCGCAACGAAGGCGTGGTCGATTCGGGCGCCGACATTGGCGCGATGGACGCGCCGCCGGCAGAGGAAGCGCTGGATACCACCGCCGAGGCTCCGGCCCCGGAAGCCGCCGCGGCGGAAACGGGCGAGGAAGCTTCGGCCTCCGCGTAACCGAACGGGAACAATCGGGGACCAGTGCGCCGGACCATATGCGAAGGTCCGGCGCTCCCCGGCAGATTCAAGAGGACAGTATCATGGCTTACACAGCCGCAGACGTGAAGAATCTCCGCGAGCGCACCGGCGCCGGGATGATGGACTGCAAGAAGGCGCTGGACGAGACCGGCGGCGACATGGAAGCCGCCGTCGACCTGCTGCGCGCCAAGGGCCTTGCCGCCGCCGCCAAGAAATCCAGCCGCACCGCCGCTGAAGGGCTGGTGGGCGTGGCCGTTTCCGGCACGCGCGGCGTGGCGGTGGAAGTCAATTCCGAGACCGACTTCGTGGCCAAGAACGACCAGTTCCAGGACTTCGTGCGCAATGCGACCGAAGCGGCGCTGTCGCTCGGCTCCGACGACATCGAGGCGCTGAAGGACGCCGCCTGGCCGGGCGGCGGGACCGTGGGCGAGAAGCTGACCAACAACGTCGCCACCATCGGCGAGAACCAGCAGCTTCGCCGGATGAAGAGCGTGACCGTGTCGCAGGGCGTGGTCGTGCCCTACATGCACAACGCGCAGGCCCCGAACCTCGGCAAGATCGGCGTGCTCGTGGCGCTGGAGAGCGAGGCCGACGCGGGCGTTCTCGAAGCGCTGGGCAAACAGCTGGCGATGCATATCGCGGCCGCGTTCCCGCAGGCGCTCGACGCCGACGGCCTCGACGCCGAAGTGATCGAGCGCGAGCGCAAGATCGCGGCGGAAAAGGCGGCCGAGAGCGGCAAGCCGGCCGAAGTGCAGGCCAAGATGGTCGAAGGCGCGGTGAAGAAGTTCGCCAAGGAGAACGCGCTGCTGAGCCAGCTGTTCGTGATGGACAACAAGACGCCGGTCTCCGACGTCGTTGCCCAGGCGGGCAAGGAAGCCGGCAAGCCGATCGTGCTCAAGGACTACGTCCGCTTCCAGCTCGGCGAAGGTATCGAGAAGGAAGAGACCGATTTCGCTGCCGAAGTGGCTGCGGCGGTCGCCGGCTGACGCTGTCGGCCGGAGTGAAATAAACGGAAGGCCGCCGGGCGAGAGCCTGGCGGCCTTTTTCTTTCAGCCGGTCAGCACAGGCTGCGGTCAGCCGCGACTTGCGCCTCCGTCTTCCCGTCGAACGGATTGTCGGGAGTGAACGAGTAGATGTCGGTGCTGGGGACTGCCGAGCCGTAGTTGACCGACTTGTGCAGGATGGCGCTGTGGCCATCGGCGGTAAGGCGGACCCAGCCGAAGCCGCTGGGGCTGTGACAACCGATGTTGTTCGATTGCATGCCGAGGGCGCGCATCGCGGCTTCTATCGCGCCCCATTCCATCTGGTCGTCACCGGGGGAATCGAACAGGATTGTGTTGATCCGGGTCTCGGTGCCGCCGATGTCGACGCCATAGATCGCCCCTCCGATCTCGATCGTGCCGCCTTGCGTGACGGTCGATCCGAACCAGTTGCGCGAGTGGGTCGTGCGACTCTGCCATTTCGCGCCGGCGAATGCGGCCATGGCGGCGTCCCAGCTGCGCGTTTGTGTGGCCCCGACGATGTTGCGGAACAGTTGCGCGATCTGTTCGGTGCGCGTGCCGGTGAGCGCGCCCGTCTGCGCCGCGGGGGTGGCGGCTGGCGCGTCGGCCGGTGCGAGCGCGGCGGCGACGGTGAGGCCGCAGGCGGTTGTGCCGTAGTCGGTACCGTTGAAGCGGCGGGCGCCGGGGCAATCCGAATCGCGCGCTTCGAGCGAAAGATCGTTCCACCCGCTGCTTCGCGTCCGTTGGAAGCCGACGATGCCGTCTTCGGCGATCAGGCGTTTCCAGCTCTTGTCCGGCTGCTGCGCCAGGATGGCGAAGTAGGCCCCCGGCTTGCCGTAGCAGGCGGGATCGACATCGGCGATGTGCGCCTCCGCCGCGCCGTCGGCGTTGAGATCGACGAAGGCGATGCGCGGGTTGGAAGGCTTGCCGCAGCGGTTGACCGGCGCGCCGTCCTGTACCGGGAAGCCCGCCTCCGCGAAGAGCTGGATGGCCTGTTCGGCGGTGAGCGCAGGCTGCTGCGCGGCGGACTGGGACAGCGCGGGGGCCGCAAGGGCAAGGCACAGCCCGGCGGCTGTGGCGGCAAGGGGTCTGGACACCATGAGTCTCCCGGCGGCGATACGATCCACGAAATGGTTAACACACAAGTGGGCGGGCCCGGAAGCGGAACCGTGCGGTGATTGCCGGGCATGGGCGCCGGGGGATGGGCCTTGGCAGGGGCAAGGCGCGCTCTATAAGGGCGGCGATTTCCTGACACCGGAGAGATTTGCGTCCCATGACCATGCCCGCCGTCAAGCGCGTGTTGTTGAAGCTTTCGGGCGAAGTGCTGATGGGGGAACGGCAGTTCGGGATCGACCCGGCGATCGTGGCCGAGCTGGCGGCCGAAGTGAAGGCGGCGCAGGATTCCGGCCTCGAGATCTGCCTCGTCATCGGCGGCGGCAATATCTTTCGCGGCATGGCGGGCGCGGCGCAGGGGATGGACCGGGCGCAGGCCGATTACATGGGCATGCTGGCGACGGTGATGAACGCGCTGGCGATGCAGAATGCGCTGGAGCAACTGGGCGTGCATACGCGGGTGCAATCGGCGGTGCAGATGGACCAGGTGTGCGAGCCGGTGATCCGCCGCCGGGCGGAACGGCACCTGGAGAAGGGCCGCATCGTGATCTTCGCCGCCGGCGTGGGCAGCCCCTATTTCACCACCGACAGCGGCGCGGCGCTGCGCGCGGCCGAAATGAAGTGCGATGCGCTGCTCAAGGGCACCAGCGTGGACGGCGTCTATGACGCCGACCCGAAGAAGAAGCCCGACGCGAAGCGTTACAACACCGTGAGTTACGACAAGGTGCTTGCGGACAACCTGAGAGTGATGGACGCCTCCGCCGTGGCGCTGTGCCGCGACAACGAGATCCCGATCGTGGTCTTCTCGATCCGCGAGAAGGGCAATCTCGCCCGCGTGCTGGCCGGCGAAGGCGTGCAGACGATAGTGCGGAAGGAAGGCTGACAATGGCCCGCTACGACAAAGACGATATCGAACGCCGGATGACAGGCGCGGTCGAAAGCCTGAAAAGCGACCTCGGGGGCCTGCGCACCGGGCGCGCCAACGTGGCGCTGCTCGATCCGGTGGTGGTCGAGGTCTACGGCTCGATGATGCCGCTCAACCAGGTGGCGACGGTTTCCGCGCCCGAGCCGCGCATGCTGAGCGTGCAGGTGTGGGACAAGGCCAACGTGACAGCGGTGGAGAAGGGCATCGCCCACGCCAACCTGGGCCTCAACCCGATGATCGACGGCCAGACGCTGCGCCTGCCGCTGCCGGACCTGACCGCCGAACGGCGCAAGGAACTGGCGAAGCTGGCCGGGCAATATGCGGAGAAGGCCAAGATCGCGATCCGCAACGTGCGCCGCGACGGCATGGAAGCGCTGAAGGAAGACGAGAAGAAGAAGGACATTTCCGAAGACGAGCGCAAGCGCAAGGAAGAGGAAGTGCAGAAGCTGACCGACCGCTTCGTGGCCGAAGTGGATGCGGCGGCCGAGCACAAGGAAAAGGAAATCCTGACCCAGTGAGCGAGTCTTCTCCGCTCCCCTTCAGGGGAGGGGCTGGGGGTGGGGCTTGTGACGCGTCCCTCGACCCCGACAGCCCCCGCCCCAACCCCTCCCCTGGAAGCGAAGCTGGCCCGCAGGGCCAACGGGAGGGGCTTTCCCACGGCGCGCGGCATGTGGCGATCATCATGGACGGCAACGGGCGCTGGGCGAAGCGGCGGCGGCTGCCGCGCGCGATGGGCCACAAGCGCGGCGTGGAGGCGGTGCGGCGGCTGGTGCGCGGAATCGGGCCGCTGGGGCTCGACTGCCTGACGCTCTATGCTTTCTCGTCGGAGAACTGGAAGCGGCCCGAGGACGAGATTTCCGACCTGATGGGGCTGATGCGGGCCTTCATCAGGAGCGACCTGCCGGACTTCATCGCCAATGGCGTGCGGCTGAAGATACTCGGCGATTACAGCGTGATGGATGCCGATATTGTCGCAATGATCGAGGACGCGCTGGAGCGCACGGCGGGCGGAGACAAGACGATTGCGGTGGCGCTGAACTACGGTTCGCAGCAGGAGATCGCCCGCGCGGCGGCGAAGGCGGCGGAGCAGGGCGCGGTCACGCCGGAAACGATCGCCGCCAACCTCTACACCGCCGACCTGCCGCCGCTCGACCTGCTGATCCGCACCTCGGGCGAAGTGCGCCTGTCGAATTTCCTGCTGTGGCAGGCCGCTTATGCGGAAATGTGGTTCACGGATGTGCTATGGCCCGATTTCACGGTCGCGCATCTCGAAGAGGCGCTGGCCAGTTTCGCCGGAAGGGAGCGTCGCTATGGCGGCCGGTAATATCGTTCGCGGCCCGGCATCCGGATCGGACCTGCCGCTGCGGCTGGTTTCCGCGCTGGTCATGCTGGCGCTGGCGATCGGGGCGATCTGCCTCGGCGGCGCGGTGCTCGACGCGTTCATCGCTGTGGTGGCGCTGGCGGCGTTCCTGGAGTTTGCGCGGCTGGTGCTGCTGGCGACGCCAAGCCTGCCGTTACGCGCCCTCGCGATAGCAGCCGGCGCGGCCTATTTCGGGCTGGCGGCGATGATCCTGACGGGGGCGGGCACGTTCCTGCTGGTGCTGGCGCTGGGGGTGACGATTTTCACCGACACCGGAGCCTATTTCGCCGGGCGCATTGTCGGCGGGCCGAAGATCGCGCCCGCGATCAGCCCGTCGAAGACCTGGGCCGGGCTGGCGGGCGGCATGGTCGCGGCGGCGGCGTGGGTGTTCCTGTGGGTCATGGCCATCGACGAGCCGCCGCGGTGGTTCCCGCCCCGGTTCGAGATCGGGCTCAATCTCTCGCCGCAGAACGTGACCGGCGCGATCGCGCTCGGCGCGGGGCTGGCGGTGGTGGCGCAGGCGGGCGATTTCTTCGAAAGCTGGCTCAAGCGGCGCGCCGGCGTGAAGGACAGCTCGCGCCTCATTCCAGGCCATGGCGGGGTGTTCGACCGGATCGACGGCCTCGTCCCGGTGGCGATCGTCGCCGGGATCATCGCGACGACGATGGCGCCCTAGGATCCCAGGAACCGATGCGTTCGATCACGATCCTTGGCGCGACCGGTTCCATCGGCGCTTCGACGCTCGACCTGATACGCCGCAATCGCGAGGCGTGGCGGGTGGTGGCGCTGACGGCGAATTGCCAGGCGGCCGAACTGGCGCGGCTGGCGCGCGAGTTCGACGCCGAGCTGGCGGTGGTGGGCGACGAGGGCTGCCTGCCGGAACTGCGCGAGGCGCTCGCCGGGACCGGAATCGCGGCCGCGGGCGGCGCGGCGGCGCTGTGCGATGCGGCGCGGGGCGGGGCGGACGTGACGGTGGCGGCGATCGTCGGCTGCGCCGGGCTGGCCCCGACGATGGCGGCGATCGAGCAGGGCGGCGTGGTCGCGCTGGCCAACAAGGAAGCGCTGGTTTCGGCCGGCGAGGTGATGACCGCCGCAGTGGCGCGCCACGGGGCGACGCTGCTGCCGACCGACAGCGAGCACAATGCGATCTTCCAGTGCTTGCAGGGCAACGACGTGGCCGATGTCCGCTCGATCACCCTGACGGCGAGCGGCGGTCCGTTCCGCGAATGGAGCTGGAGCGCGCTCAAGGCCGCGCGCCCGGAGCAGGCGCTCAAGCATCCTAACTGGAGCATGGGCGCGAAGATCACGGTCGATTCCGCGACGATGATGAACAAGGGCCTTGAGTATATCGAGGCGCACCGGCTGTTTCCCGTGGGCCTCGACAAGCTGCGGATCGTGGTCCACCCGCAGAGCGTGGTGCATTCGATGGTCGAATATCGCGACGGATCGACGCTGGCGCAGCTGGGCCCGTCCGACATGCGCGTGCCGATCGCATCGTGCCTGGCCTGGCCGGCGAGGATGGATACGCCATGCGCGCCCCTCGATCTTGCCGCGCTCGGCAACCTGAGCTTTTTTCCGCCGGACGAGGAACGCTTTCCCGCAACCCGCCTGGCCCGCGAGGCGGCCCACGCGGGCGGCGCGGCCCCGGCAGTGCTGAGCGCGGCGAACGAGGTGGCGGTGTCCGCCTTCCTCGCCGGTCAGATCGCGTTCACCGACATCTCGGCATTGGTCGAGCGGACTTTGTCATGCAATTTCCCCCCCGCGCCCGATAGCCTAGACGACGTGCTTGCCGTCGATGCCGAAGCGCGCGCGCGGGTGGCCGGAATGCTGGAGCTTGCCTGAGTTGTTCGAGAGCGTGCCCTGGTGGATGTGGATCGTCGGCTTCCTGCTGGTGCTGGGGCCGCTGGTGACGGTGCATGAGCTGGGCCACTACCTGGTCGGGCGCTGGTTCGGGGTGAAGGCCGACGCCTTTTCCGTTGGCTTCGGCAAGGAGCTGGCCGGGTGGACCGACAGCCGCGGCACGCGCTGGAAGCTCTCCGCGCTGCCGCTCGGCGGCTATGTCCAGTTCGCGGGCGACATGAACCCGGCGAGCCAGCCGAGCGAGGAATGGCTGGCCCTGCCCGAACATGAAAGAGCCCGCACCTTCCAGTCCAAGCCGCTGTGGCAGCGCGCGCTGATCGTGTTCGCCGGCCCGGCGACCAATTTCCTGGTGGCGATCGCCATCCTGGCGTCGTTCAACCTTGCTTTCGGCAAGCTCGAGGTGGCGCCCGTGGTGGCGATGCTGACGGAAGACGGCGCGGCGGCCGAAGCGGGCATCGAGGTCGGCGACCGCGTCGTTGCCATGGACGGCCGCCCGATCGAGGATTTCGACGATTTGCGCGCGCGGGTCGTGCCGCATCCCGGCGAGACGGTGGCCGTCGAAGTGGAGCGCGGGGGCGAGTTGCTGCGTTTCGCCGTCGTCATCCGTTCGGTGCAGGAGCGCGACCGGTTCGGCAACGAGTTCCGCATCGGGCAGATCGGCGTGGGTTCGGGGGGCGGGCAAGTGGTCCCGGTCGGGCCGGTCGAATCGGTCGGGCTGGCCGTGCGGCAGACCGGCGAGATCGTCCAGATGATGGTCACCGGAATCTGGCAGATCGTCACCGGCCGCAGATCGGTGGAGGAACTGGGCGGGCCGATCAAGATCGCCAAGTTCTCAGGTGAGCAGCTGAGCCTCGGATGGCTCAATTTCGCCAGCTTCGCGGCGCTGATTTCAATTAACTTGGCATTCATTAACCTGCTGCCAATTCCGGCCCTCGACGGCGGGCACCTGGCTTTTTACGCGGCCGAGGCGGTGCGCCGGAAGCCGGCCAGCCCGCGCAGTCAGGAGTGGGCGTTCCGCACCGGCATAGCTTTCGTGCTCGCGCTGATGCTGTTCGTCACGATCAATGACGTGGCTTCGCTGGACGTGTTCGGCGGATAGGAGGGCGGGATCGCCGCCTCCGCGCCAGCGAGTGGGAACGAAGAAGGCACTGAGCGTCGCATTACCCGGCTTGTTCGCTTGATTGGCTCCCGTGCATCGGGCAAGGGCGCACATCGCGCAGTCGGCGTGACGGCTCCGTGGCCGAAATTGGATCGCATCGTCGCGAAAGGCGGCGGCGAAAGAACGGACGGAACATGAGCGGTAGGGCCAAGACGATCGCAGCCACGCATTTCGCCACAGCCCTTATGGGGTGCACGATCCTCGCGGGCGTGCCCGGTGCCGCCCTGGCGCAGGAAGGGGAAGCCCCGGCCGCGCAGCCGGCGCCCGCACCGACGCCGGCCCCGAGCGCGGCGCCCGCCCCGGAAGGCGAAGTAATCCGGTCGATCGCGGTCGCGGGCGCGCAGCGGCTGGAGCCGGCGACGATCGTCAGCTACATCCAGTTGCGGCCGGGCGATACTTATACCGCGGCGGCGGCCGACCAGGCGCTGAAGGATCTGGCCGCGACCGAGCTGTTCGCCGACTTCAGCATCCGCAACAACGACGGCAACGTCGTCATCTCGGTGACCGAGAACCCGGTCATCAACCGCATAGTGCTGGAGGGCAACAAGCGGCTCAAGAACGACAAGATCCTGCCTGAGATCAAGCTGGCGCCGCGGCAGATCTTCACCCGTTCAAAGGTTCGCGCCGACGTGGCCCGCATCATCGAGCTGTACAAGCGCCAGGGCCGCTTCGCCGCCACGGTCGAACCGCAGATGGTCCAGCTCGACCAGAACCGCGTCGACGTGGTGTTCGAGATCAACGAGGGGCCCAAGTCCAAGGTCCGCCAGATCAACATCATCGGCAACGAGCAGTTTTCGGACGGGGACTTGCGCTCCGAGATGCTGACCAGCGTCGACAAGGGGTTGCTGTCGCTGTTCAGCTCCAACACCAGCTACGACCCCGACCGGCTGGCCTACGACCAGCAGCAGATCCGCGCGTTCTACCTCGAGAACGGCTATGTCGATTTCCGGGTGGTTTCGGCGGTGGCCGAACTGACCCCCGACAAGCGCGACTTCATCATCACTTACGTGGTCGAGGAAGGGGAGCGCTACAAGTTCGGCGATGTATCGGTCGAGAGCCAGTTGCGCGACTTCGACAGCGAGCGGATGACCAGGGCGCTGCCGATGAACGAGGGCGACTGGTACAACGCCAAGCTGGTCGAGGACACGATCGAGCAGCTCAGCGAGACGGCCGGCACGTTCGGCTATGCCTTCGCCGACGTGCGCCCGCAGTTCAGCCGCAATCCCGACGGGTTGACGATGAGCGTGGTGTTCCAGATCAACGAAGCGCCGCGCACCTATGTCGAGCGGGTCGACGTCAACGGCAACACGCTGACGCAGGACAAGGTGGTGCGGCGCGAGTTCCGCCTGGCCGAAGGCGATGCCTTCAACTCGCTGTCGGTGCGGCGGTCGACCGCGCGGATCAACTCGCTGGGTTATTTCCAGGAGAACTTCGAGATCACGCAGGTCGACGGCAGCGCGCCCGACCGCATCGTGCTCGAAGCCAACGTGCAGGAACAGGCGACCGGCGAGCTGTCGCTGTCGGCGGGCTTTTCCAGCCTCGAAAGCTTCGTGTTCCAGGGCTCGATCCGCCAGCGGAACTTCCGCGGCCGCGGCCAGACCGTGGGGCTGGGCCTCAACTATTCGCGCTATTCGCGCTCGGGCAACATCAGCTTCACCGAACCTTACGTGTTCGACAAGAACATCTCGGCCGGGCTCGACCTCTACCGCCGCGACTACAACAACGGCTATTACAGCCGGGCGACGGCGACCTACGATTCGGCGACCACCGGCACCCAGCTGCGCGTGGGCGTGCCTTTGACGGAATATCTTTCGGTCCTTGGCCGATACATGTTCAATCACGAGAAGGTGACGATCGACGAGAACCAGTTCTTCGGCGATTTCGACGGTGACGGCGTGCGCGAGTGCGAGCCGCTGCTGGCGGGCCGTTACCTGTGCGACGCCATCGGCACGCGCACCAGTTCGGTCCTCGGGTTGTCGCTGATCTATAATACGCTGGACAACGGCATCCGCCCCACGCGCGGCGAGCGCGCGGTGGTGAGCGTCGATTTCGCCGGGCTCGGCGGCTCGACACGCTACGCCAAATTCGTTGGCGAGGCCGCGAAGTACTGGTCGCTCGGCAGCGGGTTCATCTTCTCCGCCAGGGTCGAGAGCGGCCTCATCAAGGGCCTGAAGGACCGCGGCCCCGGCAACGACGACGTGCGTCTGACCGACCGTTTCTTCCTCGGCGAAGGGCAGGTGCGCGGGTTCGACATTCGCGGCATTGGCCCGCGCGTGGTCCGCCGGTTCTATACGACCGATGAGGACGGTACCGCCACTTTGCGCCCCATCGACGACGATACCACGCAGGACGACGCGCTGGGCGGGACCGCGATGTATCGCGGCACGCTGGAGCTGGAAATCCCGATCAGTTCGGGCATGCGCGAAATGGGTCTGCGGCCATCGCTGTTCATGGATGTGGGCGCGGTGTTCGGGGTCAAGCGACCGACGCTGACCAACAGCCCCTATCCCGACGGGATATTCATTCCGACCCGCAACGCCGACGGCGATGCGCTTTACACGCAGATCAACGTTGCCGCCCCCAACGACGACGGCGTATGCACGCCCGGCACCGCGAACGGCGACGTGACCGTGGTGACCAGCCCGACCAACCCCAATCCGCCGGCGTGCCTGACCAGCAACAGCAACACCGCGCTCGGCAGTTCGCTGCCGCCGTTCGTCGAGCAGTTCTACGGCAATACCTGGAAGCCGCGCCTGTCGATCGGCTTCGGAATCAACTGGAACTCCCCGTTCGGGCCGTTCCGCATCGACATCGCCTATCCGATCCTGAAGCAGGAAGGCGACGACACCAAGACATTCTCCTTCAACGTAGGAACAGCGTTCTGATGAAAACTCTTCTCTCGTCCGCCGCCGCCTCAGCCACCATTGCCGCACTGGCCCTGGCCGCCGTTCCGGCTTCGGCCCAGGTCAACGGCGTCGCCATCGCCGAACCGGCCATCGCCATCGCCGGATCGCAGGCGCTCCAGACCGCCTATACCCAGATCGGCACCACCTTCCAGGCGCAGCGCACCCAGCTGGAGCAGAGCCAGGATGAGCGCACGGCGCTGATCCGTCAGTTCGATACCGACAACAACGGCGAGCTGAGCGAAGCCGAGCAGACCGCCGCGCAGCAGAACACCGCTGTGATGCAGCAGCTCCAGACCATCGACCAGACGATCGCCCAGACCCAGGCGCCGATCACCCAGGCGCGCGTCTATGCGATCGAGCAGATCCTGTTGCAGTTCAGTGCGGTGATGCAGGAAGTGGTGACGCAGAACAACGTGCAGCTGATCCTGACCCCTGCGTCGGCGGTCTATGCCGCCGAGGCGGTGGACCTGACGCCGAGGATCACCGCCGCGCTCAACACGCGCGTCCCGACCGTGACGACCGCCGTGCCCGAAGGCTGGCGGCCGCAGCAGCAATCGGTCCAGATGTACCAGGAGGTGCAGCAGGTGCTCGTCGCGGCCGCGCAGCAGCAGGCCCAGGCCCAGGCGCAGGAGGGCGCGGCCGCCGCCGCTCCCGCCGCGACGCCTCCGGCCGCCCAGCCCGCCGTCCAGGGGCGTTGATCCCGGCATGAACGAAGCATCGCAGGAGACCGCGCGCAGCTACGACATCGCGCAGATCCTCAATGCCCTGCCGCATCGCTATCCGCTGCTGCTGGTCGATCGGGTCAAGAGCCTGAAGATCGACGAGGAGATCCACGCGGTAAAGGCGGTCAGCTTCAACGAGCAGTTCTTCCAGGGCCATTTCCCCGGCCGGCCGATCATGCCCGGCGTGTTGCAGATCGAAGCGCTGGCGCAGGCGGCCGCGATCCTGGCGATCGAGACGCTGGAGCTCGCCGGCAGCGGCAAGCTGGTCTATTTCATGGCCATCGAGGAAGCCAAGTTCCGCGCCCCGGTGGAGCCTGGCTGCCTGCTCGACCTCAACGTCGGCTTCGTCCAGAAACGCGCGCGGGTATGCAAGTTCTGGGGCAAGGCCAGCGTCGAAGGCAAGGTGACGTGCGAGGTGCAGTTTACTGCGATGGTGGCGGACCCGGTTTCTTGATATTTGCGAGCGCCCATCCGGGCGCTCGTCCTCGGTGCTACTCCCTCCCCCCGGATCAAGTCCGGGGTTCCGGGCGGCCGTTCGGCCTTGCGGTCGGCGTGCCGCCGACCGGACCAGCGCCGATGAGTGGAGTGGTTCGGGCTGCGACCAGCGGCCCGCAAGCGCGACCGCGCGCCGCGCCTTATGGCGGGGTAGCCAAGGGACCGGATGGTCCCGCCGGCGCCTGAGGCGACAAATGATGCCCCAATCGGGTTGCTTTCTGGAGCAATCCCGACTAGGCGCGCGCCTTTCCCGACATTGCCCGGCCGGTCGGTACCGGCCTCATGCACGAAGGACTTGACCCATGAAGGCCGACATTCATCCCGACTATCACACGATCAAGGTGCAGATGACCGACGGCACCGTGTTCGAGACCCGCTCCACCTGGGGCAGCGAGGGCGACACGCTGACGCTCGACATCGATCCGACCAGCCACCCCGCGTGGACCGGCGGCCAGCGCCAGGTCGACCAGGGTGGCCGCGTGGCGCAGTTCAACAAGCGCTTCGGCGGGCTGACGCTCAAGAAGAGCTGATCCGGCACTTCACTGTGAGACGATGGGGGCGGTCCTGCGGGGCCGCCCTGTTCGTTTGTAACGGTCAGACGCCGGTAATGAGCAGGTCGATGGCGCGAACGATCTCGAGGCGGCAAGCCTCGAGCGAGCCGAGCGCTGGGCCGAGATCGCGCTTGTTCACAGCCGAAGCGGTTTGGGTAAGCAGCATGTACTCCCGATTGTCGTAGGAGACGACCGGATTGAGGTGCCCTGTCGGCGAAGGCGCGTCGGCAATCGGTATGAGGGGGATCACGAAGCGAGTCTCGATGTGGTCGAGCAGGTCGGACTGACAATCGACCACCAGCCGACGATGGCGAGCGAGCCTATGGATGTCGAACTGCGACACTTTTAGAAAAGGCGATAGTCTTCGAGCGGCAAACCGTTCGCCTCGATGTAGCGATTGAAACTCTCCATCGCCTCCTGGTTCTCTTCCTTCCAGCGACGCGCGCGCTCCTCGGCGAGCGTGGCAACCAGCCCGCGTTCGCAAGCTTGCGAGATATTGATGCCCAGTTCGCGCGCTTCGGCGAGGTGGGCGCCGTCGAGCGAGACGTTGGTGGGTCGCCGGGCAGACTTGTGCGTTCGGTGCGGAATATTCATGCGCATAGGATATGCGCATCAGGCATGTTCCGCAAGACGCCGATCAGTCGCCTGTCTCCTCGAACCTCAACCTGCCGGCCACGCGCGCTTTGCCGGTGTCGCGGGTGTGGTTGATGCCGTCGACCACGGCGACGTCGGGGAAGTCGTGGTAGGGGCTGAGGCCGAGGCAGGCGACGTTGACGCCGTAGGTATCCGGATCGGAGCGGCGCCGGTGGAAGGTGTAGGAGCCGCAGCGCGAGCAGAACCAGTGCCGCGCGACGCCGGTGTTGAACCGGTAGAGCGTCAGCAGGTCCTCGCCTTCCACTATCGTCAGGGCGGCGAGCGGCGCGCCGACGGTGACCGCGCCTTTCATTGCGCAGATCGAGCAGTCGCACCGCGCGCCGCGCAGCGGCTCTTCCAGCTCGACCGTGAATCTCACCGCGCCGCAATGGCACGCGCCGTCTCTCACCATCCCCAGGGCTTCTCCCGATACCATTTGGTTATCACGTATTTCACGCCCTTGCGCACCTTCATGCCATGATGGAGCGTGGCGGCGTTGAGCGTGCCGTCGGGGCGGTGGTTGTTCCAGCACACCAGCTTGCCGGCGTCGGGGCGAAACATCTTGTCGACGACCTTGAAGCGCGTCGCGCCGCCAGCCTCGACATCGTTGAGATAGACCATGAAGGTCCAGGTGCGTTGCCCGGCGACCGAGCAGAATTGCTGGAAATCCTGCCCGCCCGGTTCGAAGTAGTCGGTGTGGGCTTTGAATTCCTGCCCCACGGCATAGCGCTGGCCCTGCACCGGCTCGCCGTGAGCCGGATCGATGCCGTTGAGCGCGAAGAGCAGTCCCTCCAGTTCGCGCACGGCGGGCTCTTCGGCCGGCAGATCGCAGGTTTCGCTGGTGCGGAAGTAGTGGTCGCCGTTGGGATCGGCGATGGTCGAGGGGCGGCGGTCCTGCTCTATCAGGGCGATGAGCGCGGCGCACAGGGCCGGCGACAGGAAGCCGGGCCGGTCGAACAGTTCGGCGCGCGGCGTGGGGACGCGGCGCATGCCGGGGTAGGCCAGCAGAGTCTCGGCAGTGGTTGCGCCCGGATTCGCCATGCGCCGACAATAGCCGCCGAACAGAGCGTAAGATAGTTGCGCGAGCCGCTTTGCGGGCCAACATTTCGCTTTGCTTGGCGAGCCGCATGTGCAACAGGCTCGCCCCCGCGCCGAACGGGCTTGACGGCCCGGCGCGGCTGCCTGACAGCCGCCCTCGCACAGCGTGGCGGCATGGGTTGCGGCGATTGTAGCTCAGTTGGTTAGAGCGCCGGTTTGTGGTACCGGAGGTCGCGGGTTCGGATCCCGTCAATCGCCCCATTCCCCCTTCTTCTGGCCGCCTGCGAGACCCTTGGGGACAACGGCATGGCGGCTTTCTGGACCGAACCGGATTTCGACGAGCACGAGCTGGTGCAGTTCGTACAGGACCGGGCCTCCGGCCTTTCGGCAATCGTCGCGCTGCATTCGACCCATCTTGGCCCGGCGGCCGGGGGAACCCGCTTCTGGCATTACGCCCGGCCCGAAGGCGCGATGCGCGATGCGCTGCGGCTGAGCCGGGGCATGAGCTACAAGAATGCGATGGCGGGGCTGCCGATGGGCGGCGGCAAGGCGGTGGTGCTGCTCGATGCCGACCGGACCAGGACCCCAGGGATGCTGGCGGCGTTCGGCGATGCGGTCGAGGCGCTCGGCGGCCGCTACGTGACGGCCGAGGACGTCGGCGCGCGCGAGGCGGACATGGTCGCCATTGGCGAGCGGACCCGGCATGTCTGCGGGCTGCCGGTCGCGGATGGGAACGCGGGCGGCGATCCGGGGCCGTTCACCGCGCACGGCATCTACCTCGGCATCAAGGCGGCGGTGGCGCACAAGCTGGGCCGCGACGACATGCGGGGCGTGCATGTGGCGTTGCAGGGCTGCGGCAGCGTGGGCGGCGGCGCGGCGCGGCTGCTGGCGCGCGACGGGGCGCGGCTGACGGTGGCGGACATCGAACCCGCGAAGGCCGAGGCGCTGGCGGTCGAAACCGGCGGGAAAGCAGTGGCGGCGGACGCGATCATGGGCACGGCCTGCGACGTGTTCAGCCCCAACGCGCTGGGGGCGATTCTCGACGACGACGGCATCGCCCGGCTCGATTGCGCGATCGTGGCCGGCGGGGCGAACAACCAGCTCGCACGGCGCGAGCACGGCGCGAAGCTGGCGGAGCGGGGGATTCTCTATGCGCCGGATTATGTCATCAACGCCGGGGGGATCATCAACGTCAGCCTCGAATACCTCGGCCGGCGTGACGGGACGCCGTTCGACACCGCCGAAGTGCTGCGCCGCATCGGGGAGATTCCCGCCCGGCTGCGCGCGATCTGGGAGGAGAGCGAGGCCGGCGGCCTGTCCGCCGACGTGGTCGCGGACCGGATGGCGCAGCGGCTGATCGGTCGGGCCTGAAACTACTATTCGTTGACAAAGTCCGATTCCTGTCCTTCACCCTTGCCCGGCGGGGCGGCACCTGCCAAAGCGGCGCGAACTAGCGCCTGACGGACCATGCACGGCTTCGCCAATCCTGCCCGCTTCCTGAGAATCGCCCGCTGGTTGACGCCGGCGCTGCTGCTGTCGGGGCTGGCGCTGGCGAGCGGGGCAGTGGCCTGGGGCCTGTTCGGCCCGGTTCCGCCCGACCGCCTGATGGGCGATACGGTGCGGATTCTGTTCATCCATGTGCCTTCCGCGTGGCTCGGCATGGGGGGCTGGACCGCCATCGCCATCGCCAGCGCGGTGGAGCTGGTCTGGCGTCACCCGCTGGCCGGAATCGCCGCGCGGGCCTGCGCTGCGCCGGGCGCGGTGTTCACCGCCGTGTGCCTCGCCTCCGGCTCGATCTGGGGCCGCCCGACCTGGGGCACGTGGTGGGTGTGGGACGGGCGGCTGACATCGATGCTGGTGCTGCTGTTCCTCTACTTCGGCTATATCGCGCTGTCGGGCGCGGTGGCGCGGGAGGGCGCGTCGAGCCGGATCGTGGCGATCTTCGGGCTGGTGGGAGCGATCAACGTGCCGATCATCAACCGCTCGGTCGTGTGGTGGAACTCGCTGCACCAGCCGCCGAGCCTGACGATGGGCAACTCCACCATCGATCCGGTGTACCTGACGCCGCTGCTGATCGGGACGCTGGGCTTCAGCCTGCTGTTCGGCGGCGTGGTGCTGGCGCGGATGCGCGCGCTGCTGGCCGAAATCCAGGCCGAGGCGCGGCTGCGGCGCAAGGCGCTGGAAGCCTGATGCGCGAAGGGCTCGACCAGTGGACCTTCGTCCTTGCCGCCTACGCGGTGACGGTGCTGGCGACGCTGGCGCTGGTCGGCTGGAGCTGGCTGGCGATGCGCGCGGCCGAGCGGCGGCGGGGAAAGGCGCGGGAGAAATGAACGCGGCGTTCAAACCCAAGCACCAGCGACTGGTGCTGGTCGCGATCGCGCTGGTGGCGCTGGTCGGCGCGGGGCTGCTGGCGGCATGGGCGCTGCGCAACCAGGCGAGCTATTTCTACGTGCCGAGCGACATGGCCGCCGCTCCGCCCGCGGTGGGGCAGGCGGTGCGGCTGGGCGGCATGGTCGAGGCGGGATCGCTGCGCATGCGGCCCGACGGCGTGACGGTCGATTTCGTCGTCGGTGACGGCGAGGCGCGCATTCCGGTGGTCTTTGCCGGCATCCTGCCCGACCTGTTCGTGGAAGGGTCGGGCGTGGTGGCGGAAGGTTCCCTCCAGGCCGACGGCACGTTCAGGGCCGACGAACTGCTCGCCAAGCATGACGAGAACTACATGCCGCGCGAACTGGAGGACATGACCGAGGCGCAGAAGCGCCAGGCGGTCGCGGAAACCGAATGATCGCCGAGCTGGGCCTTGCCGCATTGTGGCTCGCCGCCGCGCTTGCCGGGCTGCAACTGCTGGCCGGGGCGGCGGGCGTGGCGCGGGCGGATTCGCCGCTGGCGGCGCTGGCGCGCCCGGCGGCGCTGGTCCAGGCGCTGCTGTGCGCGCTGTCGTTCGGCGCGTTGATCCTGCTGTTCGTCCGCTCCGACATGTCGGTGGCGCTGGTGGCGAACAATTCGCATTCGGCCAAGCCGTTCATCTTCAAGTTCGCCGGCGCATGGAGCAACCACGAAGGCTCCATGATGCTGTGGATCACGGTCATGGCGCTGGCCGGCGGGCTGATCGCGCTGGTCGAGCGGCGGCTGCCGGAAAGGACCATGTTGGCGACGCTGGCGGCGCAGGCTTTCGTCGCCGCAGGCTTCTACGCCTTCATCCTGCTCAGTTCCAACCCGTTCGAGCGGCTGAATCCGGCCCCGGCCGACGGCATGGGGCTGAACCCGCTGTTGCAGGACATCGGCGTCGCGATGCACCCGCCGACGCTCTATGTCGGCTATGTCGGGCTGTCGGTGGCGTTCAGCTTCGCGGTGGGCGCGCTGCTGACGCGGCAGGTGACGCCGGACTTCGCGCGGGTGATGCGCCCGTGGGTGCTGGGCGCGTGGGTGTTCCTGACGCTGGGCATCACGGCGGGCAGCTACTGGGCCTATTACGAGCTTGGCTGGGGCGGCTGGTGGTTCTGGGACCCGGTCGAGAACGCCAGCCTGATGCCGTGGCTTGCGGCGACCGCGCTGCTCCATTCGGCGAGCGTGCTGGCGTCGCGCGACGCGCTGCGGACATGGACCATCCTGCTGGGCGTGGTCGGCTTCTCGATGAGCATGCTCGGCACCTTCCTGGTGCGGTCGGGCATCCTGACCAGCGTCCACGCCTTCGCCGTGGACCCGACGCGAGGCGCGTTCATCCTGGTGCTGCTGGCGCTCTACATCGGCGGCGCGCTGGTGCTGTTCGCCATGCGCGCAGGGACAGTCGCCGAAGGCGAGCGCTTCGCCCTGCTGAGCCGCGAAGGCGCGCTGGTGGTGAACAACGTGGCGCTGTCGGCGATCCTCGCCATCGTGCTGCTCGGCACGCTCTATCCGCTGCTGACCGAATCTTTCGGCGTGCGGGTTTCGGTCGGGCCGCCCTATTTCAATCCGGTCGGCGCGATCTTCTTTTTCCCGATGCTGGCGGTGCTGGCGGTGGGGCCGCTGCTGCGCTGGCGCAAGGACGATTTCGCGCGCGTGACGAAGCCGGCGATCGCCGTCGCGGCGATCGGCGCGGCGGCGCTGGCGGCGGCGCTGGCGCTGGGCATGGCGCTGCTGCCGGTGCTGGGGATGGCCTTTGCCGCGGCGGTGGCGGTAGGCAGCGTGCTGCCGCTGGCGGGACGCTCGCTGCGCCGGACGCCGTTGGCGACGTGGGGCATGGTCGTGGCGCATCTGGGCGTGGCGGTGGCGCTGTTCGGCATGGCGGCGGATACCGCGTTCGTGAAGGAACGGCTGGTCGCGGCGCGCGCGGGCGAGACGACCACGGTGGGCCCGTGGGAGGTGACGCTGCAATCGGTCATGCCGGTGGCTGGCCCCAACTGGACAGCGCTGGAGGCGCGGCTGGAGGCAAGCTACAAAGGCGGCGAGCCGCGGATCGTCGCGCCGCACGCGGCGAGCTTCTGGGCACCGCCGCAGGAGACCAGCGAATCGCAGCTCCTGACCCGCTGGAATGGGCAGCTCTACGCAGTCATCGGCGGCGAGGCGCCCGACGAGGAGGAAGGCGAACGCTGGCAGATCCGGCTGTGGTGGAAGCCGTTCGTGACCTGGATCTGGTATGGCGGCGTGCTGATCGCGCTGGGCGGCGCGCTGGCGCTGGTCGGGCGCGTGGCGAGCGACCTGAAACGCCGCCGGCTGCTGGCGGAAGGCGAGGCGGATGCGGTGGAGGATGCCGCATGATCCGGATGCGGGTTTTCCTGTGGGTGCTGGTGGCGCTGGCCGCGGCGGTCTTCGCGCTGTTCGCCTGGCGGTTGTCGCTGCCGAAGGACGAATTCGTCGAAAGCGCGATGATCGGCGAGGCGATCCCGGCCTTCGACCTGCCGGCGGCGGTTGCCGACCGGCCGGGCCTGTCGAGCGCCGATCTCGCCGACGGAAAACCGCGATTGCTCAACGTCTTCGCCAGCTGGTGCATTCCCTGCGCGGCGGAAGCGCCGCAGCTCGCGGCGCTGGAGCGGAGCGGGGCGGACATCGTCGCCGTGGCCATCCGCGACCGGCCGGAGGACGTGGCGCGCTTCCTCGCCGCGTACGGCAATCCGTTCAGCCGCATCGGCAAGGACGACATCAGCGAAGTGCAGCTTTCGATCGGCTCTTCGGGCGTGCCGGAGACGTTCGTGATCGATGGCGCGGGCGTGATCCGGTACCAGCACATCGGCGACATCCGCGACCGCGACCTGCCGGTGCTGCTGGCCGAATTGCGGAAGGTGGGCGGATGATGGCGCGCTTCCTACCTCATGTTCGTCATTCCCGCGAAAGCGGGAACCCAGTCAACTCTCTTGCCGCTATGCTCAGAGCCTACTGGATCCCCGCGTTCCGCCTTCGGCAGTGCTTCGCAACCGCGGGGATGACGATGGTGGTCTTGGCCTCGGTCATGGCGGTCCCGGCGACGGCGCAGGACAGCCTGCCGCCCGCGCCTTATGCCTATCGCCAGCTCGACGATCCGGCGCTGGAGGCCAGGGCGCAGGCGCTGATGGAAACGCTGCGCTGCCTGAAATGCCAGAGCCAGTCTATCGCCGACAGCGATGCGCCGATGGCGGGCGACATGCGCCATCAGGTGCGCACCCGCATCGCCGCCGGGGAAGAGCCGGAAGCGGTGCGCGCCTGGCTGGTCGAGCGCTATGGCGAGTACGTCAGCTACAAGCCCGCGCTCGGTTCCACCACCTGGCCGCTGTTCGCGGTCCCGCTGCTGCTGCTGGCGCTGGGAGCGGTCATCCTGCGGCGCAGGATCGGAGGGGCGCGATGACCTGGCTCCTCGCGGTGCTGCTGGCGCTGGCGGCGCTGGGCGCGGCGGCGCTGGCCATGCGCGGCTCGCGCGCCGGACTGACGACGGTGGCGGCGGCGCTGGCGCTGGGCCTGGCCGGCTATGCGATGCAGGCGAGCCCGAACGCGCCCGGCGCGCCGGCGCAGGCGGCGGCGAACCGTTCTTCCGAAGCGGGCTGGTCGCTGGTCGAGGCGCGCGGGGAAATGATCGCCGACGGGGCGCGGTCGCGCAACCGGATGCTGCTGACGGCCGACGCCTACGCCCGGCAGGGGCGGTATGCGGAAGCGGCGGCGATGCTCGATGGCGCGGTGGCCGAGAATCCGCGCGATCAGGAGGCGTGGCTGGCGCTGGGCAATGTGCTGGTCGAGCACGCCGAGGGCGCGCTGACCCGGCCCGCGATGCTGGCCTATCGTCGGGCCGCGGACATCGATTCCGGAGCGCTGGGGCCGGGCTATTTCCTCGGCCTGGCGCTGATCCGGCAGGGGCGTCTGGGCGATGCGCGCGGGGTGTGGGCCTCGACGCTGGCAAGCGGCGCGCCCGACGCGGCGGGACGCGCGGCGCTGGAGGAACGGCTGGAGCGGCTGGACGGCCTGCTGGCTTCCGGCGGGCAAATCCCGCAGGCCGCGCCGGAATGATCGCCGGCCACATTGCGGGGCCATGCGGCCCCTGCTAGGGGCCACCGCTCGCCGCGCCTGAGTCGCGAAAAGGGGCATCCCGATGAGCGCTGAAAGCGGGGACCAGCGAAGGTCGACCAAGCTGAAGCTGGCGGCCGGCGCCATCGGTGTCGTGTTCGGCGACATCGGCACCAGTCCCCTCTACGCCTTCCGTGAGACATTCGTCGGCCCGCATCCGCTGACGCTCGACGATGCGCACGTGCTGGGCGTCGTCAGCCTGATCTTCTGGTCGATGACGCTGATCGTCTCGATCCAGTACGTCACCGTCCTGATGCGCGCCGACAACAAGGGGGAAGGGGGCAGCCTGGCGCTGGTGGCGCTGCTTTCGCGCTTCACCGGCAAGTCCAAATACGGCTGGCTGACGGTGCTGCTGGGGGTCTTCGCCACGGCGCTGTTCTATGGCGACAGCATGATCACGCCGGCGGTTTCGGTGCTGTCGGCGGTGGAAGGCTTCGCGGTGGTGCAGCCGCGCATGGCGCCGCTGGTCATCCCCATCGCGCTGGTGCTGCTGGTCGGGCTGTTCGTGTTGCAGAAGCGCGGGACGACGCGCGTGGGGGCGATGTTCGCGCCCGTGATGACGGTCTATTTCGTGACCATCGCGGTGCTCGGCGCGATCCACATCGTGCAGGCCCCGGAAATCCTGATCGCGCTGAACCCATGGTATGCGATCCAGTTCTTCCTGATCGACAAGTGGCTGGCGTTCCTCGCGCTCGGCTCGGTGGTGCTGGCGGTGACCGGGTCGGAGGCGCTCTATTCCGACATGGGCCATTTCGGGCGCGGGCCGATGCGGCTGTCGTGGTTCGGGTTCGTCATGCCGGCGCTGCTGCTCAACTATTTCGGGCAAGGCGCGATGATCATCGGCATGGGCGACGCGCAGGCGGCGGACGCCATCCGGAACCCGTTCTTCATGCTCGCGCCCGAGGCGATGCGGCTGCCGCTGGTGCTGCTGGTGACGGCGGCGACGTTCATCGCCAGCCAGGCGGTGATCTCGGGGGCGTTCTCGATCACGCATCAGGCGATCCAGCTCGGCTTCATTCCGCGGCTGTCGATCCTGCACACCAGCCAGACGCACCAGGGGCAGATCTACATTCCGCTGATAAACTGGCTGCTGTGCGCGGCGGTGATCGTGCTGGTGCTGACGTTCCGCAATTCCTCCAACCTCGCTTCCGCCTATGGCATCGCGGTGACCGGGGCGATGCTGATCGACACCTGCCTGATGGCGGTGCTGTTCCTGGCGGTGTGGAAATGGAAGTGGTGGATCGCCGCGCCGGTGGTGCTGCTGTTCCTGATCGTGGACGGGGCCTATTTCGCCGCGAACATGACCAAGGTGCTCGACGGCGGGTGGTTCCCGCTGCTGGTGGGGGCGATCGGCTTCACCTTGCTGACCACCTGGGCGAAGGGACGCAGGCTGCTGCGGGCGCGGATGAGCGAGGCGGCGCTGCCGCTGGAAATCTTCGCCAAGTCGGCGCGCAACAGCACCGCGAAAGTGCCGGGCACCGCGATCTTCATGCATTCGGCCGACGGCGGCACGCCCTCCGCGCTGCTGCACAACATCAAGCACAACAAGGTGCTGCACGAACGCGTGGTGGTGCTGACGGTGAAGATCGCCAACGCGCCCTATGTCGATCCGGGCGACCGGGTGGTGGTGGAGGACGTGGGCGACGGGTTCTATCGCACGGTGCTGAATTACGGCTTCATGGAAGAGACCGATCTTCCGGCCGCGCTGAAGGGCGTGGACACGTGCGGCGCGCCGTTCGAGATGATGCAGACGAGCTTCTTCCTGTCGCGCCAGACGTTGCTGGCGGCGGAGCGGCCGGGGATGGCGGTGTGGCGCGAGAAGCTGTTCGCCTGGATGATGCGCAACGCGGCGACGCCGATGGAGTTCTTCCGCCTGCCGACCAACCGGGTGGTCGAGCTGGGGAGCCAGGTCGAGATCTGAGGCGGAGACGCGGGCGTGGCGCTTTCGATTGGCGCTCACAGAGGCACAGGGGCACAGAAGGGTCGTGTTCGGGGCGGATATGGTGCTGGCATGGGGGATTATCCGGCGGCGAGCCCGGACGTTGCGCCTGAGTGGGATGCGCGGACGGTGGGGCCGGCGCTTGCCTGGGCGTCACAGGATTGCCTGCGCACGATCGATGCGAACGGCGGGAGGGGCCTGCGTCGGGACCTCCTGCTCGGCCCTGCGGTGAGAGGCGGTTGGCGGGCAGGGCTCGCAAGTGGCCGCCTTACCGGGTCAGGGGATGCGGCGTTGAGGTCCGCCGCGCCTGTCCTCTCATCCTGAAAGGGGCGCTGGCCCCTTTCGAGGAGCGCCGGCCTTCATGTGCGGGAGTGAGGAGAGAAGAGCTCGATCGCTCCCGCACCCGTCGCATCGCCAGTTTGTGGCTGGCCTGCACCATGTAACCTATATGGTTATAAATGTCAAGGCAATTATTCGACCGGCGGATTTTCCACGACTTCCGCCTTTTCGTTCACATTCAGGCCGTGGCGCATAAGCATCGGCAGCTGGGTGAAGGTGAAGAGGAAGCTGAGCGGGAGGAACAGCCACAGCTTGGCCGCGAGCCAGGCTTCGAAGCTGAGCGTGTACATGAGCACCGTGTTGAGCACGGCTAGGGCGAGGAAAAACAGGCCCCAGTTGCGCGACAGCTTGAGCCAGCCTTCGTCCGAAAGCCCGTCGAACGCAGCTTCGAGCAGCACCTTGAGCAGCGCCTTGCCTTTCATCCAGCCGCCGATCAGCAGCACGCCGAAGCCGACGTAGATGATCGTCGGCTTCCACTGGATGAAGCGTTCGTCCTGGAAGTAGATCGTCAGCGCGCCGAAGCCGACGATCAGCACCGTCGACAGCCACAGCATCGGCGAAACCTTGCCGAGCCGCCATTTCGAGATCGCCAGCGCCGCCAGCGCGGCGACGATGAAGGCCCCGGTGCTGCGCACGACGGCGAAGATTTCGCCGCCGGGGCTGGGCTCGTCCGGCTTGTAGTAGCGATAGACGAGGAAGAAGATCAGCAGCGGGCCGTAATCGACCAGCACGTTGAGCCAGCCGGATTTGGGCTTCGCTTTCTTCGCTTCGGTATCGGCCATCAGGCAACTCCCGCAATGACGCGCGCGACCAGGTCGGGGTCGAAGGGGCGCAGGTCGTCGATCTTTTCGCCCACGCCGATGGCGTGGATCGGCAGCCCGTATTGCTCGGCCGCGGCGACCAGCACGCCGCCGCGCGCGGTGCCGTCGAGCTTGGTCATGATGAGGCCGGTGACGCCGGCGACTTCCCTGAACACGTCGATCTGGCTCAATGCGTTCTGGCCGTTGGTGGCGTCGAGCACCAGCACCACGTCGTGCGGCGCTTCGGGATTGAGGCGGCCGAGGACGCGGCGGATCTTGGCCAGTTCGTCCATCAGCTCGCGCTTGTTCTGGAGGCGGCCGGCGGTGTCGACGATCAGCGCGTCGATGCCGGTGTCGGTGGCGCGCTTGACCGCATCGAACACGATAGAGGCCGGATCGCCGCCTTCGGGGCCGCGCACGATGTCCACGCCGATCCGCTCCGCCCAGACGGCGAGCTGGCCGATGGCGGCGGCGCGAAAGGTGTCGCCGGCGGCGAGCAGGACGCCGTAGTCGTCTTCCTGGAACAGGTGGGCGAGCTTGGCGATGGTGGTGGTCTTGCCGCTGCCGTTGACGCCGATGACGAGGATCACCTGCGGGCGCGGGAAGGCGGTGATTTCCAGCGGCTTCGCCACCGGGCGCAGGATGGCGGCGATTTCCTCCGCCACCGCCTCCTTTAGCTCGCGCTCGGTGATCGAGAGGCCGAAGCGCTTTTCGGACAGCTTGCCCCGGATGCGCGCGGCGGCGCTGGGGCCGAGATCCGAGAGGATCAGCGCGTCCTCGATATGGTCGAGGGTCTTGTCGTCGAGCCGGGCCGTGCCGAGCGAGGATGCGACCTTGCCGACAACGGAAGCTTGAGGCGCAGCCGGGGCCGGAGCGGGCGTCGATGCTGGCGCTGGCGCGGGTGTCGGTGCGGGTTCGGGTTCGGGTAGCGGCGAAGTCTCTTCGGCCGAGTCCGCGACGGCGGCGGCGAGGTTTTCGGACAGACGATCCGAGGTCTTGCGGAAACCGCCGAAGAGACGCTCGGTCCAGCTCGGGCCGCTCATCGCAGGATTCCTTCCTCGATCAGGCGCGGGGTTATCGAAACGATCGCGCCGGGCGCTGTCCCTTCGGGCACGACGACGCGCGCGAAATTGCCGGCGAGCCCGGTCCCGTCGGTTTCCGCCAGCACGGAGAGCGGCCGGCCGACGAGATCGCGCAGCCACTGTGCGCGGGTGTGGGCGACTTCCTCGCGCAGTTCGGCGGCGCGGGCCTTGATCGTGGCCTTGTCCAGTTGCGGCATCCGCGCGGCGGGGGTTCCGGGGCGGGGCGAGTATGGAAAAATGTGTCCATGGACCACGCCAAGCTCGCGCACGATCGAAAGGTTGGCCCGGTGCATCGTCTCGTCCTCGGTCGGGAAGCCGGCGATGAGGTCGGCACCGATGGCGACCGCCGGGCGGCGGGCCTTGAGCCGGGCGACCAGATCGACGGCCTGGGCGCGCGAGTGGCGGCGCTTCATCCGCTTGAGGATCAGGTCGTGCCCGTGCTGGAGCGAGAGGTGCAGGTGCGGCATCACGCGCGGCTCGTCCGCCAGCAGATCGAACAGCTCGGCGTCGATCTCCACCCCGTCGAGCGAGGACATGCGCAGGCGGCGGAGCTGCGGAAAGGCGGCGAGGATGGCGCGCACGAGGCCGCCGAGCGTGGGCGAGCCGGGCAGGTCGTGGCCCCAGCTGGTCACGTCCACGCCGGTCAGCACCACTTCTGGCGCGCCCTGATCGAGATGGCGTTCCACCTCGCGCAGCACGCCGGCCACGGTGAGCGAGCGGCTTTGTCCCCGGCCCTGCGGGATGACGCAGAAGGTGCAGGCGTGATCGCAGCCGTTCTGCACCGCGACGAAGGCGCGCGTGTGCCGGGACGGCACGGGAGAGGGGCGGGCGGGCGCGTTCCATGCCCGCGCGTCGAGCTTGCGGGCGTTTTCGACCAGCCCGTCCACCTCGGGCATCGCGGCGAGTCGGTCGCGTTCGATCTCGGCGGCGCAGCCGGTGACGAGGAGGCGCGCAGCGGGGTGCGCGCGGCGGGCCTTGCGGATCGCCTGGCGGGTCTGGCGCACGGCTTCTGCCGTCACCGCGCAGCTGTTGACCACCACGACATCGCGCTCGCCGGCAAGGAGGGCGCGGATGCCTTCGCTTTCGGCGATGTTGAGGCGGCAGCCCAGCGAAATGACTTCGGGCGCGGCTGGCGGCGCGGCGGCGCTCACGCGTAATCGCCCCAGTCGAAGGAGCCGCGGAAGCTCTCCACCGCGGGGCCGGTCATCGTGATCCGCCCGTCCTCGCCCCAGCCGATCAGCAATGCGCCGCCCGGCAGCCGGACGGTGACTTCGCGCGCGCCCGTGAGGCCGCGCCGCATCGCCGCGACGGCCGTGGCGCAGGCCCCGGTGCCGCAGGCGCGGGTAAGGCCCACGCCGCGTTCCCACACGCGCAGCCGGATTTCGGTGTCGCTGTCCACGGTGGCGACGTTGACGTTGACGCGCTCCGGAAACAGCGGGTCGTGTTCGATCAGCGGGCCGAGGGTTTCGAGGTCGACGATGTCGCAATTGTCGACGAAGAACACCGCGTGCGGGTTGCCGACGTTGACGGCCGTGGGCTGCTCCAGTCCATCCCACCCGACCGGCAGCGTGACGGTGTCCATCGCGTAGGCGAGCGGGATCGCGTCCCATTCAAAGCGCGGCTCGCCCATGTCGACCGCCGCGCCGCCGCGGCTCGGCCGCACCGCCAGCGTGCCGCCAAGCGTTTCGATCCGGGCCGGCGCGCCGAGCAGGATCGCCACCGCGCGCGTGGCGTTGCCGCAGGCTTCGACCTCGCCGCCGTCGGCATTGAAGATGCGCATCCGCAAGTCGGCGCTTGCCGAGGGTTCGAGCACGATCACCTGATCGCAGCCGACCCCCGTGCGCCTGTCGGCCACCGCGCGGGCAAGCGCCGGCGAAATCGGCGGCAGCGCCTGCGCGCGCGTGTCGAGCACGACGAAGTCGTTGCCGAGACCGTGCATCTTGATGAAAGCCGCGCGCATGCGAGCCAACTAGGGTCCGCGCTGCTGGCTGGCAATGGGTGGCGGGTCAGCCGGCCTGGCGATGCTCGTCGGAAGGCTCGGCCGGGGCGGGCGGGGCGGGTTCGGCGAGAAGCTTCAGCCCGGCGAGCCGCTTGCGCGTGGCGTCGGCGTCTTCGGGTCGGCCGTAGAAATAGCCCTGCCCCTTGAGCTGGCCCATTCCCTGCAACGCCTGCTGGATCGCGGCGGTCTCCACCCCTTCGGCGGTAACCGGCAGCGAGAGCCCGCGCCCGAGCGAGATGATGGCTTCGATCAGGTCGTTGCTGATCCCGTCGTCGGCCAGTTCGGTGACGAAAGTGCGGTCGATCTTGAGCCGGTCGAACGGCAGCGAGCGCAGTTGCGACAGGCTCGAATAGCCGGTCCCGAAATCGTCCAGGCTGATGCGGATGCCCTGGTTCTTGAGGCTGGTGACGATCGTGCGCACCGCGCCGATGTTTTCGTGCAGGCAGGTCTCGGTGATTTCGAGCTCGAGCCGTTCGGGCGGGAAACCGCCTTCGCACAGCAGCCGCAGCAGCTTTTGCGCGAACCACGGGTCGCGCAACTGGATCGGCGAGATGTTGACCGACAGCGTCAGCCGCGGATCCCATTCCGACGCATCCTTCACCGCCTGGCGAATGAGCGATTCGGACAGCTCGCAGATGACGTCGATCTCTTCGGCGATCGGGATGAACACCTCGGGCTTGACCAGGCCGAACGTAGGCGAGTTCCAGCGCGCCAGCATTTCGAAGCCGATCAGTTCGCCGGTCGTCAGATCGACCTGCTGTTCGTAGTAGGGGACGAATTCGCCCATCGCGACGCCGCGCCTGATCCCGGCCTCGAGTTCCGCGCGGAGCCGCAGGTCGTGCTCCATCTGCGGTTCGAACCAGTAGAACCGGTTCCGCCCGCGCTTCTTGGCGTTGTACATCGCGATGTCGGCGCGGTGGAGCAGAGTGGCGCTGTCGCGCGCCTCTCCGCCAACGCCCTTTTGCGCGCTGCCGGCCATGCCGATGGAAACCGTGGTTTCGAGGCGCGCGTCCGCGCCGTGTTCGATGGGCGCGGAAACGGCTTCGATAAGCTGGTCGGCGAACCGTTCGAGCAGGTCGGGCGCCGCCGGATCGTAGAACACCGCGCAGATGAACTCGTCGCCGCCGAAGCGGGCGAGCATGCCGTCCTCCGGAAGCAGTTGCTTGACCCGCCTGGCGACGGCCGTGAGCACCATGTCGCCGACGGTGTGGCCGTTGATGTCGTTGATCTGCTTGAAATTGTCGAGATCGACCATCAGAACCGCGACCGCCCGGCGCTCACCGTCGGCGTCGGCCAGGAACCGGTCGATCGCCGGGGAGCCGCTGCGCCGGTTCAGGCAGCCCGTCAGCGGGTCCGTTTCCGCAAGCTCGCGCGCCAGCGCCTCCGCGCGCCGGCGTTCGGCGACTTCGCGCTGAAGGTCGGCGTGACGCCGCCAGCCGAAAATGACCAGGGCGATGTTGAGCAGGACGGCATTGGTCAGGAGCACGTCGGGCGCCGCGCCATTGCCGGTCCACGAGCGCACCGTCTGCGCCATGACCGAGCCGCCGGTGCCGACGAACAGGATGATCGCCGCCACGGCAATCCCGAGCGCGATCAGGTCGCGCTCGGAATTTCCGAGCCGTTTGCGATGCGGTTGCTGTGCTCCGTTGGTCAATTCTCTCAACCCGCGACGCCAATCGATGCGCGAGTATGCCGCGGTCATGCTCAAAATTCTGTTAATTTGCGCCCCCGAAAAGCCGACGATAAGGGGGCCGGCGATAAGGGGAAGCGCGAGGAGAAGCAGATGGCCGCCAGGCATTGGCTGATAAAGTCCGAACCCGCCGCCTACGGCTGGGACGATCTGGTGCGGGACGGCGAGACGCTGTGGGACGGCGTGCGCAATCACCGCGCCGCCAACAACCTGCGGACGATGGCCAGGGGCGACCAGGCGTTCTTCTATCACTCGGTTACGGGCAAGGAGATCGTCGGCGTGGTCGAGGTCAGCGAAGCCGGACTGACCGACCCGAAGGACCCGGCCTGGGCGGCGGTGAGGGTGAAGCCGGTACGCAAGCTGGCGCGGCCGGTGACCCTGGCCGAGATCAAGGCGGAGCCGGCGCTGGCGACTGTCGAGCTGGTGCGGCTGTCGCGGCTCTCGGTGGCCGAGATCGAGCCCGACGAGTGGGAAAAAATCTGCGATATGGCAAAGGGTTAGATCGGAACAACCACGCCTGCGGCCCGTTGCTTCGAGGTATCGGCAGGCATTGTGCCTGTCGCAGCCGAGAGGAGAGCACGATGGGCGAGTTGACCGACAAGGCAAAAGGCGTCGCCAACGAAGCGGCAGGGAAACTGAAGCAGCAGTCCGACGATCCGCGCACCCGCGCCGAAGGCCGGGCGCAGGAGCGCAAGGGCGAGGCGCAGAACCTGAAAGGCAAGATCAAGGGCGCGCTCGGCGACAAGATCTGAGCGCCCGCCGCCGCCGCGAGAGAGGCCGCCCGGCAAAACGGGCGGCCTTTCGCGTTTCAGGATGCGCGAAGGCCGCTGATCGTCGCTCCCGCCGCGCTGAGCTGTTCGATGTCGGCGAGGCAGTGGAGCAGCTTGAGGCCGGGCCGTTCAAGCGCTTCGCCGAGGGCGGCGTCGAATGCGGCGGTCGTCCCGACGCGCGCGGACCATGCGCCGAAAGCTTCGGCCAGACGGGCGAAATCGGGATTGGCGAGGTCGGTCGAGGCCACCCGGCCCGGATAGGCGCGTTCCTGATGCATGCGGATGGTGCCGTAGGCGCCGTTGTCGACCACGATGACCAGTATGTCGCAGCCGTATTGCGCCGCGGTGGCGAGTTCCTGGCCGTTCATCAGGAAATCGCCGTCGCCCGCCACTGCGACGACCTGACGCTGCGGGAAGCGCAAGGCGGCGGCGACTGCGGCGGGGACGCCGTAGCCCATCGCGCCGCTGGTGGGGGCGAGCTGCGACGGAAAGCCTTCGTAGGGCCAGTAGCGGTGCCACCAGCCGGCGAAATTGCCCGCCCCGTTGCAGACGATCGCATCCGCCGGCAGCCGCCGCCGCGCGCTGGCGAGGCAGCCGGCGAGGTCGAGCGCGAAACCGCCTTCGGCCGGCGTCGACCATTCCCGCCACTCGGCATGGGCCCGCGCCCCGGCGTCGAACGGGATCAGGTCTTCTCCCCACAACGCGGCGCTTTCGGCGAATTCGGCGGGATCGGCGCAGATCGCGAGATCCGCGTGGTAGACGCGGTTGAGCTCCTCCGGGTCGGGATGAACGTGGATCAGTTGCTGGCCGGGATGATCGGGCGCGATCAGCGTGTAACCGTCGGTCGTCGCCTCGCCGAGCCGCGCGCCGACGACCAGCAGCACATCGGCCTGCCCGATCCGCTCGACCAGCCGGGGGTTGGGGCCGTAACCCAGATTGCCCGCATAGGCTGGCGAGGATGGCGCAATGGCGTCCTGTCGCCGGAACGCCGTCGCCACCGGAATGCCGATCCGCTCCGCGAAGGTCGCGAAGTGCGCGCGCGCTCTGGCGTTCCATCCCCCGCCGCCGACGATGGCGACCGGCGCGGCGGCATCGGCGAGAAGGCCGAACATCGCCGCCATCGCATCGGGGCAGGGCGCCTGGGCGGGCCGGTGGACGAAGGGGCGCGGCTGCGCCTCGACGCCGGTTTCGTGCAGCATGTCTTCGGGCAGGGCCAGCACCACCGGGCCGGGCCTGCCCGAGATGGCCGTGGCATAGGCGCGGGCGACGTATTCGGGAATGCGCGCGGCATCGTCGATCCGCGCGGCCCATTTGGCGAGGGGGCCGAAGAAGGCCGGAAAGTCGATCTCCTGAAACCCTTCGCGGTCGCGCATGGAGCGATCAACGTCGCCGACGAACAGGATCATCGGCTGCGAATCCTGGAACGCGACGTGGACGCCGATGCTGGCGTTGGTCGCCCCCGGACCGCGCGTGACGAAGGCGACGCCGGGCCGCCCGGACCCGGAGGCGTTCAGGGCCCCGTCGGCGCAGGCCATGAACGCCGCGCCGCCTTCCTGGCGGCAGGTGACGGTGTGGATGTCGGCGCGGTCGCGCAACGCGTCGAGCACCGGCAGGAAGCTTTCTCCAGGCACGGTGAACACCCGGTCACAGCCCTGCGCGGCCAGGCAATCGACGAGCAGGCTGGCGGCGGTGGCGGACATGACCGAGAGTTAGCGCAGGGCCACCGCATATGGCAATTCCGCCTGGTAGTGTCTCGGTTTGAGTTCCGCTCGTCATTGCGAGCGGACGGGGATTGTTGCGCGGCTCGATTTCCGGCGACTCTGTCCCTTCTGTGGACAGTTGCCGCCGGTTCGGGTGCCAAATGGTTAGCAAAGCGTTAACCCCTCGCAATGCGTCGCTCGCTCGTCCTGACCGATGAGGCCGCCCGGCATCCGTTCCGGGCTTCGCTGCCGCCGCACGTCGCGGCGCTGGCGGCGGACGATCTCGATCACCGGCTTCCCTGGCGCGATCGGCTGCTGGCCGACGTGCGCGGGTTCGCGCAGGCCTATTGCGCCTGCCTGCTGGCGGTGACGGCGTTCATCGCCTGACGCTGACGGTTCAGGCGGCGGCGGGGGCGGCCTTTTCCGCGCGGTGGAGAAGGATCGCCAGCCATGCCGACACCACGCACATCGCCGCGCTGAGCAGCACCTGCTCGACAATCGGCACGCCCACCGCGCTCAGCCCGCCGGCGATCAGCGACCCGCCGACCATCGCGCCCGAATTGACGATGTTGTTCGCCGCCACCGTGCGCGCGGCCTGGGACGGATCGCACTTGGTGGTGAGGAAGGCGTAGAGCGGGACCACGAACATGCCCCCGGCGATGGCGATCAGCAGCAGCGTGGCCAGAACCAGCGGCGCGAGCGGCTGGGCGACGAACTGCCCGACCGTCATCAGGTCGCCCGCCGGCACCTCGATGCTCCATTCGTGGCAGACGAACCAGAACGCCGCCACGAACGCGCCCATGAACAGCACCGAGATCGGGGCATAGCGCGCCGATACGTCGCCCTTGAGCAGCGCGTTGATGGCGACCGAGCCGGTCGCGACGCCGATGGAGAAGATCACGAGGAACAGGCTGGCCACTTCCTTGCTGGCCATCAGCACGTTCTTGGCCAGCGGCGGGAACTGGATGAACAGCACCGCGCCGATGGTCCAGAAGAAGCTGATCGCAAGGATGGCGTAGAACACCTCGCGCTGGTGCATCGTGTTGCGGACCAGCGCGATCGAGGCGCGGAGGATGTGCCGGTCCACCGGCTGACCGGCCTCGTACGGCGGGGCCGGAGGAACCTTGCGGCTGGTGAGATAGCCGGCCAGCGCGGTGACGACGACCGCCACCGCCGCCCATTCGACCGCAAGGTAGCCGGCAAGGATCGTGCCGGAGAGGATGGCGATGTAGGTTCCCGCCTCGACCAGGCCGGTTCCGGCCAGCACCTCGTCCTTGTTCAGGTGCTGCGGCAGGATGGCGTACTTGATCGGGCCAAAGAACGTCGAATGCACGCCCATCGCCAGCAGCGCGAGCATCATCAGCGGAATCGCCACGGCCTGGGTCAGCATGCCCTGCCACGCCAGCAGCAGGCCGGCCGCGCCGACCGTCATGATGCCGATCTCGGCCGCTTTGACCCAGCGGATGATCGCGGCTTTGTCGCGCATGTCGGCGAGCTGGCCGGCGAGCGCCGAGAGGACGAAGAACGGGAGGATGAAGACGGCCGAGGCGATGGCGCTGAACTGGCCCTCCGCCTCTTCCGAGTTGTAGACGCTGTAGACCACGAACAGCACCATCGCGGTCTTGTAGAGGTTGTCGTTGAACGCATTGAAGAGTTGCGTGGCGAACAGCGGCAGGAAGCGCCGCTGGCGAAGCAGGTAGGTGGAAGTCAGCATATCTCCGCCGGTGCGGCCTCAGTCGGCCGCCTGCTTAGAGCGGTTGGGGTAAAGAACAAACCTGGCGTCCGTCTTTTTCCCAGCCCACGGACGCGCTAGGGGCGGCGAACGATGATGTCACTCCCCAACATTCTCACGCTGTCGCGGATCATCGCGCTGCCGCTGCTGGCGTTCCTGCTGTGGTGGCCGAACTGGAACTTCGGCTACGCGCTGGCCTTCGCGCTCTATTGCCTGATGGGCATCACCGACTACTTCGACGGCTATCTCGCCCGGTCGAGCGGCGCGGTGTCGCGGCTCGGCATTTTCCTCGATCCGATCGCCGACAAGATCATGGTCGCGGTGGTGATCCTGGTGCTGACCGCGCAGGGCTATCTGCGCGGGCCCTACGTCGGCGATTTTCACGTCGTCGCCGGGCTGATCATCCTGGTGCGCGAGATCGCCGTATCGGGGCTGCGCGAATTCCTGGGCGGATTGCAGGTCTCCGTGCCGGTCAGCAAGCTGGCCAAGTGGAAGACGACGTTCCAGCTCGTTTCGCTGGGGGCGCTGATCCTTGGCGGCGCGGTTCATGGCCAGCCCTGCCATTCGGTGGCGCAGGACTGCGGGACGCTGTCCAACCAGTGGATTCACCTGGTCGGCCTAGCCAGCCTGTGGACGGCGGCGGTGCTGACGCTGGTTACCGGGTGGGACTACCTGCGCGTCGGCCTCAAGCACATGGATTGACCGTCAGAGCCGATCCATCCGCAGCCATGCCCGGTCGCCGCGCCAGACGCGGTCGAACGCGGCGCGCGCGGCGCGGGCCTCCGCGGCATTGCCCAGCCTGCGATGGGTCATTTCCAGCCCATAGAGGGCCCAGCCGTTGTTCGGCGCATCGACCAAGGCCTTCATGAAGGCGTCGCGCGCGTCGCGATAGCGGCCGGCGGCATGGAGCGCCGCGCCGCGCGACTGGGCCACCGGATAGTACCAGTAGGGCGGCTCGGTATAGGGAATGGTCCGCTCGATGTCCTCGGCCTGTTCGAAGTGGCGGATTGCCGCCGCGAAATCGCCGGCCAGGTGCGCCTGCTTGCCGCGCGCGACCAGCGCCGCGAGCCGGATGATGTCCGGCGCGGGAAAGCCGGCCTCCACCATCGCTTCGGCATCGGGAGAGGCGGCGAGGCTTTCCATCGCTGCGAGATCAGCCGCGAACGCCGCCCCATCGCCCTGCCCGGCATGGGCCAGGGCGCGGGCGTAGCGGCGCATGGCCTCCACATAGGCAAGCTCCGACGCGGTATCCGTCAGGGCCAGGACGGCTTGCGGCGAGGCATATTGCGCCAGCGCGAACGAAGGAGCGGCGTGGATCGCCTGCACCCACGGCGCCTGGCGCGCCGTGTCGATGTCGAGAATCCGCTTCAGCCGCTCCGTCTCGTTGGTGACGAGGTTCATGCGGCCGGTCATCTGCGCCGAGGCGAGCAGGAAGTGGACGTTGTGCGGATAGTAGCCGTAGCGGTAGAGGCCGCTGTCGCCGATCGCGGCGAGATATTTCTCGTCCGCTCGGGCCGCCGCGATATTGGCGTCGATCGAATCCTGATAGCGGCCGATGCGGTAGTAGATGTGCGCCGGCATGTGCACGAGGTGGCCGAGCGCCGGCGGAGCGGCGTCTTTCAGGCCGTCGGCCGCTGCTTCCGCCTTCTGCGGATCGGGACTGTTCTCCATCAGGTGGATGTAGAGATGGGGCGCTTGCGGATGGCGCGGATTGCGCGCGATCACCCGTTCGACCAGCGCGACGGCTTCCGCCACGCGCGTATTGGGATTGCCGTCCGCATCCCAGTAGTCCCATGCCGTGGTGTTCATCGCGGCTTCCGCCGCCAGCACCGCGATGTCGTCGCTGGCCGGGTATCGGTCCGCCAGCGCCAGCATCGCATCGGCATAGGCGGCGTCGAGCCCGGCGCGATCGGCGTCGGGCGCGGGGGCGTAGCGCAGCGATTGCGCCTCGATCAGGTCGCGCTCCAGCGCCGAAGCGCCGGTGGCGAGGGCGCGGGCCTGTTCCAGCGCGGCGAGCGCCGACCGGTTCTGCGCCGCGTCCATCCCCGCGTTGATATTGGGACCGTTGGCCAGCGCTTCTCCCCACCAGCACAGCGCGCAGGAGGGGGCGAGACGCCGCGCTTCGCGAAACGAGCGGGTCGCGGCTTCGTGATTGAAGCCATAGGCGAAAGCGACGCCCTGATCGAAATAGCGCCGCGCGGCATCGTCCATCCCGTCGAGCGGAATGTCGGTCCGGCCGATGCCGGGAAGCAGCGGCATGGCGGCGCTGCCCTGGTCCGACGCTCCGGCGAGACCGGCGGCCAGCATCATCCTTGCATCGAAAGCGGCGAAGCCCGTGCGCGCGCCACAGACGCTGCGCGCGATCCGCGTGGGATCGAGCGCATCGAGCATCGGCCCGTCGTTGACCGGCGGCGCGGCCGAGCCCGACATGCCGGCCGCGCCGGCAACGGAAATCGCGAAAAGCCCCAGAATCCTCATCGAGCGCCCCCCGGCCTGACAGGAATGGAGCGCACACTATCACGCGGCGCTGTTTCGGCACAGCGGAATCGGATGGACAGGCCCGGTCCGCGCCGGGTTCAGCCGGCGCGCAGTTCCTGCGCCAGCAGCCTGAACTCCCCCGCGCGCGGGCTGTTCTTGCGCCAGATCAGCGCGATCTCGCGGCTGGCGTTGCTGGCCTTGAGCGGGCGGGCGACGACTTCGGTTTCATGGAGGATGCCGGCGTCGAGCGCCATTTCGGGCAGCATCGTCAGGCCGAGCCCGTTGTCGACCATCTGCACCAGCGTGTGCAGGCTGGTGCCGATCATCGTGGCGCTGGCGCGCAGTTCGGGGCGGTTGCAGGCCGACAGCGCGTGCTCTTTCAGGCAATGCCCGTCTTCGAGCAGCAGCAGGCGGCCTTCGTCGATCATCGCCGGGGGAATCGCCTCGGGCGGGTCGCGCGGATCGTCCTTGGGGAAGGCGACGAACAGGCGGTCGTCGCGAATATGCTCGACCTCGACCTCGCCGGTGGCGAAGGGGAGCGCGAGCAGCACGCAGTCCGCGCGGCCGTGATGGAGCGATTCGACCGCCGCGCCGCTGATCTCCTCGCGCAGGAACAGCCTGAGCTGCGGCCGCTCCTTGCGCAGGCGGGGGAGGATGCGGGGGAGGAAGAACGGCGCGATCGTCGGGATCACGCTCATCCTGAGTTCGCCCGAGAGCGGCTTGCCGCTGGCCTGCACCAGATCGCTCAGTTCTTCCGCCTCGCGCAGCAGGCGATGGGCCTTTTCGACCACCGCGTTGCCGAGCGGAGTGAAGCGCACCACGCGGCGGCTGCGCTCGACCAGCGTGACGCCGAGCAGCGATTCCAGCTCGCGGATGCCGGCCGAGAGCGTCGATTGCGAAACGAAGGTGGCTTCGGCGGCGCGGCCGAAGTGGCCATGCTCGTGCAGCGCGACGAGGTATTGCAGCTGTTTGATCGTGGGGAGGTAAGTGGTCACTCCGCCGCCTGCTGTTCTTCGTCGGCTATGCGCGTCATCTTCAGCCGTCCGTTCTCGACCCCGAAGCCGAGTCGCCCTTCGACCAGTTCGAGCGCGTCGCGGCCGAACACCTCGTAGCGCCAGCCTTCGAGCACCGGCAGCTTGCGCACGCCCGCGGCGAGCGCCTCCAGCTCCTCGGACCGGGTCAGCAGCCGCGCAGCGACGTCGATCTCGCGGGTGCGGATCTTCAGCAGCAGCTTGAGCAGGTCGGCCACCAGCGCCCCTTCCTTGCCCAGCGGCGCGCCGCGCTTGGGTTTGTCGGGCATCTCGTCGGCGGGAAGCGGTTCGGCGCCCTGCATCACGCGCATCAGCCGCCGGCCGATGTCGTTGTCCCTCCACGCCTGGCTGAGCCCGCGGACCTTGGCCAGATCCTCCTGCTTTCCGGGTGGGTGGCTGGCGAGGTCGGCCAGCGTCTCGTCGCGCATGATGCGGCCGCGCGGAATGTTCTTGGCCTGCGCTTCGGTTTCGCGCCAGGCGGCGAGCGCCTTCAGGCGGCCGAGCACCTGGGCGTTGCGGCTGGGCGCGCGGATGCGGCGCCAGGCGGTGGCGAGATCGTTGGCGTAGTTGGCCGGGTCGGCCAGCTTCTCCATCTCGGCGTTGAGCCATTCGCCGCGCCCGGTCTTGATGAGGCGCTTGAGGATCCTGGGGAAGATGCGCGCAAGGTAGGTAACGTCGCCGATCGCGTATTCGATCTGCCGCTCGGTCAGCGGACGGCGGCTCCAGTCCGTGAACCGCGCGCCCTTGTCGATCGTCGTGCCGAGCCAGTTTTCGACCAGGTTGGCATAGCCGATCTGTTCCGACTGGCTGATCGCCATCATCGCGATCTGGGTGTCGAAGATCGGGTGCGGCGTCTTGCCGGTGAGGTTGTAGACGATCTCCACATCCTGGCCGCCGGCGTGGAAGACCTTGAGCACGTCCTCGTTGGCGGTCAGCAGGTCGAGCAGGGGGGTGAGGTCGATGCCGTCGGCGAGCGGATCGATCGCCGCCGCCTCTTCCGCGTTGCCCACCTGCACCAGACACAGCATCGGGTAGAAGGTGTTTTCGCGCATGAACTCTGTGTCGACCGCGACAAATTCGGAGTTCGCCAGCCGGCCGCAAAGAGCGGTCAGCTCTTCGGTGGTGGTTATCAGCGGGTGTATTTTCATCTTGGCTTTTCTATAGGCGCGGGATTCGCCCAATCGTCGGAACGGCTGGCGGCTTGACAGAGGCGGAAGGTTTCCGCCTTAGCGCCGGCTCCCTAGCGCCATAGACGGCAGGAACGGAAGAGTCAGGATGCACGCCTATCGTACCCACAATTGCGCGGCCCTGCGCGCCCAGGACGTCGGCCAGGCGGTGCGCCTGTCGGGCTGGGTGCACCGCAAGCGCGACCACGGCGGGGTGCTGTTCGTGGACCTGCGCGATCATTACGGCATGACGCAGATCGTCGCCGATTCCGATTCTCCCGCGCTGCCGGCGCTCGAAGGGCTGCGGCTGGAAAGCGTCGTGACCATCGACGGCGAGGTCAAGGCGCGTTCGGCGGAGACGGCGAACGCCAATCTTCCGACCGGCGAGGTCGAGGTCTTCGCGCGCGCGGTGACCGTGCAGAGCCGGGCCGAGGAACTGCCGATGCCGGTGGCGGGGGAGCAGGACTATCCCGAGGACATCCGCCTCAAGTACCGCTTCGTCGACCTGCGGCGCGAGACCATGCACCGCAACATCATGCTGCGCAGCCAAGTCGTCGCCAGCCTGCGGCGGCGCATGGTCGAGCAGGGCTTCACCGAGTTCCAGACGCCGATCCTGGGCGCATCGAGCCCCGAGGGCGCGCGCGACTATCTGGTGCCGAGCCGCCTCCATCCCGGCCGCTTCTACGCGCTGCCGCAAGCGCCGCAGATGTTCAAGCAGCTGCTGATGGTGGCGGGCTTCGACCGCTATTTCCAGATCGCGCCCTGTTTCCGCGACGAGGACCTGCGCGCCGACCGCAGCCCGGAATTCTACCAGCTCGACTTCGAGATGAGCTTCGTGACGCAGGACGACGTGTTCGATGCGATCGAGCCGGTGCTGGCGGGCGTGTTCGAGGAATTCTCGGGCGGCAAGAGCGTGACGCCGGCCGGCGCGTTTCCGCGCATCCCCTATCGCGAGGCGATGCTGAAGTACGGCAGCGACAAGCCGGACCTTAGAAATCCGTTGCTTATCACCGATGTTTCACATCATTTCGAGACTTCGGGATTCGGCATCTTCCAGTCCATCGTCGGATCGGGCGGCGTGGTGCGGGCAATCCCGGCGCCGGGCACGGCCGAAAAGAGCCGCAAGTTCTTCGACGAGATGAACGACTGGTCGAAGCGCGAGGGTTTCGCCGGGCTGGGCTATGTCACCCGCAAGGGGGGCGAGTTCGGCGGGCCGATCGCCAAGAACCACGGGCCGGACAACATGGAGAAGCTCTACGCCGAGCTCGGCCTCGGGCCGGACGACGGGCTGTTCTTCGCCGCCGGCAAGGAAAAGGACGCCGCCCGGCTCGCCGGCGCGGCGCGGACGCGCGTGGGCGAGGAGCTGGGCCTGCTGGAGCAGGATACGTTCCGTTTCTGCTGGATCGTCGATTTCCCGATGTTCGAGTGGGACGAGGAGCGGAAGAAGGTCGACTTCAGCCACAACCCGTTCTCGATGCCGCAGGGCGAGCTGGAAGCGCTGGAGACGCAGGATCCGCTGACGATCCTCGCCTGGCAGTACGACATCGTGTGCAACGGCTACGAGCTGTCGAGCGGGGCGATCCGGAACCACCGGCCGGACATCATGTACAAGGCGTTCGAGATCGCCGGCTATTCGCAGGCCGAGGTCGATGCGAATTTCTCCGGCATGATCGAGGCGTTCAAGCTGGGTGCGCCGCCGCACGGCGGCTCCGCGCCGGGCATCGACCGCATCGTCATGCTGCTGGCCGACGAGCCGAACATCCGCGAAGTCATCGCCTTCCCGCTCAACCAGCGGGCGCAGGACCTGATGATGGGCGCGCCGAGCGAAGTGGGCGCAAGGCAGCTGCGCGACGTGCATATCCGCACGATCGAGCCGCCGAAAGCCTGAGGGGTTCACGCCCCGCATTTCGTGGAGTGGTGGTCTGGCGGCGGTTTCGCGCGCGGATGCGCCGAAAGCAGATCGTTGACGTTTCGAAGTTTTCGTCCAATGCCGCCATTGGTTAACAACAACAATCGAAGCCGATTATCCATCGCATGAGGTTCCGACATCTGTTCCTGGCTCTTGCGCTGGCGCTTCCGGCGGAGGCGCAGGGGCGGCTGACGGACGTGGGGCTGGCGCTCGGGGACGGTTCCGATCCCTATGCGGCGCCGGTGGCGCGCCTGGTGGCCTCGGTGGTCGAGTATTCGCGCTGGCCGCGGAACCGGCCGGTCGTGCGGCTTTGCCTGGTCGGACCGTCGGATCACACGGGGGCGATCGGCGAGCGCCCGGTATCGCGCGGCAGGACATTGCAACCCGTCACGATCGCGTCAGCGAACGCGTCCGCCGCGAATTGCGACGTGATCTACATCGGCCGCCTCGTTCGCGAGGAGCGGCAGCGGCTTGTCGCTTCGGTTCAGGGGGAAGCGGTCCTGACGATCGCCGAAGACGATCCCGCCTGTCGCAACCAGGCGATGATCTGCCTGCTGTTCGAAGCGAACGAGCTTTCGTTTCGCATCAACCTCGACGCGGTGTCCCGGTCGCAGGTGCGGATCGACCCCCGCGTGCTGCGCATGAGCGTCGATGGAGGAGGGGAATGAGCAGGGGCCCCGATGTCCGCAACCGGCTGCCGACCATTCGTGACGTGCTGGCGCGCGGGCATCTGCGGCTGGTGCTGTTCGCGGTAGCGCTGGCCTCCATCGGCCTGACCCTTACCGGGGGCGTCCTGCTGCGCGAATATTCGCACCTGAACCTCAATCTGGCGGCGCGGACGCTGAGCTACGCGGTGGAGCCGGCGGTGTATTTCGGCGATCTCGGAGCTGTGGAGGAAGCCGTGCGGTCGATCGACGAGCCCGGCAACGCGCGCCGCATCGAGGTCGTGAGCGCGGTGTCCGGCGCCACGGTGGTGTGGGAGCCGCATGCCGGGGAAGAGAGCCGGGCGCTGTTTTCCGCGACCGATGCGCTGATCTGGCCCAATCCGGTGGAGGTTGCTGTCGTGAGCAGCGGCGGGGACCGGATCGGATCGGTCCGCGTCTTCGGCAACTCGGAGCGCCTGGTGACTTACATGATGGCCGGCATCGCCATCGGCCTGTGCTGTATCGGGCTGACGATCCTGGCCACCCGCATGCTTGCGCGCAGGCTCGACGAAGACGTGTTGAATCCCTTGAAGAATATCGCCGACGTGGCGAGGAAAGTGGCGAGGGATCGGGACTTCGCCCGGCGTGCGAAGGCGTCCAACATCGCGGAACTCGACAGTTTTTCGAGTGACTTCAATTCTTTGCTGGATGAACTTGAGGGCTGGCATGATGGCGTCGTGTCCGAGAACCAGGCTCTGGCCCATCGCGCGAATCACGATACCTTGACGGGGCTTGGGAACCGTTTCCTGTTCGAAAAGGAGATTGCGCGCCGGATCCAGGCGGAACGGCCGTTCGACCTTCTGTTCGTCGACATCGATCGCCTCAAGCAGATAAACGACAAGCTGGGCCATGCGTCCGGCGATGCCGTGATAGCCGCCGTCGGAGAGCGCCTGAAAGGCCATCTGCGCGCGCGCGACCAGGCGTTCCGGCTGGGGGGCGACGAATTTGCGATCATCGTGGAGCCCGATCGCAAGAATCTGAACGCGGAGGTGGTCTGCAACCGGATCTTCGAAGCCATCACTCCGCCAATCGCGTTGGAAGGGGGGGGGAACGATCGACGCGACCGTGAGCATGGGCATCGCCAGTTATCCTCTCGATGCGGCCGATGCGCAGTCGCTGCTGAACACGGCCGACGAACGAATGTATGCTCAGAAAAATGGGAGAGGGTCGCATGCCGGTTAGACGTCGCGTCATGCCCTGGGCCGCCGCGATTGCCGTCGCGACGCTGTCCAGCGCCTGCCAGACGGTGCCCGAAAACGCCGGGTTCGGCCCGCGCCAGATCGAGGCGCTGGAAGAGGCCGGTTTTGCCGAGGATGACGGGAGCTATTATCTCGGGCTGGAGAATCGGGTGCTGTTTGCGTTCGACCGCAGCGATCTGAAACCCGAGACGGAAGCCATGCTCTCGCGTCTTGCGAACGCGCTCGTCTCGGTCGGCGTGGTCGGAGCGATGATCCAGGGGCACACCGATTCCGTCGGGGACGACGAATACAACCGCCGTCTTTCCCTGCTGCGGGCGGAGGCGGTCAAGATCGCGCTGGTAAGGCACGGCATGGCGCGCGAAAGGATACGCACCTGGGGCGCAGGCAAGGACGATCCTATCGCCAGCAACGACACCGAGGCGGGACGCAGCCAGAACCGCCGGGTGGTCATCGTGGTGACCCCCAGCGATGCCGCGCCTGTGAATTGAGCGTGAATTATTGCACGTGACGACGTTCGGATCGCCGCCGAAGGCTTGCCAGCCCGAACGGCGTTCACTAGGGCGACAGGAAATCCAACCCCTGAGTTTTCGAGAGGGCATCACATGAGCGACACCGCCGATCGCGTGAAGAAGATCGTTGTCGAACACCTCGGCGTCGAGGAAGACAAGGTCACGCCGGACGCGAGCTTCATCGACGACCTCGGCGCCGACAGCCTCGACATCGTCGAACTGGTGATGGCTTTCGAGGAGGAATTCGGCGTCGAGATTCCCGACGATGCGGCCGAGAAGATCAATACCGTCGGCGACGCCAACAAGTACATCGAAGACAACAAGGGATAATTCCCGTCCGCCATCCGTTCGCCCGGAGCATGTCGAAGGGCGTCTGGCGTAGCCCATGAGGGCGTCGACAGGCTCAGCCCGAACGGGGTTGGGCCTGTTGCATTTGGAGCGGGAATTCCGCCGAAGTCTGTGGAGAGCAAGATGCGTCGAGTGGTGATAACCGGGCTGGGCCTCGTCACTCCCCTGGGAGGAGACGTCGAGACGTCCTGGGCGAACATACTCGCGGGCAAGAGCGGGGCGGGGCCGATCACCCATTTCGATGCGTCGGACCAGAAGTGCCGCATCGCCTGCGAAGTGAAGCCGGCCGATCACGAATACGGTTTCGATCCGAACAGGCGGGTCGATCACAAGGTCCAGCGCCAGGTCGATCCGTTCATCGTCTTCGGCCTCGACGCCGCCGGGCAGGCGATCGAGGACGCCGGGCTCGCCGACATGGACGAAGCGATGCGGCTGCGCGCCGGATGCTCGATCGGCTCGGGCATCGGCGGGCTGCCGGGGATCGAGAAGGAATCCCTCGTGCTGGCCGAGAAGGGGCCGGGCAGGGTCTCGCCGCACTTCGTCCATGGCCGGCTGATAAACCTCATCAGCGGGCAGGTTTCGATCAAGTACGGGTTGATGGGGCCGAACCATGCGGTGGTGACCGCCTGTTCCACGGGCGCGCATTCGATCGGCGACGCCGCGCGGATGATCAAGGACGGCGATGCCGACATCATGCTCGCCGGCGGCGCGGAGGCGACGATCTGCCCGATCGGGATTGCCGGCTTCGCCCAGGCGCGCGCGCTTTCGACCGCCTTCAACGACGAGCCGAGCCGCGCCAGCCGCCCCTACGACAAGGACCGCGACGGCTTCGTGATGGGCGAGGGCGCCGGCGTGGTGGTGCTGGAGGAATACGAGCACGCCAAGGCGCGCGGGGCGAAGATCTATGCCGAAGTGGCCGGCTATGGCCTGTCGGGCGACGCCTATCACGTCACCGCGCCGCATCCGGAAGGATCGGGCGCCTACCGCTCGATGGAAATGGCGCTGCGCAAGGCGGGGATGGGGCCGGCGGATATCGACTATATCAACGCCCACGGCACTTCGACTCCGCTGGGCGACGAGCTGGAGCTGGGGGCGGTGCGCAGATTGTTCGGCGACGCCATCGGCAACGTGTCGATGAGCTCGACCAAATCGGCGATCGGGCACCTGCTCGGCGGGGCCGGGGCGGTCGAATCGATCTTCTGCATCCTGGCGCTGCGTGACCAGATCGCGCCGCCGACGCTCAACCTCGAAAATCCCTCCGAAGGCTGCGAGGGCGTCGACCTGGTGCCGTTCAAGGCCAGGGAGCGGCAGATTCGCGCGGTTCTGAACAACAGCTTCGGCTTCGGCGGCACCAACGCCAGCCTGGTGATGAAGCAGGTCGGCTGAGCGCGGTCATGGTCCGCAAGGGCTGCCTTGCCATCGTCGCGCTGGCATTCCTGCTGGCCGGCGCGCTCGGCGTCTTTGCCTGGACATGGTGGGGATCGAGCAGCGTCGGGGAGGATGCCGCCTTCGTCGTCCCCTCGGGCGCATCGCTGACCTCCGTCGCGGGCAAGCTCGAAGACGAAGGCATGGTGCGGTCCGCCGAAGCCTTCCTGCTGCGCGCAAAGGTGCTGGGCGGCGACGACCCGATCAAGGCGGGGGAATTCCTGCTGCCGGCGGGCGCCAGCGGAGCGAGGATTCTCGACATCCTGCAACATGGCGAAGCGATCCGGCGCTTCATCACCATTCCCGAAGGCATGCCCTCGATCATGGTGCACGAGCGGCTGATGGCGGAGCCGCTGCTGACCGGCGAGATCGCCGTGCCTGCCGAAGGCTCGCTGCTGCCGCAGAGCTACGATTTCGAGCGCGGGGAGGCCCGCTCCGCGGTGCTGGCGCGCATGCAGCGGGCGATGGCGGACACGCTGGCCGAACTGTGGCCCCAACGCGCGGCGGAGATCGCGGTATCGAGCCCGGAGGAGGCGGTGATCCTGGCCTCGATCGTCGAGAAGGAAACCGGTGTCGCGAGCGAGCGGCGGATGGTGGCGGGGCTCTATTCGAACCGGGTGAAAACCGGGATGCTGCTCCAGGCCGATCCGACGATCATCTACCCGATCACGCAGGGCAAGCCGCTCGGCCGGCGCATCCGCCAGTCGGAAATCCGCGCGGTGAACGATTACAACACCTACACGATGGTCGGTTTGCCAAAGGGCCCGATCACCAATCCCGGCCGCGCGTCGATCGAAGCGGTGCTCGATCCGGAGCGGACCGACGCGCTCTACATGGTCGCCGACGGCAAGGGCGGGCACGTCTTCGCCGAGACGCTGGCCGAGCACAACGCAAACGTCGCCCGGTGGTTCGCGATCCGTCGCGAAAGAGGCGAAATGTGACATTGACCCCGCGGCGGCCCCGCCCTAAATGCGCCGCCTGCCGCGGCGCCGCCGCGCAATGCCCATGGGGCGGAGTAGCTCAGCCGGTTAGAGCAGCGGAATCATAATCCGCGTGTCGGGGGTTCGAGTCCCTCCTCCGCTACCAACATTTCCCTAGGTAATTCAGATAGTTACGAGGCAGGCAACGAACCGGGTTGCCAAGTCCCATGTTGCACTTTGTTGCATGTGAAAACCGCGCATTTCCGCCATTTCCATTTGGCTCCCGGCGCGTCCGTGCAACATGGATGCAGCATGGGAACGGCCTCATTCATCCATCAGCAGGGCCAGTAACCCGCTGTTCGCAGGATCGGAGAAGTCGAACTGCGCGGGCTCGCCGGTGGGAACTTCGTCGCCGGAAATGGTGTGCAGCTCCACGCCGTCGCGGCGGCCGATCTCCCGCACCTCTTTGATGTTGTGAAGCCGCCCGCCGTAGATCACGCGGTCCAGCGGAGTCAGGCCCGGATACCAGCGAATGTAGAAGACGACGCGGGTCTCATCTATGAGCGTTGCCGCCGCGAGGTATTCCCGCCCGCCCTGTTGCCGTACCTCGGCAAAGACGGTGGCCAGGTCCGACCATGTAAGGATCGGCTCGCCGTAGGGGTCTTGCGTTTCCGTGAAGCGCTGGATCGTGACGCGCCGGTCTAGCCCGCCCGCTCTCATCTATACCTCCAGCGTCCGAAGCGGCGTCAGCATCTGCAATTCGCCGGTTCCGGGGGACACGTTGGTACGCTCGTCGAACGCTACCGCCACGCGGGCGAGACAGGCCAGCTTGAGGCGATCGGGCACATCGCCCTCTCCATCCCAATCACTCGCAACGTCCCGCACCGCGTCGGACGCGGCCGCGATCAGCAACCCGATAGTGTCGTCTTCGTCGTCGCCATCGACGCGGAGATAGAGCTTTGCATCCTCCAGCGTCACAAGGTCAGGCATCTGCACCTCCCTCGTTTAAATGTTCCGATGCGGAACTTTTATCGCCGCGTGGATTCCAGCCTTCGATCTGGCGCACCTCGTCGGCATCCAGCACGCCGCTATCAAGCGCGATCTTGTGCGCCGCCCAGCGCGTTTGCGGATCGCCGCGAAGGAAGCCGGACAGGTCCAGCTCCAGCTCGTAAGGTCCATTGGACGGGAACACCGACCGGGCAAATTCGGCTTCGATCTTCCGCGCCCACGGGGCGAGGCAGAAGGTGGCAAACCAGAGGCCCGCCTGAGCGGCATTGGTGAAGGTGTTGTTCTCGTATGCCTGCACGATGGGCGGCGGCACCTGAAACAGCCTGCAAAGCTCGATCACACCGAATTTCCGGGTTTCCAGCAGTTCGGCATCCTCGGGACTAATTTGCGCCGCCTTCCACGTCATGCCCCCGTCGAGCACCAGCGTCGAACCGGCATTGCTCGCCCCGCCATGTCGTTCCTGAAAGCTGTCTCGAAGGCTTGTGCGCTGTTCGGGCTTCATGGTGCCCGGAACCTCGATCACGCCGCTAGGCCGCGCCCCGTTGCCCAGGAAGGCCGCCGCCGCGCCGTTGGCAGCCGATACGCCCGAAACCGTCTCAGCAGCCCTGGAGAGGCGCGAGCGGCCGATCTTGCCATCATCGGTGCGGTCCCTGAGGTGCAGCACCTCACCCTCCAGATAGCGGCGCACGTTACCACGGCCATCTGCGAAGTCGTAAGCCAGCCGCCCGCTGGAAAGCTCAGCAACCGTCACCATGCCCCAGGGCAGGAAGCGCAGGCCGGAAAGCTGTCCGTTGCCGCCGCGCTCGATGGCGAGCAGGCCGTTGCCAGCCAGCAGAGCGCTCGCCAGCAGGTGCTCGATCAGGTCGGGCCACGTCATCGCCGGATTCGGTCCCTGCCTTACCAACCGATTCAGCGGGTGCGCGGTCGCCTCGATCCGGTTGCCGTCGCCGTCGCGGCGGTAAACCAACGCCGGGACGTAGGCGAGCGCGGTAGCGATTGCATTGGTGCAGGCCAGAACGGTGGAAAGGTTCTCAGCAGCCCGGACGCTCAGCCCCGCCAAATGACCAATGCCGGGTGCAAGTGCAGACCAGCTTGGATCGTCGGCGGCGCGCTTCTCATAGCCCAGCCGGGCCGCGATGCGCTCCATCATGCCCATGTCCGCGCCTCCGCCAATCGGAGAATGCGGCGGCGAACCTGGACGCGGGGTGTAGCGTTCCACGCGTCGCGGGCCGCGCGGAGCGCTACCTCGGTATCCGGGTAAGCAGGCCACGCCTGTACCACGGAGATTTCTTTCAAGCCGATCTCGGTGAGGGTGCGCTTGTCACCGCGCCACCGCTCGCCGCCCTTGGGCACGGTGAAGCCGAAGCTCATACCGCCCAGGTCGCCGCGCTCGGCAAGAGCGATAACGTCACGCCCGGCCTGAGTGTCGGGAAGGTCAAGGCTGAAGGCCAGCCCTTTGCTATCCTCGGTCAAGCGGAGCGTGCCGGAGCGGGTACGCCCCAGCACTTTCCCGGCGTCGTGGTCGAGCATCGCCAGCACATCGCCCGCCAGTGCTGCCCGGAAAGCGCCGGGGGCGATGCTCTCGGTGAACGTTCCGATCCGCGCTTCGGAGCCGAAGAGGGCGGCGTAGCCTTCTACCCGCCGCCCGGAAGCGCGGACCTCGTTGAAGGTCCGCCGCTCCATTACGAACCGCTCCCCGGCATGGCGAGGATGGACGTCGTAACGTCTTCCACCGACACGAACGCTTTGGGATGGCGCACCGCGCAATCGACCGTCGCCATCGCGCGGATCGACACATTGCCCTTGCTGTACGCCGTCGATTCGAACGGGTTTACGAGGATGTCGATCTCGCTCCAGACGCCGATCAGCAGTTCCGACCAGTCGCCGTAGATCAGGCCGTGTTCCGTCCCCGGCGAACCGCCCAAGATTTTCGGCACCTGGTTGCTGAAGGTCGTGGGCACGTTGTGGAATACCGTGGCGACGCCGATGGGGCGGCCCAGCGTATCCAGCGCCTCCGATGCAATCCGGCGAATTTCCGGGGTGGTCAGGATGGCCCGGCTTGCACCGACATTCTCGGCATCGGCCTTCGCCACCGCCTCGGCAACCGCTTCGAAGATCGAGTCCGGCGCGGTCACCGTCTGGATTCCGCCCGTTTCGAGCACGCCGTCAGGTTCGTTCGATCCACCGCCCCGGATTGCCGCCCGGTCTATGGTGAGCCCGATGTTCCGCGCCAGCATCTGCCGCAGCAGCGCTTCCACGTCCGGGCTGGCCTGCAAGAGCATGTTACGGCTCCACTCGCTCAGCGCGCCGCAGTGCTTCGGGCTAAGCGTGATGCTATCGAAGTCGGCATCGTCGGCGGAAAGCGCCGCGTTTTCAGCGACCCAGCCGATTGCCGGGCTGTCGGTTTCACGCGGGATCGAGAGGTTGCCGGTGAGGCCGGACAGGACGCGGGCGCCCAGGCCGCGCACCACGCTCGCCGCCGTGAGAGCGGAAATATACTGGTCGGGCCGGTGCTCGGTCGGGACCAGTTCGGAGCCGGTTGCGGTTGTCAGGACTCGGGTTTCGAATACCTCGGTAGGGATATACAGCCCTTCAGCGGGCTTCCCGGCGCGCTTCGAAAGCTCGGCCTGAACTTCCCGTTCAAAACCGGCATCCACTCCCAGCCCGGCCGCAGCCGCGATGGCGCGGGTGACGCTGAAGCGGGAGCGAATTTCACCGTCCAACTTGGCATCGCCGTTGATGATGTTGCCGGGATCAGCCCGGTCGGCAGCGTCGATCTTGCGCTGGCGGTCGAGCTTGGCGTCGAGATTCCGCAGCTCGGTTTCGGCCGCTTCGAACGCGGTTTCATCGTCTTTCTGGTGGGCAGCGTTCATGCGGTCCACAATGCCCGCCCGCTGTTCCATGAGGTCCGCAGTCTTCATGTCGTCGTCCTTCTATCGGGCCGGGACGTCCCCCGGCGCTGAGAGTGCCGACGTCTCACGACGTGGGCTGAATCTTCCCCATCCGGTGCACCGGTTTCCTCAGTGCCGGACGCGGCGGAGGAAGGCCAAGGGGGTGGCGCGTTCAGGATACCACACCTGAGCATGAACAACAAGAATCGCGCCAAGTTGGCGATATTGCCTTTTTAACCGACCTGGGACACGTTCGGCACGAAACAGGGGGGAGAGAGTCAGTGGTCCAGATTTGGTGTGACGGCGAGCAGCTCGAAACGAGAAACTTCTCAAATCCGCCGAAGGTCGGAGACATGATCGAAATCGAGCGCGACGGTGAGATTCATCCATACGAAGTGGTGAAGCTGTATAGCTATTTCAGTGTCAAAGGGACTGCCTCTGCCCGAATGGATGTGTCGTTTCGCGGGCCTCCACATTTCGTTTACGGCTAAAGCCACATCGGCCCGGCGCCCTGGTATTCCTCAGGCCCGGCGTCCCGTGCCGCCAGCCCGCAGGCCATAATCAGGGCAACGATCAGGTCAATCTTGTCGATTGACCGGGCTTTCGTCGGCTTCCTCGCGCCAGCGGCGTCAGTGTCGAAGACGAGGTTCCCGGCGCACCAGCGGAGTACAGGGTGCATCCCGTGGCGCAACTCGCCGCGCAGCATCGCCGTCTCGAAAGCGTCCACGGCCGGACCCATGCTGAGGAAGCCTTGTCCCCAATCGACCAGCGGCAGCTCGACGCCTTCGCCCTGCAAGATCACCTTTAGGTCCGCCATGAACATGCGGTCGTAGGCAACGCCCTTCAAGTCGAAGTCCGCCACGATCCGGGCCAGCCGCCGGGCGATGAACCGCTTGTCGATTGCCGCGCCGGGTGTCGGCTCGATGTGCCCCGCCTTCGCCCAGGTGCGGTAGGGAACGTGGTCTATCTCTTCCTTCGCCGCGATCCCCTCTTTCGGGCACCAGCAATAGGGGATCACCGCGCCGCCGTCTTCGGGGAAGTACAGCACCAGCGCGGACAGGTCGCGAGTCGCGCTGAGATCGAGTCCGGCATAGCAGGGCCGCCCCTTCAGCGCCTCGGCATCCACCGCTTCGCCGCACGCCTCCCATTCGGACGGATTGATCGCGCGCGGCTCGGCATCCACGCGCATATTGCAGTGAAGATTCAGGAACGCCGGTTCGAAGGTCGGCAGGCGGCGCGCGCGCTCGGCTTCGTCGGCAATCTGTTGCTCCGATACGAACACGCCCAGGGCCGGGTTTGCCAGCTTCCAGTTTGCGGGATCGTACGGGTCCGCGTCTTCGGGCACCGCGTACACCGCGCCGTGGAAGCTCGGATCGTCGATCTCGCCCGAATTGCAGCGGCCGGCGTAATCCACCAGTTCCGACATGATGTTGATCGGCGATGGCGATTGCGTGCCGATGGCCAGCATCAGCGGTTCGCGCCGCTTGCCCATACTGGTGCGGAGCACGTCGAACAGCTCGCGCCGCTTCCACTGTGCGAGTTCGTCGCAGACAATGAAGCTGGAGGCGAGGCCGTGCACCGCCGCGCCGTCGCTGGCGAGCGCCCGGTAGATCGAGCCGGTTTCCATATCCTCGATCCGCTTATGGAACCGCTGGACATTCAGCCGCGCCGCCAGCCAGGGGACCGCGTAGATCACCGCTTCCATTTCCGCGAAGATCAGCGCCGATTGATCACGGGTTGCCGCCGCACTGTAGCATTCGCCGCGTTGCTCGGCTTCCGGCCCGGCGAGGTGGCAGAGGCACAGCAGCGCGGCCAGCACCGTCTTCCCCTGCCCACGCGCGACGCTGAGCAGCCCCGTCCGCACGCGCCGGTCGCCGTCGCCGTTTTCGGCATAGATCGCCTCGATCCATTCCCGCTGGAACGGCAGCAGCACGACGTTCTCGCCTGCGCCGTAGCCCTTCGTGATGGGCATGGATTCGATGAACGCGATCACCTTCTCGGCGCGGCTGAGGTTCGCCGCTTCCCAAGGGTGCGGCCCGATGGTGTCGGCAGCCTGCGCGGCAGCACGCTTCATCCGCGCAGCGCCCGGTCCCCTAGCACCCATTTCGTTCATCTTTCTCGGTAGTGTTATGAACTAACTCAATATTTGTGGGGGGCGGCGGTATTCCTGCGTCAGCTTTGAGCGATTTTTTCCACGGATGTTCAGGATCGAGCGGGTTTCCATGAACGTCGCATCCGCGCCTCGGCTTGGTCGTCCTTACCGCACCTGCCTCGGAACCGCGTGCCGTCTTTGCCGAATGGCAGGCAGGGCAATAACTTGCGAGACCGTCGTGTCCGGGGAACGGGTGGCCGCCTTCGCTGATAGGAACAACGTGGTCCACCGTGTTCGCGCGGGTGAGCCTACCACGTGCAGCACAGCCCCGGCAGGCAGGTTCCAGCGCCAGATGCGCCGCCCGCAGCCGTTTCCACGTCGCGGTGGTGTACGGCCAATCAGCCATCTTCGGCCTCGATGGTGTCCGCCATCGTGCGCAGTGTTTTGACCGTTGCGGACTTGCCCGCGACCGTTCCGTACACGCCGACCGACCACACCAGCATGAGGCCAGCGATTTCGCCTCGGCTAAGGCCGAACTCCTCGCCTTCAAGCGTATGGAGGAAAGTCGTCTCGATGAAGGCGAGCACCTTTTCCTTCGACATCATTTGCCGTCCCCGATCATCGCCACGATGTGCAGGTCCTTCACCGCCCCTGCGATCTTCGCAGCGCGTGCCTGGGATACGCCGTGGTGTCGAAGGTGGGCCGCGATCTCCCGTCCCGTCATTGGGCGCGTGAGGTAGTCGAGCACCTTCAATGCGCCTTCGCGCTGGTCGGCCCCCATGTTCTCGATCAGTGTCGTCAGGTCAGCCATCGGACACTTCCACCAAGACGTACTTGTGCGGGTCGCCCCTTCCTTTGCCGCCGATATATACCCGCCGGAGAAGCCCGTGCTCGATAAGTTGCTGAATCGCATTGGAGACAGCTTGCCGGGTCACACCCAACAGGTCGCCGACTTCAATCTGGGATATTGCGAATGGCTCGGATCGCAAGTCGTGGCTTGCCCTGAGTAGCAGCAGCAGCCTGAGCGTATGGCAGCCCGGAAACGCCAAAATCTCGTCGCGGGCCAGTATCGCCCTGCCTCTGCCGCCGACCCAGTTCTTGCCCCCGACCTGATAGCCCCATGCCGACGCGATCACCTTCAACACCTCGTCGGCTGGCATCGGTTCGTAGTACGTGGCGTTCACCTGCATCACCTTCTCCATCAACTGTTCAATCGTGTCGCACCGGCGGGCCAGTTCCATCGCCGTGCGGAAAAGTGCCTCGTTCCGCTCGCCGATTTTCGGCCCGAATGCGTCCTCGGGGGGAAGGAGGGGAGAAGAGGAAGGGGGTGTAAGTATATTATGGTGGGTTTCGTTGCCCTTTGTGACTTGCCTCTTCGGCAGGGTCGCAACGTCCGAAAGCCCGCCCTGGATGAACTGGTACGGACCCTTGGTCAGCAACGAAGGTGGCGCGACAACAAAGCCGTCGCCCAAAATGTCGATTGGCTTTTCGGGATCGGGACGGACTTGCCGATCCTCGCCGTTATGCCGGTACCATGCCTGCCAATTGCCCGATCCACTGCGCACGATAACCGGTGTCGGGCCATGCTCGGCGAGCGCGTCGGCAAGAACGCTTTCGTCCGGCGTGTCCACATCTACGATCACTATCCGGCTGCGCTTGCAGGCGAAGCCGAAGGCGTTGTCGTTGGCGAACTTGAACGCGAGCTGTTCGCTCACGCGCGCGCCTAGCTGGAGATAACCCTTCACCGCCGGGCGCTTCTCCCGCACCGGAAAGGTGGCAATGCCCGCTTCGGCGTATCGCGGCTGCCATTCGGAGAAGACCCCGGCCATCAGCCGATCACCGCGCCTTCCTCTATCAGGGCGCGCTCGGCTTCGTCGCGGGTACGGAAAGGGGCGAGGCGAGCGGCGAACCGGGAGGTCCGCACGCCCGGCTCGACGTGGTGCGCCTCAGGGTCGAAGGCGGCGTAGAGGTCGCCCAGTTCGGCGTGCGTGCCGACGAGGATCTGAGTGGTCACACACCCTCCTCAGGCTCTCGGCCGTCGTGTTCGCATCCGCCCGGATCGCTGATCGGGCATCCCGCGCCTTCGCTCCATCCGAAGAACGGCTTACCGCCCGTGTTCACGCCGTCTTCGTCGCGCTGGCCAGCGGGATCGTCGTCCTCCATGTCGGGATCGCCATCCGCGAGGTCGAGCTTCTCGATCACGATGCCGCTGCACCGGCTGGCGATCTGGTGGATCGTCGTCAGTGCATCGGCGAACGCCGTCGCCTCGGTGTAGGACAAGAGGATTGCGCCGGTGGGCAGCGCGGTGATAGAGACTTGCGCGTTCCGACCAAGAACATGCGAAGCCCCTGCGCCTCCGGCGTGGGGGTTTCCTTTTTCCATCACGCCGCTTCCGACCTGAAGGCCGCCTCCAGCTCGCTCTTCCTGAAGTAGAGCTTCCGGCCCTTGCGGATGACGGGGATCAGGCCCGCTTCGGCCATGTGGTAGATCGTCCGGGGCTTTTCTCCGATGTAGTCAGCGGCCGCCTTCGCGCCGCTCAGCAGGTCTGCACTCAGCATAGGCTAACTCCATTTCTTTAGGATACGGCTGTATCCATATCTCTACCTATGGTTGCATTGATTCCGTGTCAAGGCTACAGGTGTATCTCTATCCCCGGGAGGTTCGATGCAGCTCACGTACGCGCAATTGGAGCAGACGCTTTCTGCCCATCTGCGAATTCAGCCCGACAAGCTGCCGACGTTTCGCGCCCGGATTAAGCAGCTTCAGCGCCTCGAATTTCCACCCGGGATCAATGTCGGACGTGGTGTGCGAATGGAGTACACTGCCGAACACCTATTGAAGCTCGCCACGGTCTTTGAGCTGTTGGATTTCGGCTATCCAGCCCAGGCCGCCTGCCATTTGGTAGAGACGCATTGGCCGCTTTGGTCAGCAGGATATGCGCTCGCCGCCCTGAATGATCGACAGAGAGCGCGTGAACGCGACGAACAAGACGGGAGGGTTTTCGCTGTGCTGGCTGTAAACAGCCTGCACGAAATCCAATTCCACAAGTACGGCACTCTCCGCCCGTCGGAGGTCGAAATTCACGACTTGAAGTGGCTACGAGTCAAGATTGAGGGGGAAGCGTTCAAGAACCGCTGGTCGCATCTCGTTATTGCGCTGGACCTGTTGCTCGACAACGTGCTCAAAATGGCTTTGGAGGTCGCAGGCGTTAGGGGCGCTGGCACTTGGTCGGCTGATTTTCACCCGTGGCTTCCCAAGGGAACCATACCGGGCATCCATTTCCTCGGCTATTACCCGGACCGCAGCAACCTCGCGATGCGAAAGCATATCAACCAATTCAACGGCAACGATCCCGAGGTTGGTTCGCCGGAAGACATGGCGGAAGTTAATGAGTTTCTGGCGAACAACTATTCATTCGGAACGCCCTTTTGATGGCCGTTCGTAAGCGCGCCTGGATCGCCCCTGACGGCGCCGCAAAGACGGCATGGCTGGTCGATTACCGTGACCAGTCGGGCAAGCGCCGGTCGAAGCAATTCCGCACGAAAAAGGAAGCCGACGCCTATGCGGACAAGGCCCGGCAGGAGGTACGGCAGGGCACGCACACGCACGATAGATCGAGTATAACCTTGCTGGAGGCCGCCGGGCTGTGGATCGACGCGGCAGAGGCGGAAGGGAGGGAGCGGAGCACGGTCAAGCGCTACCGGGAACTGGCCAACCTGCACGTCGTCCCGCGATTCGGCGCACTGAAGCTGTCGCAGCTCACCGCCGCGCAGGTACAGGAATGGCGGCTGGAGCTTCTACGCACCCAATCGAGAGCGATGGCGGCGAAGATACTCAGCGCCCTGTCGGCAATCCTCAACCACGCGCAGAACACCGGCAAGATCGCGCAGAACGTCGCGCGCGGGGTTAAAGTCGGGAAGGCGAAGCGGGACAAGGCCAGGATCGTGCCGCCGGATCGCGCGGACCTGAAGGCGATGATAGCGGCCGCGACAGAAACCGAACGGCCGCTGATCTTGACCGCGATCACAACCGGGCTGCGATCCTCCGAACTTCGCGGCCTTCGCTGGCAGGACGTGGACCTCGACGCCGCCACCGTCACCGTCTGCCAACGTGCCGACCAGTGGGGCGAGATAGGTCCGCCGAAGAGCGAGGCAGGGCACCGGACGATCCCGATCCCGCCGGAGCTGGTGAAGGAACTGAAGGTCTGGAAGCTGCGCTGCAAGCCGTCGAAGCTCGGGTTGGTCTTCCCCAGTAATGCCGGGACGCCGATCAGGCACAACAACCTTCTCCGCCGGGTGTACTTCCCGTTGCAGGTGCGGGCCGGGCTAGGCGTGCCCAAGCTCGACAAGGAAGGAAAGCCGGTGGTCGAGCTGGTGGACGACGAAGAGATTCCGGTCCTCACCGGGAAGTACGGTTTCCACATGCTGAGGCACGCGGCGGCGAGCGGCTGGATCGCCAGCGGGGTGGACCTCAAACGCCTTCAGGTGTGGATCGGGCACGAGAATATCCAGCTCACGCTCGATACCTACGGCCACTTGTTGACCGATCAGCAGCGCGATGCGGAGCTGGCATTGCAGGCGAGCCGCGATCTTTTCGGCTGAGTGGATGCAACACCAGTGCAGCATGGGACGCTGAAACCCGCAGAAAACCGTGTGATATGCGCGGAATCATAATCCGCGTGTCGGGGGTTCGAGTCCCTCCTCCGCTACCACGGTCGCAAGGGAAAAAAGGCCATGGCGATGTCCGTGGCAGGGGCCCACGCGACCTACATGGCCGCGATGCATCGCGAGGACCGCAAGAGACTCAAGCCGCGGACGCTCTACGACAAGCGAGGGTTCGCTTTCCTTCACCCGCTCCAGCTCGCAGCGGATCGCTCGGAGTGAGGCTCCGCTCAGTCGCCCGTCGCCAAGCCTAACAGATCCGCCGCGTTCAGGCCCAGAATCCGGGCCTGGTCGGCCTCGCTCAGCCTGGCATGGAAGCCGACCGGATCGGCTTCGGACATGTCGAAAGGATAGTCGGTGCCCAGGCACAGCTTGTCGGCGCCGTGCGTGCGGACCAGGCTGTCGAGCTGGTCCTGGTCGAACACCAGCGTGTCGAGCCAAAGCTTGCGAAGGTAGCTCGACGGCTCGTGGCGACAGTGCTCGCTGCAATCGGCGCGCGCTCGCCAGCCGTGGTCCATGCGGCCCCAGTAACCGGGCATGTAGCCGCCGCCGTGGGCGACGCAGATCTTCAGGCCCGGGTAGCGATCGAGCACGCCGCCGAAGATGAGGTGACCGATCGCCAGCGTCGATTCGAGCGGGTTGCCGATCAGGTTGTTGAAGTAATATTCGCTCATCCGCTGGGCATGGGTGAAGCCGAGCGGGTGGATGAACAGCAGGATGCCCAGTTCCTCCGCCGCGGCGAAAAAGGGGCGGAACTCCTCGGCATGGAAATCCTTGCCGTTGACGTTCGAGCTGATCTCGATTCCGCGCAAGTCGAGCTCGCGCACACAGCGGCGCATTTCCTCGACCGCGGCGCCGACATCCTGCAGCGGGACGGTGCCCATGCCGACGAGCCGGTCGGGATGCTGCGCCACGGCCGCCGCCATGCCGTCATTGACCGCGCGCGCAGCTTCGCGGGCGACATCCGCATCGGCGTAATAAAAGTACTGACCCGGGCTCGGGCTAATCGCCTGCACGTCGATCCCGAGCCGGTCCATATCGGCGATGCGCTGGTCGATCGTGTTGAGCGTGCGCCCGATGGCCGCGAACTGGGCGCGGTTGACTTCGCTCGTCTTCGGGCTGGTGAAATCGTTGATCCCGGGCGGGGGGCCCGGATGGCGAGCCTGCACGATCGCGTCGGCGGCGGGAATGCCGAGGTGGCAATGAATGTCCACCACCAGGTGCTTGCCGCGCGCCGCGACGCGGATCGGCCGGCGTTTGCCGCAAGTCGTGAGGCTCATGACGGTACTTTCGCTGGGCTAATGGTCCCGCTGCAGTCGCCGAACCCGATCGGAACGTACCCGTCGGCCAAGGCGCGACCGCGGATAGTGAGCGTATCACCGTCTTCGAGCTGCTTGCGCTGCGACCCGTCGGGAAGCTCGATCGTCTCTCCGCCGCGCAGGGTGATCTCCGCAAGACATCCGCGCGCCGTTTCGTCGGCGCCGGAAATCGTGCCGGTGGCGATGAGGTCTCCCGCCTCGAGCGGCGACCCGTTGGAGGCCTGATGCGCGACCATCTGCGCCAGGGTCCAGTATAGCTCGGCCAGATCGCTGGTGACGATACGACGTTTCGAACCCGCTTCGTTGGCGAGATCCGCGGTCAACTCGACGTGGATGCCGCCAAGCCGGCGATCGTCGGCATCGAACAGATACCGCGGAACGTCGGGTTCCCCGGCCGCGCGGCCGCGCGCGGCGACCCGGAACGGTGCGAGCGCCTCCATGGTGACGATCCATGGGCTCACGGTGGTGAGGAAGCTCTTGCCCAGGTGCGGCCCGAGGATGGATTCGAAGAACTGAATTCCGCGCGCCGACCAGTCGTTGACCAGGCAGCAGCCGAACAGCAGCGCCTCGGCTTCGGCGACGCCGATCGGCTCGCCCAAGGCATTTCCGGCGCGCAGCCAGGCACCGAACTCGAGCTCGAAGTCGAGAAACGGCTCTGGCCCGAAGGAAACCTCGCCGCTGCCGGGGGGAGTTTCGAATTGACCGCAGGGGCGGACGACCGGCGTCCCGCTGGCCCGTACCGAGCTGGCGCGGCCGTTGTAGGCGACGGGCAGCGACAGCGCCGCGAGCTTCGGCGTGGCGCCGCCCATGCGCCGGATGTGGTCGTAGGAGGTGCAGAAGTCGGTGAACGCAGACGGCTTCAGCGGCAGGAGAAGCTCGACGTCCGCAAGCGGGATCAGCGTTTCCCGAAGCCGGGCCGGATCGCCGGGGCCATCCACGCGAAACAGGTCTGATAGCTGGGCGCGCAGGGCGCTGACGCTTTTCGGCGGACAGGCCAGGAGCGGGGCGAGCGAAGGCCCCGAGGCGGCGGCCGCGGCCTCGGCCGCATCGCCGCTGAATGCGCCGATGGAATGGAGCTGGCCGAGATCGATGACGAACTCGCCCAGCGCCACCCCGCCCCGTTCCTTGCCCCCCTGGCGGAACAGGCCGAACGGCAGGTTCTGGATGGGGAAGTCGCTCCCCGAAGCATTCGCGCTTTCGACCCAGCTTCGCCGTGCGGGGTCGTGCGTTTCGTTGATTTCAATGGGCATGGTCGCAGGCCTCGTCGTGAGCGGCCAGTTCCTTGCGGTAACGGCCCATGGCGCCGAACAGGTCGCGGTGCTGGTCGGGGGTGAAGACCGTGCCCCATTGCTTGTAGAGCGAGAAGACGTTGGCCACGATGCGTTCGGGGTCGCTCCAGCCGCGATATTCGCTCATGTTGATGTCGCGGGCCGCCTCGTTGAAGTCGAGGCCTGCTTCGAAGCGCTTGCGCGCTTCGTCGCGCACGTACTCGAAATAGGCCTTGAGGCCGCGCACCGCCGCAAGGTCGGTGATCGGGCCGTGGCCGGGGACAACGACCTCGGGGTCGAGATCGATGATATAGCGGCAGGCATCGATCCAGTTCTCGACCGGCCCGGCCCACATGATGGGGTGGCCTTCATTGAACAGCAGGTCGCCGGTGAACACCGTGCGATCGCCGGGGACCCAGACGACCGTGTCCGAGCGGGTATGGGCGGGGCCGAGGTCGATCAGCGCGACCTCCTTGGAGCCGACCGAGATGTCGAGGCGCCCGTCGAACGTGCGATTGGGCAGCGTGACCTCGTCGACGCCGGAAAAGTCGAACTTGCGCCCCATCGTCTCGTAGAGAAACTCGCCGGAATCGCCCATCTCGGGATAGGTTTCGGCGAGCGTGGCGAGGCGGCGCGGGTCGAACTCGCTCATTTCCGCACGCGCTTCGTTGGTGCCGATGATCTCCGCGTCCGCGAGCAGGCCGTTTCCGAAGAAATGGTCGGGGTTGGCGTGGGTGTTGACGAGCCGGCCGATCTGGCCCGCCTCGGGCACTCTGGCGCGGAACTGTTCCAGCATTTCCCGGGTGAGCGGCACGCTCATCAGGGTGTCGACCAGCAAGGCTTCGCCGTCGCTGACCACGAGGCCCGCGTTGGACCAGCCCCACGTTCCATCCGGCTGGACGTAGCCGTAGAGCCCGTTGCCGATTCCGTGCACGCCCCGGGTGAACGCCCAGTTCGCCATCCGCTCCTCCGCTTGTTACCGGCCGACCTTACCGCCAGGCGGGGACGGCGCAATTCCTATTTGCGGGAATATGTGAATAGGGGCAGTGCGGGCGAGGATGGGAGAGACCAAGTCAAACAAGCGCCGCAAAGGCCGCCCTTCGGACGAAGGCGTGGGTAGGGACGCGCTGCTCGAAACCGCCAAGCGCCTGATCCGGGAAATGCCCCCGGCGCGAGTCACGATTTCGCTGATCGCGCGGGAGGCGGGCGTCGATCCCGCGCTCGTGCGGTATTACTTTGGCGATCGCGGCAAGCTGCTCATGGCTGTCGCCGAGAGCATGCTCGACGATACGCCGCGATCCGATCCCGGAGCGCTCGAACCGATCGCAGCGATAGAGCACAACATACGCCGGACGGCGCGCTTCACCAGCTCGACGCAGCACATCCACCGACTGATGGTCGACGAACTGGCGGATGCGCGATCGGGCGGGATCAGCGAGCATCTCGGACGCCTCAATCGTGGCGCGGTGGAGGACCTGGCGAGGCTGATGGCCCGCGATGGCGGGGTGACGATCCGCGAGGTCGAACCCGCCTTTCTCCACATCGCGCTGCTTGGGCTGTTCGATTTCTTCGTTTCAGCCGAGCCGGTGGTTCGGCAGCTGTTCCCGGAAGGAACCGACGCCAAGGCACTCGCGGCAAGATACGAGGATTTCGTGACCGACCTGCTGCTCAACGGGCTGCGGGTGCGGGATCATGGAACCGATCGCTAAGCTTCCGCCACGCATGGATTGCGCTGGGTGCCGAGGCCGGTGATGGTTCCTTCCATGACGTCCCCCGGGGCGAGGAAGACCCCGAACGCCGAACCGTTGCCGTAGGGCGAACCGGTGCAGATAACGTCGCCCGGCATCAGCTCGACCCGCTCCGAGAGGAAGGCGATCTGTCGTTCGATGCCGATCATCATGTCGCGGGTCGTTTCGTCCTGGTAAACCTTGCCGTTCACCGAGAGCGTGATGGTCAGATCGTACGGGTCGGGCACGAGGGCGCGCGGAACGATCAACGGACCAAACGGCAGGAAGGTCGGAAAGCACTTGCCCGACAGCCAGTCGGCGCCGAGCGCGCCGGCGTCGCGACGGAAGATGTGCTCGCGCGCGGTGACATCGTTGACCACCGCGTAACCGGCGATGTGCTCCATCGCCTGTTCGGGCTGCACGTGCCGGGCGGGCTTGCCGATGATCACGCCTAGCTCGAGTTCCCAATCGGGTTTGGCGACGTTGCGCGGGAGCACGACCGGGTCGCGCGGACCGACGACGCATGACGGCAGCTTGATGAAGCAATACGGCTCCGCGCTGGCCCGTTCGTCCATCATCTTCTCGATGCGGGCGCGGCGCTCGTCGTCGCTGAGCCCCTCGTGCTCGGCAGTGCGCATCGACGGATCGCCCATGATCAGGCCAACGACGTGCTTCTTGTAGTTCGCGCCCGTACAGAAGACCTGACCCGGGCGGTACGGAGCCTTGACGTCGGCTCGAGAAAAGTCCGCCGCGGCGGCGAATGCGGCGGTGTCGGAAATCCAGTAGCCAAACCTGGAGCCGACCGCGTCCCAGTCGGCAAGCAAGCCGGGCAAGTCGCGGTTCTCGCCCCAATGGCTCAGCGGCAGATAGCGTTCTCCGCGAACCAGCACCGTCTGGGGCGAGCCATCGATTGCCACGGTGGCCAGGCCGCAGGGGAGGGGAGCGTCGGTCATCAATAGGGTTCCTGCAGGCGATGCATCGTATCACCGAGCATGGCATTGGCGTCCATCTGGTTGCCGCCCTGCATTTCGATCTCGCCGACGCGGACCGAGTTTTCCACGACCAGGCGGGCGCGCTCGAAACGGCGCGCGGTGAACGCTGCGAGAGCCTCGCCGAGATCGTCGTGCCGTTCGAGCTCTTCGCCGAGGACGAGCCCGTCCTCGACCGCCATCCCCGCGCCGGAGGCCATATGCGGCGTGGTCGCGTGGACCGCGTCGCCGATCAGCACGACGCGTCCGTTATGCCAGGGGGTGGGCAGCAGCAGCCACTCCAGCGGGCGGTAATTGACCAGCGAGTGCTCACCGAGGTTTTCGCGCACCTGTTCGACGTACCCCCCATACGGCCGGAGCAAGTCTGCCACGTGGGGTAGCTGCTGTTCGGGCTCGAACCACGGATTGTCCGGCACGTGCTCGAGGATGAAGGCGTACATCTTCTGAGGCGAGACGGGGTTGAAGCCGAGCTTGACGGGGCCGCCGAGCCACATTTCCGCCCGGTCGACCTCGGCAGGCCGGTCCGCGACGATGCGCCAGCAGCCCTGCCCGGTGAAGCGCGGTCGCGGCGCGTCCGGGAAGAGCAGGTCACGCGTGGCCGAGAAGATTCCATCCGCACCCACGACCAGGTCAAACCGCTCCTCGCGCCCGTCCGGAAAGGTAGCGCGCACGCCGTGCCGGTCCTGTGCGAGTTGCGTGACGGCCGCGCCGAGCGAGACGCGCACTCCCGCTTCGCGCACCCGTCGCGACATGATCTCATGCAGAACGGGCCGCATGATGCCGCCGCTGCGGGCGACGGGAGGTGCGTCTGCGGGGATCGGGGGCGTCTCCATGATGACGCTGCCATCGGCCCCCCTGAGCCGAATTCCGGCGCCGACGAAGCCGCGCTCTCGTACCTCATCCAGGATACCGAGGTCGGCGAAAGCGCGCAGCGATAGCCCCGTTACGCTGATTCCCGCCCCGTAGGAGCGCCAATCCGGGTCGGCATCCGCGAGCTCCACTTCCACGCCGCGGCGGACCAAGGCGAGCGCCGCGCTCATTCCGCCGACGCCGCCGCCGACCACTAAAGCCTTCCCGATCATTGCGCCCCTCCCGCGACCCGTGCTCAGGCCGGTACTTGCCACAGGCCCTTGTCGGGGCTCATCTCGGCATGCGGTACGTTGCCCGTGATTATCCGGCCCGTGCCCCACTGGTCGGTGATGGCGGGCGTAGCCTCGTAGACCGTCGGCTGCCAAGTATCTTCGTCCACTTCCTCGAGATCGGATGTGTACTCCACGGCATTCCCGTTGGGGGTCAGGTAGTAGGTGAAGGTGTTGTTGCCGGCCGTGTGGCGACCCGGCCCCCACGACAGCTTGACCCCCTTCTCGTGCAACCGCGCGAGCCCGCGCATCAGTTCGTCGACCGAGCTGACATCGAAAGCGACGTGGTTGAGTGCCGGCGGCCCCGGCAGGATGGCGAGACGATGGTGGGCCGAATTGCAACGCAGGAACACCATGAACTGCCCGATCCAGTCCGACAGCCGGAAGCCAAGCGCTTCTCGGTAGAAGCTCTCCAGCTTGCCGATGTCGGGAGTGTGGAGGACGACGTGGCTGAGCCCGATCGGTATGGCCTCGCCTTTAGCCAGCACCCGGTGCTGGCGCTGCTTGGTGTCGCAAATCACTTCGATCGCTCGGCCATCGGGGTCGAAGAAACGGAATGCGTATCCGCCGGCGGGCCCGTCGGCCTCTGCCGGTTCCGAGATGATCGTTGCCCCGGCGGCCTGGACCTGGCCGAACAGTGCATCGACGTCGGCGCGCGAGTCCGCCGAGAAGCCGATCAGGTCGGTCTTTCTTTCCGCGTCCTCGCGCAGCCGGATGACGTAAGGATGCGGTGATCCTTCGGCGGCGAGATAGATCTTGCCCTCTTGCGCGCCCGCCTCGACCAAACCCCAGGCGTCCGTGAAGAAATCGCGTTCCGCCTCCAGATCCGGTACTGCAAGCCCCACATAGTGGAGGTCGCTTACTCTAGCCGTCATACCATTCTCCGTTTCGCCTCGCGCCGGGGCCAAATTCAGAACTTCCCGCCGAGCCGGATGCCGTAAGTGCGTGGCTGCTCGACTGCGGACGCAATCAGCCCGCCGGCATTGGCGGTTCCACCCAGTTGCCGCTGGTTGTTCTCGATGTTGCGCACATAGAGACTCAGGAACATCGAATCGTCGTGGTCGGCGAACGTGATCGATGCGTCGCTGACGAAATTCGCGCGTGAGCGGAGGTAAGGCAGGTAGTCTGCCGTCGAGTAGCTCGTCCCTCGATAACGTGTGCCCGCCTGGAGCACGACGCGGAATGTGTCGAACGGAATGGTTTGTTCCGCATTCAGATTGAACGACCAGCGCGGCGAGTTGAAGGCCGGCCTGCCGGAACAGTCGATCTCGAACACGTTGATCGTGGTCCCATTCACAGACTGGGTCGTCGGAGCATAGCCACAGGTCGTGTTCGGCGGCAGGCCCTGATTGGGCACGAAGTAGGTGAAGCTGTCGTACTCGGTATCGAGATACTGCACGGCCGCCGACAGCCTGGTGTTGCGGGTCGCTCGGAGCTCGAGGTCGAGATCGACACCCTTGATCGTGCTGTTGCCGATGTTGCGGGTCAGGAACACCGTCGCCGGTGGCGTGCCGAGGTCATACCCGAACTGGCTGAACTGCTGGTCCTTGTACTTCCAAAGGAAGGCTTCGAGGTTGAGCTGCAGCGTGTTGCCCAGCAAGCGGTTCTTGCTGCCGATCGTGTAAGCCTTGATGCTCTCGGGCCGATAAGTCTCCACGCCGCGGGCGAACGAGAAACCGCCTGCGTGATAGCCGGTCTCGAAGCTGGCGTAGATCATGTTCCGAGGCGTGAGATCGTATTGGGCCGCCAGGCGGTAGGTGAACTTGTCGTTCTTGATCGCTGAATCGATCACGATCGGGGAGCGCAGAACGAAAGGCGCCGTCTGCGATCCGCCCGCCACCGGCGGGAGCACGAAGAGCGGCACCGGTGTAATGGGGATGCCGCGCGATGTGTAGAAGTCGACCAGTTCGTCCTCCGTCTCGGCGAGCGGAATGAAGGGCAAACTCGGACAGAAGTCCTGCGGCGGTGCGGGATTGCCGCAGAACAAGATATACACGTTGGAGGTTCCGTCGAACCGCTTCTTGTCGGACGTGTACCGGCCGCCGACCGTGAAGCTCAGGGCATCGGTAGCGTGCACGGTGACCTTGCCGAACCCGGCCCACGATTCGGTGCCGGTGGTGAAGGTTTGGTAGGGGGACAGCGTCTGCTGATTGTAGATGGCTCGCGCGGAGATATCTTCGTCGAAGTACATCGCGCCGACGAGGTAATCGATGGACGAGCCAAGGTCCCCGGCCCAGCGGGCCTCGACGCTGGTTTGCTTGTCCTTCTCGGCGGTGAAGCCGGCGCGGAACACGCCGTTGAACAAGTATTCGAGGTCAGCCTCGCGATAGGCCGGCTGGATGGTCAGCGTGCCGGCATCGGTTTCGTAATTGAGCTCGGCGGTGACGCCCCAGTAATCGTTGTCGTTGTAAGGGATGCCGTCGACCACGGCGCCCGTGCGCCCGACCGAGGCGACGAAGCGTGATGCCAGCAAGGCGTTGGAGGCCGGATCGAGCAGGCCCTGCTGCGGCGAGAAGCCGGTGGGCGTAAAGTTGTATCCTGCAAACCCGGTGGGCCCGAACACAGGGTCGACCGCTCCGAGATAGAAGCCGCTGATGCTGCTGCCGCCCTGGTGCGACATGTCGAAACCGAGGCGCAGGTTGAGCCGGTCGGTGGGCTCGGCATAGATCTGGGCACGGCCGGCATATTCGCGCTGCTTCCCGGTGCCGTCGCTCTGGAAGCCGTCGCGATGCGACATCGACCCGGCGACGCGCACGGCAACGTTGTCGCCGACCGGGAGGTTCAGGGCCGCCTGGCCCGTAAGCCAGTCATAGTTTCCAAAACCGGCCGAAAACTCTGCGCCGAGCTCTCCGATTTTCGGGCGGTTGGGAATGACGTTGATCGCGCCCGCGGTGGCGTTCCGGCCGTAGAGCGTCCCCTGCGGGCCTTTCAGCACTTCGACGCGCTGCAGATCGTAGAATACCCCCGAGGTCGAGCTGGGCCGCCCGATGTACACGCCGTCATAGTTGAAGGAGATCGCAGGGTCTGAGTAGGCGTTGACCGTGGTGTTGCCGACGCCCCGGACAAAGAAGACCGTCGTCGGTCCGCCGGTGCTGCCGGTGGCGGACAGCGCGGGCGTGGTTCGCGACAGATCCTCGGCCCGGATCACGTTCTGACGAACCAGTTCCTGCGGCGTCACGACGTCGATCGCCAGCGGGGCGCGCTGGCTGCTCTCCTCGACGCGCTGTGCGGTGACGATGATGTCGCCGAGCCCGTCGCCTTCCTCCGGCGTCACCGCCGCGTCGGGAGTCGACTGCGAAACCGGAGCCCCCTCCTGCGCCTGGCCCGCGAGCGGCCATGCCACGGCTGCAAGGGCTACCGAAGAAGCCAGTAAAGATCTCATCTGCATCCTCCCCATACGCGGCTTTGGCCGTTCGATATTCCTAGAGTAAGGAATTAAATGCCGCCGATCAACAGCGAAGCGGCTCCAGCCGGAATTCCGCTGCCGGTGGCACGTGCGACCTTGGTCCGGCCTTCGGTCGAGTATGCGCTGGTCCGCACGCATCCCACAGATTGTCGACGATTTTGTTGAACGGATTCCGCTTGTTTCTCGCGAACCAAACGAGCGATGCGAGGCCAAAATTGCCGCTTGGACGGCGCGGTCTTGTGGAGAATGCCATGCGTAGAAACGCCAAGACGAATTTCGGTGCTCTGCTTGGGAGCGGATCCGTGGTTGCCCTGTGCCTTCCGGTTGCCGCACTGGCACAGGATGGGGGCGCCGGGATCGAGGAAGATGCGCAGCCGGCGATTGTCGTCACGGGCAGCCGCATCCGCGGTATCGAGCCGACCGGGTCGCCGGTGATCGGGCTGGGGCGCGAGGATATCGAGGCAAGCACCGCAACGACGACGACGGAACTGCTGTCTGAGTTACCGCAGGTCTTCAACTTCGGCGCGACCGATGCCTCGTTCACATCGGCCAACAACCAGAATGCCAACCGCACGTTCGGCACGGGCATCAACCTGCGTGGCCTGGGTACGGAATCCACGCTGACCCTGCTTGACGGCAGGCGCCTGCCGGCAGCCGGCACGCAGAGCCAGTTCTTCGATCCCGCGGTCATCCCGACCATGGCCATCGCGCGCCTGGAAGTGCTCCCCGACGGCAGCTCCGGCATCTATGGCTCCGACGCCGTGGGCGGCGTGGTGAACATCCTGCTGCGCAAGAACTTCGACGGTGCCGAGGTGATGGGCCGCGTAAAGTTCGCCGACGGCTTCGAGGAATACCAGGCCGGCGCCGCGCTGGGCAGGGCCTGGGGCACTGGCTCCGTCATGGTGGCTGGCGAGTACAACCATCGTGGAATCCTGTTCGCCGCAGACCGCAGTTTCTATACCGACGATCTGAGGCCGTTCGGCGGTCCGGACCTTCGCTCCGGAAACGCCGCGCCCGGCAATGTGACCGTCGACGGCGTCACCTACGCGATCCCCATTGGCGATGGCGAGAACCTGGCGGCGGGTGATTTCACTGCTGGCACACGGAACCTGCAAAGCGCCTTCCTTGGTGCAGGCGCACTTCCGGCGCAGGAGCGCTACAGCGGGGCTGCCACTTTCGAGCAGGAAATCACGCAGGGCATCGAGTTCTACGCCCAGGGGTTCTACGCAGAGCGTGAAGGCGTGCTGGCAGCCAGCGCGCTGACGGCACAGTTCGATGTCCCGACGACCAACCCCTTCTATGTCAATCCAGGCGCACCGGGCGAACGTGTTACGGTATCATACTCGTTCGTGAATGAGCTTGGCTTCGAGCGGAACCCGTCCTCCCAGCAGGCCTATCACATCACGGGCGGACTGAATGCACAACTCGGTGCTGACTGGTCGGGTAACGTCTTCTACGCCTATGGCCACGACAAGGAGCGTTCGTTCAATCGCGCCATCGACAATGGCGCGTTGACCGCAGCGCTGGCCGACACCGATCCCCTCACGGCATTCAATCCATTCAGTTCCACCGGCAACAACAATCCCGCCACCATGGCCGCAATCGCCGCCGGCAGTTTCCGCGTGGACACCAATTACGGCGTCCATGAATATGGTGTATCGGTGGACGGACCTGTGACCAGTCTCCCGGCAGGCGAAATCCGGCTTGCGCTGGGTGCCTCCCGGCAGGAAATCAACTTCCAGGATCTCGCTCCTTTCCAGAGCGATTTCGATCGCAAGATCAATTCCGTCTTTGGCGAGGTGTTCGTGCCGGTTATCGGCGGGGATGGCCCGGAACTGAATGTGTCGGCAGCCGTCCGCTACGACGATTACAACGACGTAGGCGACACGCTGAATCCGAAATTCGGCGTGACCTTCCGCCCGGTGGAATCGCTGACCCTGCGCGGCAGCTACGGCACATCGTTCCGCGCGCCGACGCTCTCGGATACGGGCCTGCCCTTCAACCAGTATGCCCAGTTCGTGGATGGCAATAATGTGCAGCGCAACGTCCTGTTCCTGCGCGGCGGCAACCCCGATCTGAAGCCGGAAGAAGCCACTACGTGGTCTCTTGGAGCCGACTGGCAGCCCGAAACGCTTCCGGGCCTCAGCCTGTCCGTCACCTATTACAATGTCGATTACACCAACCGCATTGCCACGCCCGGCAACGATCGCCTCGCCTTGCAGAAGCCCGAACTGGCGACGATCGTCACGCTGAATCCGCCGATTGACCTTGTGAACCAGATCATTGCCGGCGGTCTGTTCAGCGCGCCGCCTGCCGCACCGGAGGACGTTTTCGCAATCGTCGACGGTCGCAAGGTGAACTTGGGTGCGAACAAGACGGACGGCCTCGAATTCATCGGCAGCTACGAAGGTCTCACAAACTGGGGATCGTGGCGCGTGGGCGTGAATGCCACCAAGATACTGTCCTTCGATCGCACGATCATCTCGGGCACGCCGCTGCGCGATGTTCTGGACACGATCAACAATCCGGCATCTCTCGTGGCGCGTGCCTATGCCGGGGCGCAAGTCGGTGGGCTTTCGGGCACCGTGTTCGTCAATCACTATGGCAGCTACGACAACGACTCCGTCACGCCCGTCCAGGACGTGCCCGCGCATACGGAGTTCGACCTGGCGCTACGTTATACGCTGAAGCAGCCATTCTCCTTTGCCAAGGACATCACCCTCACACTGGACGTGCAGGACATCTTCGACAACGATCCGCCCTACGTGCAGAATGGCAACCTGGCCTTCGATCCCAATGCGCATAGCCCGATCGGACGCACGATCGCGGTTGGAGTGCGCGCCGGGTTCTGAATCGCGAGACGGCCGGCAGGCCTTCTTTGCCGGCCGTTTTCCTGTCAGGCTGATGGAGAGAAACTTGAAGTTTGCCTTGCTCCACGCCCCTGCTCTTGCCTTCGCCGTCATGTTGTCGGGCTGCGCGACTACCAGCGAAGCAGTGATTGGGGCCGATCAGGCAGCAGCGCACGAGGCATTCGATGCGGCCTTCGCCGCGGCGCCGGACTTGCCGGGTAGCGGTCGATATCCCGCCATCCGCGATGTTCGTGCCGACCTTCCCGACCACATCGTCTACCGTCCGCGCGATCTCGACGCCTTGGCGGGTCGCCTGCTGGGCGTGGTGTTGTGGGGCAATGGCGGATGTTCCGCCGATGCGACCTCTGCCCGTTTTCACCTGCTGGAGATCGCATCGCACGGTTATATCGCGATAGCGCCCGGCAAGGCCTACAGTGGCCCCGGTGCACTGCCTGAACCACCTCGAGAGGCTCCGCCCAGCGAAGGAGCCTTCCCGGCGGTGCAGACCCTGCCGGTCGACCTGCTTGCCGGCCTCGACTGGATCCTTGCCGAGAACGAGCGCGCTCGAAGCCCGTTCTTCGGGCTTGTCGATACCGATAAGGTAGCGGTGGCGGGACATAGTTGCGGGGGCCTGCAGGCAATCCGGGTTGCCGCCGATCCGCGCATTGCGACTGCTATCGTGCACAACAGCGGCGTGCTGGACCCTGACGCTTTCAATCCCATCACCGGGTTCTCTGTCGCCAAGGAAGAACTGCGCAATATCCATTCGCCGGTCCTCTACATCCTCGGCGGCGAGAGCGACGTCGCCTACCCCAATGGCATGGACGATTTCGGGCGCATCGATCACGTGCCGGTGGCCGTCGCGAACCTCGACGTAGGGCATGGCGGCACCTTCCGGGAGGTAAACGGCGGCCGGGTCGGCACGGTCGCGGTACAGTGGCTGGAATGGCAGCTACGCGGCGATGAGTCGGCCTCGCGTTGGTTCGTCGGCGAGAGCTGCGGGCTGTGCGACGACGCGGAATGGACCTACGAAGCGAAAGGATTCTGACTTGGTCTTTCGCAAAGCTTTGGTTCCTGCCCTTGCCGCGGTCTGCCTCGCCTTCCCTTCCGGCGCGGCACTGGCCCAGCAGCACACGCTAATGCTCTATGATGGCCCCGCGCCCGGTTCGCAGGACTGGTCGGAGCCGCTGGTGGTGCATCCCAGTGATGGCGGGGAGGACCGCTACAACACCACCGAGCCGCGCTTGCAGGTCTTCCTGCCCGAGCCTGACAAGGCCGATGGTGCGGCCATCGTCATGCTGCCGGGCGGGGGGCTCCGCGTGCTGGGTATGGGCGGCGACATGCACGACACCATCGCGCTGTTGAACGACCATGGCATCGCGGTCATCGTGCTGGAATACCGTACGCTCCAGCGCGCGCCGGAGGAGATCGCCCGCGCCACGGCGCCGCGCCCCCCAGTGTCGGGACCCATCGAATTTCCCACCATGGAAATCCGCAACGCCAATGCCAACCCATCGCCTGACGACCCCGCGCTGAGCGAGGTCCTGCGCCTGGCGGTGGCGGACGGGCAAGCAGCGCTTCGCCTTGTGCGCCGCCGCGCCGCGCAGTGGCATATCGATCCCGACCGCGTCGGCATGTTCGGCACGTCTGCTGGAGGCGGCGTCGCCTTCGGCACGATGATGGCCGGTGAGGAAGGGGCGACTCCCGATTTCATCGTCTCCAACTTCGGGCCTGCGCTGCAGGATATCGTCGTGCCCGAAGATGCTCCGCCGCTGTTCCTGATTACGGAGGCATGGCACGGACCGGTGACCGACGGGCTCGTCGCGTTGTTCCAGATGTGGATTGCCGCGCGCGAGCCTGCCGAACTGCATGTTTACGACGTGCCCAATTTCACGATGACGCCGGATCTCTGGGGAGGACGGCTGCTGGATTGGATGCGAGAACGCGGGTTGCTGCACGCTCCTGAATGACTGCTACGATCCCCCGCTTAGCTTGAGACACGCACGTCGGGCACGGCAATGATTGCCGAAATTCTTCGGAGAAACAGATCATGCGCCAGTTTTCCCTCCACAGGACTTCCGCCGCTCTGATGGTCGGCGCATCGCTGACCTTCGGCGTTGCCGCCCTGAGCCAGGGTGCCGAGGCGCCTGCCAGCCAGTGGTGGGGGCCAGGCGAGGAATACGTGATCGGCGATACGCTGGAGTTTGCCAACGATTACGGCCGCCTCCGCCTCGTCAATACAGGCGAGCCCATCAACACGGCAGGCCATCCCTTCTTCGAGCCACTGGGCGAGAACGGGCGGGCGTGCGTCACGTGCCACCAGCCGTCCGACGCGATGAGCCTTTCCGTGGACACGATCCGCGCACGGTGGGATGCGACCGATGGCACCGATCCCCTGTTCGCAGCGATCGACGGCTCCAATTGTCCCAGCCTGCCGCAAGGCGAGAAAGCATCCCATTCCCTGCTGCTGAACAAGGGCCTGTTCCGGATCCCGCGCCCCTGGCCGCCGAGGGCCGCCGACGGCAGCGTGATCAAACCCGAATTTGACCTGGAAGTTGTCAGCGATCCCACGGGGTGCAACCTGGATCCTGAGTACGGCATGTTAAGCCATGATCCAGCCGTGTCCGTGTTTCGCCGGCCGCGACCGGTGGCGAACATGAAGTACCTGCTGACGCTTCCCAACGGCGTGACGCCGCACGAATATTTCATGTACAACGACAAGAGCCTGCTCCCGACCGATCCGGAAACCGGCGAGTTCGTGTCCGTGCAATTGATGTCTGACGGCAGGCTGCCCACCCTGCGCGGACAGGCGCGCGATGCAAGCTCCACGCATCTCGAAATGATCGCCGACCTGACCGAGGAAGAGCTTCGCCAGATCGAGGATTTCGAACGGGCGATCTACGTCGCCCAGGGCTTCAGCAACCAGGCGGGTGAGCTGGGCGGTCCGGGCACGCCTCCAGGTCTTGGTCCGGAAGCCATGCGCGATGGTCCGCCCGGCGAGCTTGGCAACAACGGGGTGAACCGGGTCTTTGGTACGTTCGCCATGTGGCTGCACCCGCGAGGCGACGGCGAAGAGCTCTCGCCACGAGAGGAGTTCCAGGCATCCGTCGCGCGGGGGGCCAATGTCTTTTTCGACAAACGCTTCTTCATCCGGGACGTGGGCGTCTACAACGACAAAGGCCTTGGTAACCCTTTCAAGCGCAGCTGCGCGTCGGGCTGTCACAACACCGTCCTTGCAGGCATGGACCTGGCGCCCGGTTTCATGGACCTGGGACTGAACAACTGGCCCTGGAACATGCGGGACGACCTCCCCTTGTTCAAGGCGACTTGCCACGACGATGCCGTGCCGCAGTCCTATCTCGGCAGGGTCATCTACACGCACGATCCGGGCCGCGCGCTTGTGACTGGCCGTTGCAGCGACATCGGTGCCAGCATGACGCAGCAGATGCGCGGCCTTGCTGCCCGTGCACCCTATTTCATGGGGGGAGAAGCCGACACCCTGCGCGAGATGGTGGACTTCTACGATCGCCGCTTCAACATCCGCTATACCGAGCAGGAAAAGCAGGATCTGGTCAATTTCATGAGTGTGCTGTGAAAATGCGGTCTGGCAATCTGGCTCCTGTCGTTGCGTTCGGCGTGCTGGCCATCCCGGTTTCGGCATCGGCTCAGGAGCATCTCAACTTTGTCACCTGCCCGGTGGCGCAGGACACGGGTGAGCGCAGCGACGTGTGCTTTTTCGTACGGTACGACGGTGTGCGCTACGGTGTGTCCAGTCCGCCCGACTGGGGCGCTCCGCAGCTTGGCCACAAACTCTTGGTCGAAGGGGTCGTGAGCGACAGGGGGCAGGAATGCGGCGGTGTGCTGATAGAGGGGAGGGCCTCGGTTCTGCCGGAGCTCTCGCCCGAATGCGACGAGATCGCGCCTGCAACGCCTGAAATCATCGCGCTGGGACTGGGACGACGGCCCGAAATTACCGAGGCCCAGCGCGCGATGATCCTTGCCGATCCGTCCAACTCCCTGCAGGTCGTGCGCTTGCGGACCTTGCCTGCGCCGGAAGTGGCGCTGGGCCGGACAGAAACGATCTATTTTCCTTTCGAGCGCGACCGCGCTTCAGGCCCCGATGCCATGGTGATTCTGGAACTCGCACGCCTTGCCGAAGCGACACCCGGCGTTGAAATCTCTGTCCGCGCGTTTCGCGGTGCCACCTTGCTCGACAATGGCGAAATTCTTGTGGAGCGCGAGGGCATGGCGCGGCAGAGAGGCGAGAAGATTGTTGGCATCCTGGAGGGGCTGGGTGCACCCAAGGGGACGATAGACCTCGAAATCTTCAGCGAAGTTGCACAGCCCGACGGCAGCGCAGACTGGCAGAGCCGGCGGGTCGAACTGCTGGTGTCGGCACCCCGCTGAGGCCGTCCCCAGAAGGTGGGAAGTCAGTTCCATGCATCTCGCTCCCTGACGGCCTCATATCCCATTTGGGACTTCCGCTGCGACTTCACGCGGCTCTAACCTGTCGCAAAAGTTGGGAGGAAACCTCATGATGAAATGTTTGAGGCGCAAGCTGCTCGTCGCCGCTGCCTCGGCCGCGATGGCCACGGCGCCTGCACCTGCTTGGGCGCAAGCGGAGCTGCCGGCCGTGCTTACCGATGGGGCGAAATCGGAGGTCCCGAACGCGATTCAGCTACTCCGCTGGCGGATGAACGATGCCGACATCAACGCCTTGACGTTCCGAAACATGGAGACGCTGTTCACCACACGGTCGGTGCCGCGCTCGGGGCCGATATGGCGCCTTGAGCGAGATGATCACGCGCTCGACTTCACCTATTCCTATGATGGCGAGAGCCGTACTCCGGAGCAGTTTCTGGATCGCACTTACACCGATGCCATGCTCGTGATGAAGGACGGGCGCATCGTTTACGAAAACTATCGAAACAACAGCGACGAACGGACGCGCTTCATCGGCTGGTCGATGACCAAGTCCCTTATCTCCATCCTCATCGGCATTGCGCTCGACGAGGGAAAACTCACGTCGCTCGACGTTCCGATCGAAACGTACCTGCCGGAACTCAAGGGCGGGGGCTACGAAGGCGTCACGATCCGGCAAATCCTGCAAATGCGCTCAGGTGTGGATTACGAAGAACGCTACGACTTTCAGAACCCGGGAATTGCCGCAAGCAACCACATCAATGCGCTTGTCAAGAACGTCAGCCGCTTCGCCGATCCAGCGCGCACGATTGAACGCGCGCAGCCGCCCGGAGAGGCATTCGCGTACAAGACTCTCGATACAGCCGTCCTAGGCTGGCTCCTGGAGCGTGCGACCGGGGCAACGGTGTCGGCGTACATGGCGAAGCATCTGTGGGAACCGCTCGGTGCCGAGCGCGATGGCTACTTCATCATGGACGGCCGCCCAGGCGTAGGACGGGAGTTCACCGGGGCCGGGTTCAATGCGACCCTGCGGGATTTCGCCCGCGTGGGCTTGATGATGCTCAACAACGGCAGCGCCAACGGAAGACAGATCGTGCCGGCCGAATGGGTCGCGCTGTCGACGCGCCCTACCATCAATTCGTCGCGGGGTGAGCGGGACGGCTACGGCATGCAATGGTGGATGTTCGGTGACACCGCCTATTCGGCTGTCGGTCTGCAGGGCCAATACATCTACGTCGATCCGAAGACGAGGACGGTCGTGGTGAAGCTAAGCCACTTCCCGCCCGGAGACGAAGCGCCCTCGGCCGAAACCGCCGCCTTTCTAGCCGCCGCGTCAGCGTGGGTCCCGCGCTAGCTCAGCCTTTCCGAAATGAATTCAAAGAGATTCGCCGCCGCCCAAACGGCAGGCGGGCGACAGATCGGAGAGGGATGTGATGAACGGGGTTCGCTGTGTCCTTTTGGGGTCTGCGGCTTGCCTGGCGATTGGCGCCGCGCCGGCCCAGGCTCAGGCAACGTCCGCCAATGAAACCGCACAAGAGATGCCGTCCGAGACGGACGCAGCGCGTCCGCTTCAAAATCAAATCCGGCCCCATCAAGCAGCGGAGCAAACACCCAAAAGTTGCTAATCCTTCGGTTTCAGCATGCCGTGCATGCCTAGCCAGCTCACGAAGGCCTCGAACCATCCGGTGCTGGTGGTGTCTTTCGGGTACATGCCGAAACCGTGGCCGCCTTGTTCGTAGTAGTGGAACTCGACCGGTCGATCCGCGGTTCGCCAGCTCTGGATCAGGCCGAACTCGGTTCCGGGGAAAAGCGGGTCGTCGGCTGCCAGCGCGACGAACAGCGGCGGCGCGTTGGCGGGCACCTCGACCGCGCTCAGCGGGCCGTAGATGTCGCCGAGGAAGGCAGGGTTGGCCTGTGGGTCGGTCAGGGCAGTGGTCATCGTCAGCATCGCGCCCGCGGAGAAACCGATCATGCCGATGCGGTCGGGATCGACGTTCCATTCGGCCGCGCGTGAGCGCACCAGTTCGAACGCGGCGCGTGCGTCGGTGATCTGCGGCTGCATGCCCGCGGCCGCGCGATCGGGCGAGGTGCGCGGCGGGCGTGGCGATGCCCCAGCCGGCTGAGCGGGCCGGGCAAATTCCTGCAGGTCGGCCGGCGTCTGGTTCAGGCGGTACTTGAGCACGAAGGCGGCGACTCCGCGCGCGGCGAGTGCACGGGCGACATCCCACCCTTCGTTTTCCATCGACAGGCTACGAAAGCCGCCGCCGGGTGCGACGATGACCGCCGCGCCGCTCGCCGTGCCCGGCGCGGGCAGGAAAGGCGTCAGCGTCGCCTCGGTGACGTTGCGCGCGAACATGCTGCCATACTGGCTGTGCCACGATTCGGACGTCCGCGCGTCTGGCAGTGGGCCTGTTCCCAATGGGATCGCGTCGGGCTGCGCCGGCGCTGCGATTGCGGTCATCGCGTCGTCCTGCGCCGATGCGGGGGCGGCGACCAAGCCAACCAGGAGCGAGGCGAGCGCGCCCAGTCCAGCGCGTCTCAGTGCGCACATGCTGCTATGCTTCATTGCCATTGGTCCCTTTCGTCGCTGTCGGAGGGGTTCATTCTGCTGAGTGAAAGCGCCAGCGGCCGGTGGGGCTCGCCGGATCGAAACGGGTCAGGCTCGCCGTGCTGGTACCGATCGCAACCAGCGCCATATCGGCCCCGGTGGGCTGCTTCCTGGGTGTGATGCGATAGGTTCCGTCGGTGAGTTGATCGATCCGCCAGAGTTGCGCAGCATCGCCGGTGAAACTCGGCACCGTTTCGACCTCGAGCCCATCCTGGCTCACCGCAAGCGCACGCTCGGTGCCGGCGATTTTGATGCTGTAGTAAGGCGCGCCGAAGTAGCCGCCGGCGCCTTGCACGGGCGCAATCGTCCAGTGCTGGTTGGGCCGGACCATATAGGCCGACAGCTCGACGCGCGTGCTTCCCTCGGGCCAGGCCGCGCTGTTCTGCGCCAATGACTGATCGGGCAACGGGGTCACCGGATCGTCGCGGCGGGCCATGAAGCTGCGCCGGGCATCGAAATCGATACGGACGAAATCGGTCTTCAGTTGCAGCGCATTGCCGCTGCGCTCGGACTGGATTTCATAGGTTCCCGGCTGCACGTTACTGCCGCCCACGGGCCAGCCGTCGCGCCACAACAGCGGCTCTATCGCCAGTACACTGCGGCCGCTGCGATCCATGTCCGCTTCGTAGTGCATGGAGAACTTCTCCATGCCGCCACCCAGGTCGATCAGCCCGAAATGGCCGGCGCCGATCATGCGCCCGCGAGCGGCGGCTACGAGCTTGCCGCCGCCGCGGAGCAACGGCACGCCCATGTGGTCGACATAAGGGCCAAGCACGTTCCGCGAGCGGCCGACGCGGATGTTGTAGGTCGAATTGGGGCCATCGCAGCAGGTGCCGTGGGTGCCGAGGAGATAATACCAGCCATCGCGATGGAGGAGCGCGGTCGCCTCCATGTCTATGGCTACGTCAACAGGCTCGTTGCCAGGCAAACGCTGGCCCGTCGACGCGTCCAGCTCGACGATGCGGATCGTGCCGAAATAGGTGCCGTAGCTGAGCCAGAGCCGCCCATCGACCAGCAGGAATGCCGGATCGATCGCATCGTTGTTCTCTATGCCGTCGCTCGAGGCCACCACGCCGACGTCGTGATATTCGAAATCGGGCGAGCTCGGGTCGAGGCTCTTGGTCCACATGACCTTCACGTCGCTGGCATGGCCACCGTTCAGCCCCCCGCCGCCGACCGCGTAGGCGACGTAATAGCGGTCGCCGATCTTGATGACGTCGGGAGCGACTCCGCCACCGGGGCGCACCGGCCCGTCGGACCAGGTCCAGCCGTCCTCGGACACGAGGCCGCCGCCGCGCGTCCCGAAGGTGTACCACTTGCCATCAGACTGGACGACGGTAGAAGGGTCGTGGATGAATACATCGCCTTCGAGTTGAGCGAGTGCCGGGGACGCGAGGGTGAGGGCGGCAACGGCCGCCAGGCTACGGCGCACGTTCATGCCTGTTCTCCGCTGGCGGAGAGATCGATCTCGATATCGCGTATCGGCGCGCCGCTTTCGTCCAGCAGGCGCAGGCAGAAGTCGCTGAGGCCAGGACCGTTGATCACGGCGCCACGAATGACGTTGCGGCCCTTGCGCAAGGTCACGCGGTCAGACAGCACGTCGTCCATCACCATTCGGCGATCGTCGAACAATTCGGCCGCTATCTCGCCGTTGAGCCACCAGCGCGAGGCCGAGTTGGAACCCACCGCGAGGCGGACGTTCTTCATCTCGCGCGGGCTGTCGATCACCGTGACCGCCCAGAACACCACGCCGTACTTCGGCTTTCCGAGCGACTGCGCGAAGTTGAACAGCTTCACGTCCCACAGCTTCGAATCGAGCGCATGCCAGACGAGCGGAGCGCCCGCGTCGGCGCGATCTCCCGCGCGCGGCACGGTGTCGAAGTCGCCGGGGAAAGTGTCGCGAGAGAGAGCCTCGCGCACATAGCTTCCGGTGAAGACGATGTTCGTCGGGTTCGGCTTGGCGATCGGCTCGAGAATCAGCCAGCGCCGAATGAAACCGTCCGAATCGGGACGAAGGGGGCCCGCGGAAGATTGGGTGAAATACTCGGATAAGGGCGGATTAGGGGCGTCCTGCGCCGCCGCCGCCGTTGTTCCCAAAGCGAGGCACAAGGCCGCCGATGTCGCCGATAGACACCCCCTGCGGAGGCGCGACGAAACAAGCCAATAAGCACGGATATTGGGCAATTCTCGATCCCCTCCGATTCCGGCGCGTGAATCGGATCCTCCCTTGGATCGTCGCGCCCCTTTTCTGGCCAAACGTAGCCAGACCGTTCGTCGGCAGTCAATTGTCCTACAAATAAAAATCGCCGGCGAAGGTCTGCGGGGTCAGCTTCGCAACTGCTTCATGACCATGGCTCTGATCTGCGCGTATCGCTCGCGGTCGATCGCGCCGAGGATTCCGTGCTGTCCTTCGGGGAGGTGTCGCAACGGATGGCCATCGGGCCGAAACACGTAGTGTTCGAAGAAGGCCTGCCACGCGGCGCGTTCCGCCGGGGGGCGCTCGGCCAGCGCGATCATGGCCAGCATCATGACGGTGAATGGGGCGTCCGGTCCTTGGCGGAACGCGTCCCACCAGTAATTGACCAGCACGTTCGCGTCATCCTCCGCCGCCACCTCGTGCCACCAGAGCTTGGGTAGGTAGAGGGCATCGCCGGGCTCCAGCTCCACCGTGAGCGCCTGGTTTCGGACGGTGTCGAAGCGCGGATATCGCGGGTCGCCCGGTGAGCTGGCGGCGGCAAGGGCGACCGGCTGCCCGGCCATCGTGTTGTCGATCGGCCCTACATAGAGTTCGCCGATCAGATGCGGGGGATAAAGCGTGAAGCGGCGACGGCCGGCCACGATGCAGGCGAGGTTGTCATACGTGTCGAAGTGGCTGGAGACATGCGAGCGGTTGCCGAGCCAGATGCGCGGCTCGACTTCGCCGGACATGGCGGGAAGCGCGTTGTCGCGCTCGAACCCGGGAAGGTGGCGGCGCACGGGTATCGAGCCGAGATAGACCGAGTCCAGCGCGGGATCCTGGGCCGACTCCTGGATCCGTTTGAGACCGGTCGAGACCGACATGCTTTCCCGCTCGAAGTTGAAGCCAGCCATCCCGTCGGAGTAAAAGTAGCGGCCTTCGATCTCCGGCCGCCCCACGAATCCTTGCACTTCGTGGCCCGAGTCGAAGCTCGCCAGATACTCGGCGAGCGCGTCGAAAGACCGATGCCCTACCTGCACGGACGGCCAACCCTCGCATAAACGCCGGAAGACGACCGGTTCGCACGTCGCAACAAGCGTTTCGTCGAGCGCCCTTTCCTGCGGCGCCTCACGTACAGCCGACGAAGGATGCGGCGTCATCGCTTCCCTGGGCGCGACAGTCGCGAATTGTGCCGCGCCGCCATGACCGGGAGCTGGCGCGCCGACAACGCCACCGTGTAGGCCAACTGGAGGTGGCCGGCGCGGAACAACGAGACCACCGTATCGTCATCGAGCTCGGCCAGGCCGTCGAGGCCGATCGTGTAAAGGCCCTGCAATGACAGCTTCTGGCCATCGTCGAAGCTGAGCGAGATGTCGATCGGCTCGATCAGGCGCAGATCCATCATGGCTCGGATGAAGGTTTCCGTCTCGCGCTTGCCGTTGTGAAGTTGCGTGAGAACCGATTGAATCGCACGCAAGGCCGGGGCGGGGCTGCTGTCGGACTGGAACAACGGTTCCCCTTCGGTTCGACTGAATCGCGAGTTCGCTTCGTCGATCGCGATGTGATCGCCGGCGATGTAGAAACCGGCACGCCTGCGATCCAGCGAGACGAAGGGATCGATTTGATCGGCCTCACCGCCGGTCAGGGGAGCGTCGTCTTCGAATCCAAAAAGGGCGCCCGCATAGAATTCTCCGGTGTCGGCATTCTTGGCGAAAAAGATCGGGCAGCAGACGGCCGCGGCGGCGAATTCCGAAACGACGATCTCGGTAAACCGGCGAGCCTCGGGCGGGGTCGATCGGACCGAGAGGTTGGCGTGCTCTTCGGGATTAAGACCTACTAATTGCATCGTACTCCCTCCACGCAGACGCCACCAGGTGCCGCGCTTCCCCGAAAGGAACATGACAGCAGCACGCGAAATGTCCAAGCGAGCGTTCGGATATTAACTCGGACAAAAGACTATTGATAGCGCTATCATCACGCGTTATGTCTGAGTAAATCGTGGGGGAGCGCATCTGCGAGGATGTCGGGCGCATTGCCGCCCTCTCGACTTGATCGTCCGGCCGGCTGGGACCGGGTGTCGGCACATGAGGGGAGTGGAGACATGATGGCATTCGAGATTGGTGAGTCGCGGCGCGCAGGGGCGTTACGGCGCTCGGTCGGCGCCAGCGTTGCGAGCGCGCTCGCTTTGGTGATTTCGGCGCCCGCCCTGGCCCAGGATAGTGACGCGCAAACTGTCGCGGACGAAGCGGACAACACCATCATCGTCACTGGCATCCGCGGTTCGTTGCAGCGCAACCTCGACGCGAAGCGCAATGCCCCCGGCGTCGTGGACGTCATTTCATCCGAGGAAATCGGCAACTTCCCCGACTCGAACGTTGCTGCCTCGCTCCAGCGCCTGCCAGGCGTTTCGATCCAGCGCGATGGCGCTCGCGGCGAAGCGAACGGCGTCACCATTCGCGGCTTCGGCGGCGACTTCAACGAAACGCTGGTGGACGGCCGCCGGCTCTCGACCGCGACAGGCGGCCGCTCGATCGACTTCAGCACGGTCGGCTCGGACTTCATCGGTGCGCTCTCGGTCTACAAGACGCCGGACGTCACGGTTGCGGCGAACTCGATCGGCGCAACCATCGATATTTCCTATCCGAGGCCGCTCGATCGCCCGGGGTTCCACGTGGCGGCGAGTGTCTCGGGATCGATGCAGGAAGAGGCTGGCAAGATCGTTCCGACTGGCGGCCTGCTCATCAGCAATACCTTCGCCGACGATCGGTTCGGTATCCTCGCCAACGTGATCTACACGCGGCACGATACCGAAACGAACAACGTCTTCGTGCACGGCTTTCCGGGCGGCTACTACGCGCCTTGCCAGTTGGACGGCAACCCGTCCGAAGCGACCTGTTCGCCCACCAGCAGCCCCGATAGCCCGGCCTGGGCTGATCCGAACAACCGCCAATCGGTTGTCGGCTTCTTCGAGCAGCAATATGGCGCGCAGCAGACCTACACCAAGGATGAACGCGTCGATGCGCGGCTGGCGCTGCAGTGGCAGCCGACCGACGACTTGTTGATCACGCTCGACGACAACTTTTCCGACCAGCGCATCAACGCCGAGACCTTCGGATTCGGCATCTGGTTCAACCAGGGATCGCTTCGAAACGTCGTCCTCGACGATAACGGCGTGCCGCTCGATTTCACTCAATCGGGCTCGCAGACGGACTTCACCGCGGCCACGGACAGCAACCTTCGCCGGACGAACATGACCGGCCTGAACATCGAATGGCAGGCTAATGAGAACCTGTCGTTCGAAGCGGACGGAAGCTATTCGAAGAGCTGGCTCAATCCGGACGATCGCGTCAACTCGCTCGGCGCCGATATCGGCTACGGCTTCGCGATCGGCCCGGCGCTCGGCATTTCGATCGACGGCAGCAGCCGCGACACGATTCCCGTCCTGCACAGCTACGGGCCCAACGGCGATGCCTCTCGGTGGACCGATCCGTCGGTGATCGGCTCGCACGTGACGGTCAACATAGCCAACAAGAACACCGACGAAATCATGCAAGGTCGGTTGAGCGGCACTTGGGAACAGGACGATCTGAAGCTGACGTTTGGCGGCAGCTATCTCGACGACACCTTCAAGTTCCGCGGCGCCAACACTTTCGCCAACAACTTCTGGCAGGCCTATTCCGGCTACGGACCGGCTTCGGGTACACCCGGCGGTGTGCCCATCCCGGCCGATTTGTATCGAGGGCTCGTCAGCACGAATAACTTCATCCCCGGCTTTGATGGCGCTCTGCCTCCGGCGTTGATCGACTTCTCGGCAGTCGATTACCAGAATTTCCTGGAAGGCCTGGGGAATCCGCAGACCACCACCATCCCCGGTTTCAACTATAGCTGCTGCGCGTTCACCGGAACGTTCGACGTTGCCGAGGACGTCGGCAGCGTTCGCCGGATCAACGAGAAGACCTGGGCGCTGTTCTTGTCAGGCCGGTTCCAGACCGAGATCTCCGGAATGCCGCTGACATTCACGGCCGGTGTGCGGCAGGAAACCACGCACGTCACGTCGACGGGCATCGGCCGTCTGCCGACGTCGATCACGCCCAGCGCGACCGACCCGACGCTCCTGACGGTCAATTTCGGTCCGTCGACCGAAGTTACCGCCAAGAACGACTACAGCCATCTGCTGCCTGCCGTCGACGTGAAGCTCGAAGTGCTGCCGGACCTGATCCTGCGCGTCGACGCCTCGCGGACGTTGACGCGCCCGACGCTGAACCTGCTGACGCCGGTGCTGAACATCGGCAGCGGCCAGCGGGTCGGCGCGTTGACCGCCAACGGCGGCAATCCGATGCTGAGCCCGTATCTGGCGGAGAACTTCGACGTCGCGGCGGAGTGGTATTACGCTCCGAACTCGTACGCCGCGGTCAATTTCTTCCTGAAGAACGTGTCGAATTTCATCGTCCAGGGCACGCAGCGCCAGACGATCAACGGCGTGATCGATCCATCGACGGGGCAGCCGGCGCAGTTCAGCGTCTCGCAGCGCGTGAACGGGCCCGAAGCCACGGTGCGGGGCGTCGAACTGGCGCTGCAGCACACTTTCGGCAACAGCGGCTTCGGCTTTGTCGCCAACGCTACCTTCGTCGATACCAACAAGCCCTACGACCCGACGGACATCACCCAGAGCGGCTTTGCCGTCACGGGCCTTGCGAACTCGGCCAACTTCGTCGGCTTCTACGACAAGGACGGGATCGAATTCCGCGCCGCGCTCAACTGGCGTGACGAGTACCTGCTCGGCTTCGGTCAGGTCCAGAACACGGGCGCATTCGGTGCCGAGCCGACTTTCGTCAACGAAAGCCTGCAGATCGATCTCAGCGCCAGCTACGACATCTTCGAGAATCTCAGCATCTTTGCCGAGGCGCTGAACATCACCAACGAGGTACAGAGCACCCACGGGCGTTTCGACAACATGCTCCTGGATGTCTTTGCTTACGGCCGGCGCTTTACAGCTGGCGCGCGGTATCGTTTCTAAATCCTCCCCCTGTCGGGGTTGTCCTCAGGGCAACCCCGGCCGTTTTCGAGGTTCGAGATGGCACCGGTGAAATCGATCGTGATCGTCGGGGGCGGCACCGCCGGCTGGCTCACGGCCGGCGTAATCGCCGCCAAGCACCGAGGCCGCGCCGAGAGCGGTTTCACCGTCACTCTGGTCGAGTCTCCCAACGTTCCCACGATCGGGGTGGGCGAAGGAACCTGGCCCACCTTGCGCACGACGCTGGCGAAAATCGGCGTTTCCGAAACCGAATTCTTCCGCGAATGCGGCAGCGCCTTCAAGCAAGGCGCTTATTTCGCCCGCTGGACGACCGGCGAACCGGATGACGGCTACTATCACCCGCTGATGCTCCCGCAGGCCTTTTCGCGGCTGAACATGGTCCCGCACTGGCTTGCGCGGGCGAACGGCGAGAGCTTCTGCGATGCCGTCAGCCCGCAGGGCCGGATCTGCGACCATGGGCTGGCTCCCAAGACGATAACGACACCGGAGTTCGAGGCGCTCGCGAACTATGCGTATCATCTCGATGCCGGAAAGTTCGCCGGCTTCCTGCAGCGGCACTGCACGAACGAGCTGGGAGTTCGTCACGTTCTCGCCGACGTTCGTTCGGTCGAACTGGTCGAGAGCGGCGATATCGCGGCCGTCGTGACCGAACAGGCCGGGCGCATCGAAGGCGACCTGTTCATCGACTGTACCGGCTTCCGTTCGCTGCTGCTCGGCGGAGCGCTCGAAGTGCCGTTCAGAGAATGCACCGACGTGCTATTCTGCGATACGGCGCTGGCGGTTCAGGTTCCGCACGAGCACGAGGCCAGCCCGATCGTCTCGCACACCATTTCCACCGCGCAATCGGCCGGGTGGATATGGGAGATCGGTCTCCCGTCGCGACGCGGGATCGGGCATGTCTATTCGAGCCACCACATTTCCGAGGACCAGGCCGAACGCGAGTTGCGCGCCTACCTCGGGTCGGCCGGGGCGGACTTGCCGCTCCGCAAGATTCCGATCCGTGCAGGTCGCCGCGAAACGTTCTGGAAACGCAATTGCGTCGCGGTGGGATTGGCGGCCGGCTTTCTCGAACCGCTCGAATCATCGGCGATCGTCCTGATCGAGTTGTCCGCGAAGTTCATTGCAGAGCAGATGCCGGCATGTCGCGAAGTGATGGACGTGGTTTCCAAGCGCTTCAACGCGACAACTGATTATCGCTGGGGGCGGATCGTCGACTTCCTCAAGTTGCACTATGTCGCCAGCAAGCGGACAGATACGGACTTCTGGCGCGACAACCGGCGGCCGGAATCCATTCCCGATCGGCTGCAAGAGCTGTTGCTGCTGTGGAAATACCAGCCGCCGTGGTTTCATGACGAGTTCGACCGGGTGGAGGAGGTCTTCCCGCCGGCAAGCTACCAGTACGTGTTGTACGGAATGGGTTACCCGACCGAGGTCGAACCTCAGGCGATCAGCGCGGAGGCGCCGCTCGCCGAGCGCGCCTTGCGGGAAAACCGCACCCAGATCGAGCGTCTTTGTAGCGGCCTTCCCCGTCACCGGGACCTGATCGACAAGATTTGCGAACGCGGCCTCCAGCCGATCTGAAGTCGGCGATCGCACAGGAGATCGGGCTCGAGCGGGCAGGCACCGATCGTCGCGTCGGGAAAGGGAAGATCGAATGCTCAAGAGCCGACTGCGTTCGGGCTGCACCGCTCTGGTGCTGGTTTCCGGTCTTTTTCTGGCAGTCGGAGCCTGGCCGGGCGAGCCGGCCTACGCTCAGCCGACCAGCGTGGATTCCGCTGCTCGCCAACAGGCCGACGAGCGGGCAGCCGAGATCGTTGCCCGACTGACCATAGAGGAGAAGCTGCCGCAGCTTCTGAACACCGCTCCGGCCATCCCGCGGCTCGACATTCCGGCTTACAACTGGTGGACGGAATCGCTGCACGGCGCGATGGGCTCGCTGCCGACAACGAACTTTCCCGAACCCATCGGGCTCGCCGCGACGTTCGACGTCCCGCTGGTCAAGGATGTAGCGAGCGCGATCAGCACCGAAGTGCGCGGGCTCCATGCGCTTGCCCGGCAAACCGGGCGTATGGGGCGCATAGGCACAGGGCTCGACACCTGGTCGCCCAATCTCAACATCTTCCGCGACCCGCGCTGGGGTCGGGGACAGGAAACCTACGGCGAAGACCCATATCTCACGGCGCGGCTCGGCGTGGCCTTCGTCGAAGGCATGCAGGGAGACGATCCGGCGCTTCCCGACGTGGTGGCGACTCCCAAGCACTTTGCCGTGCACAGCGGCCCGGAATCCACCCGGCATCATGCCAACGTCTACGTCTCGCGGCACGATCTGGAGGACACGTACCTGCCGGCTTTCCGCGCCGCGATCGTCGAAGGGCGCGCGGGGTCCGTGATGTGCGCGTACAACCGGGTGGACGGACAACCCGCCTGCGCAAGCGATGACCTGCTCGAGGATATACTGCGCGGCGCGTGGGCCTTCGATGGCTACGTCGTGTCGGATTGCGACGCGGTGCGCGACATCCATACCAACCATCATTTTGCCCCTGACCCGGCCACCGCAGTGGCTGCGGCGCTGCGCTTGGGGGTGGACCTCGAATGCCACACGGCGACGTTGTCCGACACGGCAGGCCTCGAAGAACGCTATCGGGAGGCGCTCGAACGCGGACTGATCACCGAGGCGGACGTCGACCGGGCGCTCGTGCGCCTGTTCTCCGCGCGTCTGCGAAACGGCGATCTGCCCGGCATTCGCCCTCTCAGCACGGCGAGCGCGTCGCCGGCCGATGTCGGCACCGAGGCGCACGAGGCGATGGCCTTGAAGGCCGCCGAGGAAAGCCTAGTCCTGCTGAAGAACGAGGGCATTCTCCCGCTCTCGGCAGGCGATCTCAGGATTGCCGTGATCGGTCCGTTCGGCGACGCGACGCGGGTGCTGCGCGGCAATTACTCAGGCACGATCTCGGCCCCGCCGATCTCGGTAGTGGAAGGATTGCGGAGGGCGATGCCCGGCGCGACGGTGACGTACGTCCCGTTCGGCGAGAGCTTCACCGACGGCGATCCGGTGCCCGAATCCGCGCTGCAGACAGCGGATGGGCAGCCTGGCCTCACGGCGCGCTATTACAACGCCGTCGGCAAGCCGCCGCGGCTGTTCGGCCCGGGCGAGCTGGATAGCTTTCGGCAGAAAGTGCGCTATGCGCGCGCGCGCGCGATCACCCGACGCGAGCGGAGCGTCGACGGACGCAGCCTGGACCTGGCCGAGGTGTCCGACCACCACCGCGTGGTCTGGTCGGGCTATCTCGTTCCGCCGGAATCCGGTCTCTACCGGCTCGGTCTTTCGGGCTTCCAGAGTGGAAGCATGACCTTCCAGGGCAAGCCTTTCGTCGATCTCGACGGCGTGCCTTGGGGAAGCCTGCCTACCCTCAAGACGGTGCAACTCGAAAAGGGGCAACGTTATCCGATCGAGATCGTCGGCATCGCCGAAACGGGTAACGCCGGCGTCGGCCTGGCCTGGAAGCGCATCAATGCCGAGCCGGTTGAAGCCATGCGTGACGTTGCGGCGCATGCCGACGTACTCGTTGCCGTGGTGGGGCTGACGTCGGACCTGGAAGCGGAGGAATCCCCCGTCGAAATTCCCGGTTTCGCCGGCGGCGACAAGACCACGCTCGACATTCCGGCCGATCAGCAGGCGCTGCTGGAGGCCGCCGAGGCGACCGGTAAACCGCTTGTGCTCGTGGCGATGAACGGAAGCCCGATCAATCTCTCGTGGGCGAAAAAACATGCCGATGCCGTGCTCGAAGCCTGGTATCCGGGGCAGTCGGGTGGTCTGGCCATCGCCAACGTGCTTTCGGGCAAAGCCAATCCTTCGGGTCGCCTGCCGTTGACGTTCTACCGCAGTATCGATCAGCTTCCGCCGTTCGACGATTACCGCATGGAAGGGCGGACTTACCGCTATTACGGTGGCGAGACGGTCTATCCGTTCGGCCATGGTCTTAGCTACACGCGCTTCGCCTACGGGCCACTGTCGGTCGTCCCAGCGTCGTCGGGAGCGGTGAGTGGACTTCGCGTCGAAACCGAGTTGCGCAACATCGGAGACAGACCCGGCGACGAGGTCGTCCAGCTCTATCTAGATTTCCCCGACAGGCCGGGCACGCCCAAAATTGCGCTACGCGGCTTCCAGAGGGTGAGCCTCGCCCCTGGCGAGCGACGCACGGTTCGGTTCGATCTGTCCCCACGCGACTTGAGCGCAGTGGATCCGGAAGGGCTGCGCAAGGTGATGGCCGGGGATTACCGCGTGTTCGTCGGCTCGGGGCAGCCGGGCACGGGCGTGGCCGTCTCCGAAGCCGCGTTCGTCATCGAGCGAGAGGCCGAGCTGCCTCGCTAGGTCGGCTGGCGAAGATTGACGAGCTGGGAGCGGACAAGGCGCACCGCGCGGTTGGGTTGCAGCCGGATCGCGGTGCGCCGATCGCCGAGCCTCACGATGCGCTCGCCCGGCACGGATGCGGTCAGTGTCGCCTGGTGCAGTTCGCCGTCTCGCCAGGCGAGATCGACCCGGCAGCCCCCCCGAACCCGCAAGCCGCTAACCCGGCCGCTGGGCCACGCGCGCGGCAGGGCCGGGAGTAGGTGGATTTCATCGCCGCGGCTTTGCACGAGCATTTCGGCAATCGCGGCGGTTCCCCCGAAGTTGCCGTCGATTTGGAACGGTGGATGCGCGTCGAACATGTTCGGATATGTTCGACCTGGTCCGAGCAGGAACTGCAGGATGCGATGGGCGTGCTCGCCATCGCGGAGCCGGGCCCACAAGGCGATCCGCCACGCAGTCGCCCAGCCGGTCGATTCGTCACCGCGCATTTCCAGCGACCGACGGGCAGCCCGGGCGAGGGCGGGAGTGTCGTCGAGGTTGATTTGGTGGCTGGGGAACAGCGCGTAGAGGTGGGACACGTGGCGGTGATCGGGCTCGGGAGCGAGCGCGTCCCAATCTTGCTGCCATTCCTGCAATTGCCCTTGCGCGCCAATCCGGTCGGGCGCGAGACGGCCCCGCGCCGCGAGGACCTGCTCAGCGAACTCCGCTTCGATGCCCAAGAGGTTGGCTGCGCGCGCCGTCTGCGCGAAGAGGTCGCGCAAGATCTGCTGATCGGCGGCCGGGCCGGCGCAGAGCGATGCTCCCTTCGGATGGGGGTTTTCAGGCGAGATCGACGGACTGGTGACCAGCTGGCCGGTCGCCGGATCGGTCTGCAACGTATCGAGGAAGAACAGGCTCGCACCGCGCATCAGCGGATAGACGGACCGCAGGAAATCGATGTCCCGCGTGTAATCGTAGAATTCCCAAAGGTGCGTGCAGAGCCACGCTCCGCCGGTCGGCCACAAGCCCCATTGCGCGCCGTCGATCGGCGCGGTTGCGCGCCAGAGATCGGTGTTGTGATGCGCAACCCAGCCGCGCGCGCCGTACATATGTCGCGCCGTCCGCGCGCCCGTTATTGCCAGGCCTCGGATCATCTGCACCAGAGGTTCGGCGCAGTCGGACAGCGCCGTCACATGCGCTGGCCAATAGTTCATCTCGGTGTTGATATTGATCGTGTACTTCGAACCCCACGGCGGTTCCGTGTGCTCGTTCCAGATGCCTTGCAGGTTGGCCGGCTGACAGCCCGGACGCGAGGACGCGATCAGCAAGTAACGCCCGTAGTTGAAATAGAGCGCTGCCAACGAAGGGTCAGGCGAAGCTTGGTTGGCCCGGATCCTTTCGTCGGTGGGAAGCGAGGAATGATTACCGGATCCGAGATCGAGTTCGACCCGTCGAAACAGGCGACGATGGGACTCGGTCGTGCGGAAGCGAAGATTTTCGAAGCCCAAGGACGCAGTCGCCTCGACCTGGCGCAGGGTGATGGCGATCGGGTCGCCAGAGACATCGTCGAACCGGCGATAGCTCGTGGCCATCGCGACCAGGATGATCAACTCGTCCGCGCCTGTCACGTGCAACCGATCCGATTCCACGTTTGTCGTGCCACCCTGCGAAATGACGCGAGCACGCGCGGCGAAGGTCAGCGCACCGGGCACGCCATGTGCGCTGCCATTCCGTCCGACGAGCAGCAATTCGTTGTCCGCCGTTTGCAGGCTGGCCGCGTGCGGCGTCGTCAACGCGATGGCGCAAGAAATGCTCCCGGGCCGATCTGCGGTAAGTCGTACGCTGATAACCTGTTCGGGCGAAGCAATGACCTCGCGCCGGAATTGTATCCCGCGCGCGCGGAACCTGGTCGAGGCAATGGCTGCGTCGATGTCGAGCTCGCGCCGATAGCTCCCGGGGTCCACATCCCCCATGTCTTTCATGGCGAGAGCAAGGTTGCCGAGGACCTGATAGGACATCTGGCTGAGAGGCGTGGCCATGACGCGCTCGTCGGCGAGCGCCTGCGCACGGCCAAACTGCCCTTGCTCGATCAGTCGACGAACTTCCGGCAGTGCCGCACGGGCCTGAGGGTTGACAGGGTCGTAAGGGCCGCCGCTCCACAAGGTGTCTTCGTTTAGCTGAAGACGTTCCTCTTCCAAGCCGCCGAACACCATCGCGCCAATCCGCCCATTTCCCACTGGAAGCGCCTCCTCCCAGGCCGTAGCGGGCCGCTCGTACCAGAGCAGCGTGGCGGGAGACCTCTCAGGCGGAAGGGCGCGGCTGGCGGGAGGATGCACGAGGTCGACGGCCGCCACTGCTGCTGCACTACCTGCCAGAAAAGTGCGGCGAGAAAGGGCTCCACCCGGTCCAGGTGGCGAAAGCTCGCTGTGGTCCGGCAATCGGTCATCTCCTTGAATCGGGACGATCCTGAACGAATGAATTTCGAAAGTATATGTCTGAGTAATGAGGCCCGTGTTGGTCGAACGCGCGCGACACCACGGTTTCGGCCCAGGCTACAGCGCCGTTCCGATTCGCGAAGGAAGAAGAAGCCGCAATAGGCTTCTTCATGGGCTGTGGAGGACAGTGGGGAAGTCGGTGAAGTGCATGTCTATGGGGGTTGCAAAGCCCAAAATGTCTGACAAAACGTCACGAAATAGTCGGGGAGCGAGGATATGAGGGGGCACCTGCTCGGAGCGTTGATAGCCGCGGGGCTCGCCGCGAGTCCCGCGTGCGCGGCGGAGGCCCATCGCGAGGCGGCGGGACAGCTTGCAGACGGCACTGCGGTCGAGGCCATAACCTTGTCGAACGCGAGCGGCGTCTCGGCGCGGATCTTGACCTATGGAGCCACGCTGCAGTCGCTGGTGGCGCCTGACCGTAACGGCGTCCCGGCCGACATTACGATCGGCTACGATGACCTGGCGAGCTACGAGCAGAGACCGAACTATTTTGGCGTGACGGTGGGACGCTATGCGAACCGGATCGCCGGCGCGGCTTTCACCCTCGATGGGAAGCGTCATCAGCTCGCCCGAAACGACGGAAGCAACTCGCTCCATGGCGGTGCGCAAGGCTTCGACAAGCGGAACTGGAAGGTTGAGGCTGTACAAAGCGGCCCTGTTGCCAAGCTCGTGCTGTCGCTGACCAGCCCAGACGGAGATCAGGGTTACCCAGGAGAACTGGACGTCACAGTCACCTATACGCTCGATGATGCAGGTGACCTCGGCATCGTCTTCGAGGCGGCGACCGACGCGCCCACCGTCGTCAACATGACCAACCACGCCCTGTTCAACCTGGCCGGCACGCAAGCCGATGAAGATGCGATGCGCCATTGGCTGCTCATCCCGGCAAGCCGCTACACGCCCGTCGATGAAAACCTGATCCCTACGGGCGAACTGCGTGCCGTAGCCGGCACCGTGTTCGATTTCAGGGCTCCGCGTCTGGTCGAGGACGGGCTGCGCGATGGGAGCGATCCGCAGATCCGCATAGGTCGCGGTTATGATCACAACTGGGTGCTCGACAAGGGCAGCACGCCGGAGCCGCAACTCGCCGCGCGGCTCGCACATCCGGAATCCGGACGCGTACTCGACGTGCTGACGACCGAACCCGGAATCCAATTCTACAGCGGCAATTTCCTCGACGGCACCGTCACCGGGAAGGGGAACAAGGTCTACCGTATGGGCGACGGGATTGCGCTCGAGCCGCAGAAATTCCCCGACACGCCCAACCAGCCGAAGTTCGGCTCTGCGCTCGTGGTGCCGGGTAAACCTTATCGACATGCGATGATCTACCGCGTGCACACGATGCCCGCGCAGGAGGGGAATGAATGATGCGTTTCGCCATGCTGGCTGCCGCGGCGAGCCTAGCCGTGCTGCCCTCGCCTGTCGTTGCGCAGGATGTGAGCATCGCCGTGAATGCCGAAGCGACGGGGCCGAAGATCGATCGCAACATTTTCGGCCAGTTCGCCGAGCATCTCGGCACGGGGATCTATGGCGGCGTCTGGGTTGGCGAGGATTCGGACATTCCCAACGTGCGCGGCATCCGGACCGACGTGGTCGAGGCGCTGCGGGCGATAAAGGTGCCGAACGTCCGCTATCCCGGCGGCTGCTTCGCCGACGAGTACCACTGGCGCGACGGGGTTGGGCCCGATCGGCGCTCGACCGTGAACGCGAATTGGGGCGGGGCGATCGAGCCCAACACGTTCGGCACCGACGAGTTCTTCGACTTCATCGACATGATCGATTCAGAGGCGTTCATCTCGGTGAACGTCGCTTCCGGTACGATCCAGGAAGCGGCGGATTGGGTCGCTTATATGACCGCCGACACGCGCAGCTCCGCGGGGCAAGAGCGCGCTGCCAACGGCCATGAAGCGCCTTACGAGATCGCTTTCCTGGGGCTTGGAAACGAGAACTGGGGCTGCGGCGGTAACATGACTCCGGAGCATTACGTCGATCTTATGAAGCGACACGCGCGCTTCGATCGCAATTACAATCCCGCGCAGGCCGAAGGTAGCGGCAAGGAGATGCGCCGTGTCGCGGTCGGCCCCGACGGGTCGAAGACCGCGTATACCGAAGCCGTGATGAAGGCTTGGGCCGGGCGCGACTGGACCTGGTCGATCGAGGGTCTCTCGCTGCACAATTACACCGTGCCCGAGTGGCCGCCAGCGCGCCCGAGCGTTGGCTTCGACGAGGGCGATTACGCCCTGATGCTTCAAACGACACTGAAGATGGACGATCTTCTGCGCACGCATTCGGCGATCATGGACAAGTATGATCCCGAAAAGCAGGTGCCGATCATCGTCGATGAATGGGGCGTCTGGCTGGCAGAAGATCCGGGCACGCCCAAGGGCTTCCTCCAGCAGCAGAACTCGCTGCGCGATGCGATCGTGGCTGCGCTCAACTTCAACATTTTCGCGCGCCATGCGGACCGTGTTCGCGGCGCCAATATCGCGCAGATGGTCAACGTGCTGCAGGCCATGATCCTGACCGACGGGCCGAAGATGGTCCTCACGCCGACGTATCACATCCACAAGATGTACCTGCCGATGCAGGATGCGACGCTGGTGCCGGTCGAGTTCGACAGCGGCTGGTACTACCACGACGGCATCGCGCTGCCGGGCGCGGATGCGGTGGCGTTCCGCGATAAGGACGGAAAGCTGTGGCTCTCGCTGGTGAACCTCGATCCGGCGAAAGCGAAGGATGTGGCGGTCAACCTGTCCGGCGTGCGTGTATCGCGAGCGGCGGGGCAGGTGCTCACCGGACCGAACGTCAACTCGGTCAACACCTTCGACTCGCCCCAGACCGTTTCGCCGCGCGCTATCCAGGGCCGCGTGAGCAACGGCCGGGTGACGGTCAATCTGCCGGCGAAGTCGGTGGCGGTGCTCGCGCTGGAATAGCGGCCTAGACGTTCAGCTCCTCGACCCGCTCGATCGAGCCGAGGAGCAGGGCGTCGTTCGCGATGCGGAGCGGCGCCACGTCGACATACGAGCGTCCTTCGCGCACGAGCCGGCCAAAATGGTCGTAGAGCGTGGGGTATTCTTCGTCCTCGCTCGCCTGCATGCCATCGGGAGTGTTCAGCACGCTGCCGCCTTGCGACAGCTCCAGCCTACCCTCGTCGGTGTCGACGGTGATCGTCCAGGTTTGCGGCCCCTTCTGGCGGAAATCGAGATCGACGCTGACCTCGAGGCCGCCAGAATCCTCGAGCTGCACCTGGGCCGCGACAGGGGCTTCGCAGTTGGCGGGATACTGGAGAGCGGAGTGCGTCACGCGCAGCGGGTGGGGCAGAATTTCGGTCGCGATCGAGAGCGCGTTGATGCCGGGATCGAACACACCGAAGCCGCCCGGCCGCCAGATCCAGTGTTGCCCCGGATGCCAGACATGGACGTCCTCGCGCCAGACGATCGCGACGCTCCGGATCCGTTTCCCGGCGAGCCACTCGCGCGCGGGTCTGACGCCGGCGGCATAGCGCGAGTGCCAGGCGGTAAACAGCGTCACGCCTGAGGCTGCGGCGCGCTCTTCGAGGTAGGAAATCTCCTCGACGGTGGCAGCCGGCGGCTTTTCCAGAAGCACGTGCTTGCCTGCCTCGATCAGCCGCAGCGCGATGGCCGAACGCACTTGCGGCGGAGTGCAGACCGCCGCGGCATCGAACGCGAGATCGCTTTGGAACAGCGCGTCGAGCGAGGTGAAAT
>JBIQKC010000078.1:0-4062 GCA_044506885.1 Sphingomonadales bacterium
TTCGGCCTCGCCAACCAGCTCGGCATCGGCCGCGAGGAAGCCGGCGCCTACATCAAGAAATATTTCGAGCGCTTTCCCGGCATCCGCGCCTACATGGACGAAACGCGCGAGTTCTGCCGCAGCCACGGCTATGTGACGACGCTGTTCGGGCGCAAGTGTCATTATCCCGACATCAAGGCGTCCAATCCTTCGCTGCGCGCCTTCAACGAGCGCGCGGCGATCAACGCGCGCCTGCAAGGCACGGCGGCCGACATCATCCGTCGTGCCATGATCCGCATGGACGCGGCGCTGGCGGAGGCAAAACTGTCGGCGAAAATGCTGTTGCAGGTGCACGACGAACTGGTGTTCGAGGTGCCCGACGAGGAAGTGGCGGCAACGCTGCCGGTGGTCGAGCGGGTGATGCGGGACGCGCCGTTCCCGGCAGTCGTGCTGTCGGTGCCGCTCGCCGTCGAGGCGCGGGCGGCCGGCAACTGGGAGGAGGCGCATTAGGGAAGGCATGCGGCAAGTGTCCGGGATACGGAAACCAAGCGGCAACCGCTCGCGCACACGTCAATTTTCGCAAGCCGCGTTCCGTGACAGGATGATGCGGCGGCTCACGCTACAGGAGCGACCATGAGCAATGCTTTCGTGTCCGATCTTCTGGCCTCGATCACCGAGCGCGGCCGGGCGCTGTTGCGGCTGCCGCCGGCGCCCGTCGATCCCGAGAAGCGCGCCGCCGACCTCATCGACCTCAGCGAGAAACTGTTGACCGGCCACGGCGAGGCGTCCGGCACCGCCACCGCCCGCGCCGTACTCGACCGCTACCAGGCGCTCGACGACGGCGGCCGCATCACCTTTTTCGAAACGCTGGCGCGCGATTTCGGCCCCGACACCGAGCGGCTCGCCGGGGCGATCGCTGCGTGGCAGACCGCGCTTGACGGCGATACCGGCGACCTGCATCTCGCCTCCGAGCCGCGCCGGCAGGAACTGTTCCGCCGGCTCAACCGCGCGCCCGGCGGCACCGCGGCGCTGGTGGCGATGCGCGCCGATCTGCTCGGCCTGATCCCGCAGCACCGCGCCCTTGCCGTGGTGGACCGCGATCTCGTGCACCTGTTCGGATCGTGGTTCAATCGCGGGTTCCTGGTGTTGCGCCGGATCGACTGGTCGACGCCGGCCAACATTCTGGAAAAGGTCATCCGCTACGAGGCCGTGCACCAGATTCACGACTGGGACGACCTGCGCCGCCGCATCGATCCGGTGGACCGGCGCTGCTACGCCTTCTTCCATCCGGCGCTGACGGACGAACCGCTGATCTTCGTCGAAGTGGCGCTGACCGAAGCCATTCCGTCGGCCATCGCCCCCTTGCTGGCCGAGGACCGCGAGCCGGTCGCCGTGGCCAGCGCCCGCACCGCGGTGTTCTACTCGATCTCCAACTGCCAGCGCGGGCTGGCGCGCATTTCCTTCGGCAACTTCCTGATCAAGCAGGTGGTCGAGGAACTGCGCCGCGAGTTGCCGAAGCTCGACACCTTCGTGACGCTGTCGCCGGTGCCGGGGTTCATGACGTGGCTCGCCAAGGAACGCGACACCGTGGTCTCGGACGAGGACCGGCCGCTGCTCGCGGCACTCGACGACCCCGGCTGGCCCGACGACGCCGAGCGCGCCGCCGCCTTGCGCGCGCTGCTGGAGCCGCTTGCCGCGCATTATTTCCTCAAGGCCAAGACGCCGCGCGGTCTGCCGGTCGATCCGGTGGCGCGGTTCCATCTCGGCAACGGCGCACGGCTGGAGCGCATCGGCTGGCTCGGCGACCGCTCGCCGAAGGGCTTGCGTGAGTCGGCCGGGCTGATGGTCAACTACCTCTACGACCTCGACGACATCGAGAAGAACCACGAGGCTTACGCCAACCAGGGCGAGGTCGCGGCCTCGAACGCAGTGCGCAGGCTCATGAAGGGCGAGGCGCGCGGCGTCCTCGCCTCGATCGGGATCGGCGGGTAGAGCATGATCCCGAAAAGTGGGAACCGGTTTTCGGATAAGATCATGCTCGAATAAAACGAATAATCGACGAGCCTGATTCAGCGTGATGGAATCGGCCTCCAGAGAGGTCGATGCTCAAAACTCCGCCACTGCCGCCAGCATGCGGGCGATGTCCTGCGGCCGCGACAGGCGGTGGTCGCCGTCCTGCACCAGCGTCAGCACCACGTCGTCGGCCGGCAGCCGCTCGGTGATGCGGAAGGTGTGGCGCCACGGCACATCCGGGTCCTGCACCCCTTGCAGGATGCGCACAGGGCAGCCGACCGCGATCGAGCCGCCGAGCACGAGGTGGTTGCGGCCGTCCTCGATCAGCGCGCGCGTGATCGGATACGGGTCGCCATAGTCCGACGGCAGGTTCCACACCCCGTCGCGCAAGATCGCCGTGCGCGCGTCCGGCGGCAGTTCCTTCCACATCAGTTCTTCGGTGAAATCCGGCGCCGGCGCGATCAGGACGAGGCCGGCGATCGAGGCCGGACCGTCCGTCCGTGCGGCCAGGGCGCGCGCCAGCAACAACGCGATCCAGCCGCCCATCGACGAGCCGACCACCACCTGCGGGCCCTCGCAATAAGCGTCGAACACCGCGCGCGCCTCCTCCAGCCAGCGCCCGATGGTGCCGTCGGTGAAGGCGCCGCCGGATTCGCCGTGGCCGGAATAATCGAAGCGTACGCAGGCCCGGCCGTGTTCGGCGGCGAACCCATCGAGGGCGGTCGCCTTGGTGCCGGCCATGTCGGACATGAAACCGCCGAGCCAGAACAGCCCCGGCGCACGCCCGGCGCGGGCGCGCACCGCGATCCGGCGCCGCCCGGCGCCGCTGCCGACATCGAGAAAGGCGGGGGTATCGGGGGCGGTCATCGGTTCTCCCGCGGCAAAGACGGCGGCGCCGCTTGCGGAGCGCAGCCTGCCGCTCTATGTGGGCGGAGCCGGAGCATCCGCCGGGCGCGCACGCGCCTGCCCGCGCCCCGCGAGGGCGCGACCAGCGTCATCGCGACAGCGTTGCGCTTGCCCGTGCCGACCGAATGCTTCACACTGACTACGCTTGTCAACAACATTGGAGATCCTCCCATTCGCCGTCCCAACAGAGCTCCGCCGCCCACCGTCAAGGATGGGCCGCGCATCAACGACGCCATCCGCAGCCTGCAAGTCCAGCTCATCGATGCCGCCGGCACCAATGTCGGTGCCGTCGAGACGATCGAAGCTATCCGGATGGCCAATGAGGCCGGGCTCGACCTCGTCGAGATCGCGCCGAACAGCAGCCCGCCCGTCTGCAAGATCATGGACTACGGGAAGTACAAGTTCTCGGCGCAGAAGAAGGCCGCCGAAGCTCGCAAGAAGCAGAAGACCGTCGAAATCAAGGAGATCAAGCTCCGGCCGATGATCGACGATCACGACTACGACGTGAAAATGCGGTCGATGAAGCGCTTCTTCGAGGAAGGCGACAAGGTCAAGATCACGCTGCGCTACCGCGGTCGAGAGATGGCGCACCAGGAGATCGGCACAAAACTGCTCGATCGCGTCAAGTCGGAAGTCGCCGACCTCGCCAAGGTGGAGCAGGACGCCCGCTTCGAGGGCCGTCAGGTCGTCATGGTGCTGGCGCCGCGCTGACGCGCGGCCGGTCCGGCATTCGACAAGCCCAATGGTCGAGACCAGCAGAGCCGTGCCCGGACGCCGCGCAGCGCGCCAGCGCTGCGCTGCTGATCCGGGGCCGTCGCGACCACTTGTCTGTGTAACGGTCCCCGTTCTGCGAAGCGGCATGAGGGATGCCGCATCGCGCCGGGACACGCTTCTCCCCGTTGCCTTTGCCGCCATCCTCTGGCATAAGCCCAGCCTCCATCGCCCGGCTGATCAAGGGCTGCCGTGGCGATGCCCGCGCTATCTTGCGAATTTCGCAAAAATCAGCGCACTTTCAACGCTCTAGCGAGCATTTTTTGGCTGCCCGCCGCGCTTGCGCGGCGGTTTGTGGCCTGTAGGAGAGCCAAATGCCCAAGCTGAAGACCAAGTCTGGCGCCAAAAAGCGCTTCAAGGTTACGGCCACCGGGAAGGTCAAGCACGCCCAGC
>JBIQKC010000034.1:0-28032 GCA_044506885.1 Sphingomonadales bacterium
GCTTGAGGATGATGTTCTCGACATCCTCGCCGACATAGCCGGCCTCGGTCAGCGTGGTCGCGTCGGCCATCGTGAACGGCACGTCGAAAGTGCGCGCCAGCGTCTGCGCCAGCAGCGTCTTGCCGCTGCCGGTCGGGCCGACGAGCAGGATGTTGGACTTCGCCAGCTCGACGTCGCCCGCCTTGCCGGAGTGCTTGAGGCGCTTGTAGTGGTTGTGCACCGCCACCGAGAGCACGCGCTTGGCGCGATCCTGCCCGATCACGTAGTCGTTCAGCGTGGCGCAGATTTCCTGCGGCGTGGCGATTCCGCCGTCCTTCTTGCCGGCGATGCCGCCCTTGGTTTCCTCGCGGATGATGTCGTTGCACAACTCCACGCACTCGTCGCAGATGAATACCGTGGGGCCGGCGATCAGCTTGCGCACCTCGTGCTGCGACTTGCCGCAGAAGCTGCAATAAAGGGTGCTCTTGCTGTCGGAACCGCTGAGTTTGGTCATATTCTCGTCCATTCATCCGCCTGCCGCCCGCACGGGCATTGGCGGATTCGCCTCGTGGAACTTAGCCGCGAGAGGTTTAAGATCAATCGCATCGTTCCTAATTCCCCCGGCTTGCTCCAGCCTGAAGGGGCAACGGTTGCCAAAATGCTACAGCTTTGCGGCGGTCCGTTACGATACGAACGATCGGCCTCAGCGTCACTCGGGAGCACCGCCGGTGCCGCTTTCCGCGCCGGTTTCCTCGTCCTTCGGACGATGCGCGAAGACCTTGTCCACGATCCCGAACTTGAGCGCTTCTTCCGCTTCGAGGAAGGTGTCGCGATCCATCGCCTTCTCGATCGCGGTCAGCGTCTGCCCGGTGTACTTGGCGTAGAGATCGTTCATCCGCTTGCGGATGCGCAGGATTTCCTTGGCCTGGATTTCGATGTCCGACGCCATGCCGCGCGCCCCGCCCGAGGGCTGGTGGACCATGATCCGGGCGTTGGGCAACGCCACACGCATACCCGGCTCGCCGGCGGCGAGCAGGAAGCTGCCCATCGAGGCCGCCTGGCCGACGCAGACCGTGCGCACCTTGGGCTTGATGTACTGCATGGTGTCGTGGATCGCCATGCCGGCCGTCACCACGCCGCCCGGCGAGTTGATGTACATCGAGATGTCCTGGCTGTTCTCGCTTTCGAGGAACAGCAGCTGGGCGACGATCAGGCTCGCCATCTGGTCCTCGACCTCGCCGGTCACGAACACGATGCGTTCGCGCAGCAGGCGGCTGAAGATGTCGAAGCTGCGCTCTCCGCGGCTGGTGCTTTCGACCACCACCGGCACCAGCGCCCCGGTTACCGGATCGGTGTGAAACTTGCCCTGCGCGCCGGAAGCGCCGAACAGATCGATCATGAAAATCCCTCTCGTCTTTTGGGACCGCCTATGTCGCGTCTCATCGGCGCATGTTCAAGGCCGATGATGCGCTAAGGCCCGCCCCGGAATAACCGGCGGCGGGCCATGCGGCGGATGCCGGGCGCGCATGACGCGCCCGAAACGGCGATCACTTCTTAGCGGCGGGTTTCTTCGCCGCGGGCTTCTTGGCGGGCGCCTTTTCGGCCGCAGCCTTTGCCGGAGCGGCCTTCTTCGCCGCCGGCTTGGCGGCCGCCGGCTTTTCCGCATCGCCCTTCTTGGCCGGGGCCTTCTTGACGGCGGGAGCCTTGGCTTCCTTGGCCGGCTTGTCGTCTGTCTTGGCGGCAGGCTTCTTGGCGGCCGCTTTCTTGGCCGGCGCTTTCTTGGCCGGTTCGGGAGCCGCTTCCTCGGCCTCGATGGCGGCTTCCAGTTCCTCGCGGGTCACTTCCCGCTCGGTCACTTCGGCCTTGTCGAACAGGAAATCGACCACCTTGTCTTCGTACAGCGGGGCGCGGAGCTGGGCCTGGGCCATCGGCTCGTTGCGCACGTATTCGACGAACCGCTCGCGATCCTCGGGCGAATACTGCTGCGCGGCCTGCTGGATCAGCATGCCCATTTCCTGCGCGGTGACCTCCACCCCGTTGGCCTGGCCGATCTCGGACAGCAGCAGGCCCAGGCGCACGCGGCGCTCGGCGATGCGCTTGTAATCGTCGCGCTCGGCCTCGATTTCCTTCAGGCCCGCCTCGGGATCGTCTTCCTTGGCGATCTCGGCCTGGAGCTGCTGCCAGATCTGCTCGAACTCGGCCTCGACCATCGTCGGCGGCACTTCGAAATCGTGGTCGGCAGCCAGCCTGTCGAGCAGTTGCCGCTTCATCTGCGTCCGGGTGAGCCCGGCGGTTTCCTGTTCGAGCTGCGCCTTCACCAGGCCCTTGAGCTGCTCCAGCCCCTCAAGCCCGAGCGACTTGGCGAAATCCTCGTCCACCTTGGTCTCGCTTTCGACCTGGACCTTCTTCACCGTCACGTCGAACTCGGCGTCCTTGGCCTTGAGGTCCGCGGCGGGATAGTCGGCCGGGAAAGTGACCTTGATGGTCTTGGTGTCGCCCGCCTTTACGCCGGCGAGCTGTTCCTCGAAGCCGGGGATGAAGCGGCCGGACCCGATCACCAGCGGCGCGTCCTCGGCCTTGCCGCCTTCGAACTCGACACCGTCGACGCGGCCGACGAAATCGACGATCAACTGGTCGCCGTCGGCGGCCTTCTTCGTCTTCGGCGCGTCCTTATAGCTCTTCTGGTTGCCCGCCAGCCGCTCCAGCGCCTCGTCGAGCGCCGCGTCGGACACCGGCACGTTGAGCTTTTCGAGCTTCAACCCTTCGATCGACGGCGCGGCGATGTCGGGCAGCACTTCGACTTCGACGTTGAGCTCCGCATCCTTGCCCTGCGCGTAGCCGTCGCTGAGGCCGATTTTCGGTTGCAGCGCCGGGCGCAGCTTCTTCTCGCGCATCAGCGCATCGACCGATTCCCGCAGCGAAGCGTTGAGCGCGTCGGAATGCAGCGCATCGCCGTGCATCTTGCGGATCAGGTTGGCGGGCACCTTACCGGGGCGGAAGCCGGGCATCCGCACTTGCGGCGCGACCTTTTTCACTTCGGCGTCGATCCGCGCCTCGATCTCCTTGGCGGGGATCTTCACCGTATAGGCGCGCTTCAGCCCTTCATTGGTCGTTTCGACGATCTGCATTGCCAACCTTCCACAAACTCTCGGCGCTCGCGCCGGCTCCGTTCGGACCTGGTGCGGGCGAAGGGACTCGAACCCCCACATCTTGCGATACTGGAACCTAAATCCAGCGCGTCTACCAGTTCCGCCACGCCCGCGGCCCGACGAATCCTTGCGGGCGGAAGCCCGCGAAACAGGGATGCGCCCTTAGAAGGGCGCGAACAAAAGGGCAAGCGGGACCGGAGATGCGGCGCGCCGCAGGAACGGCGGCCCGCTCCGATGCGTTTCCTGGATAACCGAAAGGATTGTCCGATGGACCGTGAAACCCATGCCGACGGCGGCGCCAACGCCCCCGGCTCGAAGCCCGCGCACTTCAATTGCGGCCGTGCGGACGATGTCTTGTTCGACGGCTCGCGCCCCGGCGGCGATACGGACGAACCGGGCAAGCAGCCCGACGAGATCGTGCCCGACAAAGGCGATACCGATGTTCCCGAGCGTACGCCCGACGAGGTGTCGCCCGATCAGGGAGACTTCGACACGCCGGACAGCGCCCCGGCGGAAGTCCCGCCACAGCCGGATTCGGGTCCGATAGAAACTCCGCCGCCCGATTGATTTTTCCTCGCCATCGCGGCTAAGCGCGCGGCATGAGCGAACAAACCCCCGGAGGCACCTCCACGCATGGCGCGGCCGACGTGCCGCCCGATCGCCTCGCGATCGATCCCGGCAGCGAACATTTCGACGGCGAGAAGCTGCAACGCGGCGTCGGCATCCGCTTCAAGGGCGTGGAGCGCACCAATGTCGAGGAATACTCGATTTCGGGCGGCTGGGTGCGGGTTCAGGCTGGCAAGACGATGGATCGCAAGGGCCGCCCGCTGACGATCAAGCTCAACGGACCGGTTGAGGCCTGGTATCAGGACCTCGGCGACGACGCCCCCGTGGCGCGCAAGGAATAGGCTTTCAGCTCTCCGGCCTGAGAGGGCGGGCCCACCGCAGGATCGCATAGCCGAGCAGCGCGGAGATCAGCGACCCGCCGAGGACGCCGAGCTTGGCCTCTTCCACCAGCAGCGGCTGGAGCGGGAACGCCAGCGCGCCGATGAACAGGCTCATCGTGAAGCCGATTCCGCACAGGACGCTGACGCCCCAGATCTGGGCCCAGCTCGAATTTGCCGGCCGCCGCGCGAAACCCAGCCGGTCGGCGATCGCGACGCTGGCGAAAATGCCGATCTGCTTACCGAACACCAGCCCCGCCCCGACGGCCAGGGGTAACGGCGCGAAGATCTCTGCGGCGGTCATCCCCACGAGCGCCACCCCGGCGTTGGCAAAGCCGAACAGGGGCACGATCAGGTAGGCGTTCCACCCCACCAGCGCATGCTCGCAATTCTCGAGCATGCTGCGCCCGTCGCGCCGCCGCATCGGAATGGCGAGCGCGGCGACGACACCCGCGACCGTGGCGTGGACGCCGGAATTGAGCACGCAATACCACAGCGCCACGGCGGCGAGAACGAACGGCCAGATGCTCGTCACGCGGAACCTGTTCATCCCGATCATGCCCGCCAGCACGAACAGCCCCGCGAGAAGCCACGGCAAGGCGATGCCGGAGGTGTAGAACAGCGCGATGATCAGCACCGCGCCGATGTCGTCGACGATCGCCACGGTGAGCAGGAACAGGCGCAGCGGGCCTGGGACCCGGCTGCCGAGCAGCCCGATCACGCCCATCGCGAAGGCGATGTCGGTCGCCGCCGGGATCGCCCAGCCGCGCAGCAGCGCCGGATTGCCGTCGGTCACGGCCAGGAACACGAGCGCGGGGGCCGCCATGCCCGCCGCCGCGGCAAGCACCGGCAACCTGCGGGTGGCCGCGTCGGCGAGGTCGCCGGCGATGATTTCGCGCTTCACCTCCAGCCCGACGACGAAGAAGAACACCGCCATCAAGGCGTCGTTGATCCACAAGTGCAGCGTGTCGAGCTTGGCGATCGGCGTCCACTTCAGCGGAGCGTGAAACAGGCCGTGGTACGTGGCCGCAAAGGGAGAGTTGGCGAAAGCTATCGCGGCGATCGCGACGACGATCAGCAGGATGCCTGCGGACGCATCCCCGGCGAACAGCGCCTTGAACGGGCGAGTGGCGGCGGCAAGCGTGCGACGGACCATGATTTTCGCATGTCATGGATTGATATACGGATGCAATGTCAAGCGCCGCAGCTTGTCATCTTTCGCACGCCGGAGCAGCCATTCCCCGCTTGAACTGGGGCCTTGGGGGAATACGGTGCGCGCGGACTGGACGCCGCTCGAGTGGCTGGCGCTCGTGCAGCACGAGTTGCTGCTGTTCGCCGCCGCGTTCTTCCTGCTCGGCGCGCTCGACGAACTCGCGGTCGATGTCGCCTGGATCTGGCTGCGGCTGACGGGACGCGCGCACAGCCAGCGGATCGTGCGGCGAGACGTGCGCGAGCGGCCATTGCACGGCGTGGCCGCCGTGCTCATCCCGGCATGGCGCGAGGAACAGGTCATCGAATACACGATCGCGCACGCGCTCGCGGCCTGGCCCCAGGCGGAGCTGCGGCTCTATATCGGCTGCTATCCGAACGATCCGGCGACGTTCGAGGCGATCATGCGCGGCGCGGGGGGCGATTCGCGCGTGCGCGCCGTCTTGCTCGGACACGGCATTATGTAGCAAACGCACCAATGCGATTACCGATGCGTAGCGCCATGGTGGCGCTTGCCATCGTTTGCGGTGCGTGGGGCGCACAGGCGTCAAGTTTCGACGGTTATGGGCACGATTTCCCGGCGCTCCGTGACAGAGCCAGTTCTCTGCGAGAGCAAGACTCTACCGACATCATAGAGAATCGGCGGCTCGCCCTTGTCGATGGTCTCTATGGAGAGCGTGCCTCCAAATTCTGCCTCCCAGTGCCTTCGCTCCGGAACGATCGTGCTGTGCTGAAGGGCAATTCTTATGCACCCTTCAGAGGCGCCAAGCGCCCTGAGTTGCTTAATGTAGCCAACGCGGCTTGGCCAAACCAAGGAGAAGCGTTCCTTGGGCCCTGGCGTGCGCGGCCTGACTTCGGCATCAATGCCCTCTTGGCGAAAGAGGACTTCTCCCACGCTGTTGAGAAACGTGAGGCTCGCGGTTGCCCGAACGTCTTGAGCCGAGACTTGCCCTGTATTCTGTCCATTGATGGACAAAAATGTGCCGGACTCGTCGTCCCTGAATACGAGACTAAGGTTCCGCAAATCCAGAGTCAGCATGGCCTCCCGCTCAGCCTTGCGGCGATCCTCCTCCAATCTGACTTGCCGGAACGCGGCGTCGGCAGTTCGGCGCGTCTCGGCGAAAGTCGCGTGAACCAATCCAACGCCGATTATTCCCGTCAGGGTCGCTACGAGCGCAGCCAATCCCATGGCTCGCGTCCAAGTCGCCATGACGAGTTGGGCCTGAAGATCATACTCGTTGCGCTCGCGCTCGCGAGCGTCGTTATACTCGTCCGCTTGGCACTCCGCGCGTTCCGCGAGGGGGACGAGAGCGCAGGCGCGCTGTGCGTGTATGGCGCCGCTGTCTCTGGCGGCTTGGGCGGATTTGTCTGTCTGTTGCTGGTAGTGGGCCTGTGATCGCCAAGCATCTAACAAGATAGCGCCCGACACTCCGAAGCCCAACAGGGCCGCTAGTCCAATCGCAAGGAAGTAGCGCCAACCGCGGTTAGACATTGGATCAGAAACACCGCCGTGAATTTCCCCCGGCTGATCTTGTTCCTGATATTCGGCTCAGAGTCCATGACTCCGATATCCGCCAGCTTCCCCACTAGATCAGAATAGGTGACGCCGCGGCGCTTCAGCTCCGCCTTCAGCATCCCCTTGACCCGATCTTCCCACTCTTTTTCGCGAACCGGCATCGCAGCCTCCTATGACGATAAATATCATCATACACGATGCATTTGCCATTGACAAGCGGGCATAACGTCATCATAACGAGTGCATAAGCACTGGAAACGATGACATGGCACAGCATTTTCTCCTCTCCGCCAAGGCTCGCACCCTCTCCCTCAAAGCGGTGTTCCGCATGGGCGAGGATGCGGCTTACAGCGCCTTTTGCGAAATGCGGTGGCCGGATACCGAAGGCGAGGCCGTGTGCCCGCGTTGCGGCTGCTGTGAGGCGTATCACATCGCCACGCGCCGCAAGTTCAAGTGCGTTGCCTGTCACCACCAGTTCAGCGTCACCAGCGGCACGATCTTCGCCTCGCGCAAACTGTCGTTCACTGACTTGCTAGCGGCCATCGTGATCTTCGTAAACGGCGCCAAGGGCATCAGCGCCCTACAGGCGAGCCGCGACCTGGACGTTCAATACAAGACCGCCTTCGTGCTGTTCCACAAGCTGCGCGAGGCCATGGCGCGCGAGTTGGCCGACCAGCTTAACGGCGTTGTCGAAATCGACGGCGGCTATTTCGGCGGATACGTGAAGCCGGAAAACCGGAAAGAAGATCGCAAGGACCGCCGCCTCAAGGCGCACAAATCCGACAAGCGCCAGTGCGTCGTCATCATGCGCGAGCGCAATGGCCGCTCGCTTCCGTTCGTTGTCGCCAACGAAGGCGATGCTGTCCCCTATGTCCGCGATCACGTTGGCACTCTCGCCACCATCCATGCGGACGAAGGCAGCGGGTGGGATGCGCTTCACGCCGGTTGGGATACGCGCCGGGTGAACCATTCGGTTGCGTTCATGGATGAAGGCGTCTGCACCAATCAGGCTGAAAGCTACTTCTCGCGCCTTCGCCGTATGGAAGTCGGGACGCACCACCATATCGCCGGGCCGTATCTCTACAGCTACGCTGGCGAGGCGGCGTGGCGTGAAGATAATCGCCGTGTGGACAATGGTTCGCAAGCGATGACGTTGACCGCCGCTGCGATGGGCGCGCGGGTTAGCCGGGCTTGGAAGGGGTATTGGCAGCGGGCAGACTAGCCCAAGAAGTCCATTAGTTCTTCTACGATGCAGTCGCGCGTCTCTGGCGCAATCGTCGGCAAGTGCTGAACGAATGCGAGCAGGTCGCGCATCACGCCCAGCGTCACCTTGCCCACCACTTGGGCGCCAAGGCGCCTTAGGTCACTTCCAGCAATCTGCATCACCGTGTTGCAGGACGCGATGCTCTTGCCCTCGGGGGTCGGCGGCACGCCAGTGATCTTCGAGCCATCAATCTCGAAATCGCCGGCAAAGGAACGTGTCTTGGGGCTGCTCAAAAAAATGAAAAAATGGTCGTTGCCGATGCATAGGTGGTATTTGTTCTTGCCCGCATAGGGGCTGAAAACGTGCACCACATCACCGGGCGCAACGTGCATCAGGCGAAACGAGAGGCGTGTTGAAGATCGGCGATCATGTCCGCGTCAAAATCGGGAAGCAGGCGCCGGAGGTCCATATCCTTGGCCTTATTCTGGCCTCGGCTATCCCAAGCGTCTTTGTAGGCGGGGAGCTTGTGGGTGAAATCACTTGTCTTCAAGAAGCCCATAGCCTTGACCATGGCGAACGCTTCCCGAAGCTCGCCAACGTCACTTTCTGAGAGCTTGCGGAGATTCGCCGGTCGCGCCGGTTTGGAATAATGCCTTTTCGTTTCGGCAACTGTCTCCGAACGCCAAGGCGGGCCATCCATGCCGTGCGCGCGCCAATTGAAGCTTGGCTTCAACATATCGTACGTCAAACTTGGCACTGGTCCCCAGCGCATTGCGGTGAAATTATCGAAAGTCACCGGACGCCCGTAGTTAGTCAGATGCCGGTAATCCGCTAAGAACACGGTCTTGGCGATCTCAAATTGCGTTAGCTCGCAGTCGTCCTTTTCGCTAAGCTCAATGACGAACAAGATTGCTTCCAGAATCTTGGCGAAGTTCGGCTTCAGGCGAGGAAGGCCCGCCGATGGATCGGAAGCAATGACCGACATGCTACGCTCCTTATAGGAATAAGGGGGCGCGGGGAATCCCCCCCGTCACCCACTCCCATTCCGCCACCCGCCCTCTAGCTGCGCGTCGGGCCGCGTGATCTTCCACGCCAAAAGCGAGCCCTTTCCTGCCTTTCTGGACGCCACCACGCCCTTGCGGCGTAGCCGGGTAAGCGCATGGCCTACTCGCTTGCGTGTCAGCACTCTGAGCGCCTTGTCGGCTTCGTTCATGCGCCGCTGCACCATGACCTTGACCGTCAATTCGTCGGTTGTCTGCCAGCGTTGTGAGCCGCGTAGGTATTCCAGCAGCGACCTTTGAAACTCGCCCCGGAAGGCAGCGTTCGGCGGCGGCAGCGCCTTGATCGGCAAGTCCTCGAAATCAATCTCCGGGTCAAATAGCCGGATGGCCTGGTCGAGATGGTCGAGCGCCGCGATCAGCCTTGCCGCTTCCTCGTGGATGGCTTGGATGCGCCCCGCAATCTCGCCGCGCTTCTTGATGAGGCCCCGAACGGTCAATGTCGCCATACGCGATACATACCGCATCGCAAGCGGTGGCGACCATCACCCTGTTGGTGCGTTTGCTACATAATGCCGCTCGGACACGACGGCCCGACGACCAAGGCGGATTGCCTGAACCGGCTCTATGCCGCGCTCGAGGAAGACGAGCGGCGCGCCGGGCAACCGGCGCGCCTCGTCGTGCTGCACGATGCCGAAGACATGGTCGATCCCGCCGCGCTCGGCCTGCTCGACCTCGCGATCGGGCAGGCGGATTTCGTGCAACTGCCGGTGCTGCCCGAAGCGCAGCGCCATTCGCGGTGGATCGGCAGCCATTATTGCGAAGAGTTCGCCGAGGCGCACGGCAAGGCGCTGGTGGTGCGCGAGGCGATCCTCGCCTCGCTGCCGGCGGCCGGCGTCGGCTGCGGGTTCGCCCGTCCGATGCTCGCCGAAATCGCGCGGCAAAGCGGCGGCAAGGGCCCGTTCTCGCCGCAGGCGCTGACCGAAGACTACGAGCTTGGCTTGCGCATCAAGGCGGCCGGCGGGCGTTCGCGTTTCCTGCGGGCGCGGGGCGAGGACGGGGAACTGGTGGCGACGCGCGCCTGCTTTCCCGCGCGGATCGATCTCGCGGTGCGGCAGAAGGCGCGCTGGGTCCACGGCATCGCGCTGCAAGGCTGGGACCGGCTCGGCTGGGCGGGCGGAATCGGCGAGCTGTGGATGCGGCTGCGCGACCGGCGCGCGCCGCTCAGCGCGCTGGTGTTCATGGTCGGCTATGCGATCCTGATCGTCGGTGCGGTCCTGTGGGTTGCGGGCAGCCTGGGCATGGCCGCGCACTGGCGGCCGGAGCCGCAAGTCCTCGTCCTGCTCGCGGCCAATTTCCTTTCGCTGATCTGGCGCGCAGTCATGCGTCTGATCTTCACGGCGCGCGACTATGGCTGGATCGAAGGGCTGCGCGCGGTGCTCCGCATGCCGGTCGGCAACATCATCGCGATCATGGCCGCGCGCCGGGCGATAGCAGCCTACGCCCGCACGCTGTGCGGAGCCAGCATCACCTGGGACAAGACCTATCATGACCGACATCCCGTGGCGATGGCCCGGCGCAGCCGGCCGACATGAGCGGCGCGGCGTTTCGCGGCCAACCCCTGCTCCTGATCGCGTTCGTGGTGCTGGGGTGGCTAAGCCTGCGCGCGATGCTGTGGCAATCGCCGTTCGCCGTGGCGCGCGTGCCGACCGAGGCTTTCGCCCCGCTCCGCGCGACTGCGGCCGGAAATGAAGGAACGGGGCCGCCGCCGGCAGCAGCACATGCGTTCAAGCCGATCGCGCCGGAGCGAGGCGGCTCGGTACTGGCGGCGCGCGCCACCGCGCTGGGCGCCGCCCCCGCCGACGCGGAATTTTCGCGCCCGCCGCTGGCGTCGGAACGACCGCAGCGCGCGGACGACGCTTTGCTGTCGTTTGCAATGGGGGTGGCTCCCGTCCCGCCGGTTGCGAGCGTTCCCCGCATATCGGTTTTGCGCTGGTCGGGCGATGCCTGGCTGTTCGTGCGGCCCGAGGCGACATCGCCGGCAGCCGGCGTGCCGGGTTATGGGCGCAGCCAGGCGGGCGCGGTCCTTCGGTACCGTCTGGCGCACGGCCGGACGCATGCCCCGCAAGCCTATCTGAGGGCCGCCGCCGCGCTGTCCGGCGCGCGTGAACAGGTTCTGGCGGCGGGGCTGTCGCTTCGCCCGGTGCAAGCCGTGCCGATGCGCATCGCGGCCGAGGCCGGGCTGACGAATACCTCGGGGGCGGCGGACCTGCGCCCGGCGGTATACGCCGTGACCGAGCTTGCGCCGATCCCTCTGCCGGGTGCGATGCGCGGCGAGGCCTATGTGCAGGCAGGCTATGTCGGCGGCCCTTACGCCACCGCGTTCGTCGACGGCCAGGCGCGGATCGATCGCGCCATCGCGCCGGCCGGAGCGATCGAAGTGCGCGGCGGCGGCGGCGTCTGGTTCGGCGCGCAGGAAGGAGCGACGCGGTTCGACTTCGGGCCGACGCTGGCGGTCACCTTTCCGCTGGTGGAGGCGCGCGGGCGGCTGTCGGCGGACTATCGCTTTCGCCTGGCGGGAGACGCCGCGCCGGCAAGCGGGCCGGCGCTTACGCTTTCCGCCGGTTTCTAGCCGCCAACGCCTTCATTCCGCGGCCCGCTTGCGTTACCGCAGGGCATGGACGTCTACCTCCCCATCGCCAACCTTGCGGTCAACGGGCTGGTCATCGTCCTGCTGGGGGCGGGAACCGGCATCCTGTCCGGCATTTTCGGCGTCGGCGGCGGGTTCCTGACCACACCGCTGCTGATCTTCTACGGCGTTCCGCCCACGGTGGCGGCGGCGTCTTCCGCCAGCCAGGTGACCGGGGCCAGCGTGTCGGGTGTCTTCGCCCACACCCGCCGCGGCGGGGTCGATTACCAGATGGGCGCGGTGACGGTCGCCGGCGGCGTGATCGGCGCGACGATCGGCGCGCTGCTGTTCCGCCTGCTCGAATCGCTCGGCCAGATCGATACGGTCATCAACATCCTCTACGTCCTGCTGCTCGGCACCATCGGGGCGCTGATGGGGCGGGAGAGCATCCAGTCGCTTCGCGCCAGCCGGGGCGGGCAGCAGCCGGCCGCCAAGCGCCGCCACCATCCGCTTGTCGCCAGCCTGCCGATGCGCTGGCGCTTCTATCGCTCCGGCCTCTACATCTCGCCGCTCGCGCCGCTGCTGCTCGGCGTCGTCGTCGGCATCCTGACGATGTTGATGGGCGTGGGCGGGGGATTCATCCTCGTGCCGGCGATGCTCTACGTCCTCGGCATGAGCGCGAATGTCGTCGTCGGCACCTCGCTGTTCCAGATCCTGTTCGTGACGATGGCGGCAACGATGATGCACGCGTTGACGACCGAAGCGGTCGATATCGTGCTTGCCGGCTTGCTGCTGCTCGGCTCGGTCACGGGGGCGCAGATCGGCACCCGGCTCTCCACCCAGGTCAAGCCCGAAGCGCTGCGGCTGATCCTGGCCGTGATCGTCCTCGCAGTCGCCTTGCGGATGGCGTTCGGCCTCGGCGTTCGTCCGGACGAGGTCTATACCGTGACGCCGCTGTGAAGCCCGTCGCGCGCGTGGCCCTTGCGCTCTGCGCCTTCCTTGCGCTCTGCGGGCAGCGCGAACCGATCCTGGTGCCCGAAGTCTCGCAGCACGACATTCAGGTGCGCCAGGGCTTCACCGGGGCCGATCTGCTGCTGTTCGGGGCGATCCTCGATCCGGACGGCCGCCGCGCGCGGCAGGATTACGACATCGTCGTCGTGCTCAAGGGGCCGACCCGGCCCATCCTGTTGCGCGAAAAGGAAAAGAAGCTCGGTATCTGGCTCAACGCCGACAGCACCTCGTTCCGGTCGGCGCCGTCGTTCTTCGCCGTCGCCAGCTCGCGCCCGATAGGCGAGATCGTCGACGAGCGCACCGCCGCGATCTACGAACTCGGCCTGAATTTCCTCCAGCTCTCGCCGACCGGCGCCATCGATCCCGACGAGCAGACGCGGTTCACCGCCGGCCTGGTCGATCTGATGCGGCGTCAGGGGCTGTACAAGGAACAGCGCGATGGCGTGTCGATCCGCGACGGCGTGCTTTATCAGGCGCGCATCGCGCTGCCTTCGAACGTTCCGACGGGGAGCTACACGGCCGAAACCTTCGCCATCACCGAAGGGCGGGTGATTTCGTCCGCAATCGCCGAGGTCGAGGTGCGCAAGCTCGGTTTCGAACGGCTGGTCGCCGACCATGCCGACCGGTCGTCGTTCCTTTACGGATTGGTCGCCGTCGGCCTGTCGCTGCTGATGGGGTGGCTGGCGGGCCGGGTCTTCGCGCTCGTCTGACGGGGCCGGACGCCGCCGTTGACCCGATATTAACTCCGTTCGCCTAGCCCCGCTCGCGCACCCGGCAGCGAGCGAGCCTGCATGTCCGAAATGTCGCATCAACCGTTCCAGACTTTCAATCCCGCCGACGAACCGGGCGCCGTCCCGGCCCGCCCGGCAGCCTCGCGGCCCTCCGCGCAGCCCGCCACACGGCCCGCCGCGCAGGCGGCATCGGACTGCGCCATGCAGCCGGTCGGCGTGGTGCTGGAGATCGCCGGCTCGGGTTCGCAGATCGCGCTCGACCTCCAGCGGCTCAACGAATGCATGGAAGACGCCGACCCCTCGGTCGCGCTGGCCGGGCAGGTCGGCAGCCAGGTCAAGATCAAGGCGCAGGACGGCTGGCTGCTCGCCAGCGTGCGCAACCAGAAGCAGGACCGGCGCGCCGACGGCACGATCCTCGCCAATATCGACTTCATGGGCGAAGGCCGCGAGGAGAAGCTGACCGGCAAGATCGCCGGTTTCCGCCGCGGCGTCACGCGCTATCCGATTCCGGGCGCGCTGATCTATCCGGCGACGACCGAGGATCTGCGACAGATCTATTCGTCCGACGGCCGCAGCGCGATCGAGATCGGCACCGTCTATCCGACCAGCGACATTCGCGCCGGCCTCTATGTCGATGCCATGCTCGGCAAGCATTTTGCGCTGCTCGGTTCGACGGGCACCGGCAAATCGACCAGCGCGGCGCTGATCCTGCACCGGATCTGCGAAAGCGCGCCGCGTGGCCACATCGTGATGATCGACCCGCACGGCGAATATTCGGCCGCGTTCCGCAACACCGGGATCATCTTCGACGTCGGCAACCTGCAAATGCCGTACTGGCTGATGAACTTCGAGGAGCACTGCGAGGTGTTCCTGACGTCCTCCGGCAACGACCGGCAGGAAGATGCCGACATTCTCGCCAAGTGCCTGCTCAAGGCGCGGAGCAAGAACCGCCTCGCCGAATCGCTCGGCAAGATCACCGTCGATTCGCCGATCCCCTACCTGCTCAGCGATCTCACCAACCTGATTCAGGACGAAGCCGGCAAGCTGGACAAGGCGAGCTCGAGCGCGCCCTACATGCGCCTCAAGACCAAGATCGAGGAAATCAAGAGCGACCCGCGCTACCAGTTCATGTTCTCGGGGATGCTGGTGGGCGATACGATGGCCGAGTTCATCGGCAAGATCTTCCGCATGCCGGGCGACGAGAAGCCGATCTCGATCATCGACGTTTCGGGCGTGCCGTCCGACATCACTTCCACCGTGGTCGCGGTGCTCAGCCGCATGGTGTTCGATTTCGCCATCTGGGGCCGCGAAGAGAAGACGCGGCCGATCCTGCTGGTGTGCGAAGAGGCGCACCGCTACGTGCCCAACGAGAAGAATGCCGACGGCTCGTCTGTCGGCCGCATCCTCAGCCGCATCGCCAAGGAAGGCCGCAAGTACGGCATCAGCCTCGGCCTCATTACCCAGCGCCCGTCCGACCTTGCCGAAGGCGTGCTGTCGCAATGCGGCACGATCATTTCGATGCGCCTCAACAACGATCGCGACCAGGCGTTCGTGAAGGCGGCGATGCCCGAAGGCGCGCGCGGGTTTCTCGATTCGATTCCCGCGCTGCGCAACCGCGAATGCATCATCTGCGGCGAGGGCGTGGCGATTCCGATTCGCGTGTCGTTCGACAACCTCGACGAAGCCAAGCGCCCCGCCTCTGAAGACCCGAGCTTCACCGAGCTGTGGCGCGAGAGCGGCGGCGAGGAAGAGCGGGTCGAGCGCACCGTCGCCCGCTGGCGCGCGCAGGGCAAGTAGCGCCCGCCGCACGCTCCGTTAGGGCCGTTGCCGGTCAGGGGCGCAGGCCCTAAGGGCGGCTCGCCATGACCAGCCCGCTTCCCCGGCACGAGACCCGATCCATCGGCGAGCGCGAGCTTGTCGTGATGGTCGCGCTGTTGATGAGCCTCAACGCGCTGACCATCGACGGCATGCTCCCCGCGCTGCCCGAAATGGCGCGCGAGCTGGGGGCGGCCGAAGGCAACCAGCGGCAACTGGTGGTGGCGATCTACCTGCTCGCCAACGGTATCGGCTGCCTGGTGCCGGGCGCCTTCGCCGACCGCTTCGGGCGGCGGCCGCTGCTGCTGCTGTCGCTCGCCGCCTATACGGTTCTTTCGCTGGCGATCGCCTTCACGCGGGACTTCACCGTCCTCCTGGCGCTGCGCGGGATACAGGGGCTGCTCACCGCCGGCCTGATGGTGGTGCCCAACGCCATCATCCGCGACCGGTACGAAGGCGACCGCATGGCCCGTCTGATGAGCCTGATCGGCGCGGTCTTCATCACCGTGCCGGTCATCGCGCCCAGCCTCGGTCAGGCGGTGCTGCTGTTCGCCGGCTGGCGCTGGATATTCGTGCTGCTCGCCGGAACCGGCGTGCTGGCGGCGCTGTGGGTATGGATGCGGCTACCGGAAACGCTCGACCCGGAAAACCGCCAGAACATCGACGTGCCGGTGATCGTGCGCAACATGCGCGTGGCGCTGATGACGCGGTCCTCGGTCGGCTACGTGCTCGGTTCGATGCTGCTGGTCGGGTCGGTGTTCGGCTACGTGAACAGCGCGCAGCAATTGATCGGCGAGCATTTCGGCGCGGGCGACATGTTCCCGCTGGTGTTCGGCGGCACGGCGGCGGCGATGGTAGTGTCGAACCTGGTCAACTCGCGCATCGTCGAACGGTTCGGCGCGCGGCGGGTGTCGCACACGGGCGTGATGGTGTTCATCGTGGTCAGCCTGGTGCAGGTCTGGGCGGCGCATTATCGGCCCGACAACCTGGCCTGGTTCATCCCCCTGATGGCGACCAACCTGGCGCTGCTCGGGTTTCTTGGCGCCAACTTCGGCTCGATCGCCATGCAGCCTTTCGCCACCATCGCCGGCGCGGCCAGCAGCGTGCAGACCTTCTTCCGCATGTTCGGCGCGGCGGTGGTCGGTCTGATTATCGGCCAGGCCTATGACGGCACCGCGCGGCCCTTCGCCCATTCGCTGCTGATTTGCAGCCTCGGCGCATTGCTGCTGGTGCTGTTCAGCGAGAAGGGCCGGCTGTTCCGCCGCCTCCACCCGCCGAAGAAGACCTGATCCCTCCCCTCCCGCTTGCGGGAGGGGGAACAGCCCTATTCCTCGTGGTCTATCCGCCGCCGGAATGTTTCGGGCAGGAACAGCAGCCCGACCACCACCGTCAGCGCGGCGACCCCGATGGGATACCACAGCCCGGCGTAAATATCGCCCGTCGCGGCCACCATGGCGAAGGCGATGGTCGGCAGGAACCCGCCGAACCAGCCGTTGCCGATGTGATAGGGCAGGCTCATCGAGGTATAGCGGATGCGGCTGGGGAACAGCTCCACCAGCAGCGCCGCGATGGGACCGTAGACCATCGTCACCAGCAGCACGAGCACGGTCAGGATGGCGACGATCAGGGGTTTGTTGAGTGCTTCGGGGTCAGCCTTCAGCGGGTAGCCCGCGTCTTCCAGCAGACCGGGCAGAGCTGCATCGAAGCTGGCCTTGTCGGCAACCGGCAGCACTTCGTCACCGATCTTGAGGATGACTTCACCGTCATAGGTTCCGTCTTCATTGGCATAAGGGATACCCGCCTTGGCCAGCGCCGATTTGGCAATGTCGCAGCCGGTCTTGTCAAAGGCGGTCCTGCCGATGGGATCGAACTGGAACGAGCAGGTTTCGCGATGGGCAAAGACCACCACCGGCGCTCGTTCGCTCGCCTGCGCCAGCGCCGGGTTGGCGGCGCTCGTCAGTGCGCCGAAGAGCGGGAAATAGAGCACCGCCGCCAGTGCGCAGCCGGTCAGGATGATCGGCTTGCGTCCGATCTTGTCGGAGAGCCAGCCGAACACGATGAAGAACGGCGTGCCGATCATCAGCGCGATGGCGATCAGGATGTTGGCCGTGCCGCCATCCACCTTGAGGATGCGCTCGAGGTAGAACAGCGCGTAGAACTGGCCCGCGTACCACACCACCGCCTGCCCGGCGACCGCGCCCAACAGCGCGATCAGCACCCAGCGCAGGTTCTTCCACCGCCCGAACGCTTCGGTCAGCGGGGCCTTGGACGTCGTTCCTTCCTCCTTCATCTTGCGGAATACCGGGCTCTCCTGGAGCTGGAGCCGGATCCACAGCGAGATCGCCAGCAGCAGCGCCGAAACGAGGAACGGCACGCGCCAGCCCCAGTCGGCGAAAGCTTCCTCGCCCATCCATGTCCTCAGCCCGATCACCACCAGCAGCGCCGCGAACAGGCCCAGCGTGGCGGTGGTCTGGATGAAGCTGGTGTAGAAGCCGCGTTTCCCTTCGGGCGCATGCTCGGCCACATACGTCGCCGCGCCGCCGTATTCGCCGCCCAGCGCGAGCCCCTGCAACAGCCTGAGGCCGACCAGCATCAGCGGCGCGGCCACGCCGATCGATTCGTAGGACGGCAGCAGGCCGACCGCGAAAGTCGACACGCCCATCAGCCCCATCGTGACGAGGAAGGTGTTCTTGCGTCCGACGATGTCGCCCACCCGCCCGAACACCAGCGCCCCGAACGGCCGCACCGCGAAGCCGGCGGCAAAGGCGGCAAGGGCGAGGATGAAGCCGGTCGTCTCGTTGACACCGGAAAAGAACTGCGCGGTGATGATCGTGGCGAGCAGGCCGTAGAGGTAGAAATCGTACCATTCGAACACCGTGCCGAGCGAGGATGCGGCGATAACCTTCACTTCGGAATCGCGCGGCGGCGCGGCGGCGGCAGTGGCCATGTATCCCCCAATCCCTCGCTATGTTTGCGCTACCAGTGCCGCAGCGGGGCCCCGCAATCAATCCTCCCCGGCACGGGGAGGGGGACCATGCGCAGCATGGTGGAGGGGCACACGCGGTGAACCTTGCGCCCGCGAGGTCAGGAACACTCGCCCGTGCCCCTCCACCACCCTGCGGGTGGTCCCCCTCCCCCGGTGGGGGAGGACTTACTCGCCCGCCTTCTCTACCCGCGCCAACAACGCTTCCACCTGCACTTGATCCCCTGCCCTGACTTTCAGCTCCACTACCGCGCCATCGAACGGCGCGGTCAGCGCGTGTTCCATCTTCATCGCTTCGAGCACCAGCAGGCGCTGGCCTTTGGTCACTCCCTCGCCCTCGGCCACGTCGACCGCGATGACCTTGCCCGGCATCGGGGCGAGGATGGCGCCATCGGCAGCGGAGTGGTGGCCGGCATCGCGCGCGGCGGTTGCGAATTCAAAGGCCTGACCGCCTTCAAACACGACAACTGTGTCCCCGTAGCACAGCGCGCGAATGGCCATGCTGAACTCAGGTTCTTTAACGTCGAGCGTACGCGTTTCGCCCGCATGAGAAAGAACAATTGCAACCCTCGGCTCAGCATTCAGACGAAAGCCATCGCGGATGACATATCCGTCATCGCTGTCGAATGCCGCCCAGGCAGCGTCGGCCCAAATTCCGTCTGCAGGTGCAGGATCGGAAAGCAGCCTTCCTTCATGCTTGCCGATGAAGCCGGTATCGAAATCAGCCGTTGCAAAATCATCATGAAGCAGGGCTTCACTCAAGAACGCCGCGTTGGATTTTACCGGCCAGATTTCAACTCCGGCCGCCACTAGCCCAAGTTCGTCAATTGCAATGGAGCGATCCTTGGCCCACACGATGAGCTTCGCAATCATCGGATCATAATACGGACTTATCGTGTCGCCTTGATCGACGCCGCTGTCCACCCGAATGCGAGTTCCGACATCTCTTTCAAACGGTTCCAGATTGACGTGCAGCCAGTCGAGCCGCCCCGTGCTCGGCAAAAACCCTTTCGCCGGGTCTTCCGCATAAAGCCGCGCTTCCATCGCCCACCCGTCGATGCGCAACTCCTCCTGCCGCAGCGGCAATTCCTCCCCGCTCGCCACGCGCAGTTGCCATTCGACCAGATCGACGCCGGTGATCTCCTCCGTGACCGGGTGTTCCACTTGCAGGCGGGTGTTCATTTCCATGAACCAGATGCGGTCGGCGCTCAGGCCCCCACCCTCTTTGGCGCTGGCATCGGCGATGAACTCGATGGTGCCCGCGCCGACATAATCGACCGCCTTCGCCGCGCGCACCGCCGCGCCGCAGATCGCCTCGCGCGTCGCGGCATCCATGCCCGGCGCGGGCGCTTCCTCGATCACTTTCTGGTGGCGGCGCTGGAGGCTGCAATCGCGTTCGAACAGGTGGACCACGTTGCCGTGCGCGTCGCCGAACACCTGCACTTCGATGTGGCGCGGGCTTTCGATGAACTTTTCCAGCAGGACGGTGTCGTTGCCGAAGCTGGCGGCGGCCTCGCGGCGGCAGGATTCGAGCGCAGGAAGAAAGTCGGGCGCGCTTTCCACTTTGCGCATGCCCTTGCCGCCACCGCCCGCGACGGCCTTGATCAGCACCGGCCAGCCGATCGCCTCGGCTTCCGCCAGCAGGCGGTCGGGCGACTGGTCCTCGCCCATATAGCCGGGCGTCACCGGAACCCCGGCGTCCTGCATCAGTGTCTTGGCCGCATCCTTCAGCCCCATCGCGCGGATGCTGTCGGGGCGCGGGCCGACCCATACCAGGCCGGCGTCGATCACGGCCTGCGCGAAATCGGCGTTCTCGCTCAGGAAGCCGTAGCCGGGGTGGATCGCCTCGGCCCCGGTTTCCTTCGCGGCGGCGATGATCCTGTCGCCGCGCAGATAGCTTTCCGCCGCCGGCGACGGCCCGATATGCGCCGCCTCGTCCGCCTGCCGCACATGCAGCGCGCGCCTGTCTGCGTCCGAATAGACCGCCACCGTGCGAATACCCATCGCCCGCGCGGTGCGAATGATTCGGCAGGCGATCTCGCCCCGGTTGGCGATCAGCAGGGAGGAAATCATGCGGGTTCCTCGTCGGGCAGCGGGGTCATCGGGTTGGGCGGAATCGGGCCGGTCATGCGCACCGCGAGCAGGATTTCGCCGCGCGTCCAGTGGGGCCATTGCTCCGGCTCCACCGGCTTGCGTAGGGCTTCGCGGAAGGCGCGCGCCACCGCGCCCAACCGGGCGAGCGCGGGCTTGCGCACGCGGTGGTCCCATGCCGCCGGCCCCCGCTTGCGCACCTCGCGCGCGACGGCGGCGTAGATATTGGCGGCGGCCAGCAGGGCCCAGCGCTGGCGGAACGGCAGCCGCGCCGCGCCGTATCGCGCCGCCGCCTCGTGCAGCGCCGCGATGTCGAGCAGGCGCGCGACCAGCGCCACGAGCTGTTCGCGATAGACCGGCTTCATGTGCTCGCCCGGCGGGATGTCGGCTTCGGCCAGCCATTCGAGCGGCAGGTAATTGCGGTCTTCCGCGCCATCGGCCCAGGCGTTGCGCGCGAAGTTGACCAGCTCGAAGAACAGCCCGAGGTCGCAGGCGCGGTCGAGCATCTCGTGATCGTCCGCCGGCACGCCGAGCGTGCGCGCCGCCATGACCCCGACCGCGCCGGCTACATGGTAGCAATAGCGCATCATGTCCGCCTCGGTGCGCGGCCGCCAGCCGGCGACGTCGAGCGCGAAGCCCTCGATCACGTCCTCGGCCATGTCTTCGGTGAGCCCCGCTTCCTTGGCCACCTGGCCGAAGGAATCGAATGCGATGTCGGCCGTCGGATGGCCGTCGAGCGCGCGGCGGGTGAGCACGCCGATCGCCTCATGCCATTGCTCCGCGTCGGCCGGGTCGTCCTCCTCGTCGGCGAGATCGTCGCAATGACGGCACCAGGCGTAGAGCAACCGGATTCGCTCGCGCGATCCGCGGTCGAGCAGGCCGGTGGCGAGAGTGAAGGCCGGGCTGTTGCGGGCGATGGTTTCGTTCGCCGCCTCGACCAGTTCCTCGCGCTCGCGCCCGCCGCCGGTCTGGCGCGGCGTCTCGCGCAGGATGCGCGACGGCGAAAGCAGGCGCGGGCGGCGGTCGCGGAACGGGCGGATGGCCATCAGCGCGCCCTCATCCCGCCAGCTCCGCCAGCATCAGTCCCGCAGTCACGCCGGCCCCTGCGAGCACGCCGGGCACGCCGGCGCCCGGATGCGTGTTCGCGCCGACGAGGTAGAGGTTCCCGATCACCTTGTCGCGGTTGTGCGGGCGCAGCAGCCCGCTCTGCGCCGGGATCGACTCGAGCCCGAAGGCGCTGCCGAGGTGGGCGTTGAAATCGAGCGCAACGTCGCGCGGGGTGTAGTGGAACCGGGTCACGATCCGGTCGTGGATGTCGGGGATCAGCCGCCGTTCGACCTCGTCGAGCAGGCGCTTGGCCACCACCGGCCCGATCTGGTCCCAGTCGATCGCCAGCTTGCCCAGGTGAGCGACCGGGATCCACGCGCGGAACGCGCTCATGCCTTCGGGCGCCATCGAGGGATCGGTGACGCTCGGGTGGTCGAGGAAGATCGAGGCGTCCGCCGGCAGCACGCCATGGTCGAAGATGTCATCCAGCAGCCCCGCGAAACGCGGCCCGAACAGGACCGTCTGGTGTGGAATGCCCGGCCAGCTGCCTTCGATCCCGAAATGGACCGAAAACAGCGAAGGAGCGAAGCGCTTGCGCGCGAGCCGGCGCGCCTCGCGCAGCCCGCGCAGCGTGTCGCCGATCAGATCGCGATAGGTGTGGACCGCGTCGGCATTGCTGGCGACCGCGTCGAACGGCGCGCGCCAGCCGCTCAGCGTCTCCACTTCGCTGGCGCGGGTGCCGATCGTCTCGATTCGCGTCACCGGGTCCCCGGTCCGCAATTCGCCGCCGATGCGCTGGAACTGGCGCGCCATGGCCGCCGCCAGCCGGCTGGTTCCGCCGCGCGCCCACCACAGGCCGCCGCTCTGCTCCAGCATGTGGACATAGGCGTAAAAGCCGCTCGCGGTCATCGGGTTCGCGCCCGTGGCCAGCGCCGGATAGCTCAGCGCCTCGCGCAGCCTTTCGTCGTTGACGAAACCGGCGACGGTGTCGTGCAGCGAGCGCCAGCCCCGGTGGCGCACGAAGGCGGGCGCCGCCCTGGTTGCGCTTCGCAGGTCGAGAAACGGCGAAGCGCCGAAGCGCTGGTAGCCTTCCCGATGGACGATGGCGGCGTGGGCGAGGAAGGCGTCGTATCCGGCGATGTCCGCCGGATCGAGGCGCGCGATCTCGCGCCGCAGCGCCGCCTCGTCGCCATGCTGGTCGAAGCTCGTCCCGTCGGGCCAGATGAACCGGCGCAGCGGCGCGACCGGCAGCAGCTCGACATCGTCGGCCATCGAATGTCCGGTCAGGTCCCACAGCGCGCTCAGCATCGCCGGATCGGCGATTGCGGCGGGGCCGGTGTCGAAGGCGAAGCCGTCCTGCCGCCGGCAGCCGGCGTGCCCGCCCGGCTCCTCGCGCGCTTCGACCACTGTCGTCGCCACGCCGGCGGCCTGGAGCCTCAGGGCGAGCGCGAGCCCGCCGAATCCGGCCCCGATCACGCAGGCGCGCTTTCCCTCGGCGCTCATGCCTGCTGCCTTAGCCGATGGGCCGAACCGTGCAACGTCCGCGACCCGGCGTTGACGATCGCGCCTTGTGTGATAGCCTGCGCGCAGACCTTGGGAGCAGGTCATGAAGGCAGGAGCAATCGCGGCGGCATGCGCGCTGACGATTTCCGCGCCACTGGCGGCGGATGGCGGCGCGCGCTGTTTCATCGAGGTGGGCAAGCTGGTTGCCCCTCCCCCTGCGGGTGTCGGGGAACTCACCGCCGCGATACGGCAACTCGACGACGCGCTCCGCCCCCAGGTGGACGAGATCAAGCAGTTGAAGGCGGACTTGGCGGCGCTCGACCGACGCCAGCAGGCGGCGCTGACGAGTGACGGCGACGAGGATCTCGTCGCCCTCGATGAGGAACGCAAGCGCCTCGACGCCGATCTCGAAGCGAAGCACGCCGCGCTCAAGGCCGACTTCGCCGAACGGCAGAAGACTATCGTCGGCCCCGTGCAGGCGCGCATCGCCCGCACCGCGCAGGCCTTCGGCACCGAACGGGGCTGCTCGAAACTCGAAATGGCCCGCGCGCCCGACCTGGCGGCATTGTCCGACGCCGGCGCGCGCGACCTGACCGGAGAATTCGTCGCCTGGTATGGTCAGGATCCCGGCTGAGCGGTCTTTCCTCCTCGCGGATGCTCTTGCCCCATCGCCGCGCGTGGCTGGCGACGATTGTCCTCGTCGCGATCGCGGTCGCGATTCTGTTCGCGATGGACCGGCCGCCGATCTGCGCCTGCGGCGAGGTCAAGCTGTGGCACGGGGTGGTCGAATCCGACGGCAACAGCCAGCACGTGACCGACTGGTATTCGCCCAGCCACTTCACCCACGGCCTGATCATGTACTTCTTCGCCTGGCTGCTGTGGCGCAAATGGAAGCTGTTCGGCGGGCGGCCGGCGCGCTGGGCGCTGCCCATCGCGGTGCTGGTCGAAGCCGCGTGGGAGATCGCCGAGAACACGCCGATGGTGATCGACCGCTATCGCGCGGTCACGGTCAGCTTCGGCTACAGCGGCGATTCCATCGTCAATTCGGCGGCCGACATCGGCTGGATGGTCGTCGGCTTCCTCGCCGCCGCCCGCTTGCCCGCATGGGCCAGCGTAGCGCTGGCGGTGTTCCTCGAACTGCTGACGCTGTGGATCATCCGCGACAACCTGACGCTCAACGTCGTGATGCTGTTCTGGCCGATCGAAGCGATCCGCCAATGGCAGGGGATGGGGTGACGCGGCGGACGAATGTTCCGAGGCGACGTATCGTCAGCGCGGGCGCTGTCGGAAGCCGCCGGTCAAAGCGCCGCGGCAATCTTTTGCCGTAGCGTCGGCAGCACTTTCGCCTCGAACCACGGATTGCCCTTCATCCAGATGCGGCTGCGCCAGGACGGGTGGGGCAGGGGGAACAGGCCGCCGGGCGCTTCGGCGTGGCGACGGACGGCTTCGGTCAACGATGGGCGCAGCTCGCGCGGCAGCCAGGCCTTCTGCGCATATTGGCCGACCAGCAGCGTCAGCCGCACCTCGGGCATCGCCGCCAGCAGGCGCGGGTGCCACAGCGGCGCGCATTCCGGGCGTGGCGGCAGGTCGCCGCCCGATGCCTTGCCGGGGTAGCAGAACCCCATCGGCATCAGCGCCACCCTGGCGGGATCGTAGAACGTCTCGCGCGGCAGGCCGGTCCACGCGCGCAGCCGGTCGCCGCTGTCGTCGTCCCACGGCACGCCGCTCGCGTGGACCTTGCTGCCCGGCGCCTGGCCGACGATCAGCACGCGCGCTCCCACGCTCGCCTGGACCACCGGGCGCGGCCCATGCGGCAGCGACGCCGCACAGACGCGGCATGCGCGCACATCGGCGAGCAGGTGGTCGAAACCCTCCATCGCAGGAAGAACCTTGGAGTCAGGACCCATTAGCGCCCGCCGCCGACGTCGATAATGGCTCCCGTCACATACGAGGCCTTGTCCGACAGCAGCCAGACGATCGCCTCGGCCACTTCGCGCGCCGTGCCCGCGCGGCCGATGGGCGTTGCCGCGCCCAGTTCGTGCGCACGATCCGGCCTGCCGCCGGAAGCGTGAATCTCGGTGTCGATCAGGCCCGGCCGCACCGCGTTCACCCGCACGCCTTCGCCGCCCAGCTCGCGCGCCAGGCCGATGGTCAGCGTGTCGAGCGCGGCCTTGGCGCCGGCGTAGTCGACATATTCGAACGGCGCTCCCAGCCGGCTGGCCGTCGACGAGACGATCGCGATCGCGCCACCCGCTCCTCCCCGGCTCACCGCCAGCCGCCGCGCGGCCTCGCGCGCGCAGAGGTAGGAACCGAGCGTATTGACCTCGAACATCCGCCGCAGCCGCTCCAGCTCCATCTCCGCCAGCGTGGCGGCGGGGCCGACCACGCCGGCGTTGACCACTACACGATCGACCGGGCCGAAGACGTCCGTCGCCGCGTCGAACATGGCGCCGACGTCGCGCTCGCTGGTTACATCGCCCCTGAACGGCAACGCGCGACCGCCGGCCGCACGCACCGCTTCGGCGGTTTCTTCGGCAGCGTCGGCAGCTTCGCGATAGTTGACCAGCACGGACCAGCCCCGTTCGCCGGCGGCCACGGCTGTCGCCCGCCCGATCCCGCGCGATGCGCCGGTGACGACGACGCAGCTCACACGCCCTCCGCATGGCGGGGCAACCCGTCGTCGAGCACGATCCACGGCTGCATGGCGGAAACCCAGATATGTTCGGTTGGCCGGAAGCGGCCGGGATCGTCGAGCGTGCCCATCGACAGCCCGATTGCGCCGATGCTGAAGCGTTCCGAAAACAGCGTCGCGCCGCAGGTGGTGCAGAAGCCGCGCCGGACATCGGCGGAGGATTGATGCCATCCGACCGGGCCCGAAATGCGCAGCCCTTCCGCCGACGCCAGCACCCTGGCGTAGAACGGGCCGCCGGTCGCCTTCTGGCAGGCGCGGCAATGGCAGGCGCGGACGTTTATCGGCTCGGCCGCCGTCTCGTAGCGGCACGCGCCGCACAGGCATCCGCCGGTTATCGTCCCGCTCATAGGATTCCCCGCGCGTTGTCCGGATGGCCGGCATGGAGAGCATCGCGCACCGCATGGAGCCCGCGTTCGAGCTCTTCGGCCTCGAGCGGCGCGCCGATGCAGATGCGCAGCCCGGACACCGCCTCGCGGTCCACGAACGGTGCTTCGGGCGGGGTCAGCTCGACCCCGGCCCTGAGCGCCTCGGCATGGACCTGCGCCGCCCGCGCCGCGCCCATCGGCAGCCACAGGTGCAGCGAGCGGTCCGACGGCGGCGGGGCGGCGGCGTTCCCCAGCAGCCCCGCGGCCATGCGGTTGCGGCGTTCCATTTCCGCCCTCACTTCGCCCAGGATGCGCGCTTCGAGCCCGCTTTCCATCCATTCGGCGAAGACCAGCCCGCCGGCCGCGGGGGGGCAGTATGCGCTCGCTTCCGCAGCCAGCATCAGCCGTTCGAGCATCGCGTCGTCGTCGGGCGCGAGCAGGAAGCCGAGCCGCAGGCCCGGCGAAAGCGCCTTCGATATGCTGGTGACGTGGATCGTCCGCTCGGGCGCGAGATCGGCGAAGGGCGGAGGTTCGTCCTCCCGGCCAAACACGCGGTAGATGTCGTCCTCGACGATGGTCAGACCGCGCTTCCGCGCCACTTCGACGATAGCCGCGCGGCGCGCCGCAGCGAGCGTCACCGTGGTCGGGTTATGCAGCGTCGGGATCAGCAGCAGCAGGCGGGCGCCGGTTTCCGCCGCGATGCGGTCCAGCGCTGCGGGATCCATGCCGCCGCCATCGGCGGGCACCCCGCGCAGGTTCCAGCCGCCGTGCTCCGCGATCGTGCGGTTGCCGGGATAAGTGGCAAGGTCGCACAGCACCGTTTCGCCCGCCCGCGCGACGGAGGAACAGGTCAGCATCAGCGCGTTCTGCCCGCCGCCGGTCTGGATCACGCGATCCGCCCGCGCCCGCTCCACTCCGCCGCGCCGCCGCAGCCACTCCGCCGCTGCTTCGCGCACCACCGGAAGCCCGGCGGTGAGCGTGTAGTCGAACATCGCCGCCAGATCGCCGCGCCGCCGCAGCCGTTCGAGCGTCTGGCCCGCCGCTTCCAGCGCGGGGCCCACCGGGGGCACGTTCATGGCGAGGTTGATCCGCCCGTTCCGCGGCCGGTGCGCGAGGCGAGCGGGACGCCGCGCGGCGACGAAAGTCCCGCGGCCGATATGGCTTTCCACCAGCCCGCGCCGCTCGGCTTCGGCATAGGCCCGTCCGACCGTGCCGACCGCCGCGCCGAGGTCATAGGCGAGGTCGCGGTGCGGCGGCAGCTTGGCCCCCACCTCCAGCGCGCCGCGCGCGATGTCCGCCGCCAGCGTGTCTGCCAGCCGTTGCCACAAAGGGGCGTCGCCTTCCGCGACGGCGGGCCGCCAACCGGATTGAACCATGACAATATCCTATTTGACTCAAATTAGATTGATACACATGATTCATTGTCCGTGACAATGGTCCGGCGACAGGATTCCTTCGATGCTGCTTGCCCTTGCCGCCTTCTGCTTCGTCGCGAGCATCACGCCGGGGCCGAACAACATGATGCTGCTGTCGTCGGGGGCGACGTTCGGCCTGCGCCGGACGGTGCCGCATATCGCGGGCATTAGCGGCGGCTTTGCGCTGATGGTGCTCGTGCTCGGCTGGGGGCTTGCCGGGCTCGTCGCGCGCATCGACGGTTTCCATCTGGCGATGCAGGTCGCGGCCACTGCCTATCTGCTATGGCTGGCATGGCGCATCGCCGTTTCGGCGGACCATGGGAACACGGACGAATTGCGCCAGCCCCTGGGAATGTTCGCGGCCGCCGCGTTCCAGTGGGTCAATCCCAAGGCCTGGGCGATGGTCCTCGGCGCGATCTCCAGTTTCGCCCGGCCGGACGCGATGGCCGCCGACGTGCCGCTCGTGGCCGCCGTGTTCGCGGTGGTGGGCCTGCCGTGCGTCGTCCTGTGGGCGGCCTGCGGCATGATGCTCCAGCGCGTGCTGCGCCGGCCCGGCGCGCTGCGGCTGTTCAACCGCGCCATGGCGGCGGTGCTGGTGCTGTCGCTCGTGCCCGGCTGGCTCGACCTGGTTCACGCTGCGCCGCCGATGGACCTGCTCTGATGGCCTCGGAGGGCTTCGGCGGGCTGGCCTACGATTCCACGCCCACGCAGCGGCAGGCGACGCTGGCGGTGGCGATGGCCGGGGTCGCGC
>JBIQKC010000035.1:0-26946 GCA_044506885.1 Sphingomonadales bacterium
GGACATAGGCGGCGGCCATCACCGCCATGATCGCGAAATGGACCGCCAGACCGAGTAGCGCGCCCGCCGGGCCCGCTGCGATCGCGTCACCGAACGGCCCGCTGGCGACAGTCCGCAGAACGCCAACCACCGCGCCCGACCAGACGAACGCCGAGAGAATATCGAGCGTGCCCGCGACGAGAGTTGCCCAGAGGATTGCGCGAGTCATCGACACCCCCTTGCTATCCCCGCGAAAGCGGGCCCAGCCGGTTCGCAGAGCCTACCGGGTTCCCGCTTTCGCGGGAATGACGAAACGGGGGTTTTACGCTTCCATCCACTCGCGGAAGAAGCTTTCGTGCGCCTCGCGCAGGTCGGCGAGCGTCACGCCGAACAGGCGGTCGCCGCCGACCGTGCCGATATGGCGGACGCCCGACGAAGCCGTGTCGGCGTCGCGGGTGCCCTTGGCGAGCTGGGCCTGGAACGCGTCGATGTCGGGCACCGTGACCAGATAACGCCCCTGATCCTCGCCGAACCACCATGCGGCGGGCGAATAGTCCGGATGCGCCTCGACATCTGCGCCGAGACCCCCGGCGAGCGCCATTTCCGCCAGCGCCACCGCGAGGCCGCCGTCGGACACGTCGTGCACCGCGCTCACCAGCCCCGCCGCGATCAGCTCGCGCACGAACTCGCCGGAATTCTTCTCCAGCGTCAGGTCGACCGGCGGCGCGTCGCCCGCCTCGCGGCCGTGAATCTCGCGCAGCCACAGCGACTGGCCGAGGTGTCCGCGATCATGCCCCGGCGTGGCCCAGGGTTCCGAGCCGATCAGGTAGATCGCCTCGCCCCCGGCTTTGAAGCCGATAGTGGCCATCTTGCCGTAGTCCTCCAGCAGCCCGACGCCGCCGATGGCGGGCGTCGGCAGGATCGCGCTGCCGCCGCCCGTGGCCTTGCTTTCGTTGTAGAGGCTGACGTTGCCCGAGACGATCGGATAGTCGAGCACCTGGCAGGCCGCCGACATGCCTTCGAGGCAGCCGACGATCTGCGCCATGATCTCCGGCCGTTGCGGGTTGGCGAAGTTTAGGCAATTGGTGATCGCCAAGGGCTTGGCGCCCACAGCCGATAAATTGCGGTAGGTTTCCGCCACCGCCTGCTTGCCGCCTTCGTAGGGGTCGGCATAGCAATAACGCGGCGTGCAGTCGGTGCTCATCGCCAGCGCTTTGCCGGTTCCGTGGACGCGCACCACGGCGGCATCGCCGCCCGAAAGCTGGAGCGTGTCCGCGCCTACCTGGCTGTCGTACTGCTGCCAGATCCAGCGCCGGCTGGCGAGGTCGGGGCAGGCCATGAGCCTGAGCAGGTCTGCGCCGATGTCCGCGCTTTCCGGCGCTTGGCCGAGCGGTGCGACCTTGGCCCAGGCCGCGTATTCTTCGCGGCTTACATGGGGCCGATCGTAGAGCGGGGCCTCATCGGCCAGCGGGGCAAGCGGAATATCGCACACCACTTCGCCGTTCCATTCGAGCACCATGTGGCCGGTATCGGTCACTTCGCCGATCACCGCGAAATCGAGCTCCCACTTGCGGAAGATCGCCTCCGCCATGGCTTCCTTGCCGGGCTTGAGGACCATGAGCATCCGCTCCTGGCTTTCGCTCAACATCATCTCGTATGGCGTCATGCCGTCTTCGCGGCACGGCACCTTGTTCATGTCGAGCCGGATGCCCGCGCCGCCCTTGCTGGCCATTTCCACCGAGGAAGAGGTGAGGCCCGCCGCGCCCATATCCTGGATCGCGACGATGGCGTCGGTCGCCATCAGTTCCAGGCAGGCTTCGATCAGCAGCTTCTCGGTGAACGGATCCCCGACCTGCACCGTGGGCCGCTTGGCGTCGGCGTCCTCGGCGAAATCGGCGCTGGCCATCGTCGCGCCGTGGATGCCGTCGCGCCCGGTCTTGGAGCCCACATAGACGATCGGATTGCCGATGCCGGTGGCGGCCGAATAGAAGATCCTGTCCTGATCGGCGACGCCGACGGTCATCGCGTTGACCAGGATGTTGCCGTCATAGGCGGGATGGAAGTTCGTTTCCCCGCCCACCGTGGGCACGCCGACGCAGTTGCCGTAGCCGCCGATGCCAGCGACTACGCCTTGCACGAGGTGCTTCATCTTCGGATGATCGGGCGAACCGAAGCGCAGCGCGTTAAGGTTGGCGATCGGGCGCGCGCCCATCGTGAACACGTCGCGCAGGATGCCGCCGACGCCCGTGGCCGCGCCCTGATAGGGCTCGATGTAGCTGGGGTGGTTGTGGCTCTCCATCTTGAAGATCGCCGCCTGCCCCCTGCCGTCTGGTCCCGGGCCGATGTCGATCACCCCGGCGTTCTCGCCTGGGCCGCAGATCACCCATGGCGCCTCTGTGGGCAGCTTCTTCAGATGGACGCGGCTCGACTTGTACGAACAGTGCTCGCTCCACATGACCGAGAAGATGCCCAGCTCGACCAGATTGGGCTCGCGCCCCATGGCTTTCAGGACGTGCTCGTATTCCTCGGCGCTGAGGCCGTGCTGCTCGACGATTTCGGAAGTGATTTCGGACATGGCAGCGCCCTTAGCGATGCCGCCCGAGTCTCGCCAGCCCCCGGCCATCGCTTGCACATCTTCCCGATGGCGGCGGGCGCGGTCCGGGGCTATGGCGAGTGCGGGTCGTATCGAAGGGGACATCCATGATTGCCAGGGTCTTTACCATGGCGGCGATTGTCGCCGGATTCGCGCTGCCGGGCTCCGCGCTGGCGCAGAACGTGACGGCGCAGGCGCCGGAAACGGTGGCTCAGGCTTTGCAGGCGGCCGGCTATCGCGCCCAGCTCGATACCGATTCCGGCGGCGATCCGATGATCCGCAGCATGTCGTCAGGCGCCGAATTCCTGATCCTGTTCTATGGCTGCACGGACAATGCCGATTGCCGCACGGTGCAATTCTACGCCGGATACAGCGAGCCTTCGAACGGCTCGATCGAAGCGATGAACGAATGGAACACCAACAACCGCTTCGGCCGCGCCTACGCGACGGAAGCCGGGTCAGCGCGGATCGAAATGGATCTCGACCTCGACGACGGCGGAATGAGCCCGGAGCTCTTCACCGACAATGTCGAGTTCTGGGTGGCCATCATGGCGCGGTTCGAGGAGTTCATCGGCTATTGACGGAGCCGCCATCCTTGACCGCCGCGCCTATCATCGTAACACCGCAGCCATGAACGCCGAGGCCGCACCCGATATTGCCGCGATGACTTTCGAAGATGCGCTGCGCGCGCTTGAGGATGTGGTCCGCCGGCTCGAGACGGGCGAGGTCCCGCTGGAGGAATCGATCGGCCTCTACGAGCGCGGCGAACTGCTCCGGCGGCATTGCCAGGCGCGGCTCGACGCGGCGCAGGCGCGGATCGAGAAGATCGTCGCCGGACCCGACGGCAAGCCGTCCGGCGCCGTTCCGTTCGACGCGGATTGACGATGGGCCTCGTCCTCGCCGACGACGTGCTCGGTCGCGGGTTGCAGCGCATCCAGAGCGACGTGGATGCGGCGTTCGACGCGATTCTCGCGGTTCCGGAGGATGATCGCGCGGCGCTGGTCGAGGCGATGCGGTATGCGGCGATCGGCGGCGGCAAGCGCGTGCGCCCGCTGTTGCTGGTGACGGTGGCCGAAATGCACGGAGTTTCGCGCGAGGCGGCGCTGTGGGCCGGCTGCGCGATCGAATCGATCCACGCCTATTCGCTGATCCACGACGACCTGCCGTGCATGGACGATGCCGACACGCGCCACGGCAAGCCCAGCGTCCACGTGGCGTTCGGCCAGGGCGTGGCGGTGCTGGCCGGCGATGCGCTGCACGCGCTGGCGTTCGACCTGCTGACCGACCAGCGGACCAGCGCCGACCCGTTCGTGCGCGCCGAGTTGGTGCGCTGCCTTGCCTGCGCCGCCGGGTATAACGGCATGGCCGGCGGCCAGATGATGGACATGGCCGCCGAAGCGACGACGTTTGACGTGCGCGCCGTCACCCGGTTGCAACAGCTCAAGACCGGCGCGCTGCTTGCCGCGGCGGTGGAGATGGGGGCGATCCTCGGCCGCGTGCCGGACGAGGGCAGGGCGCACCTGCGCGCCTATGCCCGCGACATCGGCCTGGCGTTCCAGATCGCCGACGACCTGCTCGATCACGAAGGCGACGAGGCCAAGGCCGGCAAGGCGCTGCGCAAGGATGCCGAGGCGGGCAAGGCGACGTTCGTTTCGCTGATGGGGGCCGAGCAGGCGCGCCAGCAGGCCGATGCGCTGGGCGAGCAGGCCGTCGGCCACCTTTCCGGGTACGGACGCGAGGCGGACCTGCTGCGCGCGCTGGCACGCTTCGTGGTGGAGCGGGAGAGTTGAGCCGCATCGGCCTCTATCCCGGCACTTTCGATCCGGTCACGCTCGGCCATGCCGACATCATCCGGCGTGGGGCGAAGCTGGTCGATCGGCTTATCATCGGCGTTGCCGCCAATCCCGGCAAGGGGCCGATGTTCAGCCATGCCGAGCGAATCGAGATGGTGCAGGCGGAAGTCGCGCGGCAGGGCCTCGCCAATGTCGAGATCAAGGGCTTCGACGCGCTGCTGATGAAGTTTGCCGAGGCCGAGGGCGCGAGCCTGATCGTGCGCGGCCTGCGCGCGGTGGCGGACTTCGAATACGAATACCAGATGGCGGGGATGAACCAGCAATTGAACGACCGCATCGAGACCGTCTTCCTGATGGCCGATGTCTCGTTGCAGCCGATCGCCTCCAAGCTGGTCAAGGAAATCGCGCTCTACGGCGGCGACATCGGCCGCTTCGTCAGCCCGCCGGTTCGCGAGCAGGTGGTGGCGAGGGTGGACGAGATCGGCCGCAAGGGGGAGTTGTAGCGGGAAACCCGTTCATTGCACTGTCAGCGCCCAGCCGATAGGGGCGGCGGCTTACTTTCAAGGACCTGTCGAACACGATGATCAAAGGCCTGTTCGCCGCGGCGCTCGTTCTCGCCGCCACGGTTTCCCCCGCTTCCATCCTGGCGCAGGACGACGATGCGCCTGCCATAGACATGACGGCGGCCGAAACGCTCGCTGCGTCGACCATCCCGCTTGCCGCCAATCCGGACATCACACAGGATCCGGAGAACATCCTGCTCCTCGACTTGTCGAACGGCAAGCGCGTGGCGATCCGGTTCGTCCAGCAATGGGCGCCGAGCCACGTCGAGCGGATCAAGACGCTGACCCGGCAGGGGTTCTACGACGGGGTGATCTTCCACCGCGTGATCGACGGGTTCATGGCCCAGACGGGCGACCCCACCGGCACCGGACGGGGCGGTTCGGAGCTGCCGGACCTGAACGAGGAGTTCAACATGTTCCCGCACGTGCGCGGCAGCGTGTCGATGGCCCGCGCGCAGGACGAAAACAGCGCCAACAGCCAGTTCTTCATCGTGTTCTATCCGCGCTTCTCGCTCGACCGGAACTATACCAACTTCGGCCGCGTGATCGCCGGGATGGACGGCGTCGATGCGATCGAACGCGGGGAGCCGCCGGCCAATCCGACCTATATCGTCCAGGCCTCGATCGCGGCCGACGGCAAGCCGCAGAAATTCGCGCCCGCGCCGGAGCAGGTGGTTCCACCCCCGGCCCTGACGGCCGAAAGCATAGGCGAAGCGCTTACGGAGTGAGCCCGCCCGTGCGATAGCCGGCCCGCATGCGCGTCGATCTTTTCGATTTCGAGCTTCCCCCCGAACGGATAGCGCTGCGCCCTGCGCGCCCGCGCGATGCCGCGCGGATGCTTGTCGTGCCGGGGGAGGGCGCCTTCCAGGATCGCGCGGTGCGCGACTTGCCCGGCCTGCTGCGCGCGGGCGACGTGCTGGTGTTCAACGACACCCGAGTCATTCCCGCCCGGCTCGAAGGCCGGCGCGGAGAGGCGCGGATCGGCGCGACATTGCACAAGCGGATCGACCTGCGCCGCTGGCAGGCCTTCGTGCGCAACGCCAGGCGGCTGCGCGAAGGCGACCGGATCGACTTTCCCGCCGGCGTCGGCGCAACCGCCGAACAGCGCCACCCCGACGGGAGCTGGACGCTCGCCTTTGCCGGGGAGGAGCCGGTGGAAGTGCTGCTGGAACTCGCCGGCCGCATGCCGTTGCCGCCCTATATTGCCGGAAAGCGCGCCACCGACGAAGCCGACAAGGCCGATTACCAGACCATCTTCGCCCGCGAGGACGGCGCGGTGGCGGCGCCCACGGCCGCGCTCCACTTCACCCCGGAACTGATCGGCGCGCTGGACGAGGCTGGGGTCGGCCGCGAGACACTGACGCTGCATGTCGGCGCGGGCACGTTCCTGCCGGTCAAGGCGGAGGATACCGAAGCACACACGATGCATGCCGAATGGGGCCGCATCGACGCCCGGACCGCCGATCGCCTCAACGCCGCGCGCGCCGCCGGGGGTCGCTTGATCGCGGTCGGCACCACCAGCCTGCGCCTGCTCGAAAGCGCGGCCGGCGACGATGGCGCGATCCGCGAGTTCGCCGGCGACACCGCGATCTTCATCACCCCCGGCTATCGCTTTCGCGCGGTCGACGGGCTGATGACCAACTTCCACCTGCCGCGTTCGACGCTGTTCATGCTGGTGAGCGCGCTGATGGGGCTGGAGCAGATGCAGGCGGCTTATGCCCACGCGATTGCCGAAGACTACCGCTTCTACAGCTACGGCGATTCCAGTCTGCTGCTCCCCTGAGCGGGGAGCAAACCCGTGCGCGCGCTTGCATTGGGGACCCGGCTCGCCCATCTGTCGCGCGGTGAGCGCGCCGATCCTCGACATCCGCAACCTGTCGAAAACCTACAAGGGCGGCACCGTCGCGCTTGGCGGTGTGGATCTGCAAATCCGCAAGGGCGAGATATTCGCGCTGCTCGGGCCGAACGGCGCGGGCAAGACCACGCTGATCGGCGCGGTCTGTGGGCTGCTGAAGCCGAGCGGCGGAACGATCGAGGCCTTCGGGCTCGATGTCGAGCGCCACTGGCGCGAAGTGCGCCGCCGCATCGGGCTGGTGCCGCAGGAACTGGCTTTCGACATGTTCGCCAGGGTCGACCATTCGGTGGCCTATTCGCGCGGCCTGTTCGGATCGGAGCCCGATGCGAAGCGGATCGAGGAAGTGCTGCGTTCGCTCAGCCTGTGGGACAAACGCAAGGCCAAGATCCGCGAGCTTTCCGGCGGCATGAAGCGCCGAGTGATGATCGCCAAGGCGCTGAGCCATGATCCCGAACTGCTGTTCCTCGACGAACCGACCGCCGGTGTGGACGTGGAGCTGCGGCGCGACATGTGGCGCCAGATCGGCGCGCTGCGCGACCGGGGCACCACGATCATCCTGACCACGCACTATATCGAGGAAGCCCAGGAAATGGCCGACCGGATCGGCGTGATCAACAAGGGCCGCCTGCTGCTGGTCGACGACAAGGCGGCGATCATGGCCAAGCTCGGCAGCACCGAGGCGCGCATTTCGCTGAGCGCGCCGCTGGCCGCGCTGTCGCCGGCGCTCGCCGCCTATCAGGTTTCGCTGGAGAACGATGGCGCAACGCTGGTCTATCGCGGCGGCGACGGCACGGGGAAGGGCAAGCGCGAGGCCGCCGACCTGATCCGGACGCTGGTCGCCGAGGGCATCGGTTTCGACGAGATCGACACGCGCGAATCGAGCCTGGAGGACATTTTCGTCGACCTGGTCGAACGGGGCGAGGTTCCGGCATGAACCTGCGCGGCGCGATCGCCATCTTCACCAACGAGCTGATGCGGTTCTTCCGCACCGCGTTCGGCTCGATCCTGTCGCCGGTGCTGACCACCTCGCTCTATCTCGTGGTGTTCGGGGCCGCCATCGGCAGCCGCATGGACCCGGCGCAGTTCGGCGGCGCGTCCTACGGCGCGTTCATCGTGCCCGGCCTGATCATGCTGACCCTGCTCAGCGAAAGCACCTCGAACGCCAGCTTCGGCATCTACATGCCGCGCTTCACCGGGGCGATCTACGAGCTGCTCTCCGCGCCTGTCGGGGAGACCGAAACGCTGCTCGGCTTCGTCGGCGCGGCGGCGGTGAAATCGATCATCATCGCCGCCATCATCCTCGCCACAGCGACGCTGTTCGTCGATTTCTCGATCGCCCATCCGCTGTTCGCAGTCGGCTATATCGCGCTGGTCGCGGCCGCCTTTTCGCTGTTCGGCTTCATCCTCGGCGTCTGGGCCGACGGGTTCGAGAAGTTGCAAATCGTGCCGATGCTGATCCTGACGCCGCTGACCTTCCTCGGCGGCACGTTCTTCTCGATAGAGATGCTCGACGAGCCATGGCGGACGATCGCGCAGTTCAACCCGATCTTCTATCTCATCAACGGGTTGCGCTGGACCTTCACCGGCACGGCCGACGTGCCCATCGGCATGGCGCTAGGCATGACGCTGGGCTTCGTCGCGCTGTGCATAGGGGTCGTCGCCTTCATCTTCCGTACGGGGTGGCGACTGCGCGATTGAGGCGCTAGCAAGCCCTTATGTCGTTTCCCGCCGTTCGCCTGCTTGCCCTTGTGGTTGCGCTTTGCGCCGCGCCCGCCGCGGCGCAACTGCCCGATCCGGTGCGCGCGATGATCGACGCGGCGATCGCCACCGGCGACGCGAAGACGGTGAAGACCGTCGTCGATCTCGCCAAGAAGACCAATCCCGACGATGGCGCCGAAATCGACCAGTTACACCGCGTTTTCCTCGACAAGCAGCGCGAGCTCGCGGCTGCCGAACGGGTGCGCAAGGAGGAAGACATCCGTACCGCCGGCGTGTTCGAGAACTGGAGCGGGCGAGGGCAGATCGGCGCTTTCCAATCTTCGGGCAACAGCAGCAACGTTGGCGTCACCGTCGCGCTCGACCTGAAGCGCGAGGGGATCGACTGGGAGCATCGCCTGCACGCGGCGACCGATTACCAGCGCAGCAACGGGCGGACCTCGCGCGAACAGTATCTCGCCGCTTACGAGCCGCGCTATCAGATCAACGAGGGCCTTTTTTCCTACGGGCTGGCGCAATACGAACGCGACCGCTTCCAGGGCTATTCGTCGCGTTATTCGCTGTCGGGCGGGCTCGGCTACAAGGTCATCGATTCCCGCGCTGCGCAGCTTTCCGTGAAGGCCGGGCCTTCCTGGCGACTGATCGAGCTGCTCGACGGGACCAGCCAGAGCAGCTTCGGCGCGCTGGCGGGATTCGATTTCGACTGGCGGCTCGCGAAGCAGCTCAAGTTCACCCAGGACGCCAACGTTGTTGCGGACACGGGGGCGGCGGGGCAGATTATCATCGATTCGACCTCGACCAGCATCCTGCTGACCAGCGGGCTCGAAGCATCCATAGCCGACGGCCTCACCACGCGCCTGTCGTACACGGTGGATTACGACAGCAATCCGCCCGCCGGCGCGGTTTCCACCGACACCATGACCCGGTTCACGCTCGTCTATGGTTTCTGAAGCCCCTCGCTTCGCCTTCACCATCGATGCAACCGACGGCAAGGCCCGCACCGGACGCATCGCCATGCGCCGGGGCGAAATTCGCACGCCCGCCTTCATGCCGGTGGGCACGGCCGCCACGGTAAAGGCGATGAAGCCGGAGGCGGTGCGCGCCACCGGGGCCGACATCATCCTCGGCAACACCTATCACCTGATGCTGCGTCCAGGGGCGGAGCGGGTGGCGCTCCTCGGCGGGCTTCACCGTTTCATGAACTGGGATCGGCCGATTCTCACCGACAGCGGCGGCTATCAGGTCATGAGCCTTTCGGAGCTGCGCAAGCTGACCGAGGAAGGCGTGGAGTTCCGCAGCCATCTCGATGGGTCGAAGCATATGCTCAGCCCGGAGCGGTCGATGGAAATCCAGCGCCTGCTCGGGTCGGACATCGTCATGGCGTTCGACGAATGCCCGCGGGCCGACCGCCCACCGGCGGAAATCGAATCCTCGATGGAGCTGTCGATGCGCTGGGCCGCGCGCAGCCGCGCGGCTTTCGACGCCGGCGGCGAGCATGCGGAAAACGCCGCGCTGTTCGGCATTCAGCAGGGGGCGCTCGACGAAGGATTGCGCCGGCGCAGCGCCGAAACGCTCACCGGCATCGGCTTCGACGGCTATGCGATCGGCGGCCTGGCCGTGGGGGAAGGGCAGGAGGCGATGTTCGCCACGCTCGATTTCGCGCCCGGCATGCTGCCCGAGAGTGCTCCGCGCTACCTGATGGGCGTGGGCAAGCCCGACGATCTCGTCGGCGCGGTCGAGCGTGGGGTGGATATGTTCGATTGCGTGCTGCCCACGCGTTCAGGCCGCAACGGCCAAGCGTTCACTTGGACCGGGCCGCTCAACTTGCGCAACGCGAAGCATGCGGAGGACACCGCGCCGCTGGACGAATCATGCGGCTGCTCGGCCTGCGCCGGGTACTCGCGCGCCTATCTGCACCACTTGCAGAAAGCCGGCGAGATTCTCGGCGCGATGCTGGTGACCGAGCATAACCTGACGTTCTACCAGCAACTTATGCAGCGGATGCGCGAGACGATCGGGGCCGGGCGCTTCACGGCGTTCGCGGCGGATTTCAGGCGGGGCTATCTTCCTTGAATCGAAAAGGGCGGCCCCACGGGACCGCCCTCTTGTCTCGTATCCGAAACCGAAATCAGCGCGAGTAGAACTCGACCACCAGATTCGGCTCCATCGTCACCGGATAAGGCACTTCGTCGAGCTTGGGCACGCGGGTGAAGGTCACCTTGTCGGTGCCGTCGGGCGCGACGTAATCGGGAATCTCGCGTTCCGGCAGGCTCTGCGCCTCGATGATGAGGGCCATTTCCTTCGCCTTGTCGCCCAGGCTGACCACGTCGCCCGGCAGGATCTTGCGGCTGGCGATGTTGCACTTCACGCCGTTCACCCGGATATGCCCGTGGCTGACGATCTGGCGCGCGGCGAAGATGGTCGGCGCGAACTTGGCGCGATAGACCACCATGTCGAGCCGCTGTTCCAGCAGGCCGATCAGGTTCTGGCCGGTGTCGCCCTTCATCGCGGCGGCCTTCTGATAAGTCGCCTTGAACTGCTTTTCGGTAACGTCGCCGTAATAGCCCTTGAGCTTCTGCTTGGCGCGCAGTTGCAGCCCGTAGTCGCTCATCTTACCCTTGCGGCGCTGGCCGTGCTGGCCGGGGCCGTAGGACCGGCGGTTCACCGGGGACGACGGACGGCCCCAGATGTTTTCGCCCATGCGGCGGTCGAGTTTATGCTTGGCGCTCTTGCGCTTCGACATCGTGTCGTACTCCAATCTGCTGGATCGCCACCCCTCAAACCGTTCGAGAGGTCCGACCATTCAACCCGGCATCGCACCGATGGACCATTCATCCATCGCGGCCGCCGCTTCACCGGGATACGGGGCCAATTCGCGAGGGCGCGCCGATACCGGCGCATCCCGATCAAGTCAATGGGCCTGCCCCTAGCAACCCGCCATTGCGTCGGGCGGACATTGCTTGCCGCCCGAGGCGCTGCGGCCGAACTCGTCGAGACCACGCTTGGTTCGCGCGTTCAGTTCTCGCCACTCTTCCGCGGTCAGGCAGATGCGCGTTCGCCTCGTCAGCGAGCCGGTCGCCTTCTCCGTGCGGCAGATCTTTTTTTCTTTTTTTGGTTCCTGCTCGTCGTTCGCCGCTCCAGCGAATCCGCTCGTCGCCAGCAGGGCGCCGGCAATCAATACACTTGCAAGGCTCTTCATTTCATCCCCATCCGCTTGATTACGCAAGACAGGCGGCGCTTGCCGCTCCCATCACCCAAATCGAATACGCGCCATAGATTCCTGCGATATTCGACCGGGACAGGATACCGGAAAACGGCTTAGTGGCAAACGCGCAGCCGTTTCAGCTTTCGTGTGGCGGCTTTCCCAGCGCGCTTAGCACGCCTCGCAGCGTACGCACCTCGAGGTGGTTCCACGCCGGTTTGGTGAGAATCCCGCGCAAGGTGCGGCGGGTTGCCGGGGCGCGGCTGGGGGGGCGGAAATAGCCGCGCGGCTCCAGTAATCGTTCAAGGTGCCCCACAAGATCCTCCAACTCTTCCTGTGGCGCAGGTGGCAGCAGCTCTTCGCTCGGCGGCTGGGCAAGGCTCATGCCGCGCGAATATTCGTAGGCGAGCAGGATCACCGCCTGCGCCAGGTTGAGCGAGCCGAACTCGGGGTTGATCGGCACCGTCACGATCGCGCGCGCCAAAGCGACATCGTCGGTCTCCAGCCCCGACCGTTCGGGCCCGAACAGGATGGCGCTGCGTCCGTTCTGCGCGCGTATCTCGCCCGCCGCCCGTTCGGGCGTCAGCACCGGCTTGGTCACCCCACGCTTGCGGACGGTGGTGGCATAGACATGCGCGCAGTCGGTTACAGCTTCGGCAACGCTATCGAACACCCTCGCTCGTTCCAGCACCACGTCGGCCCCGGAGGCGGGCGGGCCGGCATCGGGATTGGGCCACCCGTCGCGCGGCGCCACCAGCCGCAACTCCGTCAGCCCGAAATTGAGCATGGCCCGTGCCGCCTTGCCGATGTTCTCGCCCAGTTGCGGGCGGACGAGGACGATGACGGGGCCTTCAGCCGCGCCCGACATCGCGCACGCTGCTGGCGAACTCCTCGAAGTCGCGCGCTTCGGAGAAGTCGCGATAGACCGAGGCGAAGCGGATGTAGGCGACCGAATCGATCTGGCGCAGACCTTCCATCACCATCTCGCCGATGCGCGAGGCGGCAATTTCGGTCTCGCCGGCGGTTTCGACCTGGCGCTGGATCCCCGAAACGAGCTGGTCGATCCGTTCCTGCTCGATGTCGCGCTTGCGGCAGGCGAGGGCGACCGACTGTTCGACTTTCGCCCGATCGAACGGCTCGCGCCGGCCGTCGCTCTTGACCACGGCGACTTCGCGCAACTGCACTCGCTCGAACGTGGTGAAGCGGCCGCCGCAGCTTTCGCACTGGCGGCGACGGCGGATCGAGGTGTTGTCCTCGGCGGGGCGCGAATCCTTTACCTGGCTGTCGTCATGGGCGCAGAACGGGCACCGCATTCAGAACCTCAGGGCCTCAGGCGCTTGTAGAGCATGAAACCGGCGCCGGCGATCAGGCCGATCGGCCAGGTGACCACCGGCAGGATCGCGCCCGCGACCGCGCCAACCGCTGCGCCGGCGATCACCGGCTTGGTCGATGGGTGGGCCGCGCCTTCCTTTGCCATCGCCTTGATCTCGGCGCCGGCGTCGGACAGCAGGTTGGGATCGTTCGGCATCGTTTACCTCCCCGGATAGACGGGAAACGCCTCGCACAGTTCCGTCACGCGCCGGCGGACGCTTTCCTCGACCTGGGCGTCGCCTTCGTCGCCGTTGCGGCGCAGGCCTTCCAGCACTTCGGCGATCAGCCCGCCGACCTTGCGAAATTCCGCCGGACCGAACCCGCGCGTCGTCGCCGCCGGCGTGCCGAGGCGGATACCCGAGGTCTTCGCGGGCGGCAGCGGGTCGAACGGGATGGCGTTCTTGTTGCAGGTGAGGAACGCACGGTCGAGACCGACTTCCGCCGCCTTTCCGGTCACTTCCTTGGGGCCGAGATCGACCAGCATCAGGTGGTTGTCGGTCCCGCCCGAGACGATCCCCACGCCCTGCTCCTCGAGGCTGGCGGCGAGCGCCTTGGCGTTTTCCACCACCGACTGGGCATAGACCTTGAATTCGGGCCGCAACGCCTCGCCGAAAGCGACCGCCTTAGCCGCGATCACGTGCACCAGCGGGCCGCCCTGCATGCCGGGGAACACCGCGCTGTTGAACTTCTTGGCCAGCGCTTCGTCGTTGGTCAGGATCACGCCCGAGCGCGGGCCCCGCAGGCTCTTGTGCGTGGTCGTGGTCACGACATGCGCATGGGGGAAGGGCGAGGGGTGCGCGCCGCCGGCGACGAGGCCGGAGAAGTGCGACATGTCGGCCAGCAACCAGGCGCCGACTTCATCCGCAATCGCGCGGAACGCGGCGAAATCCCAGTGCCGCGGATAGGCCGTCGCCCCGGCTATGATCAGCTTCGGCTTGTGCTCCAGCGCCAGGGCGCGGATCGCATCCATGTCGAGCCGCTGGTCCTCGCGCCGCACGCCATAGGGCACCGCGTTGAACCACTTGCCGCTCATGTTGACCGGCGAACCGTGCGTCAGGTGTCCGCCGGCGGCGAGATCGAGGCCCATGAAGGTGTCGCCCGGCGTCAGCAGGGCCAGGAACACCGCCTGGTTCATCTGGCTGCCGCTGTTGGGCTGGACGTTGGCGAACTGGCAGCCGAACAGCTGCTTGGCACGCTCGATGGCCAGCGTCTCGATCTCGTCGGCATATTCGCAGCCGCCGTAGTAGCGGCGGCCCGGATAGCCTTCGGCGTATTTGTTGGTGAACACCGAACCGGTCGCCTCGAGCACCGCCGGGCTGGCGATGTTCTCGCTTGCGATCAGCTCGATCCGGTCGCGCTGCCGGCCCAGTTCGCGGCCGATGATGGCCGCCACCGCGGGATCGGCCTCCTCCAGGCTGTCGCGCCAGAAGCGATGCAGCGGATCGGTGTCCGCGGCGGGTCGGGTGACGGAACTCATGCGGTTTCCCTGGTCTCGGAAGTGATCTGCGGATTGCTCAGCTTGTCGACGCGGCGCGCATGGCGGCCGCCTTCGAAATCGGCGTCGAGAAAGGCGGCTACGCAGGCCCTGGCCATTTCCGGCCCGACGATCCGCGCGCCCAGCGCGATCGCGTTCGCATCGTTGTGCGTGCGGGCGAATTTCGCCGATAGCGGTTCGCCCACCTGCGCGCAGCGCACGGCGGGGTTGCGGTTCATGGCGATCGCGATGCCGATGCCCGACCCGCACAGGGCAATAGCGCGATCCGCGCGCCCGGCCGCGAGATGCTCGCCGAGCCGGTAACCGTAGTCCGGGTAATCGACCGAATCCGTGGTCGCGGTCCCGAGGTCGGCGACGTCGTGGCCCAACTCGCGCAGCCAGCCGGCGAGGTCGGCCTTCAGCTCAAGCGCCGCATGGTCCGAGGCGATAGCGATCTTCATGGCGCGCACATAAGGCGTGCCCGCCCCGGTTGCCACCGCAAATCGGATTTGTCCCCCACGAGCGCTGCTATCCGCCGTCCCGGTCGCGCTTTGCGCCCGAAAAAGGAAAAGCCCCGGCGCCATGATGGCGTCGGGGCTCCTGATGATCGTTCAATCTCTTGAAGCGATCTCATGTCCAGAAGATTTTCATCGTCTGGCATTAGGGAAACGGGCAGGGATGGGATCGGTTCCCGCCACGTGAGGAGAAGGGGCTCGATGGACGCGGAAAGGGCGCTGGCGCGGATATTCGCCGATGCCGCCCCGCGCCGGTTCGGCAGCGGGTGGATCAGCGGCGTGCTTGCCATCGCGCTCGGCATGCTGGCGCTGTTCGCGGTGCTGTGCCTGCATTTTCCCCAGTGGCTCACAGTGCCGGAGCTGCGCGGGCGCTATCCGCTGCCGCTGGTGCGCGCGGCGATCGACCTGTCGCTGCTCGCGGTGCTTATACTCTCGGGTCTCTCGCTGGTGCTGCGGCGCAAGAAAGCGCTCGGCATCGCCGGACTGGCATTGGCGACTCTCGCGCTGGCGCTCGGCGCGGGCGGAGTGGAGATCGCGCGGCCGGCCGATACCGCGTTCTACATCGGCCTCGACTGGTTCGTGCTCGGCACGCTCTCGACCGCGGCGCTGTTCGTACCGCTGGAGCGGATCTTCGCCCTGCGCCGCCAGCAGGGCCCGTTCCGTCCGGGCTGGCTGACCGATTCGCAATACTTCTTCATGAGCCACGCGCTGGTGCAGCTGATGAGCGTTCTGGTGCTTGCTCCCGCCGTCAGCTTCGGAGCGGTGCTGGCGATCGCTCCGCTACAGCAGGTCGCACGGGCGCTGCCGCTGGTGGTCCAGTTCCTTGCCTGCGTGCTGGTGGCCGACCTCGCGCAGTACTGGGTCCATCGCGCGTTCCACCGCATTCCGTGGCTGTGGCGCTTCCACGAAGTTCACCATTCGGCGGAGACGATGGACTGGCTCGCCGGCTCGCGGCTCCACCTGCTCGATGTCGTCGTCACGCGCGGCCTCGTCCTGCTGCCGCTGGTGGCGCTCGGCTTCGACGAACGCGCGGTCTACGCCTATCTGGCGCTGGTTTCGGTCCATGCGGTCTTCATCCACGCCAACTTCGCGCCGCGCGCGGCGCGGCTCGAACGCTGGATAGCCATGCCGCGCTATCACCACTGGCACCACGCAATCGAGCGCGAGGCTGTCGACAAGAACTTCGCCGTCCACTTGCCGATGATCGACCGCTGGTTCGGCACCCATTACCTGCCGGGCGATGCCTGGCCGAAAGGCTACGGCGTCGCGGGGATCACGGCGCCCGAAGGTTATTTCCGGCAGATGTTGTGGCCGTTGCGGCGGAATCAATAGAGCTTCGGCACCGGGTCGCTCGAATCCCAGAAGCGCGATGTGCCGATCGGCAGGAAGTCGAAGAACGCATTGATCGTGTGGATCTGCCCGCCCCAGACCTTGAACGCCTCGAACGTCACCAGCACCCGGTTCTCGCCATAGGATCCGGTATAGCCGAAGTTCATCCACAGCAGCACGGCGCCGTTCTCCTCGTCCACGGCGACGACGCTGGGAATGAGACCGGGGTGGACCATGATGCGCCCGTCGTACATCCCGCAGGGCGGCCGCCCGCAGCCTTCCCCGGCGGTAATCACCCCGTTCTCGACGCGGTAGGTCTCGGGCGCGAAAGGCACGTTCGCGTCGGTGAAGCTGCCGATCCGCAGCCCTTCGGCATAGCGCAGCGCCATCGCCACCATGTCCTGGCGCGACATGCGCTGGCCAGCGGGAACAGGATCGTCCATCCCGCGCACCGGTTCTCCCAGCACCTTGGGCTGGAACACGGAGTCCGGCGTGACCCGGTGAACGATGCTCTCGATTCCGGCGATCTTCCCGTCCTCGACATGCAGCGCCAGCGAGTACAGCACCGGCACATCCCCTTCGCGCAGCTCGACATGCGCGGCCGCGATCTGCTTCGCGGTGTCGAGATAGTCGTGCCGGAAAGCGCCCTTGGCGGTGACGGTTTCCCACGCGCCCTTGCCCAGTTCCTGCCGGCTGCCGTTCTCGGTGAACCGGACCTCGGCGGCGAGCGGAAGCGCGGAGGGATCGCGCGCCACCAGCGCATCGACATACTGCGTCACCAGTCCGCCCAGGCAGGCGCGATCGCAGTCCGCCGCCAGCGCCGTACCCGACACGCCGAGGCCTGTCAGCAACACCGCGAGCGCCGCCGCAAATCGTCCGATCCGTGTCATCGCCTTTCCCCTTCTCCGTTGCCTCTTTTCGCGCCAGCATATTCCGACACTACCGGCTGGGAAAGCGCCCTTCGGACGCATTCCGCCAGCCGGATTGTTCGCGTCAATCGCCGTCGCGCGAGAGATATTGCCGCAGCGCCGCCAGGGTTTCAGCATTGCCCCGGCTGAAAAATGCGACGAGTTCGCTGCCCGCCTCGCTGTCGGGATAGCCGGTCGAGGTGAGCCGGATTCGGGTCCCTTCGCCGGCCGCCTCCAGCTCGAAGACGCTGGTGACCTGATAATAGGCATCCGCGTGGGGAAACCCTTCGGGCGCCTTGATCGTACGGAACACCAGCAGCCGCCCAGGAATGCGGGCGAGGAAGCGCTGCCGGATTGTCGCGGGACTGCCCGGCTCGGCAGCGGGATCGTAGCTGGTCTCGAGCACGTCGGGCTCCTCCGCCGACCAGCGGGCGAGTGGTACGGCCCAGCCCATCCAGCCTTCCGGCGTGGAGATCGCCGGCCACACCTCGGACATGGCGGCCTCGACGACCGCTTCGTGCGTCATCGTAGTGGCCCCGTCCGCTTCGCGCACGGTCGAGACCACGACCGGATCCTGAGCGCCGGCGGGAGCGGCGAGCACCAGCCCCACGGCGGCAAGCAGCCGCTTCATCGAGCGAAATGGTGAAGCTGTGCAGGCACGCGGCGATAATATCGATCCGCACCCCGACAAGAAAGACCCCGCCGGAGCGGGGTCTTCGGTGTCACTGATCGAGGAAGCTCCGCATCTTCCGGCTGCGGCTCGGATGCTTGAGCTTGCGCAGCGCCTTGGCCTCGATCTGGCGGATACGTTCGCGGGTCACCGAGAACTGCTGGCCGACTTCCTCCAGCGTGTGATCGGTGTTCATGCCGATCCCGAAGCGCATGCGCAGCACGCGTTCCTCGCGCGGGGTCAGGCTGGCGAGGACGCGGGTGACGGTTTCCTTGAGGTTCGCCTGGATCGCCGCATCGACCGGGATCACCGCGTTCTTGTCCTCGATGAAATCGCCCAGGTGGCTGTCTTCCTCGTCGCCGATCGGCGTTTCGAGGCTGATCGGCTCCTTGGCGATCTTCATCACCTTGCGCACCTTTTCGAGCGGCATCGAAAGGCGCTCGGCCATTTCCTCGGGCGTCGGCTCACGGCCCTGCTCGTGGAGGAACTGGCGGCTGGTGCGCACCAGCTTGTTGATCGTCTCGATCATGTGCACCGGAATGCGGATCGTACGCGCCTGGTCGGCAATGCTGCGAGTGATCGCCTGGCGGATCCACCAGGTGGCGTAAGTGCTGAACTTGTATCCGCGGCGGTACTCGAACTTGTCGACCGCCTTCATCAGCCCGATGTTGCCTTCCTGAATGAGATCAAGGAATTGCAGGCCCCTGTTCGTATACTTTTTGGCGATGGAGATGACCAGGCGCAGGTTCGCCTCGACCATCTCCTTCTTGGCGATGCGCGCCTCGCGCTCGCCCTTCTGGACCATGTTGACGATGCGCCGGAACTCATTGAGGCTCATGCCGGTCTGGCCGGCAATATCGGCGATTTCCAGGCGGATGCGTTCAACCGCGTCGGCCTCGTTCTCGGCGAAGGCGGCCCATTTCTTGTCCTTCTTCGCCATCTGCGGCAGCCACGCATCGTCGAGCTCATGGCCGACGTATTCGTCGAGGAAGTCCTTGCGCTTCACCTTGTGCCGTTCGGCCAGGCGCAGCATCTGCCCGCCGAGCGTCGTCAGGCGGCGGTTGAAGGCATAGAGATTGTCGACCAGGAATTCGATCTTGGTCGCATGGAACTGCACGCTCTCCACCTCGGCGGTGAGCTGTTCGCGCAGCGTTTCGTACTTCTTTTCCTTGGCCGGCGGGAACGGGTCGCCACGGCCGAGCACATCGACGCGTTCGGCCTGGATCTTCTCGAACTTCTTGAACAGGTCGGCGATGCGGGCGAAGCGTTCGAGCGCTTCGGGCTTCAGCGCGGCTTCCATCTGCGCAAGGCTGAGGGTGTTGTCTTCCTCGTCGTCTTCCTCGCGGCGGCGCTGGCGCGGCTCGCCGTCCTCGTCCTCGTCGCCCGATTCTTCTTCCTCTTCCTCCTCGGGCTCGTCGTCGTCCTTGTACGAAGGGCCGGCGGTTTCTTCGCTGATCTCGCCCGAATCGGCTTCCTCGTTCTCCTCCTCCATCTTCTCGACGGGAGGTTCCTTGGACAGCATCGCGTCGAGGTCGAGGATTTCGCGCAACTGCATTTCGCCGGCGTTGAGCGCTTCGGACCACTGGATGATCGCGTGGAAGGTGATCGGGCTTTCGCACAGGCCCATGATCATCGTGTCGCGGCCAGCCTCGATGCGCTTGGCTATGGCGATCTCGCCTTCGCGGCTGAGCAGTTCCACCGCGCCCATCTCGCGCAGGTACATGCGTACCGGATCGTCGGTCCGCTCGGTCGTCGCAGCCTTCTTCTTCTCGGGCACGTGGCCGGAATCGGCATCGCCGTCGCTATCGCCGCCGGCGGTGATCTCCTCCGCCTCGCCCTCGGCGTCCTCCTCGGCGGCGTCCTCGTCGGTCTCGACGATGTTGACCCCCATTTCGGAGATCGCCGACATCACGTCTTCGATCTGCTCGCTGGACATCTGGTCCTGCGGCAGGGCTTCGTTCAGTTCATCGACGGTGATGTAGCCGCGGCGCTTGGCCTTCGCGATCAGCTTCTTGATCGAGGCCTCGTTGAGGTCGATCAGCGGCGCGTCTTCATTGGTGGTGGTGTCGTCCGACGCCATGAGTTCTTGCTTCAACCTGTTTTCGCCTCGTTCGCCCCATGCCGGGTAAAGCCCGGACGTTCTCCTGGCGCGGCCACTGCCCCGGCGCGCGTCCTGGCCATCTGCCCGAGTCGCGACTCGATTTCCAGCTTTCGTTCGCGCAGCCGCTGCTGCTCGGCGAAAGCGCCTTCTGGATCGGTCTCGAAACGGGCCGTCGCGGCCTCGATGGCAGCCTCGAGCGCCGGTCTTTCGACCAGCAAGGCCACCGCCTCGGCCAGGTCCTCGCGCGCAATCCGCGGATCGGTTCCTTCGACGAGGAAGGAGAAGCAAGCGCTGTCCGGCGGCGGCTTGAGAAGGCCCGTGGCGGATATGGGGGCGTTCGCCCCGCCGTCAAGGAGTTCGTCGATCGCCGTGGCGATTTGCCCATCGCCGGCAGGCAGGCTCAACAGCGCTTCCGCGTGACGTTCGATCTGATCGGGATAGCGAGCGAGCCCGGCGAGAACGGCCTGCGCGAGGGTGTCGCGGGAATTCGCCCCGGCGGAGCGCCGCAGCTGCTCCGACGCGCCGCCACGAAGCGGAACCGTCGGGCTCGAAGGCCGCCGGCCCGGAACGAATTCGCGTTTCGGAAAGGCGAAAGCGGAGAACCGGTCCATCAGATCGCGGCGATAGAGCGCGGCTATGTCGCGGTCCTCGATCGCTTCGGCGTGCGCGAGCAATCGCGCCTTCAGGCCCGCCTTGTCCTCGGGTGAGCCGAGCGGACCTGCGTCGCGTTCGTGGCTCCACACCATGTCGAGCAAGCCGGCGGGTTCGGCAAGGAGCCGTTCCAGCGCGTCACGCCCCTGGGTCTTCAGCAGATCGTCGGGATCCATGCCGGCGGGAAGGGTGGCGAATTGCAGCGAATGGCCGGGGCGAAGCAGGGGCAGCGCGCGCGCCGCTGCCCGCATCGCCGCGCGCCGGCCCGCCGCGTCGCCGTCGAAGCACAGGATCGGCTTGTCAGCGACGCGCCACAGCAGTTCGATCTGCCGCTCGGTGAGCGCGGTGCCCATCGGCGCCACGGCTTCCTCGATTCCGGCGGCGGCGAGCGCGATCACGTCCATCTGCCCTTCGACGACCACGATCCGCCCGGCCTTGCGCGCGGCCGGGCCGGCGCGGTGCAGGTTGAACAGCGTCCGCCCCTTGTCGAATAGCGGCGTGTCCGGCGAATTCAGATACTTGGGCGCATCCTTTTTTTCGGCATCGAGAATGCGCGCGGCAAAGGCGATGACCCGGCCGCGCGCGTCGTGGATCGGCATGGTCAGCCGGTCGCGGAACCGGTCGTAAGGCTCGCGGTCGTCGACGGCGATCCGGAGGCCCGCCTCGATCAGCATGGCCTCCTCGAACTGCCCCAGCGCCGCTTTCAGCACGTTGCGGCCATTGGGCGCAAAACCGAACCCGAAGCGCTCCATCGTATGCGCATCGAACCGCCGTGACGTCAGGTATTCCCGCGCTCGCGCTCCTTCGGGCGTATCGAGGCTGGAGCGGAACCAGTCCTGCGCCGCCGCCATGACGTCATGCAAACCGGCCTGACGCTCGGCCTGCTCGGCCTCGCGCGGGTCGGGGCGGGGCATTTCCATGCCGGCCTCGGCCGCCAGTTCCTTGACCGCATCCATGAACGACAGCCCCCGCTGGTCGGTCATCCAGCGGATCACGTCGCCATGCGCGCCGCAGCCGAAGCAGTGATAGAAGCCCTTCTCGTCGTTGACGGTGAAGCTGGGCGTCTTTTCGTTATGGAACGGACAGCACGCCTTCCACTCCCGCCCCGCGCGCTGGAGCTTGGTCGTGCGCATGATCACGCCGGACAGCGTGATGCGCGAGCGCAGTTCGTCGAGCCATTGGGGTGAAAGCACCATCAGGTGGCGAGCTTACCGTCCGCAGCCGATTTCCGCCAGCAAGGCGCCTGTGGATAGGAAGGATTAGGAGAGGCTTTCCTTCACCCACCCGCTCGCCTTGCCCATATCGAGCACGGTGCCGTGCCGGGCCTTCAGCTCGGCCATCACGCGGCCCATGTCTTTGATCGTGCCGGCGCCGAGTTCGGCCTTGATCGCCTCGATCGCGGCCTTTGTCTCGGCTTCGTCCATCTGGCGGGGAAGAAACTCCTCGATCACCGCCAGTTCGCCGCGTTCGACGGCCGCCAGTTCCTCGCGCCCGCCCTGTTCGTACATCTGGATCGATTCGCGGCGCTGCTTGGCCATCTTTTGCAGCGTGTCGATGATCAGCGCGTCGTCCTCCATCGGTTTCGCCGCGGTCCGCTGCTCTATGTCGCGGTCCTTCACTTTGGCGAGGATCAGGCGCAGCGCGGCAAGGCGTTCCTTGTCGCCCCCCTTCATGGCCGAAATCTGGGCTTGCTTGAGATCGTCGCGGAGCATCGTCGCTATCTTTCCGGTGAGTAAATCGTTGCCAGCGCGAATAGCGGCATAAATCGTCGCTGGCGAGGTTGACGGCGGGTGGGGCGGGGTCTAGCGGCCACGACTTAGCACCTATTGTCGGTCCACCCCCAAACGGAGAGCCCATGGCCCTGTCCGCCCATACGCCTGCGCAACCCAAAGGGGCCACGGGAGTCCTCGTCCTGGCCGACGGAACCGTGGTCTGGGGCAAGGGTTTCGGCGCCGCCGGCAGCGCCGTGGGCGAGGTGTGCTTCAACACCGCGATGACCGGCTATCAGGAAGTGATGACCGATCCGTCCTACGCCGGGCAGATCGTCACGTTCACTTTCCCGCACATCGGCAACGTCGGCGCCAATGCCGAGGATGTCGAATCGGCGGCGGAAGGCGCAGTCGGCTGCGTGGTGCGCGAGGAAGTGACCCGCTCGTCCAGCTTCCGCGCGGAGCGGGAATTGGCGGACTGGCTGGCGTCGAAGGGCAAGATCGGCCTGTCGGGCGTCGACACCCGCGCCCTGACACGCCGCATCCGCCTGTCCGGCGCGCCGAATGCGGTCATCGCGCACGATGCGGACGGCAAGTTCGACATTCCCGCGCTGCTCAGGCGTGCGCAGGAATGGCCGGGGCTGGTGGGAATGGACCTCGCCAAGCGCGTCAGCCGCGGCGAGCAGGAAGCCTGGGAAGGAGGCGTGTGGCGGCTAGGCCATGGCTACGCCCGCGCCCCGCGCGATGCGCGCCCGCATGTCGTGGCCGTGGACTACGGCGCCAAGGACAACATCTTCCGCAACCTGGTGAAGGCCGGCGCGCGGGTGACGGTGGTGCCGGCGCAGACCTCGCTCGACACCATCCTCGCGCTCGAACCCGATGGCGTGTTCCTCTCCAACGGCCCCGGCGATCCGGCGGCGACCGGCGAATACGCCGTGCCGACGATCAGGGCGCTGCTGGAGCGAGACGTGCCGATCTTCGGCATCTGCCTCGGCCACCAGATGCTCGGCCGCGCAGCCGGTGCGAAAACCGCCAAGATGCACCAGGGCCACCGCGGCGCGAACCATCCGGTCAAGCGACTGGAAGACGGCGTGGTGGAAATCACCAGCATGAACCACGGCTTCGCGGTCCACAACGCCACGCTGCCCGAAGGGGTGGAGGAAACCCACGTCAGCCTGTTCGACGGCTCCAACTGCGGCATCGCGATCCGGGGCAAGAAGGCGTTTGGCGTGCAGTACCATCCCGAAGCAAGTCCGGGGCCGCAAGACAGCTTCTACCTGTTTGAGAAGTTCGTGGGGATGTTGGGGTGACGACAACAGACATTTTGACGCTTCTGGCGATCATCATCGGGCCAATCGCTGCGGTTGGCATCACTCTTTGGATAGATGCTAGGCGTCGCAAGAGAGAGCAGCGAATCATTGTTCTGCGCCATCTGATCGCGACCCGTCACCTGCCTGCTGACCCTAGTTTCTTGGCCGCTATCAATCTCATTCCAGTCGAATTCAACGACGAGAAACTCGTTATGAATGCGTATAAGGAATTTATCATCGCGTCGCGCGGACCGCTCGACGGCAAGAATGATGAACACATTTTGCAGAATTCGGCGACCAAGCTCACTCGCCTGATCTTCGAGGTTTCGCGTTCTCTCGGGTTCGATCTTCGTGAAACCGATATTCAGACATTGGCGTACGCATCCGACGGTTGGGTGAAGCGTGACTCGCTCGTGAGGGATTCACAGCAGGCCATGCGTGACATCGCTAATATCTTATGGATGCAAACGCGGCTCGCCGCTGGCGAGGATTGGCAGCAAATAATCAATCAAAACAATCAGGATGCTGTTTCGTCCGAAACTCCGAAGATCGACGAGAAGAAAAAGAAGTAATGCCAAAACGCACTGACATCTCCTCGATCCTCGTCATCGGCGCCGGGCCGATCATCATCGGCCAGGCGTGCGAGTTCGATTATTCGGGCACCCAGGCGATCAAGGCGCTGAAGGAGGAGGGCTACCGGGTGGTCCTCGTCAACTCCAACCCGGCGACGATCATGACCGATCCGGAATTCGCCGACGCCACGTATGTCGAGCCGATCACGCCCGAAATCGTCGCCAGGATCATCGCCAAGGAGCGGCCCGATGCGCTGCTGCCCACGATGGGCGGGCAGACCGCGCTCAACACCGCGCTGGCGCTGTTCAACGACGGCACGCTGGAGAAGTTCGGCGTGACGATGATCGGCGCCGACGCCGACGCCATCGACAAGGCGGAAGACCGCCAGCGCTTCCGCGAGGCGATGGACAAGATCGGCCTTGAATCCGCGCGCAGCGGCGTGGCGCATACGGTGGACGAGGCTTTCGCGGTGCTGGAGCGTACGGGCCTGCCGTCGATCATTCGGCCCAGCTTCACGCTCGGCGGCACCGGCGGCGGCGTGGCGTACAATCGCAGCGAGTTCGAGGCTATCGTCCGCTCCGGCCTCGACGCCAGCCCCACCACCGAAGTGCTGATCGAGGAATCGCTCCTCGGCTGGAAGGAATACGAGATGGAGGTGGTCCGCGACAAGGCGGACAACGCCATCATCATCTGTTCGATCGAGAACGTCGATCCGATGGGCGTCCATACCGGCGATTCCGTCACCGTTGCCCCGGCGCTGACGCTGACCGACAAGGAATACCAGATCATGCGCAGCGCCAGCATTGCGGTGCTGCGCGAAATCGGCGTCGAAACAGGCGGTTCCAACGTCCAGTTCGCGGTCAATCCGAAGGACGGGCGGCTGATCGTGATCGAGATGAACCCGCGCGTCTCGCGGTCGTCCGCGCTCGCTTCCAAGGCTACCGGCTTCCCCATCGCGCGCGTCGCCGCCAAGCTGGCGGTTGGCTATACACTGGACGAGATCACCAACGAGATTACCGGCGCGACCCCGGCCAGCTTCGAGCCGACCATCGACTACGTGGTGACCAAGATCCCGCGCTTCGCGTTCGAGAAGTTCAAGGGCGCGGAGCCGCTGCTGACCACGGCGATGAAGTCGGTCGGCGAAGTCATGGCCATCGGCCGCAACTTCAAGGAATCGCTGCAAAAGGCGCTGCGCGGCCTCGAAACCGGGCTCGACGGGTTCAACCGCGTGCTGGACCTCGAAGGGGCGAGCCGCGAACAGATCGTCGCCGCGCTGTCGCAGGCGACGCCCGATCGGCTGCTCAAGGTCGGGCAAGCGTTTCGCGAGGGCTTCTCGGTCGAGGATGTACAAGCCGTCACGCACTACGACCCATGGTTCCTGCGCCATATCGAGGAAATCATCGCCGAAGAGCGTGTGATCGCCCGCGAGGGCCTGCCGGCCGATGCCGCGGGGCTGCGGCGGCTCAAGGCGATGGGCTTTTCCGACAAGCGGCTGGCGACGCTGGCGGTGCGTTCGGTGGGCGTGGCCGGCGGCCTGGCGGAAACGCAGGCGCGTCGCTCCGGCCTGTTGCACGATGCGCTCCACGCCATGGCCGGCGCCACGAGCGAGGACGAGGTCCGCGCGCTGCGCCACCGGCTCGGCGTGTTGCCGGTGTTCAAGCGCATCGACAGCTGCGCAGCCGAGTTCGAAGCCGTCACGCCCTACATGTACTCGACTTACGAGGCGCCCAGTTTCGGAGAGGCGGAGGACGAGGCGATGCCTTCCGACCGCCGCAAGATTGTCATCCTCGGCGGCGGGCCGAACCGGATCGGGCAGGGGATCGAGTTCGATTATTGCTGCGTTCACGCCTGCTTCGCGCTCAGCGAAGCCGGGTTCGAGACGATCATGGTCAACTGCAACCCGGAAACGGTCAGCACCGACTACGACACCTCGGACCGCCTCTATTTCGAGCCGCTGACGGCCGAGGACGTGCTCGAGATCCTGCGCGTCGAGCAACAGAAGGGCGAACTGGTCGGCGTGATCGTGCAGTTCGGCGGGCAGACGCCGCTGAAGCTGGCCGGTGCGCTGGAAGAGGCGGGCATCCCGATCCTCGGCACTTCGCCCGACGCGATCGACCTTGCCGAGGACCGCGAGCGGTTCGCCAAACTGGTTGGCGATCTCGGGCTCAAGCAGCCGATGAACGGCCTCGCCAAGAGCCGGGACGAGGCGCTCGCGGCAGCGCACCGCATTGGCTATCCGGTGTTGCTGCGGCCCAGCTACGTGCTCGGCGGGCGGGCGATGGAGATCGTCGATTCCGACGCCCAACTCGATGCCTATATCGCCACGGCGGTGAACGTATCGGGCGACAGCCCGGTGCTGATCGACCAGTACTTGCGCGACGCCATCGAATGCGACGTCGATGCGCTGTGCGATGGCGAACAAGTCGTGGTCGCGGCGGTGATGCAGCATATCGAGGAAGCCGGCATCCACTCGGGCGACAGCGCCTGCACCCTGCCGCCCTACAGCCTGCCGGCGGAGATCGTCGCCGAAATGGAGCGGCAGGCGGAAGCGCTGGCGCTGGCGCTGGGCGTGGTCGGGCTGATGAACGTGCAGTTCGCGGTCAAGGACGGCGAAGTCTATCTGATCGAAGTGAA
>JBIQKC010000036.1:0-26906 GCA_044506885.1 Sphingomonadales bacterium
GCTGGGCGATCTGCGCGCTGCTGTTCTTCGTCATCACCATCAACTACATCGACCGGCAGGTGCTCGGCGTGCTCAAGCCGATGATCGAAGACGATCTCGGCTGGAGCGAGATCGACTATTCGAACATCGTGCTCGCATTCCAGGCCAGCTACGCCGTCGGCCTGCTGGTGGTCGGGCGGCTGCTGGACAAGGTCGGCACCCGGATCGGCATGGCCGTGGCGATAGCGGTGTGGAGCCTCGCGGCGATGTTCCACGGCGTGGCGCGCGGCGTGCTCGCCTTCATGCTCGCGCGCGTGGTCCTCGGCCTCGCCGAAGCCGCCGCCTATCCGGGCGCGGTCAAGTCGGTCGCCGAATGGTTCCCCCGGCGCGAGCGGGCGCTGGGCGTCGGCATCCTCAACGCCGGGGCCAATGTCGGCGTGATGATGACACCCATCGTGGGCATTCTCGTCGCCGGGCTCTACGGCTGGCAGGCGGCCTTCATCGCCACCGGCGCGATCGGGTTCGTGGTCCTGCTCGGCTGGCTCGTCATGTACCGCCAGCCGCGCGAGCACCCCAAGGTCACCGCGCAGGAGCTCGCCTATATCGAGCAGGATGGCGAGGACGCCGCGGGCAAGCCGCTCGGCTGGGCCGCGGCGCTGCGCCACCGGCAATCGTGGTATTTCATCTGCGGCAAGTTCTTCACCGATCCGGTGTGGTACCTGTTCCTGTTCTGGCTGCCCGACTTCTTCGTCAAGACGCAGGGCATGGATCTGTTTCCCAAGGCGGACGAAGGCATTTTCTCCACCATCGGGCCGGCGCTGGTGGCGGTATACCTGATGGCCGATGTCGGCTCGATCGCCGGCGGCTGGCTGTCGAGCCGGTTCATCAAGCAGGGCTGGAGCGTCAACCGCGCGCGCAAGACCACGCTGTTCCTCGCCGCGCTCTGCGCCGTGCCGCTGCTGTTCGTGCTCCAGGTGGCCAATCCGCTGCTGGTGGTGCTGACGATCGGGCTCGCCACCGCCGGGCACCAGGCTTTCAGTTCGAACATCTTCACGATGATCTCCGACCTCTATCCGCGCCGCGCGGTGGCGACCGTCGCCGGGCTCGGCGGCTGCGCGGGCGCGATCGGCGGGATGCTGATCGCCAGCGCCACCGGCTATTCGCTCGAATACCTCGGTTCCTACATGCCGGTGATGATCTATGCCGGCCTCGCCTACCTGATCGCATTCACGGTCATCCACTTGCTGGTGCCGCGCATGGAGCCCGCGAAGATATGACGTTCCCCCTTGCCGCCACCCGCCGCGAAGCCCTGGCCGGCCTCGCCGGACTCGCCGCCGCCGGATGCGTCACGGGCATGCTGCCCGCCGCCGCATCGGCGCAGGCGGCCCCGCCCGCCCCCAGCCTCAACGCGCTGGCCGTGAAGGGCGGCCGCCGCTGGGGCAGCGCGGTGGCGTGGAACCGCGGGAACCTGCACGGGTCGATCGAGCATCCGGACTACGCCCGCATCGTGCTGGCCGAATGCGGCGTGGTCGTGCCCGAAAACGAGATGAAGTGGCAGTTCACCCGCCCCGGCCCGGACACCTTCGATTTCACCCGCATGGACGCCATTGCCGGATGGGCGCGCGCCAACGGCGTCGCGCTGCGCGGCCACACGCTGCTGTGGCACCGCCCGCGCTGGTTTCCCGACTGGCTCAACGCCTACGACTACGGCGCCAACCCGGTGCGGGAGGCGGAGCGGTTGCTGACCACGCATATCCGCGCCGTCACCGATCGCTATCGCGGGCAGATCGCCAGCTACGACGTGGTCAACGAAGCGATCGACCACGACGCCAACGGCCTGATGGAAACCAGCATGAGCCGCGCCATGGGCAGCGCGGAGGCTGTGCTCGATCTCGCCTTCCACACCGCGCGCGAACAGTTGCCCGACGGCGACCTCGTCTACAACGACTACATGAGCTGGGAGCCCGACCACGACGGGCATTGCGCCGATGTGTTGCGGCTGCTCGAAGGCTTCCGCAAACGCAACGTGCCGGTCGATACGCTGGGCATCCAGTCGCATATCGAGATGTTCTCGCTCGATCCGGCCAGCGGCGTCGGCCCCTATCGCGAGCGCGAGTGGCGCAGGTTCCTCGATGAAGCGGTGGCGATGGGCTACAAGCTGCTGATCAGCGAGTTCGACGTCAAGGACAAGGCGCTGCCGGGCGACATCGCCACCCGCGACGCCAAGGTCGCCGACTATGCGCGGCGCTATTTCGACGTGATGCTGGACTATGACGAGCTTGGCGACATCCTCGCCTGGGGCATGGTCGATCCGTTCAGCTGGCTGCAGGGCTTCGCCCCGCGCGACGACGGGCTGGAAGTGCGCTGCTGCCCCTACGATGCCGGCTACGAGCCGAAGCCGCTCCGCGCGGCGCTCGCGGCGAGCCTGGCGGCGGCATAAGCCCGCCGCGCGCGGCGTGCGCACGACCGCGAGGGTGACACAAGCGACAGGTGTAACCCTCGCCGTCGCCACTGGTTTCACCAGTCTTTCCAGACCCTTGCGGCGCCGGGGGCGACAGCGCCGGTTCCGTGGGAAATTAAAACTTCGAACCGGTCCGCGCGGCAATGGCGCGCAGCTGCGAAAACGCGTCCGGGCGTCACGCGGCCTGAGGCGGGCGAACGGGGAGACAGAGACGCGGCCATCTCCGGGGGAATGGCAGGCCGGAACAAAATAGGAAAACGATTTTGCGATCGCGCCGGTTTTCCCGACAGGCGGCGAGGCGCGACAGGCTTCCGCAGAAAACCTCCCGCCAACGAAAGACGCCGCCGCCTGGGAGGGGCGACGGCGTCTCGTGCGCCCGGACCGGTGTAGAGCCCAGGAACAGAATCTGCGTCAGAAGCTTCCGCGAACGACGAACGAGAAGCGCCGGTCGTTCATAAAGTACGAGCGCGGGGCCAGCAGGCCCGGATCCCCGGTATAGGCCTGCGTCGTCTTGGTCACTTCGTTGAGCAGGTTCACGCCCTGCACACCGACGCGCAAACCATCCATGACGTTGACGAAGATCGACGCATCGAGCTGTCCCGTCGGCTCGTTGAAGATCGAGTAGTACGGGAAGATCACGTCCGCCGCCGTCAGCAGGAAGCGCGAGCGCCAGTTATACGCGGCGCGCAACGAAATCGGCCCCTTCTCGTAGAAGCCGGTCAGATTGAAGTTGTGCTTCGAGAGCTGCTCCAGCGGCAGATTGCCCGGCGGCACCGTCGATTCGTTTACCGGCGCGCCGGTGTTGAGGAAGGTGTTCGGCAGGCCGGAACTGTCGATATAGGTATAGTTTGCCTGGACGCCGAGCCCGTCGAGCGGCTGCGGCAGGAAGTCGAAGGTGTGCTGGTACGCCGCCTCGAAGCCCTTGACCTTGCCAGTGCCCGTGTAGTTCGCCGGACCGCGCACCAGCACTTCGCGCGTAACGCCATTGCTGGTGATGTCGCGGGCGACGATGTCCTGGAAGAAGAAGTTGTTGATCGACTTGTAGAAGCCGTTCAGCGTCAGCGAGCCGACACGGTCGAAATACCACTCGACGCTGGCGTCGAACTGCCAGGCGGTCGCCGGGAGCAGGAACGGGTTGCCGGAGGTTGCCGTCAATTCGCCGCTGGTGCCCAGACCGGTGGTCAGGAAGTTGCGGATGTACGAGTTTTCCGGCCGCGTCAGCACCTTGGACGCCGCGAAGCGCAGCACGATGTCTTCCGTTACCCCGAAGCGGAGGTTGAGGCTCGGCAGCCAGTAATCGTAGTCGTGGCGCGCGACATCGGCGGTCGTCACGCCCGTCGCGAAGTTCTGCAACTGCGCATAGCCATCTGGGCCCAACAGACAGACGCCGCCCGGCGTGGTCGGCTCCGTGCCTTCCGGAGCGCCCTCGGGCACGGACGCCTCGCAGCGCACCTCGTACGGGTCCGAGATGTTGAGGTCTCCCCGGCTCGGCACGCCGATCGACCCTTCGGAGCGGATCTTGGTGCTGACGTAGCGAACGCCGATGTTGCCGGCCAAGCGTACGCCGCCGAACATATCGTCCGAGCCGAAGTTCAGCATGACGTAAGCGGCGGTATCCTTCTGCGACACCGGCTGGATGTCGGCGGCAAGGTACGGCGAACCGTTCACCGCGTTGTCGCGCCCGGCCAGCGGCGTCCAGCTTGGTGAAGCGCCGTATTCGGTGGCGAGAGCCTGGACCGACTGGAAGAAATCGACCGAACCGTTGTAGTCGTTGATCAGGTCGCCGCTGTAGTAGAACGCGCCCGGAGGTCCGGGCACCTTGCCGCGGAAGAAGTTCGGGAACTCGTACCGCTCGGAAGAACCGGCGGGCGTATCGGCGAAATTGATCGGGCGCGAACCCGACCAGGTCTCGCTCAGCATACCCCAGTTGTAGGTGCTATAGCGAACGGTCTGATCGCGGTCCTGGTAGCGAGCGCCGGCCTTGACCCGGCGAATGAACGAATCGTCGTTGAATTCGTACGCCAGATCCCCCTTGATTGCGTACTGTTCGCCCTTGCTGTCTTCGATGTGATCCATCGCCGCGCGCCAGAACTGGAAGCGCGGATCGGTGAAGTACTCAGCTTCGGTCGCACCGCCGAGTTCGGGGCTCGGCCCTGACCAAGAGTAGCCGAGGAACTGCGGCTTGTGCGCGATGACGACGGGATAGGCGCCGGAAATATCCATTTCCTGGTCGGCGAAGATCGACCCGAATACGCTGACGTCGAGGTTCTGCTTGCGCGACTTGGCGTATTGCCCGTCCAGCTCCAGTGTAAGCCGTTCGGTCAGTTTGGTGACGAAGTTCAGGCTCATGTCCTGATTGGTGATCTCGTCATGCACCTGACGCCGCGCCAGCGACTGCTGCAAGCCGCCCACCGGAATGTACGGCGAACCGCCGCCCGTCCATTCGCTCTCGTCGGGCTGCACGATGACGGGCGACCCCGCCGGACGGGGGTCGTAGTTGTTCACCCCGCCGCGCCAGGCGTTGCTAGCGTTGACGATATAGCCCGACTGGAACAGGCCGTTGTCGTCGTAGACATAGTCGGTGAACCCGCCGACCGCGCACTGCGCGCGCGCCGTGGGATCGCCGAGCGTGCCATCGGGGTTGATCCGGCTCGGCCCGTTCTGGTTCTGCTCGCAGCCGAACGGATAGGTCGAATACTCGGCCAGGTCGGGCGCGGTCTCGTAAGTGTATTCGCCCCAGTTGTTGGTCGAATGCGAACGAATGAATTCCGCCGTCAGGCGCGTGCCTTCGTCCAGGCTTTCCCATTGCATCGACGCTGCGAAACCGTCGCGCTTGCGGTTGAAGTCCTGCGTGCGGAACTGCCCGCCGACGGGCGCCACGCGGAAATCCGCGTAGTCGGCCATGCCGTCGGCGCCCGCGGCCCCGAAATCGCCGCAGGTCGCCCCCGGCAGCGTCAGCGAATCCGAACCTGAGGGCAAGGGGTTGCGGCAGACTTCCACGCCATCCGTGTTGGCCGCGTTGACCAGTGCGCCGTCGCGGATCTGATAGTTGGCGACCTGCAAGCCGTCCGCACGGCTCTTGATCTGCGAGAACGATCCGCTGACCAGCAGGCCGAAACGGCCGTAGTCGGTATCCCAGCTGTTGCTGATGAGGCCGGAGAAGGTGGGCGTCCAATCCTTGGCCATGTCGCCGTAGTTGGCTTCCGCGCTGAATGCGATCTGCATGCCGTTCTTGTCGAACGGCTTGCGGGTGTTGAGGTTGACGGTGCCGGCCAGCCCGCCCTCGATCATGTCTGCGGTGGCGTTCTTGCTGATGATGACCGAGCCGAGCAATTCGGACGGAACGTCGGCGAAGTTCAGCGCCTGCCCGCCGACACCCGCGCCGAACGCGGTGCGGCCGTTGAATTCGGAACGCACGAAGTTGAGCCCGCGCACGACCACGCCCGATCCTTCGACCGAGAAGTGATCGGGATCGTTCGAGCCGGCGAAGCGGTTGATCGCGATGCCCGGAACGCGCTGCAACGCTTCGGTCACCGAGCGGTCCGGCAGCGCCCCGATGTCTTCCGCGGTGATCGCGTCGACGACCGTTTCGGAATCGCGCTTGATGGACTGCGAATTGGCGAGACTGGCGCGAATGCCGGTGACGATGATCGCGTTTTCGTCATCGTCGGCGTCCTGCGCATAGGCGGTTCCGGACGCCAGCAGGCAGCCCATGGCGAGGACGGATCCACCCGCCCTCAGCGACCGGCGCATCCTGAGTGATTGGCGCAAACCCGTGAACAGATGCCCCCGCGAGCTGCAATTGGTCGATTGCTCGGCCACAGCGTTCCTCCCCTTCCCCATGTTAGCGCTACCATTATTAAGCATTGGCGCGCGAATTGATTAACACGATAACTTCGCCCACCGCACTTGGCAAGAGGGCGAAAAGCCGCCAAGAAATTTTCTGTTAACGACCCGATCGCCTGGGGGAGGGCGACGCATGACAGCCAATGATAGCGATAGCGCGAATCGCCCGGAGCACGCGATCGGCCGGGTCGTGATCGTCGGCGGGGGGACCGCCGGATGGATGACCGCCGCGGCGCTTTCGCGCTATCTCGACAATGGCCGGCGGACCTTCACGCTGGTCGAATCCGAGGAGATCGGCATCGTCGGCGTCGGCGAGGCGACGATCCCGCCGATCCTGTCGTTCAACGCCATGCTCGACATCGACGAGAACGCCTTCCTGCGGGCCACCAGGGGCGTGCTCAAGCTGGGCATCGAATTCGTCAACTGGGGGCGGGCGGGAGAGCGATACATCCACCCGTTCGGCGTCTACGGGCACGATCTCCACGGCATCCCGTTCCACCAGCTCTGGCTGCGCGAGCGCGGCCGGGGCGATCCGGGCGATATTGCCGAATACTGCATCAGCGCGCTCGCCGCCGCCGCCGGCAAGGCGCAGCGCCCCTCGCGCGAGCGCAATTCGCCGCTGTCGAAGCTGTTCTACGCCTACCACTTCGACGCCAGCCTCTATGCCCGCTTCCTGCGCACCCTTGCGGAACGGCAAGGCGTCGTCCGCCGCGAAGGCCGGATCGTCGATGTCGAGCGCAACGGCGAAAGCGGCGACGTCACCGCGGTCCGCCTGGAAAGCGGCGCGCGCATCGAAGGCGATTTCTTCATCGACTGCTCGGGCTTTCGCGGGCTGCTGATCGAACAGGCGCTGGAGGCCGGCTACGACGACTGGAGCCACTGGCTGCCGATGGACCGGGCGCAGGCGATCCCTACCGCCTATACCGGCTCGCCCGCCCCCTACACCCGCGTCACCGCGCACGGAGCGGGCTGGCAATGGCGCATTCCGTTGCAGCACCGCACCGGCAACGGCCACATCTATTGCAGCGAATACATCTCCGACGACGAGGCGCGCGCGGTGCTGATGGCCAACCTCGAATCCGAAGCGCTGGCGGAGCCGCGCCAGCTTCGCTTCAAGGCCGGCAGGCGCAGGAAGAGCTGGAGCCACAACGTCGTCGCGCTCGGCCTGTCGTCGGGTTTCCTGGAGCCGCTCGAATCGACCAGCATCCATCTGATCCAGAACGGCATCCAGCGGCTGCTGGCGCTGTTCCCCGGCAAGCCCGTCTCGCCGCTCGAACGCGACGAATACAATCGCGGGATGGGCGAGCTTTACGAGGATTGCCGCGATTTCATCATCCTGCACTACAAGCTGACCCAGCGCGACGACACGCCGTTCTGGCGCTATGTCCGCGACATGGAGGTTCCCGAAGCGCTCCGGCGCAAGATGGACCTGTGGCGCCTGCACGGGCGGGTCTTCCGCGAAGGTGCGGAACTGTTCGGCCTGACGAGCTGGGTCGCGGTGCTGCTGGGGCAGAACCTGTGGCCCGACGCCTATGACCCGATCGCGGATTCGCTTGACGAGGACAAGGTCGCGCAGGCGATGCGGCAGATGCGGGCAGATTACGCCCGCGCGGCGCAATCGCTGCCGACGCAGGAGCAGTTCCTGCGCATGTCCGGCGCGTGGTTCGACGATGCCGCTGCGCCGCAACCGGCGGGAGCGGCCCGATGACTGCGGCGGCGCAGGGCGATCCGATCCGCCGGATAGTGATCGTCGGCGGCGGAACCGCCGGGTGGATGGCGGCCGCCGGGATCTCGCGCATCATGGGGCCGATGCCCGGCCTGTCGATCGAGCTGGTCGAAAGCGAGGCGATCGGCACCGTCGGCGTCGGCGAATCGACGATCCCCGCCATCAGCGGCTTCAACGCCATGCTCGGCATCGACGAGAACGAGTTCGTGCGCGAAACGCACGCGACCTACAAGCTGGGCATCGAATTCGCCGGCTGGACACAGGATGGCAGCCGCTATTTCCATCCCTTCGGCACGCTCGGCATCGACATGCTGGGGGTGGAGTTCCACCACCACTGGCTGAAGGGCCGCGGCGCGCGCGATGTCGGCTCGCTCGACGCCTATTCGATCTCCGCCATGGCCGCGCGGGCCAACCGCCTGCTGCGCCCGGCGCCGCAGAACGCCCGCTCGCCGCTTGCCCGGCTCGGCTATGCGTTCCAGTTCGATGCCGGACGCTATGCCCGCTACCTGCGCGCGCGCGCCGAGCGGCAGGGCGTGACGCGCATCGAAGGGCGGATCGTCGAAGTGGAGCAGGACCCGGAAACGGGCTTCGTCGCCGCCGTGGGGCTCGAAAGCGGCGCGCGGGTCGAAGGGGATCTGTTCGTCGATTGCTCGGGCTTCCGCTCGCTGCTGCTGGGCGAGGCGCTGGGCGTTCCCTTCATCGACTGGACGAACTGGCTGCCGTGCGACCGGGCGATCGCGCTTCCCTGCGCGCTCGGCGGGGATCGCGGGCCCTATACCCGCGCCACCGCCCGCCCCGCCGGGTGGCAATGGCGCATTCCGTTGCAGCACCGGCTGGGCAACGGGCACGTCTATTGTTCGGCCCACATGAGCGACGACGAGGCGCTGGCGCTGCTGCTGGCCAATATCGACGGGGAGCCGCTGGCCGAACCCAACCGCCTGCGCTTCCGCGCCGGGCATCGCGCGCGGGCGTGGGACAGGAACGTCGTCGCCCTCGGTCTTGCCGGAGGATTCCTCGAACCGCTGGAGTCGACCTCGATCCACCTCGTCCAGTCGGGCATAGCGCGGCTGATGGCGCTGTTCCCCACCCGCGCCTTCACGCAGACCGAGATCGACCGCTTCAACGCCGAGACGGTGCGCGAATACATCGACATCCGCGATTTCCTGATCCTGCACTATCGGGCCAACCGGCGCGATTCGCCGTTCTGGGACCACTGCCGCGCCCTGCCCGCGCCGGACGGGCTGGCGGAAAAGATCGCCATGTTCCGTTCCTCCGGCCGCGTGTTCCGCGAACATGAGGAGCTGTTTCCGGAAACGAGCTGGATCGCGGCGCTGGTCGGACAGGGCATCGAGCCGGGCGGCTACCATCCCGCCGCCGACCTGATCGCGATGGACGAAACCCTGACCCGGCTCGATTCGATCCGCGAAACGATCGCGCATACGGTCGCGCAGATGCCGACGCAGGAGCAGTTCCTGCGCGACAACGGCAGCGCCATCGACGCCATGTCCGGCGTCCCGGCGTGAGCATGCTGGCTGCCCCGCCGGCGACGCCGGAAACCGGCGCGGTCGATAGCGAGCGCTTCCAGCGCGAGATCAGGGCGGCGGGGCGGCCGGTTGTGATGCGCGGTCTTGCCGCGGACTGGCCCGGCGTCGCCGCCGCGCGCAACGGAGATCGCGCGCTCGCCGACTACCTGATCGCGTTCGGCCCCCGGCGTCCGGTCGGCGGCATCATGCTGCCGCCGGAGGGCAAGGGCCGGTTCTTCTACGGCCCCGACATGACCACGCTCAACTTCAGCCGCCACAGCGGGCGGCTGGAAGCGTTCCTGGCCGACCTGCTGCGCGCCGCCGAGGACCCCGATCCGCCGGCCATGGCCGTGCAGTCGGAAACCATTCCCGACCTCCTGCCGGGTTTCGCGGAGGCCAATCCCATGTCGCTCGCGCCCGATGTCGCGCCGCGCATGTGGCTGGGGAACCGCGTCCGCGTGGCGCCGCATTACGATCTCAAGGAAAACATCGCCGTATGTCTCGCCGGGCGGCGGCGATTCACGCTATTTCCGCCCGAGCAGTTGCCCAACCTCTATCCCGGCCCGTTCGAACTGACGCCGGCGGGCACGCCGGTCAGCATGGTCGATCCGCAAGCGCCGGACCTCGACCGCTACCCACGCTTCGCCGAAGCCTGGGCCAGCGCCATGCAGACCGTGCTGGAACCGGGCGATGCGCTCTATCTCCCCTATGCCTGGTGGCACGGGGTCGATGCGCTCGATCCGGTCAGCGTGCTGGTCAACTACTGGTGGAACGACGCGCCCGAAGGCGCGGCGGGCGGCTACGATGCGCTGCTGCACGCCATGCTGGCCTATCGCCATCTGCCCGATCGCGAACGGCGAGTCTGGCGGATGATGTTCGATCACTACATCTTCGGCCGCAACGGCGATCCCGCGGCCCACCTGCCCGATCGCGCGAAAGGCATCCTCGGACCGCCGAGCCCGCATCTGTTCGAACAGATGCGGCAGATCCTGCGGCAGGTCTTGCGGTAGGACCTATCCCGCCCTCTGCCCGCCCAGCGCCGCGCCGAGCCAGGCGGCATAGGGCGGCGCGTCTTGCAGCGCCCGGCCGGCGCGCGCGGCGAACGCCTCCTCCGCCGCCTGCGCCGCGCGCGGATCGGCGGCGCGGGCCACCGCCCCTTCCCCGCGTTCGTGGCCCAGCGCATCGAACAGCGCCGCAAGCTCCTGCGTCAGCAGCGGGGCTTCCTCGAAGAACGGCTGCCGCCCCCGGCGCACGAACTGGTCCAGCGCCAGCGCCAGCTCCTCGCTCCGCGCCAGTCCGGGGAAACGCGCGCTTGCCGCCGGCGCGGCGTAGTGCGCGCCCAGCACATCGCGCACCCGGTCCGCCATCAGCGCGCTGCGCCGGTTGAATTCGGCCCGCTCGCGGGGATCGGGGCTGACGCCGGGCATCAGTTCCAGCAGCAGATCGAGCTGGCGATGGGCAATATCGAGATTGAGCCAGCCCAGCGGCTCGAACCGAACCGCCGCATCGCCGAGGGCGACGACATTGCCCAGCCACGCCTGCTCCGTCCGGCCAGGGGCGAGCGCGATCCGTTCCTCCGGCTCGCCGCCAAGCAGCGTGACGGCCGCGTCGTCCGCAATCCCTTCGGCCATGCCGAGCACCAGCTGGCGTCCGTCCCTGCCCGCCAGTTCGGCCAGCCAACCAGCGTCGGTCAGGATCATGCGATCGACCAAGGACACCATCGGCTCGCCGGGACGGCCGAACACCACCGACCGGATCGGCAGATGCGCAGCCCAGTCGCGGAAGCCGAATTCCGGCAGCCGCGACAGCAAGGCCGCGCCCGGCCCGGTGCAATCGACATAGAGATCGGCCGAAATCGTCCCGCGCCCTTCGACCGCCAGTTCGGCGATGCCGCCCGCGCCATCGGGCGCGACGCCGGAAATGCGGCCTTTGACATAGCGAACGCCCGCCGCTTGCGCGGCGCGGCCCAGCAGCGCGCAAGCGGCCGGGACATTCCAGCGCAAGCTGTACTCCACGTCCGCCAGCGGAGCGTCCGGCGCGCCGGCGGCGGGTTGGAACCGGCCCTGAGCCGCCAGCACTTCCGCCAGCGAGCCGGGCGGCGTGGCGGCGGTCGCATTGCGCGGCCCGCCGCCCCATGCGCGCGAGAATCCGGTGCGCAGCTTCGGATCGATGGCCGCGCCGTAAGGGGCCGCGCCCGCGCGCCCCGCCCCGACCCAGCCTTCGTAGCGGACGACCAGCCGGTGGCTGGCCCCCGCCTCGCGCACCAGCGCCTGTTCGTCGAGGCCAAAGCGGTCGTGGATGCGGTTGCCGAACGGCAGCGCCGTGCCGATCCTGTCGGCCAGCGCCGCCGGATCGGGCGGCGCGCCGATCACGATCACTTCGGTTCCCGGCAGCGTCCGCGCCAGCGCCACGGCGGCAAAAGCGCCCAACTGGCCATCGCCCGCCACGACCACGCGGCGCGGCAGTTCGCGCGGCGCGCTCACGGCGCGGACGCCAGCCGCTCGGTCGCGGCCGTCAGGTATGCGCGGTGGCCGGGCGTCGCCGCCACTTCCGCATCGATCGCCGCGCGCAGCGAATCCATCGCCCGCCCGATCTGCTCGGGCCGGGGAAGCGCGGCGCGCGCATCGTGTCGGCGCGGCATATAGCCCTGGCCGATGTAGACCGCGATCCAGCTCGCATCGTAGAACAGCCCGTCGGAATACCGCTCCACCCGCCCGGTCTCGCGCCACAGCTCCATCTTGCCGGCCAGCGTGCCGGGTACATCCATCGTCCGCACATGGTTCCAGAACGCCGAATCGTCGCGCGTGGTGGCGTGGAAATGCAGAATCAGGAAATCGCGCACCCGGTCGTATTCCATGTCCACCAGGCGGTTGAATTCGTCACGGTCGCGCGGGTCGATATGGCCGGCGAGCGGAAACAGCTCGATCAGATAGGTGATCGCCATCTGCGTCAGATAGATGGAGGTCGATTCGAGCGGTTCGAGAAACCCGCTCGCCAGCCCCACGGCGATCACGTTGCGGCTCCACGAATGTCGCCGCCGCCCGGCGCGGAAGCGCAGCACGCGCGGGTCGGCCAGGGCCCGCCCTTCCACCGCCCCGGCGATTGTAGAACATGCCTCGTCCTCCGAGATGAAGGCGCTGGAAAAGACGTATCCGTTGCCGATCCGGTGTTGCAGCGGGATGCGCCAGCGCCATCCCGCCGGCATGGCGATACAACGCGTGTAGGGCTCGATTTCCTCGTTCACGTAGGAACACGGCAATGCCGCCGCCCGGTCGCACGGCAGCCAGCGCGACCAGTCCTCCCACTCCTCCCCCAGCGTCTGGCCGAGCAGCAGCGAGCGGAAGCCGGAGCAGTCGACGAACAGGTCGCCGGCAAGTTCGCGCCCGTCCTCCAGCACCAGCGCGGCCACGTCCCCGCTCGCGGGATCGGTGCGGACTTCCACCACCTTGCCCTCGGTCCGCCGGACGCCGATGCCAAGCGCGAATTCGCGCATGAACGGCCCGAACAGCGTGGCATCGAACTGGTAGGCGTAGCCGTATGTCGAGGCGAGGCTGTCGTCCTGCGCCGGAGGGCGGAAGCGATTGGCCCGCGCCATCGCCACCGCCAGCGAATAGGCGTCGAGCGGCTCTGCCCGCCCCTGCCGCTGCATTTCCAGCCAGAAGTGATGGAAGCCGACGCCGCCGACCGGTTCGCCGAAACTGCCGAACGGATGGACGTAGCTTTCGCCGATGCGCCCGAAATCGCGGAAGTCGATGCCCAGCTTGTAGGTGGCGTGGGTCGCCTTCATGAATGCGGCTTCGTCGATGCCGAGGCTTTCGACGAAGCTGCGAATATGCGGCAGCGTGGCTTCGCCGACGCCGACGATGCCGATGTCCTCGCTTTCCACCAGATCCACGGTGACGAGCGGCCCGAGGAGTCTGGCCAGCGAAGCCGCGGTCATCCACCCGGCAGTTCCGCCGCCGAGCACCACCACACGCACGGGCTTGTCAGCCTTCATCGGGCTCTCTCAAGAAATAGCCGGCGGCGGCGCGAGGCCGCCGCCGGCAGGATAGCGATCCATCTGTCCCCCGATAGATGGATCAGCCCTCCATTTCCTCCAGCTCCTTGCCCTTGGTCTCGCGGATGAACGACTTGACCAGGAAGAAGCTGACGACCGCGGCCGCGGTGTAGAGCGTATAGGTGGTCGCCAGGCCCAGCCCGTCGGCCATGGCGGGGAAGCTCTGCACCACGACATAGTTCGCCGTCCACTGGGCCAGGCCCGCGATGGCGAGCGCCGAGCCGCGCATCTGGTTCGGGAACATTTCACCCAGCATGACCCACATCACAGGGCCCCAGCTGAAGTTGAAGAAGATGACGTAGAGGTTGGCCGCGATCAGCGCGGTCCAGCCCGCCGTCTCGCCCAGCGCGAGGTTGCCGGCGGCGTCGGTCCCCGCGCCGCTGAAGGCCCAGGCCATCGCGCCCAGCGTGACCGCCATGCCGAGCGACCCGATCATCAGCAGCGGCTTGCGCCCGATCCGGTCGATCACCAGCAGGGCCGCGAACACCGCCGCGATGGAGACGAGGCCGGAGATGATGTTGCGTTCCAGCGCCACCTCTTCCGAAACACCGGCCAGCCGCCACAGCGTCTCGCCGTAGTAGAAGATGATGTTGATGCCGACGAACTGCTGGAACGTCGCCAGCATGATGCCGGCCCATACGATCGGGCGGAACACCGTGCCCGGCGCGGCCACATCGCGGAAGCTGGGGCGGTGGTCGGCGGAAAAGCTGGCGCGGATGTCGCCGATCTTGCGCTCCGCCTCGTCCGCTCCGAACAGGCTGGCCAGCACCTTGCGCGCCTCGTCCTCGCGGCCGCGGCTGACGAGGTAGCGCGGGCTTTCGGGGATGAAGAACAGCGCCACCAGGAACACCACCGCCGGCACCGCCTGCGCCAGATACATCCAGCGCCATGCCGTGGTCCCCGCCACTTCGCCGAGCGAATTGCCGGCCGCCTGGGCGAGGAAATAGTTGACCACGAAGGCCGCCGTCAGGCCGGTGATGATCATCACCTGCTGCACGGTGGTCAACCGCCCGCGAATCCGCGCCGGGGCGACTTCGGAAATGTACAGCGGCGAAAGCACGCTCGCCGCGCCCACGGCCATGCCGCCGGCGAAGCGGGCCAGCACGAACAGCTCGTGCACGCCGGTCAGCCCCTGGACCAGCGCGCCGATCACGAACAGCACCGCGGCGCAGATCATCACCGTGCGCCGCCCGATCGCATCGGCCAGCCTTCCGGCGAAGAACGCCCCCACCGCGCAGCCGATCAGCAGCGAACCGACGGTGAAGCCGAGCCCCGCGCTGCTGAGGCCGAATTCCTCGGTCAGCCCGGTCTGGGTGCCGTTGACCGCCCCGCTGTCGTAGCCGAACAGCAGGCCCCCGATCGTGGCCACCGCGACGATCGCCCCGATCAGCGCCGTATTCACGCTGCCGCGCGTAGTGGTGTTCATCCTGTCCCCTCCTCCGGCGCCGCTGTCTCGCGGGGTCCTTCGCAATTTGGTAGCGCTAACGTATGCCGGTCCTCTATTCGAGGCAAGCCGGTTTTCGACCTTCCGCCGCGCGCAGTTCGGTGCGCAGCAGGCGGCCCGATTCGGTAAGATCGGAATCGCTCCAGCCCGCCGGGGCGGCGCCCGGTTTCAGCGCGGCGCTGGTTTCGTCCTTGTCCCCGATCGACCAGTTCATCCATCCGATGCAGTTCGCTTCGGCCCAGTCCCACCACAGGCGGCTTTCAGCGTGGTCGATCGGTCCGTCGCCGGTCGCCTCGACCGTGCCGAACTCGGTAATCAGCAGCGCCAGCCCTTTCGCCAGCGCCGCGTCGGCCTTGTCGCGCAGCCCTTGCCGGTGCGTGCCGGCGTAGTAATGCAGCGTGTAGGCGACGTTGGCGAAGGCCAGCGGATCCCCGGCCGCGATGTCCACGTCCTGGCTCCAACTCGGACTGCCGGCGATCACCAGGTTGTCGGGGTCGATCGCCCGGATCGCCGCGATCGTGCGTTCGTGATACGGTTTCACGTCGCGGCTCCAGTCCACTCCGTCGCGCAGCGGCTCGTTCCAGTTTTCGTAGATCAGGTTCGGCAGGTGGCCGTACTTGCGCGCGATGGCGGTCAGGAAATTCTCCGCCTGGTCGGGATAGGAGCGGTGCGCGTGCCAGTCGACCACCACGTAAAGCCCGTTGGCCGCCGCCGCCTCGATCACCGTGCTCGCCTTGGCGAACTCGCGGTCGAACCGGGTCAGCGCGCTGTCGTCGCCTTCGGCCGCGATCGCGGCGCGGACCACGTCCACTTTCCAGTCCTTCGCCAGCCACTCGACCGTCGCCGCATCGTAGTATTGCGGCGCCCATTGCGACCAGAACAGGCTCATGCCGCGCAGCACCACCGGCTCGCCATGCGCGCCGACGATGCGGCCATCCTTCACCGACAATGCCCCGTGCCGGTCCACCGGGCTCCCCTTGGGCGGCTGCGCGGACAGAGGCTGCGCGGACAGAGGCTGCGCGGACAGGGGCTGCGCCGCCAGCATCGCCAGCATCAGCATCGTGGCCACGATAATCCTCATGTCGGACCCTCCCCCGTGATCGCGCGCACCGGCCGCCGATTCCGCGCGGCGGCGCGCAATGCATCGCAGCTTTGCGGTGGTAGCGCAAACATGGAGAAAGTCCGGCATTCGAGGCCGCGCCCTCCCGCCGCGCTCAGCGTCCGGACACCAGCTCCGCATAAGGGGCCGCGTGATCGCGTTCCGGGATCGCGCCGGCGCGCATCACGGTCCAGCCGGCCAGCCGCTGGCCTTGCGCCGCCGCGGCGGTCAGCGATGCCCCGCGCAGCCGCGCCGCGAGGTAGCCGGCGTCGAACGCATCGCCGGCCCCGCTGGTGTCGAGCGCGTGGAGCTGCGCCTCGGGCTTAACCTCGGTCCCGTCGGGCAGCATGATGCCGGAACCGCCCATCTTGACCACCACTTCCTCGCATCCGCAGCGCCGCCAGTGATCGAGGATCACCGCCGGCCCTCCGGGCGCGCCCAGCCGCAGTTCGTCCTCCAGCGAGGGCAGGCCGTACGTCGCGACCGCCGCCGCCCGGTCGCGCCACGCGCGCGCCTTTTCCGGGCTTTCCCACAGGCGCGGGCGATAGTTGCTGTCGAAGGCCACCTTGCCGCCCGCCGCGCGCACCTTGCGCGCCAGCCCCAGCACAAGCTCGCGCGCCTCGTCGGGCAGGATCGCCAGCGTGATGAGCGAGAAGAACAGCAGGTCTGCGTCGCGCGCGGTTTCGATCGCGGCGTCGATCCCCGGCGCGAGGAACATCGCCCGCGCCGCACTCTCCCCGCGCCAGTAGGAGAAATGCCGCTCGCCGTTCTCGTCGGTGTCGATGCTGTAGAGCCCGGTGGTGCGCCTGGCGTCGGTCAGCACCAGCGACACGTCCATGCCCTCGCGCGCCCAGGCCCGGCGCATGTTGCCGGCAAACGGATCGCCGCCCAGCGCGGTCAGGTAGGCGACATCGTGCCCCATCCGCGTCAGGTGCAGCGCCACGTTCAGGGTATCGCCGCCATAGTGGACGTTCCAGCGCCCGTGCTGGGGCGTCAGTTCGACCATCGCCTCGCCAAGGCACACGATTCTGCTTCGCTGCGGGCTCACGCCGCTTCCCCTCACCAGTTCCACAGCGTTCCGTCTTCGAGACGCGCGACCGGCAGGCAGGCAGGATCGTAGGGATACCGGCCCGCCAGAGTCTCGTCGATGTCAACGCCGTGCCCCGGCGCCTCGCCGCATAGCAGGAAACCGTTCTCGAAACGATAATCGTGCGGGAATACCGCGTCGGTCTCCTCGGTATGGCGCATGTATTCCTGGATGCCGAAGTTCGGCGCCCAGGTGTCGAAATGAAGCGCCGCGCCCATGCACACCGGCGACAGGTCGGTCGCCCCGTGGCTGCCGGTGCGCACCTGATAGAGCGCGGCAAGATCGGCGATGCGGCGCAAGTGCGTGATCCCCCCGGCGTGGACCACGGTGCAGCGGATGTAGTCGATCAGTTGCTCCTCGATCAGTTGCTTGCAGTCCCAGATCGAATTGAACACCTCGCCCACCGCCAGCGGCGTGGTCGTGTGGCGGCGGATATGGCGGAACCCCTCCTGGTTTTCCGCCGGGGTCGCGTCCTCCATCCAGAACAGCCGGTACGGCTCCAGCGCCTTGCCCAGTTGCGCCGCCTCGTTGGGTGTCAGCCGGTGATGCACGTCGTGCAGCAGTTCGCTCTCGAAGCCGTATGCCTCGCGCAGCTTGTCGAACAGCTTCGGCGCGAAGTTCAGGTATTTCGGCGTATCCCACACGGTATTGGTCGGCAGCCGGGCATCGGCCGGCTCGTAATGCAGGTCGCCGCGCCCGACGCCATAGGCCTTGTCGATCCCCGGAATCCCGCTCTGCGCGCGGATCGCCTTGTAGCCCATGTCGATATACCTGCCGACGGCATCGACCGTTTCTTCCAGGTCGCGCCCGTTGGCATGGCCATAGACCAGCACGCGATCGCGGCTGCGCCCGCCGAGCAACTGGTACAGCGGCATCCCCGCCATCTTGGCCTTGATGTCCCACAGCGCCGTATCGACGGCGGCGATCGCGCTCATCGTCACCGGCCCGCGCCGCCAGTAGGCCCCGCGATAGAGGTATTGCCAGATGTCCTCGATCCGGCGCGGGTCCATGCCTTCGATGCACGGAATCACGTGATCGACGAGGTAGCTCGCCACCGCCAGTTCGCGCCCGTTCAGCGTGGCGTCGCCGATCCCGTGGACGCCTTGGTCGGTCTCGATCCTGAGCGTCACGAAATTGCGGCCTGGGCATGTGACAATGACCCTTGCCGAAGCAATCTTCATGCCCGAAACTCCTCTCCCGTTAGCGCTACCATTGCGCTAGGGTGCGATAAAACACAAGCTGGAGGAGAGAGACATTGACCCGCCCGCTCGCGCTGCATCCCGATCGCCTGTTCCCGGCGGAGCCCGGCGTGCGCGCGCTGGCGCGCGAGCTTTACGGCGCGGTATCCGGCCTCCCCATCGTCAGCCCGCACGGCCATACCGACCCGGCGTGGTTCGCGCTCGACGAGCCGTTCGGCAACGCCGCCGACCTGCTGCTGACGCCCGACCACTACCTGTTCCGCATGCTCTATTCGCAAGGCGTGCCGCTGGAAGACCTCGGCATCGGCAACCCGGCCGCCGACCCGCGCGAGGCATGGCGGCTGCTGGCCGGACGCTATCACCTGTTTCGCGGCACGCCCTCGCGCATGTGGCTCGACTGGGTCTTCGCCGAAGTGTTCGGGATCGAAGTCCGGCTCGATGCCGCAACGTCGGACCTCTATTTCGACACCGTGACCGATGCCCTGCGGCGCCCCGAGTTTCGCCCGCGCGCGCTGTTCGACCGCTTCGGGATCGAAGCCATCGCCACGACCGAGAGCCCGCTCGACACGCTGGAACATCATCGCACGATCGCTGCAAGCGACTGGGGCGGAAAGGTCGTCACCGCCTATCGCCCCGATCCGGTGATCGACCCGGAATTCGAAGGCTTCGCCGCCAATCTCGACAGATTCTCCGAACTGACCGGCGAAGACTGCCGCACCTGGCCCGGCTACCTTGCCGCGCACCGCCAACGCCGCGCCTTTTTCGCCGCGACGGGCGCGACCAGCACCGATCACGGCCACCACAGCGCGCAAACCGCCGACCTTGCCCCGGCCGAAGCCGAGGTCCTGTTCGCCCGCGTTGCCTCGGGCGATTTCACCCCGGCGGAAGCCGAACTGTTCCGCGCCCAGATGCTGACCGAAATGGCCGCGATGAGCATCGACGACGGCCTGGTGATGCAAATCCATCCCGGCTCCTTCCGCAACCACAACGCACGGCTCTTCCAACGCTTCGGCCGCGACAAGGGCGCCGACATCCCGCTCCGCACCGATTACGTCCACGCCCTCAAGCCGCTGCTCGACCGCTTTGGCAACGAACGGGACTTTACCCTCATCCTGTTTACGCTCGACGAGAGCGCATACGCCCGCGAACTGGCGCCGCTCGCCGGGCACTATCCGTGCCTCAGGCTCGGCCCCGCGTGGTGGTTCCACGACAGCCCCGAAGGCATGCGCCGCTTCCGCCGCATGACCACCGAAACGGCAGGCTTCTACAACACCGTCGGCTTCAACGACGACACCCGCGCCTTCCTTTCCATCCCCGCCCGTCACGATGTCGCCCGCCGCATCGACTGCGGCTTCCTGGCCGAACTGGTGGCGGAGCACCGGATCGAGGATTGGGAAGCGGCCGAACTGGCGCAAGCGCTGGCCTACGATCTGGCGAAGGCGGCGTATCGGTTGTGAGGGCTCGATGTCGTTCTCCCCTCCCCTTCAGGGGAGGGGCCGGGGGCGGGGCAGGTTCGCGAGCATGGCGGTTGCTCGACATCCCCCACCCCAACCCCTCCCCTGAAGGGGAGGGGCTTTTATGAGGCTTTCCTCCGCAACCCTCGGCCATCTTTCCCCCGCCGCCGCCCGCCCGGCCTACGACCGCGCGGCGCAGCGCATCGGCGTGGTTCACTTCGGCCTCGGCGCGTTCCATCGCGCGCATCAGGCGTGGCACACCGACCTCGCCATGAACGCAGGCGAGCGCGACTGGATGATTGCCGGCGTCTCGCTGCGCTCGCCGACGGTCGCGGAACAGCTCAATCCGCAGGACGGGCTCTACACGCTCACCGAGCGCGATGCGGACGGCAGCTCCACGCGCGTTGTCGGCGCGGTCCGCGAAGTCCTCGTCGCCCCGCGCGATCCGAGCGCGGTCGTCGACCGCATCGCCGCCCCGGAAACGCGCATCGCCAGCTTCACCGTCACCGAGAAAGGCTATGCGCGCCGGCCGGACGGCGCGCTCGATCCGGGCGCGGCGGAGCGCAGCTTCTATCCGCTGCTGGCGCGCGGCCTGCGCTGGCGGATGGAGCAGGGCCTGCCCGGCCTCACCCTGCTGTCGTGCGACAACCTCCCGGCCAACGGCCGCGAGCTGGAGCGCCTGTTCGGCCGGTGGACCGAAGCGCGCCAGCCCGAAATCGCCGATTGGGTCGCGCGCGAATGCACGTTTCCGAACGCGATGGTCGATCGCATCGTCCCTGCGGCTACCGCCGCCGATCTCGACGATCTCGAACGCCGGATCGGCCTGCGCGATGAAGGCGCGGTGTTCACCGAGCGCTTCAGCCAATGGGTGATAGAGGACCGGTTTGCCGGCCCCCGCCCCAGCTGGGAGCGCCACGGCGCGCAGCTCGTAAGCGATGTCGGGCCGTACGAGACCGCCAAGCTGCGGATGCTCAACGGCGCGCATTCGGCGCTCGCCTATTGCGGCCTCGAACGCGGCCACGCCTTCGTCCACGAAGCCGTGGCCGATCCCGCCCTGCGCGCGCTGGTCGAGCGGCTGATGCGCGAGGAAGCGGCCACCAGCTTCACGCCCGCGCCGGGGCAGGATCTCGCCGCCTATGCCGACGCGCTGCTCGCCCGCTTCGCCAACCCGGCGCTCGAACACCGGCTGAGCCAGATCGCCATGGACGGCAGCCAGAAGGCGCCGCAGCGCTGGCTCGAACCCCTCGCCGCGCATCGGGCGCAGGGACGCGAATGCCCGGCCATTCTCGCGGCGCTCGCCGCCTGGCTGCGCCACATTCGCGGCGACGCCCGCCCGGTCGACGATCCGATGGCGGACGATCTCGCTCGCCTGTGGCGCGAGAACGGCGCGCGCGGCATCGCCGCCGCGCTGTTCGGCAATCGCGGCCTGTTCGCGCACCACTGGCGCGCCGACCCGCCGACACTCGAAAAACTGACCGAACTGCTGGGGGAGAGACCATGAAGCATATCGCATTGCCGCTCGCCGCGCTGGCCCTGACCTTGGCGCTGACTCGGGCGGGCCCCGCGTCCGCGCAGGAGGCGCAAGCCGATCCCGACGCCCGCGCCGCCGATCTGGTCGCGCAGATGACGCGGGAGGAGAAGCTGCGGCTGGTCCTCGGCCACTATCCCAACCAGATGCCCGTGCGCCCCGAAGGCGTTCCGCAATCGGCCGGCTACGTGCCCGGCGTCGATCGGCTCGGCATCCCGGCGCAGCGGATGACCGACGCCAGCCTCGGCGTCGCCGCCGCGCACCAGAACGAGAACCCGGCGACCGCGCTCCCCTCCGGCCTCGCGCTCGCGGCGACGTTCGACCCGCGCGTCGCCTATACCGGCGGCGCGACCATCGGCGGCGAGGCGCGTACGAAGGGCTTCAACGTCATGCTCGCGGGCGGCGTCAATCTGACCCGCGAACCGCGCGGGGGCCGCAACTTCGAATATGCCGGAGAGGATGCGCTGCTGGCCGGGATCATGGTCGGGCAGTCGGTCAAGGGCATCCAGTCGAACGACATCGTCGCCACCACCAAGCACTTCGCATTAAACGCGCAGGATCTCGGCCGCGACGTGATCGATGTGCGGATGGACGAGGCGGCGATGCGCGAAAGCGACCTGCTGGCGTTCCAGAAAGCGATCGAGATCGCCGATCCGGGCGCGATCATGTGCGCCTACAACAAGGTCGGCGGCGATTACGCCTGCGAGAGCAAGCAGTTGATTTCCATCGCTCGCGACGACTGGGGCTGGAAAGGCTGGATGATGTCGGACTGGGGCGCGGTCTATTCCACGGTCAAGGCGGTGAATGCCGGGCTCGACCAGGAAATGGGCTACGAACTCGACGAATGGCCGTGGTTCGGGGCCATGCTCGGCCAGGCGATCGACAGCGGCGCGCTGGAGCAGGAACAGCTCGACGCGATGGTCACGCGCATCCTGCGCAGCTATTTCGCCCACGGGGTGATGGACAATCCCGTCGGGCCCGGCGTCAACCCCGATCTCGCCGCCAACGCGCATGTCCCGCTCGACGCCGCGCATCGCGGGATCGTGCTGCTGAAGAACGAAGCCGGCGCGCTGCCCCTGTCGGCCTCCGCGCGCAGCATCGCCGTGATTGGCGGCGCGGCCAATCACGGCGTGTGGTCGGGCGGCGGGTCGAGCCAGGTCAAGCCGGCAGGCATCGTCCTGCTGCCCCCGCCGGTCCCCGCGCCGGTGTTCATCCGCGCGATCTATCTCCACCCCTCGCCCCCGCTCGACGCGATCCGCGCTGCGGCCCCGCAGGCGCAGGTCGGCTTCGCCAGCGGCCGCGATGTAGCGGAAGCGGTAGAGGCCGCGCGCAATGCCGAAGTGGCGGTGGTCTTCGCCACCCAGTTCACGATGGAAGGGCAGGATGCCGCCATGGCGCTCGACGGCGAGCAGGACGCGCTGATCGCCGCCGTCGCCGCCGCCAATCCCAATACCGTGGTCGTGCTGCAAACCGGCGGCGCGGTGAAGATGCCCTGGCTCGATGGCGTGAAGGCGGTGGTCGAGGCATGGTATCCCGGCGGGCGCGGCGGGGAAGCGATCGCCGACGTGCTGTTCGGCAAGGTCAACCCCTCGGGCCGCCTGCCCATCACGTTCCCGGCGGACGAGGCGCAATTGCCCAACCCGGTCCTCCCCGGCTCGCTGCTGCCGCGCGGCAACGCCATCGGCAACACCCAGCCCGAACCGTTCGAGGCGACCTATCCCGAAGGCGCGGACGTCGGCTACCGCTGGTTCACGCGCCAGGGCCACACGCCGCTGTTCCCGTTCGGACACGGGCTCGGCTACACCAGCTTCGCCCACTCGGGCCTCGCTTTCGACGCCGCCACGCTCACCGCCCGCTTCACTGTCGCCAACACCGGGACGCGCGCGGGCATCGACACGCCGCAGCTCTATATCGCCCCGCCCGGCGGCGAGCCGCGGCTGGCGGGCTGGGCCAGGGCGGAACTGGGGGCGGGAGAAAGCGGGGCCTATTCGGTCACGCTCGACCCGCGCTTTGCCGCCGGGTTCGATGTGGCGAACAAGCGCTGGGTGCTCCCGCGCGGCCGCTACACCCTGCGCCTCGCCGCCGATGCCGCCGATCCGGGGCAGGCGATAACGGTGACGCTGCCCGAGCGCACGTACGCGGTGGACTGGCAACCCGCCGATGCGCTGGGCGCGGTGGATACCGGGGAGTAGCGGCGACGCTCTCCCCCCATCCCCGGCAGGGAAAGCGGATGGTAAACACCGGGTAAACCATTCGTCCGAACACTCGCTTAGCCGCCCGGCGCTAGCCGATGGACGCTCCAGCTTGCTGCAACGGGCGCCGATCATGTCCATCCGCTTCGCCGCACCACCTTCCGCGATCGCCGCGCGCATGAGCCCGCTGGCGGTCCGCGCCGCCCAAATGCCGCCGGCCAACGACAACGGCGGCGGCCATGCGACCGACGCCATGCTCCATGCCGCCCTGCGCCATTTCGCCGCCCATGGCCTTGCGGCCGCGCACCGGGCGCGGGGGCAGGCGGAAGCGGCGCTGAGCGCCGACGATCGCCAGGGCTATCTGTGGTGGCTCGGCATCTGCCGCACGCTCGATCGGCCCATGGCGGCGGCGATGGACGTCTGCGGCATCGAAGGCGGCAAGCGGCGGCCCTGAGCCGCCGCGCACGCGCTCAGGCGTCCTCGCGCCGGTCGGTAACGGCAGGCTCGGCGGCCGAAGCCGCGTCGGCGGGGAAGAACACGCCCGGCGAATCCGGCAGGTCCCGATCGGGCAGCAAATCTCCCGGCGAAGGCCCGGTCCGGCGCGCGCCCGCCACGCTGGTGTCGAGCGGCGTCGCCGTCACCCTGCCCTCGAAATCGAGCCAGGCGTGCGCCTCGTAGTCGTAGAGGCGGCACCGCCGCAGCACGTCGGCCATGTTTCCGGGCGTGAAGCGCATGGCGATGATGTCGGGCGCGACCAGCCCCGCCAGTTCCGCCTGCGCCCTCTTCAGGTGGTAGTGCGGGATCATCGCGGTCACATGATGCACCGGATGCTCCAGCACATAGTGCGTCATGTGGTTCATCCAGTGCGGGATGCCGACGTGCACCGAGGTCGATTGCGATGGCGAGGCCATGCTCGCGACATCGGGATACCAGCGCAGCTGCGGATTGGTGTGCTGGAGGAAGGCGGTCATCGAGAAAGTCGTGAACCAGATCGTATAGGGCAGCACGAACCCGCACAGCACCGCGGCCGCCACGCTGTCGCCCCGGCCCGAGGGGACCAGCACCAGCAGGCTCAGCAGGGCCGCCATCCACGCGGTCAGCAGCGCCGTATAGCCCCAGGCGGAGGCATGGAACTTCTTCGGCAGCCAGGCGCCGGGCAGGTAATGCACGGTCGGCCAGCGTTCGAGCAGGAAATAGAGCAGGATGCCCAGCCCCGTGGGCGAGTGATAGCTGCGATAGAGCGCGCGGCGCAGGCGCGGCATCGCCCGGTATTCGTCCAGCGTCAGCGGGGACAGGAAGTTGTTGTGCTTCACGTTGGTGCGCCCGTGGTGCAGCACGTGATGGTCGTAGACCCACAGGCGATAGTTGAACAGGATCATCGTCAGCGTGAGGACGGCGATCGCCTTGTTGCCCAGCTTCGACTTCACCACCGTCCGGTGCGCCGCCTCGTGCGACAGCGAGCCGAGATTGACCAGCGCCAGGCCCGCCAGCAGCCCGCCGCCGACCTTGCCCCATACCCCTTCGAACAGCAGCACGCCGGCAATGCCGAGCGCGTAGAGCGTCAGGTCGACCGCCAGCGATTTGTAGCCCTGGAAGGAATCGGGGCGCGCGAACGGCGCGATGCGCGCATGGATTTCCGCCCGCGTCGGCCGGGGCTCCAGATCGGTTCGCGCCCTCACGAGCGGCGGCACGGCCAGTACGTCAGCCACTTGTCCCCGCAAACAATGAGATTCTTCAAAGGGATATTGGAGATTCCGGCAGCCGTTTTAACGAAATATTTACCATAAGGCAACCATGCCTCGATTGCGCGGCCGTTCGAATACGCCGTGGCAGCCGCCGAAATACGCAAATCCTGACGCGCCGTTAACCAATCAGTGACGCTCCTTGGCTACCGAAACGTGAAACCCGGGATGTCAATGATCGCGTTTATTCGCCACTATCTGCTGCGGCGCGCGACCAGCGCCACGGACGATCGCGTCCGGCGAATCCTGATAGATACGCTCTACGCGAAGCCCAGCGGCGTGCTGATCGCATCGCTGTGCGGCATTCTCACCGCATGGGGCGCGGCGATCGAAGCGGGTGGCCGCGCCCTGGCCATCTCCGCCTCGATCCTCACGGTCGTCGCCATCCTGCGCGCCATCGGCGCCTATGTCATGCCCCGGCTCGAACGGTTCGAGACCAAGACGCTCGAGCTGGCCTACGAGATCGGCGGCTTCAGCTATGCCGCCATGTGCGGCGTCATGGCTGCGCAATCGGTGCTGTTCCATGTCCAGGCGACCGTGCAGACGCTCACAATCGGCAACACCATCGCCTACGGCGTCGCCATGGCCTCGCGCAACGCCGGCCGGCCGGCCATCGCCATCGGTCAGTTGCTGCTGGCGATCGGCCCGGTCATCGCCGTCTGCGCCGTGGCGCCGGAAATATCGTACAAGATCCTCGCCCTGTCGCTGGCGCTGCTGCTGCCGGCGATGATGACGATCACGGTCTCGATCTTCCAGGTCATGCAGTCCTCGATCGACGCCGCCGAAACCAGCAACCGCCTCGCCGACCAGATGCAGCAACTGGCGCGCACCGATGTCGTCACCGGCCTCGCCAACCGCGCCGGGCTCAACCACGATCTGGTCGAAATGCTGATCGCCCTGCCCGACCGGCACAAGCTGGCGCTGTTCTGGCTCGATCTCGACCGGTTCAAGGAAATAAACGACACGCTCGGCCATACGGCGGGCGACAAGGTGCTCGGCGAAATCGCAAGCCGGCTCAAGGCGGCCGCGCCCGAAAGCGCCTGCGTTGCGCGGTTCGGCGGCGACGAGTTCATCGTCGTTGCCGCCGTTCCCAGCCGGCGCGAGGCCGAACGCCTGGCCCGCGCCTTCGCCAATCACGTCGCCCGGCCGACGCTCGTCGACGGCCAGCGGATCGAAACCGCCACCTCGATGGGCGTGGCGCTGCTACCCGACGATGGCGCGGACGTCGACACGTTGATGCAGGGATCCGACCTCGCGCTCTACCACGCCAAGATCGGCGGCCGGAACCAGATCTGCTTCTTCGACACCGCGATGACCCGCGGGCTGGTGCGCAAGAAGGAGATCGAGGCCGAACTGCGCGCCGCCATCCAGCGCGACGAGCTGTCGATCTTCTTCCAGCCGATCGTCGATCTCGAAACCGGCAAGATCCGCACCTTCGAAGCGCTGGTACGCTGGTTCCATCCGGAAAAGGGCGAACTGCGCCCCGACGAGTTCATTCCGGTGGCGGAAGAAACCGGCGTCATCATCACGCTCGGCAACTGGATCACCGCGCAGGCTGCACGCGCCGCC
>JBIQKC010000079.1:0-3814 GCA_044506885.1 Sphingomonadales bacterium
CACGCTCAGCACAACGCCGGCGTTCCAGTGGCACACTTTGTCACCGCCATGCACAGTCGTCGTGTCGGACAGGCGCACCAATAAGGTGACGAACTGTTGGGCCGCGTTCACAGCCATATCGCCAATCAGCATTGTCGCTGTGTTGGAGCGCAAAGAGTAAGTCCGCGCGGTGTCCTTCATCCGTTGAAGAACGGGCACTATGTCGTTCATCGTCGGTATGGTAGCACCGGCTTTGCGCGCGGCTAACTCTAGGTCAAATATATAGAACTGCCGACGATTGTTCTGCATTCAGCGCATCCCCCTCGGTCGTCGGATAGCACGACGTAACGTTCGTCGCCACATTCGACGAAGCCAAGGTGGTGCGTAAACGATTCGATCAGGGCCGGGCAACGCTGAACCTGCGCTGTGACCTACCCATGACCTACCCCCGCCCCGAAGGGCGGGAGTTGGTTTCCACTAAGTTATTGAAATCACTGGTCGGGACGAGAGGATTCGAACCTCCGACCCCCACACCCCCAGTGTGATGCGCTACCAGGCTGCGCTACGTCCCGATCCAGTGGAGGCCGGGCCTATAGGCAAGCGCCCCAGGCAAGGCAAGCATTGGCGGCGGCGGGCCCGCTGATTGCCACCCTCCGACAATGCTGCTAGGCGCGGCGGCCATCGTGGGCGGGGCGGCGTACGCCTGTCTCGCCTCGCCGCAGAACAACGCTGAATTCTCGTTCCTGATGGGCCCTTGTCATGCTTGATTTTCTTGCCGCCGGTAGCGCGGGCGCCGCACCGCCGGGTTGGATCCAGTTCCTGCCGATCATCGGCATGGTGGCGATCTTCTGGTTCCTCATCATTCGCCCGCAGATGCGGCAGCAGAAGGCGCACCGGGAAAAGATCGCCGCGGTCAAGAAGGGCGACCAGGTTGTCACCGCCGGTGGCCTGCTCGGCAAGGTCATCAAGGTCGACGATCAGTACGTAGAGCTCGAAATCGCCCAGGGCGTGCGCGTAAAGGCGGTCAAGACGACCCTCGGGGACATCGTCCCGCCCGGCGGCAAGCCCGCGAACGACTGACGGCAGACACACGCCGATGCTCGAATTTCCTCCCCTGAAGCGCCTCTATCTGTGGGCGTTCACGCTGTTCTTCGCCCTCGCGGCCATTCCCTCGCTGGTGTCGCTGACCGGCGTGCGGTGGCCGGACGTGCTGCCCGGTCCGATGGTCAACCTCGGGCTAGACCTCGCCGGCGGCAGCCACATCATGCTCGAGGCCGATCCGGCGCAAGTCGCCAGCCAGCGCCTCGACACGATGGAAGAGGCGGTCCGCGCCGCGCTGCGCGATGCCGAACCGCGCATCCGCATCGGTGACATCTCGACGTCCGGCGGCCGGCTCTCGTTCATGGTCGAGGACCGCTCGCAGGTCGATGCGGTGCGCGACCTGCTCGAACCGCTGACCACCGGCGCCGGCCTCACCGGGCAGCGCGACTGGACCATCCAGGTGGTGGACGGCACCCGCGTCGTGCTCAGCCAGACCCGCGCCGGTCTCGATCTCGCGGTCAACAACGCGATGGAAAGCGCTACCGAGGTCGTGCGCAAGCGCATCGACGCGCTCGGCACGCGCGAACCGACCATCATCCGCCAGGGTTCCGATCGAATCGTGGTGCAGGTCCCCGGCTTGCAGGATCCGCAGGAGCTCAAGGACCTGCTCGGCCAGACGGCGGAGCTGGAATTCAAGCTGGTCGACCAGACGGCGCTGCAATCGGACATCGCCCAGGGCATCGCTCCGCCCGGCAGCGAACTCGTGTCGGGCGCGCCCGGCAGCGACTACGACGGTGTCACGATGGCGGTGCGGCGGCTCGGCGGCATTCGCGGCGATGCGCTGACCAATGCGCAGCAGAGCTTCGATCCGCAGACCAACGAGCCTGTCGTCATCATCCAGTTCGATCCGCAGGGCGGCGCGCGCTTCGCCCGGCTGACCACCCAGAACGTCGGCAAGCCGTTCGCGATCATCCTCGATGGCGAACTGCTGTCCGCGCCCAACATCAACGAGCCGATCCTGGGCGGCAGCGCCAACATCTCGGGCGGCTTCACCGTCGATACCGCGAACCAGCTCGCCATTGCCTTGCGCTCGGGCGCGCTGCCGGTCGATCTGACGGTGGTGGAGGAAAGCACCATCAGCGCGGAACTCGGCGCGGACTCGATCGAAAAGGGCGCAGTGGCGATGCTGGTCGGGATGGGCCTGCTGGTCGCGTTCATGCTCGCCACTTACGGCCGCTTCGGAATCTACACCTGCTGCGCGCTGCTCATCAACGTGCTGATGATCCTCGGCGTCATGGCCCTGCTCGGCCCGCTGGCGGCGCTGACGCTGCCGGGTATTGCCGGCCTCGTGCTGACGGTCGGCGCGGCGGTCGACGCCAACGTGCTGATCAACGAACGCATCCGCGAAGAGCGCGCCCGCGGCCGCCGCGTGGTCCAGGCGGTGGAACTGGGCTACAAGGAAGCGAGCCGGGCGATCTTCGACGCCAATATCACCAACACCATCGCCGCCGTGCTGATGTTCCTGTTCGGCTCCGGGCCGGTGCGCGGTTTCGCGGTGGTGCTGATGATCGGCATCGTCACTTCGGTGTTCACCGCCGTTACCCTGACCCGGATGTGGGTCGCCGTCTGGCTGCGCAAGAAGCGCCCTGCGGATATCGTGTTGTAGGATTGGCGCGATGAAACTCCTCAAGCTCATTCCCGACAACACCAACATCAGGTTCCTGCGCTGGCGGGTGCCGTTCTACACCGTCAGCATCCTGCTGATGATCGCCGCGGTGACACTGGTCTTCGCCAGGGGGCTGAACCTCGGCGTCGATTTCGTCGGCGGCCAGTCGATCCGCGTCACCTTCGTCGAAAGCTCCGAGGCCCCGCTGGCCGAAGTGCGCGAGGAAGTCGACGCGCTCGGATACGGGGAACCGATCATCCAGCAGTTCGGAGAGCCCAACAAGATCGCCATCCGGATGAAGCTGCCGGAAGACGAAGGGCATCTCGGCCTCGCCGCCGCGATGACGCGCGAAATCGTCTCGACGATTGAGGCGAACCATGCCGATGCCCGGATAGACGGCGTGGAATCGGTCTCGGGCAAGGTGTCCGACGAACTGTTCCAGACCGGCATGATCGCGCTGGCGCTCGCCGCGATCGGCATCTCGATTTACATCTGGGCCCGCTTCGAATGGCAATTCGGCGTCGGCGCGCTGTTCGCGCTGGTGCATGACGTTACGCTGACGCTCGGCCTGTTCGCGCTGTTGCAGATGGAGTTCGATCTCAACATCGTCGCCGCGCTGCTGACGCTGATCGGCTACTCGCTCAACGACAACATCGTCATTTACGACCGCGTGCGCGAGAACCTGAAGAAATACCGCAAGATGCCGATGCCGGAACTGCTCGACCTGTCGGTGAACGAAACCCTCTCGCGCACCGTCGTCACTTCCACCTCGCTGCTGATCACGCTGGTGGCGCTGCTGCTGCTCGGCCCGGACGTGATCTTCGGCTTCACCGCCGCCATCACGCTGGGCATCTTCGTCGGTACTTACAGCTCGATCTTCATGTCCACGCCGATCCTGATCTGGCTCGGCGTGACATCGGACAGCTTCGTGCCCAACGAAAGCGCCGCCGACATGCAGGCAAAACGCGCGCGGGGCGAGGCCTAGAATCTGTCCGCATGACATTGAATCTCCCCTCCCCGGCGGGGAGGGGTTGGGGGTGGGGAGCGAGGCCGCCCAAGGTATTCTCGGCCCGCGCGTCGACGCTGGCGTCGGATACCCCCACCCAACCCTCCCCCGATCGGGGGAGG